>CAYOOD010000060.1:0-47024 GCA_964405435.1 uncultured bacterium
CTCCTGATGTTTTTCTCTAATAGTATAATACTATCTTAGCCAACTTAGTATTAAACGATACAGGTACAAAAAAGCGGAAACTCTCATATTCGCCGCGCAGTGAACGAAAATCTTTTTCCCGTCATTCGCTTGCATCGCCGCAAAGAAGCGATCGAGGTTTTCCAGAGTGGGGCTTTCCCAAATCACGGGAATGTGAACGTACTGCATCCCGCTTTCTTCAACGATTTTTTGTTCGTGCGGCAGGGCATTGGGGGATTCTGGCAAAGCCAGATTGACAGTGACTTCGTATCCCGCCTCTCGAATTTCCGAAAATTGGGATTCTGTCGGCTGCCCCGCCGTGGCAACTGAATCGGAGAGTTTTAGAAAGTTGTAGATGTTCTCGATCGCACTATCGGACACGCTCTCTTCTCCTATGATAAGCCCGCGTTTTTTATCAATCCCATCAGTTTATATTTTCGCCCGTGATTTTGCACTAATTTTGCCCGGTAAGCTGCCCACTCTGGCTGCCGCCCCGCGTGCAAGTAAGCAGCGCGGGCTTTTTTCAGCCAGTCAACCGCAGCGTCATAATCTTGCGCTTTGCCTTGTTCGATAATCTCTCCAGCCCGGTGAATGGCATTTTTAATCACCCAGTCGGGATTGTGCGCGATCGCTACCTCCATCACGCGATGCACTAGCTTCATATCGTAAAAGATGTTGGTGGCTGTAGCGATCGCGTCGTCGATTAACCCTTCGTGTAAAAATATATCCACTTTGGCTTCATCGAATCCCCAACCTTTGTAAGTTCTGAGCATTTTTAACAGCTCTTGCTTAATCTCCGACCAATTTTCTCCCGCCAAATCTTCAACCTTGCGATAATCTTTGAAAGAAAATCTGTCTTTAAAAGCGATCGTTCTGGCATTGATCGCCGCAGCGCGATCGCCCAATCCCTCCGCTAGTTCGCTCGTCCAACTCGCCAACTCGTAACAGCCGTGTTCCGGCACCTTTAACGCCAATTGCGCAATTTCTAGCGCCTGCTGCACTGCCCCCTGTTCCCGCAGCGTTTTCGCGAGCGCAAACCCGTCATCCATCGAAATCCTTTGGCTTTTAGCGGCTTCCATTGCTTCCGCAATCCGCCCCAACCTCGCTAACATCCTCAGGAAATGTCTAGTTTGCTCTTCCGCTTCCGCCAGATACAAATATTCCTGATAGCGTTCCTGACTTTCCAGTATTCGCAGCCGAATCAGCGCCAAATCGTCAGCAAAGTTAGGCGGTTCGCCTTCCCAAATCCCTTCTTCTGTAACATTTCCTTGCAGCACGCGAACGAGCGGCGGATAGTCCCAACCTTGGCGCAGTGCCTCTAAACTCATGGAAAAATCAGCACCCCATTCATCCTGCCAACTTTCTAAATTGACTTGCAGATCGACTTTTTCCCCCTCGGAAAGTTCGGCGAGTAGAATCGCTTTCGTCCACGCTTCATCCAGTGCGGAAGCCACATCGCCGGGATCGGCGCCATAGTCCTCAACGTCATCCCAATCTTGCGCGCACGCGGCACTAATTGCTTCTAGGATAACGAGCGCATTATGCGCGTCGCCTTGCTCGGTAAATTCCTGCGCTTGCTCAATCAGGGGTAAGATATCGTCGGCCAGCGGATCGTCTTCTCCCCAGCCATCTTCCCAGTAGCGGACGGCATTTTTGATAATTTGCCGCACCTGACGGCGGAAGGGAGCCGGATCGACTGTGGTGCGGCGCGGAGGTTTGGCGGGCTGTTTTTGCGGCGCTGTGGCAAGCGTCAAGTTAACGTAGCAGTCAATCTCTTCGATCAGTTCCGGGCGTTGCTTCACCAAAGTTTGCACGAGCCGTTGGGTTTGCAAGTGATCTAAGCGATCGAGCAATTGCTCCAGCGTCGGGCGCTTCTCTATGGTTTCCGGCTGGTGCAGCCTAACCAACATCGCTGCGACAACGTGCTTGCACCACCCCTCACCCTCATAAGGGCAAGTACAGCCAACGGCGGTAAATCCCCCGCTGTCAAAACTCAGCGTCACGCGATAGGGGAGCGCTTGGCTGCCTTCTACTTCGGCTTGGAGGATGTTGCCGCGCTGGGTGACGCTGGCGACGTGCCCGTCTCGATAGTAGGCTTCGCCCCGCTGGAAGGATTGGGCGGTGGTTTGGTGGCGGATGCTGGCTTCGCTGATATTCGGTAGGGACATGGGGCGATCGCCTCGACGCTCTGATAGGTGACTGACATTCTAGAACGTATGGCGCAGTTCGCGCTGTTTTTTAAGTGTTCTTAATAAATCAGGCGAGGGGTTCGCGGCGAACCGCCGCGAACAGCGCCTTTCGCGCGCTTGCAATTCCCTGCTGCCTCTGCTATGCTCCCTATACAGACCTTTCGGTCGGTTATTTTTTTCCTAGAGATGTCAAAAGCGCGAGAAACCAGAGAAAAAATTATTCAGGAAGCTGCTGTACTGTTCAACCAGTACGGCTACTCCGGCTCGTCGATGTCGGATATCATGCGGGTGACGGGCTTGCAGAAAGGAGGGATTTACAATCACTTTAAGAGCAAGGACGAGTTAGCCTTGCAGGCGTTTGATTTTGCTGCAAAGTGCGTCAGCGATCGCTTAATTTTGGCGCTGAAAGGACATCGGCAAGCGAGCGCTCGCCTGAAAGCAATTTTATCAGTTTTTCGCAGTTATGCGGAATCGCCGCCGCTGCCGGGGGGCTGCCCGATTCTCAACACGGCGATCGAAAGTGATGACGCCCATCCCGCTTTGCGCCTGCGCGTGCAAGCTGCTATGGATGCGTGGCGATCGCTGATTGCAAAAATTATTACCAAAGGCATTGCCAGAGGCGAAATTCAGGGCACTTTAGATGCTGATGAAGTAGCAACCATTCTAATTTCTACCCTGGAGGGAGCCATAATGATGAGTAAACTTTATGGCGATTCCCTTCATCTAGAAAGAGCCGTGGCACACTTGGAAAAATATCTCGACAGCCTCTTGACAGCGTAGGTTTACTCGTGCTAATATTTTTTTAATTTTAAACAAATCGGTCGGTCTTAAAAATAGATCGGGAGAGAATCACTAGCCTTTTAAAATTTTTCATTTTACCTTACCCAACCTTAGTTTTATGATTCACAACACGGCGGCAAAAAAATCGGTAGTTTCCCTGATAACAATTCCTATTAGTCACTATTGCGAGAAGGCGCGATGGGCGCTGGAATGGCTGGAGATTCCTTATATTGAAGACAGGCACGCGCCCGTTTTTCACCGTTTAGCCACCCGCCCTCACGGAGGGCAGAGCGTACCGGTTCTCGTTACAGGAGCGGGAGCGTTTGAAGACTCAACCGAAATTTTGCACTACCTCGATACCGTAACGCCAACAGAGCGCCGTCTCTATCCGAAAGAGCCGGAAATGCGCCGAGAGGTGGAGAAACTGGAGGAATTATTTGACACAAAATTGGGCGTTTATACGCGATCTTGGGTATATTTTCATCGCTTGGATGAGCGGGAATGGATGCAGAGAGTCTGGAGCAAAGGAACGCCATTGTGGGAACAATTCGGGCTGGCGATCGCTTTTCCTTTTCTTGTCCATTTCGTCCGCAAAGCCTATAAGATTAACGCCGCCTCTGCCGAGAATGCCCTGCAAGGGATTAGGGAAATTTTCCAGACAGTCAGCGATCGCTTGACAGAGGGGCGCTCCTACTTAGTAGGAAATGAATTATCGGCAGCAGACATCACCTTTGCCGCCCTGGCTGCTCCGATTTTACTGCCGCCAGAGCACCCCATAAAACCCCTGGCACTTGAGGAACTGCCGAGGGAGATGGCGGCAGTCATTCGAGAACTGAGGGCGACACCAGCAGGAGCGCACGCCCTGCGCCTGTACCGAGAAAACCGCCATTCCAGGTAAAGGAAGAGAGGAGAAGCGATCGCGTTTAGGGAAAGCGATCGCTCCGCCACCTGCGGCGTTTATCCGCCAAACAGCCAGTTCAAAAGATTGAAAATAAAGTTAAACCGTTGAGACGCTTGCTCGTTATCGGAGGAACCCGATCCAAATGCCAGAGTGATTTGCGACAAGCGATATCCGGTTTTTTGCGCGGCAGAACGTCGGTTGGCAAAATTGTATTGATTGTCAGCAAACGTATCGATATCAGTTTTCTGGAAGAAAAAGTAGTCACCGATGGGCTGCAGGCGACCAGCAGCCAGACTTTCCTGTTCTGCTTCGGACAAGTCCGCGAGAAAATCAGCGTTTTTAGGTTGCATGTTGTCAGACATAGTATTACCTCACATCGATAAAAACTTTAAGTGTTCTCCGGGAAGAGAGTGAAAAGTCTCTAGCGTGCCTTGCAGTTGCACTTGCCCTTTATCTAATAGCACGATCCAGTCAGCGCGTTCGATCGCGCTGGGGCGGTGGCTGATCAGAATCGTAGTTCTGCCTTGGCGAGATTCCAAAAGCCGATCTAGCACTTGAGCTTCGCTCACCGGATCGAGTCCGGCGGTGGCTTCATCCAAAATCAGGATCGGCGGATCGGTGAGGATACCTCGCGCGATCGCCAATCTCTGCCGCTGTCCTCCAGAAAGATTCGCGCCAAATTCCCCTAAAACAGTTTGATACTTATTGGGAAGTTGGCTGATAAAATCATCTGCATCAGCGATCTGACAAGCCCTGACAATTTCCTCGAATGAAATGTCCGGCGTTCCCAAGCGGAAATTTTCCAAAATCGAGCGACTCCAAAAATGAGGCTCTTGGGGAACGTAAACCACTTGTTGCCGCAGGCAATCCAGAGAAAGGTCTTGTATGTTGTAAAAACCTATGCGAATATTGCCAGACTGGGGCTCATACAAGCCTGCTATCAATTTAGCCAGCGTACTTTTTCCGCAGCCCGACTTGCCAATCAAGGCGATCGCTTTTCCTCCGGGCAGCTTGACAGAAAAATCCTCTAGCAAGTCAAGCCGCCCCGCGTGATGGAAGGTGAGGTGAGAACAGCGAATGTCAGCATCGCCAGCAATAGGAGCCAAAGGCTTTTTCTCACTTCCGATATTTTCCGGCGTAGCGTCGATAACTTCTAGAAGGCGACTGACTGCTATTTGGGAGCGAAAATATTCATCCGTCAAGCCAATTAACGAGCCAATTAAGAGCAACACATTGCCCTGCATGGCGTTAAATGCCAGCATTTGACCGATAGTTAATTCCCGATTAATCACCAGAATGCTTCCCAAGGCAAATAAAGCAATGCCGCCGATGCTCGCCACGAATTTCGATAAGGTGCCGTTAAAAATTCCCAGTTGAATCGTGCTGAATGATAAATTGGCGAGGCGACCGAACCGACTTTGCAATTCCTCCCAAAACTGCGGCGCAGAATTCGTGGTTTTGAGAACCATTGCACCCTTAAATGTTTCGACTAATACGCCTTGATTCTCTGCCGACAACACTAATAAGCTGCGAGTCTTTTGCTGCAAGATTGGCAAGAAAGGCAGAGTGCTTAGCGTCATCAATCCGGCAATGACAAGAACCGCCAGAGTCAGCTTCCAGCTATAGAATAGCATCAAGCAAAAAGAAACAACTGATACGAAAAATTGGCTGGGGAGAAGAACGACAATTTGAGAGACAAACTGGTTAATTTCATTAATGTCGCGCAACCTGCTGACGATTTCACCACTGCGGCGTGATTCGTAGTAATTTAAAGGTAAATGTAAAATTTTTCGCCCGAATTCCAAAATAAACCCCAACTGCATCCGCTGGGTAAAGTGAGCGATCGCCGTGGATTGCACCAGTTGCAAGCTGCCGCTAAATAAACTCATCGCCACAACAGCCACTATCACAACTGCGAGCAACTGAGTATCGCCTCGAACCAGAACATCATCCGTGAGAATTTGGATCAGAAAAGGAGAACTGAGAGAAAGTATGCCCAGCACGATATTGACGAGCAAAACCTGAAATAACAGACCGCGATAAGGCCAGATTCGCTTCAAAAATCGCGCGAATCCACCCAGCGATTCATCTTGGGGCTGAGCGAAAAAGCGCTCGGAATCCGGCTCGACTAAGAGCATGACCCCATTCCAAGAGGAGGCGAATTCGCGATCGCTGACATAGCGGATGCCTGCCGCCGGATCGCCAATGATATACTGTTTGCCCCGCTTCCCGTATAAAACAACCCAGTGATAGCCCTTCCAGTGGATAATCGCTGGCAGGGGAACTTCTGAAATTCTGCTGGCTATCTCCGGCGAAGCTTTAACCGCTCTGGCATTGAAACCCAGAGATTCAGAGCCGCGCCTCAGCCCCAATAAAGTCGTTCCTAGCTGTCCAGTTCCGATCGCTTCTCGGCTGTGATTCAGGCTTAAAATCCGTCCGTGATACTTGCAAATTGAAACGAGACACGCTGCCCCACAGTCCTCCTCGCTCGACTGCAAAACGCAAGGATAATTTTTAGGAGGTTTGAGTCGGTGAAACATGGCCATTCATTAAGGATAAGTTAATTTCGGCAAATCAAGTTATAAATCTGTTAGCAATTTGGCTTTTCTGAGAATGAACCTCAGCACCGTCTCTTCGCGGGAAATAATATCAGCTTTGCCTTCCATACCAGATTGAAGGCGACACTGGCGAGAGCCATTGCTCAAATAAGTTTGTTGCGGCTCGACTGTCACCTCGTAGCCCGCCTGCGGAACGCTTTGCGCGGCGTTTGGCGCGGGTGGTAGGGCATCGGGCGCTACAGCCTTCACCGTACCTTCGAGGGTGCCGTAGTCTGGATAGGGACACGCCGAAACCTGGATCTGGACTCTTTGCCCGGGCTTAACTTTGTCAATGTCTTTCTCTTGTACTCTCGCTTTGACGATCGCAGCAGCATTTCGAGGAGCAATATAGGCGATCGCTTCACTCGGCTGCACCACCTGCCCTTGATTGCGAAGCTTCAATTGCAGCAGCGTGCCTTCGACGGGCGATCGAATTACGGTCAGTTGCAGGTCATTTTCTACTTGTTGCAGCTCTTTCCCGGCGCGATCGCGTTGTTTTTGCAGCTCGATGCGCTGCTGCAACAAAGTTTCCCTTTCTTGATTCAAAGTCGCTAAAGTTGCCTCTCCCCGTGCCCGTTCTCGCTCGATCCGTTCGGTTGCCGCCGTCACAGCAGCAGCGCTGGGATCGATCGCCGTTTCAGCCTTTTTCACGTCAAGTGCAGCCACCTCAGCCGCGAGTTCTTTTTCCCCCAGTCGATCTTTAGCCGCCGCCCGCGCTTGCGCTAACTTCGCCTCAGCCATCTTCACCGCCAGTTGTTTCTCTTCCAGTTGACTTTTCACTGCCGCTTTTGTTTGTTCGAGCTTCGCCTCAGCTACCTTCACCGCTTGCTGTTGTTCCTCGAATTGATAGAGAGAAATCGCTCCCGATTCCGCAATTGGCTGCAAGCGATCGCGCTGCACCCTGGCGAGCTTCAAAGCCGCTTCCGCTTCTTCCACAGTGGCTTTTAATACATTCTCTCGCTGCAACCTATCCAGTTGCTCCCTGGCTATCTTCAAAGCCACTTCCGCTTCGCGCACGGTGGTTTTTAATACATTATCGCGCTGCAACCGTTCCCTCTGTTCCTTGGCTAAATTCAAGGATGCTAGAGCTTGTGCCAGGTCAGCCTGCGCTTTAATTTTTCGGTCTTCATAGTCGCGCTGAATGCCCTCCAGTTCCGCTCGTGCTGCAAGAATTGCGCGGTTTATTGAATTTGTCTCAGCCAAAATATGAGCGTCTAAATCGCCGAGCTGGGCGTCAACTTGACGGAGCTGCAATTGACTTTGTTGAAGGCTGTTTTGCAGTTGGCTTTTTTGAGTCTGAAGGCGGGAATCGTCAATGCGGGCGAGCGTTTGTCCCTTTTCAACCAACTGATTTTCTTCTACTTCAACTTGTACAATTGTTCCTTCAACAGCAGCCTGAACCAGGCGCAATTCTCCAGCAGGTCGGATAATAGCAGGAGCTTTCACAGTGATTTTGTACTTGAGAACTGATGCGAGCATCACGCCAGCAACAAATGTTCCGACTAAAACAACCGCCCCCATAGTTGTCCATTTACCGATACTGGGGAGAAACTCGCTAGGTTCCAGCAAATGCAGGCGATCTGGATTGGGTTCAGTCGCTCGATTAAATAAATTGTTGTCCTCGCGGCGTAAAGATTTCACGGTACTACCCCTTGACTCTTCCATCTAGACGCTATCAAATATCAGAATCGTATTTTCTGGAAGATTTTTCTATTTTTTCTAATGGCAGCAACATTTTTTTAAACTTTTCACAGAAATACCGCCAAGCCCCTGCAAAGAAGCAGCAAGCAAGCTCTGCATTCAACCCGCAAATCGATCGTACAACCATTAAAAGGAAGTTCTGCCATTTGCAGAAGACGAGCAATCGTTATGGAGAATTCTGGAACCCTTGCTGTATCGGAGTTTTAGCTTTCTCAAGTTCAGAAAAGAGCGCAGCGCTTCATAGCGCGAAATGCTCTAACCCAGAGAGGTTAAGGGTTCCAGAATGATTGAGTGCAACAGTTGCACGCGAAAAACGGTAGAGACTCAGAAGCGAAGCATCCCTTCACTGAGCGCGAGTGAAAGCACCACGCCATCGCACTCTTGTACTGACTGGGAAAAGCTTGCCATTCATCTGAGAGGACATAAAGTGCGCTTGCCAAGTCGGAGTGCGAGTAGCGAGGTGAGCGTAACGAAAAAAAAGTAGTCAGGCACACTAAAAACGATGCGCTATAATAAAAGCACGGGGAAAAGAAAGGTACGCGGCAGACGTGGGCCTTTTCGATGAGTTTCCAAGTGCGTGAATATAGCGCCTTGAGAGAACTTAGGAGACCGCTCGAATTCACTCAAAGACCTCACTTACGTTGAGCGGATCGCATCAGTCTCCTTCCCCTTTTTTTATCTTCAGGAAAAGACTCCAGAGACTCCTGCACGATCTCTTTCTGCGTGACGCAGCCAGTCAAATCGTAACAGCGCGTCACAGCAAACTACAGGAGAGTCTGGAATCCATTTTAGGGGTAAGCAGAGAGCTTCGATGAAACTGAAGTGTCTCAGCCGACATGCCTGTCAGGGATCTTCAGTTTATCTTTTGCAGATGTTGTTCTTAATAGAGAGCGGGCGCAGAGCCCAAACCTCCGACGTTGCCGGGAATGTTGGCAGAGCCCAAGCCTAGCAAGTCTTGAGCGGCAGTCGTCAGGATCGAAACGCCGCCGAAAGAGTTTGACTGGCTGCCCTGGGGACCTGAAGCAGTTGTTCCTTGCAACAGAGCGATCGCTTGAGCGAAATTGGTGTTGCTCAGTTCAAAGTTAGTGTTGCCCTGTCCCATTCCTTGACCGACACCGCCGGTTCCTTGACCGCCAGTAACCAGCGCTTGTTGCTCGTCAGACAAGGCGACAAACAGTTCAGATGCCCTGATTTGACGTGACATAATTCTTAGCCTCACTTACAAATTGTTTGCGGATTAATTGCGGAAAGCGTGAGTTTACCGTTCCCTTCTTTCCCGCTCGCGGACGCGCGCAGCTATTCTCAGAACTCCAAACAGACGAGATTTCTAGACTTCAAGAACTGGGAAAAGCTCTCGAGAGTCAATTGGCGATCGCCGCAAGCGACTCACGGCAAAGGCAACGAAAATTCTCAGATGCTGCGGCATGGCTGCATTCAGGGAACGGTAAACCCTCAATGATTAAATAGCGTTGCCGCCGCCGAGGTTGCCGCCGCCGAGGTTGCCGCCGCCGTAATTACCGCCGCCGATGACTGGTGCGTTGCCCAAGCCTCCTACGCTGGGAATATTGTTCGTGCCCAAGGCTAAGAAATCTTGAGCCGCAGTATTGATTTGCAAAACGCCGCCAACGGAGTTTGAAGAGCTGCCCCAAGGACCCGACGCAGTTTGTCCTCCTAAAAAGGCAAGCCGTTGGGCGAAATTGGTATTGCTCAGCTCAAAGTCTGCGCCACCAGCGATCGCTTCTTGTTGAGCTTCGGAAAGTTCCGCAAACAATTCGGAGTTATTGATTTGACGAGTCATAATTCTTGGCCTCACTTACTGTTTACTCAGGTATTCATCACCTGACATTCACATTATTATAAATCCGCTCCTAGCGCAGCTACCGCCCAAAGATAGACATTCGTTTATTCAAATTCAAAAAACAATCAACTCTTAGAATACTAAATCCGGTATATCAATATCGAGCCCATCAATACTAATTATAATTAATCTTGTATGAGCTTATACAAACAAGTCGCTACTGATAGAGGAATTTCTCTATCAGCTCAAGGCAACTTGCCGTAGCTAACACATCAATATAAGTTTTATGGAATCTCGCTTTTGAATGAAACGAGTTAGGGAAGAGCTAGAAACAGAAGCTTCCGCTCGTGCTTAACATTTTTGAGGGCAAATAGTTCAGGTTAATAAGCTGCGATTGCTCGGCATATAATCGTCAATAATCCTGAAAATATTAGGATTGACTGCCCATTTCTAAAGGAACGCTTGTTCGTGTAGCAATCTCAGCCTGAATTACCTACAACTTATGTTAGAGAAAAGCCCTGGATGCCGACCTTAACTATACAGAGATCGGCGAGTTAGATTTAGCCATTGTTCGCTGCAAGCCAAGCGGGCTCCATAACATAAGCTTTCAGGAATTTTTTGTTCAGTCCGATAGCATTTTCCTCCCATACAAATTCATAGTCTATATCGCGAGTATTAACCCCACTTGTCCAGAATACTTTGCAACCTTCTAGAGAAGTATATCTTTAAAAATCGTGAAAAATTACGCAATCTCTGCAATTTACAGAGCGACAACAAACAGAATATTTACTTATTAAACTGCCCAGCTTGATAGAAATCAAATCTATACAGTCTCTTCTCCCATTTCTGACTAGATCGCCTTAAACGTGCGCAAGAGATTGCTTATTTTTTTCGACTCAACAGCAACTTTTTAAAAATCTGCTATAATTCTTTGAAGATTAACCAGTTGACTGCGAGGACAAGCACAGCTCAATAAAGGATTGCAAGCGATCGCGTCTTTTGTCAGTCGAAGCTGGCAATTCATAGCAGAGATATGGGGATGCCCTTGCCAACTCGGCAAAGGCGAAGGCAGCCTGCCGTTTTTGGCCGAACAAAAATCTAAGCTAACTTCCCCTAGCCCCTGCCATACAAAGGAAAGGGGCGCTAACAAAACGGTTTTTTGTCCAAAATGGTAGGCTCCCCGACGAGCCAGGGAAAAGGAACGGCAAAAAGAACAGATCCCCTGCCAAAAACAAAGCGCTATAATAGTAAAAAAGCCAAGTCTGCGCCAGAGCTAACCCTTGACACGGCGGCAACCAGTGCGTTAATAGAGCAGCGCGTCGGCAAAGCTGAGGAAACGGGATTCTCCCAACTGCATCAGTCTCCTTCCCCTTTTGTTTATCGACAGGAAAGGATTCCAGAAACTCCCCCCTGATGTCGTTCTGCCGGACGATTCGCGTCAAACAATCGCGCCCAGCAATAGACAACAATAGGGAAGCTCTGGAATCTATTTCAGAGATAAGCGGGTTAGTGAAATTAAACTGAAGCTTCGGATGCGATGTCAGGAGTATCCCAGGGGAGCCTGTCATCTCGACAGCGGGAAAATTCAGAGTTTTTCAGGAAAATTAAGCGCGCTAGCACGCTCAAAAGCGCAAATGCTAACGCGCAAATAAGCTGCGTGTTTGCTGTTTCAGTCGTCCTCAAGTTCGGGTGGACGTGCAGACTGAAATCGTTAGGTTGGGAAGGCTGCCAGCGTCCGAGGTTCGCAGAAGTCGCTCGGCAGTACCGACGAACGAAACACCGCCCGCCCAGAGCATTTTAGACTTCAATAACTGCGACAAAGTTATCAAAAGTCTAGTCGCGATCGCCTTCTCCACGCACGGCAAAAGGAAAGTGAATTTTCTTTTGCCGTGCTTGAGTGCATTCAGAAATCGGTCAACTCTAAATAGCCAACTTCAGCTACCGCTGCCGTCTCCTAGAACGCCTGCTCCACCTGCCGTATAGTTACTGCCGCTGGCTGCTGTATTGCTAGCTCCCGTGGCGGCAGGAAAGCCGCCAACGCCCGAGTTATAGAAATTTTGAGCCGCCGTACCGAGCAGAGAAACTGCGCCCAGAACATTTGTTCCTCCTTGTCCACCTGTAATATTTACGCCTTGTAACGCAGTCATTGCTTGAACGACTTGATTGCTGTTGAGCGAGAAAGTGCCGTTGCTGCCAACCGGCATCGCGCCAGCCGCTAAGCTTCCTGTAACCAGCTCTTGTTGCTCGTCAGACAAGGCGACAAACAGATCGGATGCCCTGATTTGACGTGACATGATGATTATTCTCCCTTGCAAATTGTTTGCGGAGCGGTTGCGCCAATAATCGTTCTACCGTTCCCTTCATGCTCCTTGTCACGCAGTCATTCCAAGAACTCTAAACTGACAAGTTTACAGACTTGAAGAACCGGTAATAAGCTCGCAAGAATCAATCCGCGATGGCGGCAAGCCACGCACGGCAAAAGAAAAGGGAATTCTCAGATGTTGCGTTTGGCTGCATGTAGGGAACGGTAAACCCTCAATGGTTAAATAGCAGTGCCGACACCCGCGTTGCCGCCGCCGAGGTTGCCGCCGCCGAGGTTGCCGCCGCCGACCCCCGTGCCACCATCATTACCGCCGATGGCTGGTGCGTTGCCCAAGCCTCCTACGCTGGGAATATTGTTCGTGCCCAAGGCTAAGAAATCTTGAGCCGCAGTATTGATTTGCAAAACGCCGCCAACGGAGTTTGAAGAGCTGCCCCAAGGACCCGACGCAGTTTGTCCTCCTAAAAAGGCAAGCCGTTGGGCGAAATTGGTATTGCTCAGCTCAAAGTCTGCGCCACCAGCGATCGCTTCTTGTTGAGCTTCGGAAATTTCCACAAACAATTCGGGATTGTTGATTTGACGAGTCATAATTCTTAGCCTCACTTACGTTTTAACAAGGTGTCAACCACCTTTCCTATTTATTATTGACAGTTCCCCGGTCAAAAGCCTACCTACCCGAGGCAGATATGTTGCCTCGATAAATAGGGCTGTACTCTATCGTCTAGCGTACTGAATAAGTTGCATTTTCAGCAAACTGAGCGATAGTATAGATAAATTTACTTGGCAGCCTTGCATACTTTTTAATGCTGACTCTACCAGCGATTATACATCAGCTATATAGCAGAACTTGATGACTGCCACATCCATAAGATCTTTGATAAATCAGGTTTTCATAGAAGACTTTTTGAAAAGAAGTAGCCAGCAGAACTGGCAATCCAGATTAACAGTCTACATTGAAAACAGTTGAGTCAAATCAGCCGCGATCGCCCGCCAGCTTCGCCGACAGAAGACTAAAATTATAGATTTTTCCATTAATCTAAAAAAAACAGCGTTAAATCAGGCAACTCAGCATAAATAGACTCTTACTGAGGTTATAGAAGACCGAGCCAAGCTGCTGCGTTTTCTAGAATAAGTGGCGGATTGTAGTTGGCGCTGCTTCTAGAAAAGCCTTACCTGTTATACATTGGCAGTTTTCAATAATTTTTATGTTCAGTTCGATGGCTAGTGAATAGCCAGTCAAATTAAGCGGCTATCTCGAAAGGCAGTAACTTCTAGTTACTGTAAAATTTTCAACTATCTAAAGACAGATGCCAATAATTTTTTTTGAAAAATAAACACTGATTTAACAATAAAAAGGTAGGTCAAACATAAATCGGCTTTTTAGCCGCTAAGACCATTTATCCTCTTAACTCGACAATTAACGATTTGTTTGAAAAACTAAATTAATCTATAGCCAGCATTAATTGTCGCAGTGCGAAATATCTTTTATAAAACTACGCCGCGCTATTTTATCTAAATTAAGTTTAAGTTTGCCGAGGATGCTCTACCAATATCAAAACTAAACTATTATCTATTCGGTTGGTGCAATCGGCGGAAAAATCGCGCAATTGCCCGCCTAGGCAGTCGCGCCTATAAGCGATCGACTATCAATAACATAAAATTTAAAAAACCTATTTTTTTAAAAGCTTGCTAAATTGGGAGTAGTTCACTTTTGTAAATAAACCTGTAAGGGCTAGGAAAAAGCGAATTAATCGGCTCTCCTGACTTTGTGGTGGAAAACCGGGCTTTTCCGGGCATGGGGCATGGGGCATGGGGCATGGAAAATGCTTTTCCTGCAAGGCTTTCACCAAAAATATTAGTTTTTCTTATCACCAAGGAGTCGGGAGAGCCAATTAATCTTTACTACAAACTGGTGAAGCTTTATACGCAAATGCGCAAGCCCATACTTTAGCGGGATGCTCCCTGCCGACTGCAGACTCCCGTGCGATTGCGTTTAATTATGCCCACCTACTCATACTGAATAGGTGCCCGATCGCTCCTTCCCTCCGCCAAGAGATTGCGTTTCAGCTCCCATCGCGCCCCCGCGAGTGCCTGCCTAAGCGGCTGGGAACGCGAACGGCGAACTGCATGGGAGCATCTCAGTTTTGTAAAAAGACTATCAGGAATGCGGGCCAGAAAGCCCGATAACTATGACCCCATCGCGGGCTTTCTGGCCCGCACTACAAAACTGAGATGCTCCCGAACTGCATTGGCTACTCAATCAATCTGCCGAATTAGCAACGACAAGACAAGTTCGCGCGTGCAGCTTGAAATTAACGGTTACTCTTTTGTAATTCTAGAATTATCCGACCTGCTGAGAGTCTTCCAGGGGAAGGAGTTCCTCATCGAACTGTCAGGAGAAAAAAGTTGTCATTTTGGCAACTTGCGTTCGAGTTTTTCGCCTACAGTCAGAAAGTACCAGGTCATGCACGCAAAAAAACCATGAAAAGTGAAACGTTTGAGTTACCTTTGAAATCTTTGTATGAGCTGGAATTAAGGGCTGTTTGTGGCGAAATGATTGACGAGATTTTGGCGGAGTACGCGCCGCAGGTGCCACCCGGTATTATTCCTACTTCTATTGCTTTAGAGCCGGCTAATCCGACTTCGCAGCCTTCTTCTTGCGGGCTTCCTATCGGGAACACCAGCGGGCTCGCTGGCGGTTTAATCTCAAAAGTTCTGCGGGCGCGCAGTTTGAGGGGGACTTTGCCTGAAGGCAGAGTCCCCCTGACAAGCGATAAGATTTTTGGCGATCGCCTGAATATTTTCCACAGGAAAACCTAGTTTTTGTGCGGCGAGACTCTACAGGGAGTAGAGTGGAGTAGAAAAGATACGAGTTATAAAAGCGCTTCACGCTTCCGGGCGAGCGAGCGTGTCAGTTTCAAGCGACAGTCACTGCGGGGGTGGCATCCATCATTTCGCGATAGTGGGGTTCTATCCAGCAGCGGGGCAGACTTTCGCCCGAGGGAAAAATTAGATCTAATTTGGGATAGGTATAGGGATCTTGCATTTCCTCGCCCGCGTGCGATCGCCCCACGATCTCACTTCGGCAGGGATCGTAGAGATCTTCGAGGTTTATGACTTCTATGAGGGTGCCCGTTGCTTTTTCTTTAAGGAACATAAATTTGCCTCCCTAACTAATAGCTGTTCCTACTTATGGGCATAGCACAGATTTATCAGTAAAAATCTAGAGATAAGCTTAAGAAAATAGCTGAGAGTAGGAGGTGCAGTTGTCAGGGTGAAGAAGCAATTTAATTTATCAAAAAAAATAGGTTTTGTCAAGACTCCTTAGATAGAGTTGCTCGGCGATCGCCAAAAAGATTAAAAACTAAACATCAAAACAGTCTGCTCGGTTGCCAGCACCGGCAGCGTCTGGCTTCAACTGGCGATCCCTCGGGCTCAGACACAATCGTTTTCCGATTGTGCAGCCGCAAGCAGGCGATCGTCACCCACCACACCACCACAGGGGACAACAACCATGCCATCTAATAGCAACAACAAGACGCGCCAAGTCCTCCCCTCGTTGGAAGAGGAGGCGCTCAATATTCATACGCCAGAATTCCAGCAGGGATACCGAGATGCGTATACGCACGAATCCCTAAAGTCCGAGCATCCCGACTATATGGCCGGCTACATGCACGGCTCAAAAGACCGGGTGAGGGATCGGGACTGTTGAGACAAAGCCGATGACGAGATTTGAACTCGTGACCGTTCGATTACGAATCGAATGCTCTACCGCTGAGCTACACCGGCATCTCCACTCAAGAATAATAACGCGATCGCCAGAAAAGATCAACCAGCGATCGCGCCATTTTTCCCCCTATTTCTCCCCCAACTTACGACGTCAGCGCCCCTTCCGACTGATTCAATCCGATCGCCCCGGAATAAACCAGACCCCGCTGCATGTCCAGGGTCAGAATCGTACCGTCCCGAATCACCTTCGTCGCATTCTTCACCCCCAAAATCACCGGCACGCCCAGACGCATCCCGATCACCGCCGCGTGAGAAGTCAAGCTGTCCTCCTCCGTAATCACTCCAGCCGCCTTCCGCATCGCTTCCACAAAATCGGCACTGGTGCGAGAAGCCACCAAAATCTCGCCCGGGTTGAAATTCCCCACCTCCGCCGCCGAACGAGCCACCCGCGCCCGACCGCTGACCGAACCCTGGCCCATGCTAGTGCCCTTGCCCAGCACCGCCGTCACCACCTCAACCTTAATCAAATCCGTCGAACCGGCCACGCCTTGCAGCGTTCCCGCCGTCATCACCACCAAATCGCCATCGGAGAGCAAATCCTTCTCCTGCGCCACATTCAGCGCCGCCTGAAACGTCTGAGCCGTTGAGGGCAAATCCAGCACCAACAGCGGCTTCACCCCCCAAACCAACTGCAACTGTCGCGCCACATCGACGTGAGGCGTCACCGCCAGAATGGGCGTAGACGGGCGGAATTTAGAAACGTTGCGCGCCGTCGCCCCCGTCTTCGTCAGCGTCATAATCGCCGCTGCCCCCAATTGCTCGGCAATCTGCCCGACGCCTTGACTGATGGCATTGGGAATCGATCGCCCGCTGCCGCCCCCCTTGGGCACGTTGCAAGTAATCCGATCCTGCTCGATCCGCTCGGCGATTCTGGCCATCGTTTCCACGGCAGCCACCGGATATTGCCCCACCGCCGTTTCATTCGAGAGCATTACCGCATCGGTGCCGTCGAGAATGGCATTTGCCACGTCGGAAATTTCGGCGCGGGTGGCGCGGGGACTGCTAACCATGCTGTCTAGCATTTGGGTGGCGGTAATCACCGGAATGCCCAGGCGGTTGGCGATCGCGATCAGGCGCTTCTGCAACAGCGGCACTTCCTCTGCCGGCACCTCCACCCCCAAATCGCCCCGCGCCACCATCACCCCATTCGAGAGCGACAGGATCGCTTCCATCTGCTCGATCGCCTCGTGCTTTTCAATCTTGACGATCACCGGCACCTGCTTGCCGGCATTGGAAATAATCTCTTTAATTTCCAGCACGTCTTCCGGGTTGCGCACGAAGCTCAGGGCCACCCAGTCCACCCCCTGATCCAGACCGAAAAGCAAATCCTGCCGGTCTTTATCAGTCAACGCCTTGATGGACAGGTACACTCCCGGAAAATTGACGCCCTTGTTATTCGAGAGCTTCCCGGCAACCACCGTGCGACAGTACAGCTCGCCGGCGGCGCGGTCAACTTTTTCCACGCGCATCTCGACGCGGCCATCGTCGAGGAGAATGGTGGAGCCCTCCGGCACTTCCGACGCCAGGGGCTCGTAAGTGATCGAGGCCATTTTCTCGGTGCCGGTGATTTTTTGGCTGGTCAAAATGAACGGATCGCCTTTTTCCAAATAAATCGAGCCGTTTTCAAACCGCCCCAAGCGAATTTTCGGCCCCTGCAGGTCTTGCAAGATGCCGACCGGCTGGTTGAGTTCAAACGAGGTTTGCCGAATTAAGCGAATACTGCGCTGGTGGTCCTCGTGCGTGCCGTGAGAAAAGTTCAGTCGCAGGGTTGTAGCGCCCGCTTCAATAATCGCCCGCAATACCTCGGGGCTGCTGGTGGCAGGGCCAATGGTGGCGACAATTTTCGTCCGACGCTGGGGGGTTCGCAGTTGCATGAATTAAAATCCCGAGAAGTAGAGCTGAAGGTTGACCCTCGTTTTTGGCGAGTCTTTCATTATCGTCTGTGCAGCGTCTCGAGGGCGATCGGATTTTCTGCCGTTTGACGATGCTTTCGCCGGGGTCGGTAGTTTAATCTTATAAGTAAGGATTGCTGAATTTGAATAGGGTTGGCGAGTGCAGATTACTTTTTTAGGAACGAGCTCTGGTGTCCCGACGCGATCGCGCAATGTTTCCGGCGTCGCCTTGCGCCTCCCGCAGCGGGCGGAATTTTGGCTGTTTGACTGCGGCGAAGGCACCCAGCACCAAATCTTGCGCAGCGACCTGAAAATCAGCCAGCTCACTCGCATTTTCATCACCCACATGCACGGCGACCACATCTTCGGCTTGATGGGCCTGCTCGCCAGTGTCGGCCTCGCCGGCAATCCCCACCGCATCGATATTTACGGTCCGTCCGGGCTGTCGGACTACCTGCAAGCCTGTCAGCGCTACTCTCACACCCATTTTTCTTACCCGATTAAAGTTCACAAGATTCAGCCCGGTATCGTTTTTGAAGATGAGGAGTACCAGGTCAGTTGCTCCCGCCTCAACCATCGCGTCACCGCTCACGGCTACCGCGTCACGGAAAAAGACCGTCCCGGGCAGTTCGACGTGGAAAAAGCGAAGGCTCTGGGAATTCCTTCTGGCCCAATATACGGCCAGTTGAAGCGCGGCGAAATCGTTACTCTGCCGGACGGGCGCGTTTTTAATGGGGCAGAATTCTGCGGGCCGCCTCAAGTGGGCCGCAAAATTGCTTACTGCACGGATACGATCTACTGTGACGGAGCGGTGGAGCTGTCTCGGCAGGCTGACGTGCTGATTCACGAAGCGACTTTCTCTCATCACGATGCCCAGATGGCGGTCGATCGCCTGCACTCGACTTCGACAATGGCGGCGCAAGTGGCTTTGAATGCCGGCGTCAAGCACCTGCTGATTACCCATTTCAGCCCCCGCTATGGCCCGGGCAATGAGATCGTCCTCGACGACTTGCTGCAAGAAGCCCGGGCGATTTTCCCTAATACGGATATGGCTCACGATTTTATGACTTACGAGGTGCCCCGCCCTCACGCCCCTGAATTGGCTGCTATTGGCGATTAGCCCGCTCGATCGCTAATTGGGCGTGGATGCAATCTGGATCGGGCACTGGCAGACGGGCAGCTCCAGTGATACTTCTGCCAAGGCTGGCAGGCTGTTTGGGCTGTCGCTATCCGATCGCTCGTCTTCTCGATCAGTGGCTTTGAGCAAGCGATCGCGAATCGAATTGAGATGTCTCTGCGTGCTGACCGCCGATCGCGGTGCGGGAATCTCGGTATTTGGCCACAACCCCAGATCGTGGCAGGGGCACGATGCGGCTGGCATTCCCTTCGTCCGCACCGGTATGGGCATGGGGCAGCGCGCGCACAGAATGATTTCCCATTCTGAGGTCAGCAGTTGGGCGATGGTTTCTTCGGTGCCATCCAAATAGCAGTCCCCCGAATCGGGGGAGGTGATTTTCAGCCAGCAGTCTTCAAATTCGCGACTGTACAGATCGCCCCTGAATATCGGTCTCGGCAGCAAAGCTTCTTCGCCATTGCGAATCAGAACTTTTTTGCCTAGCTGAAACCAATATACAAGATATTGTCTGACCTGATTTGCGGATGCCATAGGGGATGTTTATCGAATTGGACACAAAAATGATTGCCGTCGCTTTGGAAACCTGCATTCCCCACCAGTCCGGTTGCACGAGCGGCGCTTGTTTCGCTCTCGTGTTTTCCCCGGTTGTCTTTGTTTTCTTTCAGGAAACACTCTCGTCGGCTGTTTCCTACCGCGCGCGACAACTGGGGCCTCTGTGACTTTACATTACTTTACGAAAATTCACATTTTTTAAAATGATGTGACAGATTTATTATCTCTCTTCAATCGTTGCGTGTGGGCAGAGCGCGAGTGCCTGCGCGGAAATCATTCTGCTGTAAGCTTCTTAGTTTTATCTTAGCTTTTTTGAGGGAAGACCTGCGGTATTTAAAAATTTACATAATCTAATAAATAGAAACCTTTGTGAGAGTAGGGGCTCGGCTGTCAAAAAGGTAGAGGCTCTCCGAGAGCGCTGAGGTTTAAGACGTGACCGCCAGTAACCAGGTAAACCGGATTGGCGATCGCGCCTGTCAGGCGGGCGAGGGTGCCGAGGCGATCGCGGAAAGCGCGACCGAGGGGATAAGCCGGCACGACACCCCAGCCCGTTTCCTCTGCCACTAAAATCACATCGGCAGCAGCCTGCTGCAAGCCGAGCAGGAAATCTTGCTGAACTCGCTCCCAGATAGCATCGTCTAGCTCTAAAAGATTGGCCACCCAAGTCCCCAGGGAATCGACTAGCAGGCAACTGCCCGCCGGTGCAGCCAGTATCGCTGCCGGCAGTTTCTCTGGTACTTCCACAGTCGTCCAATTAGCAGGGCGTCGCTGGCGGTGTCGTTCAATTCGAGTTTGCCACTCCCGATCGCCCGGGTCAAGTTCAGCCGTAGCCGCGTAGGTCACCGGTTTGCCTGTCGAGACGGCCAGTGCCTCGGCCCATTCACTTTTGCCCGACTTGGCTGGGCCAATGACTAGACTGAGCAACCTTGCAGGAAAAGGGTTCATTGAGGGTAAACTGAGGATTGATTTTATACAAATTTTAGGAGTTTTCCGGGGTAGTTGGATGGGCGATCGGCTTTAGAGCGGTCTCGCTTTGGCTAGGAGCTGACAAAATAAGGGGGCAGAAAACTAATTCCCAATTACCCATTATCTATTATCAAGAATTGACAGGGGCCAATCAACTAAACTACCCAGCTATTGCCGGAGACTGACTGTATGCCACGCACCCGGGTTTCTGCAATTATCTGCACGCACAATCGGGATAACTATTTAGGCGCTGCGATTGATAGTTTGCTCGCGCAGGATTTCGAGGAGTTTGAAATTGTGGTGGTAGATAATGCTTCGAGCGATCGCACTTATCAAGTCGTGGCCGAAAGACTGTCCCACCTGCATCTCAAATACATTTACGAGCCCACCATCGGGCTGTCTGTGGCTCGCAATACTGGCGCTCGCGTCTCGGGCGGCGAAATACTCGCCTATCTCGATGACGATGCCGTTGCCAGTAGCCGCTGGCTGAGTAGCTTGTATTCCGAGTATCAAAGCAACCCTCGTCTCGCGATCGCCGGCGGCAAAGTCACCCTGATTTGGCCACCGGAACTGCACCCGCCCTCCTGGCTTTCTCCCGGACTCGCCGCTAACCTCGGCGCTTACGATTTGGGCGATGACGTCGTTTACATCGACCAGCCCGGTTTGACCCCTAGGGGATTGAACTACTCGATCCGCCGCTCATTTTTAGAGGAAATCGGCGGGTTTGACATACATCTGGGTCGCATCGGCAAAAAGTTATTATCAAATGAAGAACTGCAGGTAACCGAACTTGCACTCCGGCGGGGGTGGCAGGTGGCCTATCTTCCCGCAGCCCTTGTGGCCCACCACGTCGCGCCCGATCGCGTCAACAAGTCGTGGTTTTTGCAGCGGGGCTGGTGGCAGGGGATCAGCGAGTGCTACCGGGAACAGCGCTGCGGTTGTGCCGGTTTGCCCCAGTTGGGGCGAGGAGGGGAACGCTTAGTGAGAGGGCTTTACAAATGCGTGAAATACATCGCCGATCCAGCAGTTCGCTTCGATAATTTCGTCTATGCCTGCGGTCAGATTGGGTATTTAAGTGCCGCGTTCCAGGGCTTTCTCTTCCCGTTTAAATCGGCGTACAGGCAGGAAAATTTAAAACTCTAGAGTTGGGGTTTAATATTTTATTGAAGAAATTTCTTTAACACCAGCTCTGAGCAATGGCTAATTCGCGATTGACAGCAAAAACTTCGGTTAAACCTCCTTGCCATGACCTCCCAACCCTCTAAAATCCCCGTCTCGGTTCTCATCCCCGCCAAAGACGAAGAGAGAAATCTGCCAGCTTGTCTGACTAGCGTCGCCAGGGCAGATGAAATATTTTTGGTGGATTCACAGAGCCGCGATCGCACCGGCGAAATTGCCGAAAGCTTCGGGGCAAAAGTGGTACAATTTTATTTTAACGGGAGCTGGCCGAAAAAGAAAAACTGGTCACTGGAAAACTTGCCTTTCCGCAACGACTGGGTGCTGATCGTCGATTGCGACGAGCGCATACCCCCGGAACTGTGGGACGAAATTGCCGTCGCGATCGCCAATCCCAACTACACCGGCTACTACCTGAACCGTCGCGTCTTATTCCTCGGCACCTGGATTCGTCACGGTGGCAAATATCCAGACTGGAATCTGCGCTTGTTCCAGCACAAAAAAGGACGCTACGAAAACTTAAGCACCGAAGAAGTTCCCAACACCGGCGATAACGAAGTACACGAACACGTCATCTTGCAAGGGCGCGTGGGGTATCTCAAAAATGACATGATTCACGAAGACTTTCGGGATATATACCACTGGATCGAACGGCACAACCGTTACTCCAACTGGGAAGCGAGAGTCTACTTCAATATTATAACCGGAAAAGACGACAGCGGCACGATTGGCGGTCATTTATTCGGAGATGCCGTGCAGCGCAAGCGGTTTTTAAAGAAATTGTGGGTTTGGCTGCCCTTTAAACCCACCATACGATTTATTTTATTTTACATTATTCAACTCGGATTTTTAGATGGAAAAGCCGGGTATATTTACGGGCGACTTTTGAGTCAGTACGAGTATCAAATTGGCGTAAAACTGTACGAATTGCGCCGATTTGGCGGGTACTTGAATGTTTCATCTCCTCCAGCCCAAAAGCCGAAATCAATTCCTCATCCAGACGCGCGTACATGACAGATTCTACTTTTTCTGCCTCCCCAAGCGAAACCAATCCGCCAGAGGGCAATCAACTAACAACCAGTCAGAGAGAAACCCCCGTGCTGGATGCACCGCCGCTCGTGGATTTGCGCGAATACAATCAATCCTGGTTCGATCGCGGGCGTCCCGGTTGGGTTATCATGTTGTGGTGGTTCGTGCAGGCGATCGCATTTCCCCTGAGCCCCCACTTTTGTTACGGATTTCGGCACTGGTTGCTGCGACTATTCGGCGCTCGCCTCGGCACCGACGTGCGCATCCGCCCCACCGCCAGAATCACCTATCCCTGGAAAGTCGAAATCGGCGATTATAGCTGGATTGGAGATGACGTCGTTTTGTACAGTTTTGAGAACATCCGCATCGGGCAGCACTGCGTCATTTCGCAAAAATGTTACCTGTGTACGGGCAGTCACGACATTCGCGATCGCGCCTTTGGTTTGATAACCGCGCCGATAGAAATTGGCAACGGCGCGTGGGTAGCCGCAGATTGCTTTATCGGTGCAGGGGTGAAAATCGGGGCAAATGCCGTCATCGGCGCGCGCAGCAGCGTTTTCAGCAATATTCCAGCGGGGCAAGTAAGCTGGGGGAATCCTTGCAAGCCCAGGTATGCCAGAGTGATGAAAGAGTGCTGAGTTTTGAGTGCTGAGTGCTCAGAGGGGAGGACAGTGCTGAGGACGACAATTTTTTTAACTCCTAACTCAAAACTCCTAACTCAAAACTCCTAACTCAGCACTCAGCACTCAGCACTCAGCCCTCTCCACACTCCCTGCGAAAAACCGTATCCTGTAAAAAACCCCTTCTGCAACCCGAGTGCTGGCATGTCTGAGAACACGATTACGATGGTGTTTACCGACTTGGTGAGTTCAACCGCCATTAAAAAACACCTGGAAGGCAGCGACATCACCGCACGCAACCGCACCTACTTCGACACCATTCTCAAGCCGCACCGGCAGCGCGTCGCAACCACTTTGGCAGAGTACGGCGGGCGGGCAGTCAAGACAGAAGGCGACGCATATTTTCTGGTTTTTGTCAATCCCGTGCAAGCGGCGCAGTGGGCTGTAGCGCTGCAAATCAGCCACAGTCAAAATCCAATTGCCACGCCGCTCGGAGCGCTGCAGGTGAAAATTGGCATCCACACCGGCGCGCCTCTCCCGGATGGGGATGATTTTATCGGTCAGGAAGTGGATTGTGCGGCACGGGTGGGAGCGATCGCAACTGGCGGACAAATCCTGCTGTCTGAAGTCACAGCCGCGTTTGTGCGTGCCGCTGACGTGGCGGGTTTGCGGCTGCACAACCACAGCGATCGCGACTTGAAAGGAATCGGGCGCGTCCCCATTTTTGAACTCCTCTACGCCGACAAACCGCCACAGCCCCTGCAAGACAGCCTCAAAACAGGGCTTGATTTTTGGCGGCAAGCCTGCCGGGATAGGCTGGAATCCCAAAAACGCCTCACCACCAATCCCCTAACCGCTGCAGATGGCATTGCCTTTGAACTCGATGAAATTTACGTTCCTTTAGAGTTAGTAGAGCGGAAGCAACGAGACAGGCGCAGCAGCGAAATTTCTCCAGAAAAAGGCTCGCAGTTGTACGAGCCGGAATCCCAACCAATGACTCGCGTCTATCAAAACGACGAGTTTTTCGAGCAAGTGCTCAAGCCCAAACAACAGACAAAAATCGCCATCATTGGCGAACCGGGCGCGGGAAAAACCACGCTCTTGCAGAAAATCTCCTGGTGGGTGTTGGAGAAAACAGAAGATCTGCCGATTTGGGTTTCCTTAGCTGACTTGCAGGGCAAAAATAAAGACTTTAAAAACCTTGACGAGTATTTGCTGCAAGACTGGTTGAAAGCCACCATTCGCAAAGCGCGGGTGACGCCAGAAATCGAAGATAATTTCGTCGAACAGTTCGAGCGGGGGCGGGCGTGGCTGCTCTTGGATGGAGCGGATGAAATGGCGGCGCATTCCCTAGCCATAATTGCCAGCCAGCTTGCGGGCTGGGTAGCGCGGGCGCGGGTTATTCTCACCTGTCGGTTGAATGTTTGGGATGCTGGCAAAAATACTCTCGAAGCCTTTGATACCTATCGAAATTTGGACTTCAGCGCCGCACAAGTGCAAGCATTCATCCGCCGCTGGTTCCAACGCCATCCACAACAGGGAGAGCGCTTGTCGCGATCGCTCTCTCTGTCTGGGAGAGGGCGGATTCGAGATGCAGTGAAAAACCCGCTGCGATTGGCGCTGCTGTGCCGCACCTGGCAATTTTGCGAAGGAGAATTGCCCGCTACAAAAGCCGGACTGTACGAGCAATTCGTGCAGGGAATTTACGAATGGAAACAAGAGCGATTTCCTACGAACTCCCAACAGCGCGAGGCGCTGAATCGGGGCTTGGGAAAATTAGCCATGCAGGCAATTGACGGAAAAAATGCCCGGTTTCGATTGCGCCACAGTTTCTTGTGCCAAGTGCTGGGAAATCCAGAAGAACCGCTATTTCAGCTCGCCCTAAATTTGGGCTGGCTCAATCAGGTAGGAGTTGCCGCAGAAAAGCCCCGCGAAGCGGTTTATGCTTTCTTTCATCCGACATTTCAGGAGTATTTTGCCGCCCTAGCGATTGAAGATTGGCACTTTTTCTTGAACCACAAAAGGGCAAGTGATGCAAGGGAAGGAAAAAGCAACTATCTGCCAACAGCAGCACCCAGTTACCGCATTTTCGAGCCGCAGTGGCAAGAAGTAATTTTGCTGTGGATGGGGCGGGAAGACGTGCCGAAACAGCAGAAGGAAGAATTTGTAAAAGCCTTGGTAGATTTTGAGGATAGCTGGGAAAGTTTTTACAAATATCGGGCGTATTTTCTAGCAGCAGCTTGCCTTGCAGAGTTTGGAGAGTGCAGCCGAGCGGAGGCGATTGTTAAAAATTTAGTCGGTTGGGGTTTCGGGTATTTAGACGAGCTGAAACACCAGTGGGTAAAGTTTAGAGAGCCGATTGCAGAAGCAGCGAGAAAAGCGCTGCAACAGAGCGATCGCCTTCGAGTAATTGACGCGCTGATAGAGCTTATACGCACGAGTCCCGATTTGGGAATTCGAGAAGGAGCGATCGCGAGTTTAGGTAAAATTGGGCTGAGCAACCCCAAAGCGATCGATATCCTCAGAGCGCTAATCCAGACGAGTCAGGAGGGGAAAATACGGGAAAGCGCGATCGAAAGCTTGGGAGAAATCGATCCGGGTAACTCGGTAGCGCTCGATGCTCTGCTCGATTTTTTCGCCACAGGCTACCCTTTAGTCGATGCAAAAAATAAATCTCTTATAGACAGTGAAAAAGTTTTTGCCCTCATCGGCAAACTCTGCGTCGGCGAATCAAAAATTATTGAAAATTTGAGAAATTTACTGCGATCGCCCCTGCCCGGACTGTTTCGGTGCAAAATAGCGACACTTCTGGGGGAAATCGATCCGGGGAACCCAGAGGGGATAGAAACTTTGGCGGAAATTTTAGCCCAGAGTAAAAGTTTCGATTATTCCGAAATGAAAGAAGCGATGGCTGGCATGGAAAAAATCGGCACGGGCAACGCGAGTGCCATTAACATCCTGAGCAACTTGCTCTATACCAGTCAAGACCAGTATATCCGATATGCCTTTGCCAAAACACTCGGACAAATCGATCCGGGAAACGCCGTAGCTTTCAAAGCCCTGCTCGACTTATTGCAAAATTGCCGGGATGCGAATCCCCGTTGGAGAGTCGTTCAAAGTCTGGGAGACATGGGAGCGGGCAAGCCTGAAGCCATCAAAGCCCTCCTGCAACTGTTGCACAACCGCCGCTATGAAAGTGATTTCGTTCGCGAACAAATTTTCGCCAGCTTGGGGAAAATTGCCACCGCTCATGCTGAAACGATCGCCATTCTGACTGAACTGCTGCACGAGAGCCGAGAAGAACAGCTTTTGTATGAAGTGGCTGGCACCCTAGGGAAAATCGATCCCGGAAATCGGGAGGCGATTGACACCCTCATCAACCTGCTCCACACCAGCCCAGATGCTTTGCTCCGCCACGAAGTTGCCAAAACACTCGTGCAAATCGCCCCGGAAAACCCAGACGCGATCGCTAATCTGATTGAAGTGCTGCGCTCCTGCGAAAATGAATTCACCCGCAAGGAAGTTGCCGCCAGCCTGAAGAGAACCCTGCGCGGAGACTTTTTCCAAATCGTGGTTTCAGGGTTAAAAGATTTGCAGCACGACGCGCCTTGTTACGATTTGCTCTGGCACTGTGCCCAAAATATGAGCTACCCTGCCTATTATCAAGCGTGGCACGCGCAATCCCTCCCCATCCATCCAGAAGTTGAACCAATCAGCGATCGCACTGCCTATCTGACAGCCACAAATCTCCTTTTAGCTAATTTACCCAACCTCTTGTCTGGCAAACTAGCCACAGAACCGCATTTGAAAGATTCTATCAAGGTGATTTGCATCAGCAGCAGTCAATTTAGCAATCCCGATAACCCCGCCCTCGATATTTACATCGAAATGGTGGAGCAAGGCTGCCCGAAATGTGCGGACGGCAAACCTAAAACCATGCAGGAACTCAAAGCCTACTGGAAATTAGATGCCTCAGAGGGAGAAAATCGCACGCTAATTTTACTGTTCTGTGAAACCCCCTCAGAGGCGGCGCAAGGATTCAGCGAGAAATTCCTCAGTGAGTTGAGCAAATTTGGGAGCGATCGCATTGCGGTTGTTAGCAATTGCACTGGCAGCAATCTGAAACACTTTTCTCCCAGCGACTCTCATGTAATTGAGGATATTGTCGGCTGGCTGAGAGCGATCGCCCTAGAATGCTAAACCCTAAAACTACACCTGACGACTTAAAATTATCAAGCAGCTATGAACGACAAAATCAAGGCAATTTTAACCGAATTAAAAGATAAATTTCAAGAACTTTACGGCGATCGCCTCGTCCAGATGGTTCTCTACGGCTCCCAAGCGCGAGGCGATGCCCGCTTCGGTTCTGATATCGATGTCTTAGTCGTTCTCAAGGGAGCCGTACAACCCGGCGAGGAGATTAAAAGAACCAGCTATATAGTAGCTGACTTATCTTTACAAAACGATGAAGTAATTAGCTGCTTCTTCATGGATGAACGCGAGTTTACCGACTGGAATGGCCCTTTTTTGAGAAATATCCGCAAAGAGGGAATATTGATATGAACCCCGCACAGCAACAACTGCTTTTAAAAGCACGGCAAAGTTTATCGGCTGCTAGATATATTTTGGAGGGAGGTTATCCAGACTATGCAGTTTCTCGCTCTTATTATAGCATGTTTTACATCGCCGAGGCATTTCTAGATGGGGAAGGGATGTCATTTTCCAGTCATGCTGCAGTAATTGGCGCTTTTGGGCGGGAATTTGCTCGCACCGGTAGAGTACCTGTGGAATTTCACAGGTTCCCCATAAGAGCGCAGGAATTGCGAACTGCTGCCAACTATGGGGGGCTGAATACAGTAACAATTGACGAAGCTGCCGAGCAGATTGCCCGCGCTCAGCAATTTCTAGAATTAGCAGAAAATCTGATAGGAACTCTGCCACCCGCTCCCTAATGCGGGTGGAGGGAAAAAAGGCGATCGCCCGGTTTTATAAAAATCTAAAAATCGAGCGATCGCGCGACAAATTCTCCCAATCCTAACGTCTTACGACTTGCTCCAAATTTCCCTCTTTCCAAATCCCCTCCAATCGCGTGCCAGTGGCATAAATAAACACCCCATTGCCGTGTCGCAAATTATTGCGGAACTCCCCCTCATAGCGGTTGCCACTCGCGAAAGCACACGCACCCCTGCCGTTGAGCTGCCCGTTGCGAAATTCTCCTTCGCAGCGACTGCCATCTGCATAAATGAAAATGCCTTTCCCCTGTTTCCTGCTATTGCGAAACTCGCCTTGATAGCGGTTGCCCGTGGAAAACGTACACGCTCCAAATCCATTGAGCTGCCCGTTGCGAAATTCCCCTTCGCAGCGCGTGCCATCTAAAAAGGTGAAAACCCCTTTTCCATTGATGACACCATTTTGGAACTCTCCCTCATAGCGATTGCCGTTGGCAAACATGCAGACGCCCTTGCCATTGAGCAAGTCATCTCGAAAGTTGCCTTCGCAATCGGTTCCGTCTGCGTAGCTGAAAACGCCGCGCCCCTGTCTGACGCCATTGCGAAACTCGCCGGTGTAGCGGTTGCCGCTGGGGAAGACGCACGCACCTTTCCCGTCGAGAGCGCCCCCTCGCGATTCGCCTTGACAATAAGCGTTATTTGATGTATTGGCATCGGCGGGCATAGAAAAGCCCAGCAAGCTCGCCAGAGTCGCGCAGGCTGCAATTATTGGTATAATCGACCCTTGCGGAATAGTCGGAAATTTAGAAGGAGTAGATCTATCTCTATCCGCTGGAAAAATCAATGACACCATTGCCTCAAAAGTCTCCTGCTCGGGGTTGTTCAACAGACTGATTATCTAGATTCGCAAGAACAGCTAAAGTTTCATTAAAACACGATCGCGATGTTATTTTGGCCACTTTTCCCGATCGCCCAAATCCCCTCCATTCCCGCGCCCCCACCCCTGCAAGCGCCCCAACCGGCGCAGCCAACCCAGCCCGCACTGCCATCGCAGGAAGTGCTGCCGCCATTGGATGCACTGCCGCCTTTGGATGCAGTGCCGCCCCAAGAGGTGGTGGAATCAACGGAAATTCGTGCTTTGCCGGGGCAGCTCGATGCGATTCCGGTGTTTAACAGCAACAGCCCGGAGGTGGTACTCACAGAAGGGATTTTGCTTTCGACATTTCCGCCAAACGGAATGCGATCGCCCGAAGCGCACTTAAATTTCCCCTTGCAGGGACGATTTGATTTATTTGCTCACCACATCGCCAGAGCGAGGACACAGGCAGAAACCCGCACGCTTTATCAGGGGATAATCCTGTACAATCCCAATCCCCAACCCGTCACCTTTCAGATATTGCAGGGGGCGAGTTATCTGACTTCTCCCGACGCGCTCTTTATCGACTTGCCGGATGTGGCAGACAACACTGCCGGCACGGTTTTTTCCGGTCCGGGCAGTCGCGCCATGAGCGATATTTTGCGCGGTCTTCGGCAGCCAAATTGGCCGGCACAGGTGGTGATTCCGCCGGGGCAAACCACGATGTTGATGAATTTGCCGATTCCGGTTGGAAAAGTGGTTCCTTCCTCAAACGGGCGATCGACCCTGCTGCGACTGTCGAGCAGCGCGCCGATTTATGTGGCGAATTTGGCGATGTTTGCGCCGCTGACTCCCAACGGCAGCGAACGGGCTCCCACTATACAAGAGTGGCAAAATCTGTTGATTAATGGCGGTTTAGCAGGTCCTCGGGATAAAGCGCCAACGCCCCTCGATCGACCCGGCGGCGAGGTGGTTTACGGGCGGGTTGCGGGTGTCGCTTCCGGTTCGCAGTGGACGGCGAAAATTACTGACAGTCCGAATGCAGAATATCTGAGCATTCCCAATCGGGGACAGTCGGTTTCTTATACTTTGAGTACGGTTCACGAGATTACTTTCGGCACGGGGCAGGTGCAAAGTGCGAAGATGCACGTCCGCTATCCCGATACGGCTTATTACGCTCACGGCAATTACGCCATTGAATACAATCTCACTTTGCCGCTCTACAATGCTAGCAATAAATCTAAAACGGTTGCGGTATCACTGCAAACGCCTTTGAAATCAGACGAGCCAAAGAATGGGATTTTGTTTCTCAAACCGCGCGATCGCCAGATATTTTTTCGAGGCACGGTGAAGGTGAGCTATCGCGACGAGCGGGGAACTGCTCAAACCCGCTACGTCCATTTGGTACAGCGACGCGGGCAGGAAGGCGAACCTTTGGTGACGCTGAATCTGCCCCCAGGCGCGAGCCGAGAAGTGCAGGTAGACTTTCTCTATCCTCCTGATGCCACTCCCCCGCAGGTTCTGACGGTGAGAACTTTATAAAGTGCTGAGTGTGGAGTGGGAGAGTGGGAGAGTGGGAGAGTGGGAGAGGGGGGAGTGGGAGAGGAGGAGAGGGGGAGAGTGATGATTTCAATTCTTCTTTAACTCAACACTCAACACTCAACACTCAACACTCCACACTCCACACTCCACACTCCACACTCAACACTCTTTGTTACTCGTTCATATTCCGGTAGGTTGCCACAGCAGAGGGAGAGATGCGATTCAGGTAGCGGAAAATCCAATATTTGAAGATGGTATCGAGAATCACCGGAAATGTAGCAATAAACAAAAAGATAAATGAGCGGTTTTCTGGAAGTCCCAAATGTCGGGATATGCCTTCGAGAATCACTTCCCAGCCGTGGGGCGAGTGAAATCCGACGAAAACATCGGTGAACAAGATAATAATAAATGCTTTTGCGCTATCGCTCAACCCGTAGATGATATCGTCCATAAAGGACTTTAAAATTCCGATTTCTCGCTTGCTTTTTGCGACAACCCAGACAAAGGCTACGATGGAGAGCAAGTCAGAGAATACATTTTTAATGGCATTGGAACTTCTCTGGTGAAATTCCTCTGCAATTTCATCGGCTTTGTGCTTGACTTCTTCTTCTACCTCTTCGTGAGAGAGTTTGGGGGCTGTGCCGATTAACATTTGGAATTCTAGTTTTTCTTGAAAATGCTTTAACTCCTCGAAGGCTTCTTCTTCCATATCGAGGTTTAAAAACATTTCCGTTTTTCCCGCCTGTTGGAAGTGATCGACAACCGGCCCGACGATGAAGTTTTTGGCAATCTGGTGCGTCAGCAGGGGAATCAGAATCAGCAATAAAATGAACTTAATGGAAACAACTGTTTTTGTTTTAGAATAGCGAAATGATTCCAACACTTCTTCTTCGGCTTTCGGATCGAGTTCTCGCTTCAGCCGGTCGAGGGTTCTCAAAATTGAACGCGGCAAGAAACTCGTTTTGTCGGCGATCGATTCAGACATTTTTTCCGAGTTGACTGCCGAGGAATAGGGGTTTTTCCCGTAGCCGGGGGACGTTCCGGGTGCGTTTGAATTGTCGGGTACGCCGGGGGTTGCAGCGACGATCGATGAGGGGGAAATTAGGGAGAGCGATCGCTCCTCATCGCTGTACTTGGCGATCGTCTCATCAATAAATTTCAGCTTTTCCAGGGTTGTAGAAGTTTGCCCCTGCACCTGAATCTCAGTCCAGTGATGAGAATACCCTGTATAATCTGGAGGGGTTCTTCTGGGTTGGCTGATATTGGCCACACTGCTAATCGAACGGCTGACCCGAAAGGTGGACAATTTGACTTTTATGATATTTAAGTATTTTGTCAGCTCGCCCTGAAAATAGGCCAAGACATTCTCACTGTAGTTAGCCGATTCGGCTGAGATTTTCTGGCCATTAAAATGCTCGTTTTCGATCGCGGCAATTGCCAAAGCTGCCTGATAGGCTTCATCCAGCGATCGCTCTGGAGTTTCCGAGATCCACTGGCCGGCAGTCCGCAAGTATCCTTTGATGTTAAAATTAGGTATTCTCATCTCGTCTATTGGTTTTGCACATCTTTTCGGGGTAGAGTCCTCACAGAGAGATCGGGCTACTCTGATTCGCCGAGAAATTCGGACTGGGGATTAAAGGGTCTGTGAAATATTTAACTTGAAAATCCAAGTTCCTAAAAATTTCACAGTTTTTCTTAACGAGAGAGCCCTGGAGCCAAGCCAGTCAAGAATGATTCTTCCCACTTTCTAGTAGTCTGGTCGTTTATTGCAGTCCCCGATCGGAATTCGTGCAGCTTTGACACTGGCTGTCCTAGTTATTCTACCACAGATTCAATCTCTCAAAGGCATCCCGAAACCCGGTTTCTCGACGCTTGCCGAGCGGGGAGCGAGAAACCCAGTTTCAAGGGAGAAAATCAGGTTCTCTGGAAAAGCGCAGCAAAAGCTTAAGTATAAATACTAGGTGGCCGTTTGGCCGCGCGATTGGGCGCGCCTGTGGGGGCTTTTCGGCAGTGCCAAGCCGGGATAAGAGACAATGATAGAACTCCCGACTGCCAAACTGGAGAAAAGTTGTGCTGGATGGTTCGATTTGGATTAGCGGTTCGACGAAGAGCGGCAAGACGGCTCTTTTAGTGGAGCAGTTTTGCCTGTGGGCAGCTCGGATGAGGGCAGGGAGCGATCGTCTCAACCGAGCAACCCCACCGCTGACGCCAGCCGGAGCGGAGGAACAGAAGGCAGAAAAACCCCCATCCAAAGCCCCTCGACTCAGAGCCACAGGGAGAATTTTGGTCTTTGCCGCGAATGGGGACAACCGGCTGGAATTGGCGGAGCGGCTCGATCGCGCTCTTCCCGGGGCTGCTGCACCGGTTCACTCGACAACACCGCTGGGTTTTTTCCAAGAAGAAGTAATGTTATTTTGGCCCTTGCTGATTCGGCGATTGGACTTGCGCGCCCAATTTCCCTTGCGCTTGCGCCCGGAAACCGAGCAGGAATTGGCGACTCAGTTGTGGCGTCCCGAATTGGACGAGGGGACTTTGCGCCAGGAAGGCGTCAGCGAGTATCGCATGGTGCGCCGCACCCTCGACTTGTTGCAGTTGGCGGGGACGAGCGGGACTCCGGCAGAGGAAGTGAAGCGTTTGTTGGAACAAGGCATGAGCGGCGAGGAGGGCTCTTTTCAACTGTGGGAGTGTATGCAGCAGGTGCTGTTGCGCTGGCGGGGTTGGTGTCTGGAGCGGGGGCTGCTGACTTATGGAATTATTGCCGAACTCTACTGGCGTCACCTGCTGCCGGATGCGACGTACCGCAGGCATTTGGCTGCACGCTATCAGGCGGTGCTGGCGGATGATGTGGACGAGTACCCGGCGATCGCGCGCGATTTGTTTGAAGTGCTGCTGGATGCGGGGGCAGTTGGAGCCTTCACCTACAATCCGGAGGGCGGCATCCGCTTGGGGCTGAATGCCGATCCGAATTATATGGCGGGTTTGGCGTCGCGCTGCGTTGAGGTGCCGGTCGAGCGGAGCGCGCCCTTTACCCTCGCAGACACGCTGGGAGAGTCGGTGCTGGAAATCATCACCGCTCCCCGGTTTTTCTCGCAGTTGCCCGCATCGGTGCAGTCGATTCAAACCACCTCTCGCGGCGAACTGCTGCGGGAAATCGCTCAGACGATTGTTGAGGCGGTGCGCGGGGGGAGGGTGCAGCCCGAAGACATCGTGGCGATCGCTCCCGGTTTGGACGCGATCGCTCGCTATACCCTCGGCGAACTCCTCAAGCAAGCGGGCATCCCCGTGGAATCCCTCAAGGATCAGCGCCCGCTGTTCAGCTCCCCCCTCATCCGCGCCTTGCTCAGCTTGCTGTGCTTTCTCTATCCCGGTTTGGGGCGTTTGCTCGATCGCGATGCCGTCGCCGAAATGCTCGCCCTCCTCTCCCAGAAGGTACACCGCCTCGGCGCTCCCGACGGCAGAAACGGCAGTTCCTCCTTCTCTCTCGTTCCGGCGATCGATCCGGTACGCGCCGGCTTGTTAGCGGATCACTGCTACGCTCCCGATATCGCCCGCCCCCGCTTGCTCCCGGTGACGGTATTTCCCCGCTGGGATCGGCTCGGACAGCAAGCCAGCCGCGCCTACGCAGAAATCGTGCAGTGGATAGACATCCAGCGCGCTCAGCTCGAACAGCGCCTCGTCCCCAGCTTTGTCTCGGCACTCGATCGCGCCATTCAGCGGTTTTTGTGGAATGGCAGCAACCTCCCCTACGAGCAACTCTCCGCCTTGCGGGAATTGATGGAAACCGCCCAACATTACTCGGAAGTCTACGCGAGGATGCAGGCGATCGAACGAAGGCGCAATCCTACAGACGCCGAGGGCTCCTCATTCCAAGCTGTCGAACAGTTTATCAAACTGCTGCGCCGGGGCACCGTCACCGCCAATCCCTACCCCGTCCGCCCCATTGGGCCAGAAGCCCGCGCCGTCACCCTGGCCAATATCTTTCAGTACCGTTCCAGCCGGCGATCGCACCGCTGGCACTTTTGGCTCGACGTCGGTTCTCCCCTCTGGCTCAGCGGCGGTTCGGCAACCCTATTCGGCGCGCCCCTGTTTCTCAAAGAGTGGTCAGGACGTCCCTGGACTCCTGAAGATGCCCATTTAGCGGACGAGCAGCGCCTGCGGCGAATTTTGCTGGATTTGCTCTCGCGGGCGAGCGATCGCCTTTACCTGTGCCACAGCGACCTCGCCGTCAATGGTCAAGAACAGACCGGCCCCCTTTTATCCTTAGTGAATGTTGCCCAGCCGCTGAGCTGAGTGCTGAGTAATGAGTGCTGAGTAATGAGTGCTGAGTGCTGAGTAGGAGGAAAGTGAGAAAGTAGGTTAGCTGAGTGCTGAGTGCTGAGTGCTGAGTGCTGAGTAATGAGTGCTGAGTAATGAGTGCTGAGTGCTGAGTAGGAGGAAAGTGAGAAAGTAGGTTAGGCGAACATTGGTCACGTTCTGAAAGCGGTATAGTTCTGTTAGCTATCCCAACAAATAGGTGATCAGGGCATACGCCGCTCCCCAGACCATTAACGCCCAAGGGATGCCCACGAGCATTCCCGCGATCGCCCACCCTCTTTGATGGGCTTTGAAATGTTCGATGCTGCGCCACTTTCTGCTTTTCCACGCCCATTCATTGCCTTTTGCCCCCAGAAGTAATCCCATTATCCCGCCGACGTAAGGAAACCAAGACAGTAAACCGATCCAAACTTGATTTGTGAATGGCCAGAAAGTTGGCAGAAAAAAGGCTCCCCAATTCCAGCCCTTGATTTCTTCCGGTACGGGCACCGAGGGGTCAAATAAACCGCCCTGCCCGGAGTTATTGATAAATAAAGCAGTTGTTTGTCTGGTGTCGATTTTGGCAGGCGATCGCAGTGCCGCTAGCGCTTCCTCAGCCGTTTTATAGCGCCCTTCTACCGACGGATCGGTTAATTTTTCAATCCAAGCAACCAAATGGCGGCTGAGGCTGACGCGATCGGCAAATTGAATCCGCAGGTTATTCTGCGGCAAGTCAGCGGGAGCCGTCCCGGTAATTAGATGAATTAACGTGGCTCCCAGTGCATAAAGATCGGAAGCTGGAACCGCTCTCCCGCCAAATTGTTCGACTGGCGCGTAGCCGTAACTGCCCACTACGGTAAAGGTGCCTCCTTCTTTTGCCGCCCGATCTTGTACGGCTCCGAAATCAACCAGATACACTTGTCCGTTTTTGCCGAAAATGAGGTTACTCGGCTTGATGTCGCGGTGCAGTACGGGGGGATTTAGTTGGTGCAGGTAGGTGAGGATCTTCAAAATTTGCGTGGCGATTTGGCGGATTTCCGCTTCGGTAAATTTTTTGCCCTCACTCAGCACGTCTTTCAGGGAGGAGCCGGGGATGTATTCCTGCACCAATCCGAACCAGAGCGAGCGATCGTCGATGTGAAAGTAATCGCGATATTGGGGAATGCGGCTGTGAGAAAGCTGTTTGAGTACCTGGGCTTCTCGCTCGAATAATTTTAGGTCGTCCCACTGGATTTCCCCCCCGAATGCCAGCAGTTTGACGATAACGGGTGTGGGGGGTTGTGTTTGGATGTCGTCTGCCAGCCACGTTTGGCGACCGGCATTTTGTCCGAGTTTTTGTTTGAGTTGATAGCGATCGCTGAGTATCTGTTCGGCTTGCAGCATTGTTCAGCCCCTCCTTGCAGTAGAGCGGGCAATTCCCGCTTTGATTCTATCGATTGTTGCTCACCTTGCTCCTTCGCTTTTTTGCCAGCCACCGACGTCCCTTGCCCTGGTAAACTTTTATCAATCGCTGCCAGTCTTCTACTTGCAGCAATACCTCTGCCTTTCCTCCCGTCACTCCCGCCGAGTCGCGCAGGAACTTCCGCCGAAAGAAACTCATCGGTTCGGAGTAGATTTTTGAATTTGATACAGTCGGTTTTTCCGCACCGCACCAGTGAACCACAGTCGCCTCTTCGCCGGACAATATCGGCTCTCTATTTTCTTCGATAGGAAAGCGCTTTCTCACATGCTCTTGGTCAAAATCGGGCACTAACAATTGCATGTCCTCTTGCCCCAACCGAATTCTGCCTTCGTCGGCTGCCCTGAAAATCATAAAATTCAAAAAACCCATTTCTCCATATTTGAAAACCTCCGGTTCTTTTTCTAAGAAATCTAATATTTCTTGATATTCAGACAAGCTAAAGCTATTGCGCGTTCCAAAGAAAGTTCCCGTGCAGTAATAATCATAGCGGTGAGCTTGCCATTTGAAATCTGGAAAATGCTGCTCTAATTTTGAAATTTCAAAAAAATACTTGGAAATCAAGTCGTTCGTATAGCGAATTTTCGGGCGATCTATAATAATGTCTGATTCGTAAAAATTAGCGTATTTGAGGAGGTTGCCCCAAACAATCGTATCGGCATCCAACATCAGGAAATGTTTCCAGGGACTTTCCCAGAAGGCAACCATCTTGGTGATGCCCCAGCCAAAGCTGCGTTTCCTGAGAAACGGGTTGGTGATGTTGCTGCGATTGAGAACGCGAACGCCATAGGTTTTTTCCGCATCTTGCGCTGAAAAATTGCCGTCAATCAGCAGGCAAATTGGAATATCACCCAGAAAATATCTGATACTGGCACAGCACCCCTTGGCAAAGAGGTAATCTGAGGCACAACAGGTGACGATGATGCCAAAATCTTCCATGATTGAGTGATGGAATGGGTGAGTGGGTGATATGCGTGTTGAGATTTTTCGAGGGACGCACCTTGACAGATTGGTTGGCTGTTGTTCGGATCGGACAGAGTTGTAGAGGCATTGACTGCCAAAACCCAACTTTTTCTGGAAGGCGATGGTCTGTTTTTCTCAAACCGCAGGCGATCGCGATCGCCTCCTCCCTGGAAACGACCCGCTCCTTTTGTATTCTGACACGGCAGTTGCCCGATGTCAGGCGATTGGTTTGACGGAGCGACGGCAAGCGCCTACAGAGGCTTTATTTTACAAAAAAACTTTTCTAATTATAGCTTTCTCCCAAGCTTTCTTTGTTTTTTTTTGGAATTATTTTATTTTTACAGCCGGAATTTGGCCCGATGGCCCGTTTGCGCTGCCATTTATTTGCGATTTTAAAGCAAATAAAAGCTTTTAATTTTAAAATAGCGCGTTATTAAGTGCTTATTTTGAGGAATTCAGGCAAGATAGAATGAACTGCGACAGCGCCCGATCGCGAAAGCCGCAAACGGGCAACCGGAACAACTTGCTAAAATAAGGCCGAGCGATCGCGAGACTGCTGGCGGACGCGGGCATTCGGTGGCTGACGCTCCCCGGCGCGCGTACCGGCGCGGCAAAAAATAGCGCCGCCCGAATGAACGGGTTGTCCCCGCTTCCACAGCCGAGCAAGTTTTGTCAAGCCGTGACGGGACTTGCAAGCCATATTTCCTTCATAAAAATAATCATGTTAGTGACGCGGGGAAATGAGGAACTATAGCTTCGGCGAAGGTCTACGAGTGTTTGGAGCCGATAATGTCTAAAAGGATAGCTGTACTGATCACTTGCTTTAACCGCAAGCAAAAGACGTTAGATTGCCTCGGGGCGCTATTCAACCAAGTTCTCGCACCAGACGTGAGCATGCAGGTTTATTTAGTCGATGATGGCAGTACCGACGGCACGGGCGAAGCAGTGCAGCAGAACTACCCCCAAGTGAAAGTTCTGCAAGGGGATGGGAGCTTATTTTGGAACGGGGGGATGCGGATGGCTTTCGATGCCGCCGTCAAAGACGATCCCGACTTTTACCTGTGGCTCAATGACGACACCTTGCTCGATCCGGATGCCTTGAAAACCGTGGTGGGCACCTACAGCCAGCTAGCCGAACAGGGCTACAAGAAAGCGATCGTCGCAGGTTCTACCCGCGATCCGGTTACGGGCGTCTATACTTACGGAGGGAAAGTACAAAATCGCTGGTGGCATCCGCTGAACTTGGATTCCGTGGAACCCAAAGAACAGCCCCAGCCTTGCGATACCATCTGCGGCAACTGCGTGCTCATCCCGCGAGAAGTGGCGCAAGTGGTGGGGAATCTCGATCCGGCGTTCGTACATTACGCGGGAGACTGGGACTATGGTTTGCGAGCCAAACAAAAAGGATGTACAGTTTGGATAGCGCCGGGGTATCAGGGAACGTGTTCGGCGAATCCCAAGCCGCAAAAAGGGACAAATGCCGAGCTGGGCGATCGCTTGCATAAAGTCGAGCAACCGAAGGGTCTGGCGCTCGAAGACGTCATCCTGCAACCCATGAAAGAATGGAAAGTGCTGACACAGCGGCACGCGGGGCTACTTTGGCCCATTTATTGGTTGCTCCCCTACCGGCGGTTGGTGTGGATCTCTGTATTTGGCGGGCTTCTCAAAAAGGGTGCGTGAAAATTGGCTGGCTGCCGCCAAAAACCTGCATTTAAGATTTCAATTGGTATGGGTATATTGGCATCCGGAGTAGGTGTAAATTAAGGGAACTGTATGGAGAATCTCCGCATCGCTTGGCTTATTCCCTCGGTAGAATTGGGGGCATACTGGCAGCCTGTTTTGAGGGAATTCACGAAGGTATTTAAAAATACGATTTTTTACACGGGTCAGGTTTGGCCTGGATTCGATCCGGCGGCTCCGGGATGTTCGGCGATCGAATTAGTGGGAGAAACAACGTTTGTCGAAACAACGAAAGTAGGCACAGGCTACGATCGCGGCTTTATCGTCGTCTCGCCGAAAATCGTCGGTCGCTTGTTCGAGTTCAAGCCTCACGTCGTCTTTCCCCAAGCTTTCTCCCTGTGGACGGTTTTTGCAGTGCTTCTAAAACCGCTGTTTCGCTGGCGGCTGGCAATCATTTACGACGGCAGCTCGCCCAATACAGATTTTAGAGATTCGAGTTTTCGCACCTTGGCACGCCGATTCCTGGCACACTTTGCCGATGCCTTTGTTTCCAACTCTCACGCGGGGGCAAAATATCTCGCGGAAGCCCTGAAAGTGCCGGAAGATAAAATTTTTATCAAAACTTATCTGGTTCCGGATGCCGAAGCGCTGCGCAAACGCCTTGCAGAGTCAGCAGCGCCCCTCCAGCAGCTAAAGCGTCCAATTTTTCTGTATGTGGGGCGGATCGAGCAGAGAAAAGGGTTGAAAACACTGCTGCAAGCTTGCGCAATTCTGAAAACTCAGGGATATTCTAACTATACGCTGTCGATCGTCGGAAAAGGGCCGCAGCGAGAGGAATTGGAAGCGTTTATTAAAGAGCAGAATTTGCAAGAACAGATATCCTGGGAGGGATGGGTCGAGTACGGACGCTTGGGGGCGTATTTCCAGCAGGCGGATGTTTTCGTCTTTCCGACGTTTGAAGATGTCTGGGGAATGGTGGTGCCTGAGGCGATGGTATTTGGCAAACCGATTCTGTGTTCCAGCGGAGCTGCTTCCTGCGAGCTGATTGCAGAAGGGGAAAACGGTTACATTTTCGATCCCCGCAATCCCGAACAGTTGGCGGAACAAATGCGGCGGTTTCTGGACAATCCAGATTCAATCCCGTCAATGGGCGAGCGATCGCGTCAAATAATCGCCAAAACCACACCCGAAACAGCCGCGCGAGATTTTGTAGAAGTGACATCTTTTCTGGTGGGTAAAAAAGAGGGGAGCCGTCAATGAAAATTCTTCTATCTTGCTTTGCCTGCGAACCGGGTAGCGGCTCCGAGGAAGGCGTCGGCTGGAACATGGCCGTGCAAACCGCCAAGTACAACGAGACATGGGTGCTGACTCGAACCTTTTACCGCGATGCTATTGAGGCAGAGATTGCCAGAAATCCGATCCCCAACCTGCACTTTGCCTACATCGAACCCCTCAACTGGAAAGAGAATTTTAAAGGCAGGCAAGGGGGACTCCAACTTCACTATTACCTGTGGCAGATTCTCGCTTATAGGAAGGCGCGATCGCTCCACCGTCAAATAGGCTTCGATCTGGCGCGCCACGTCACCTATGTAAAATTTTGGTCGCCCAGCTTTATCTCGCTGCTGCCCATTCCCTTTATTTGGGGGCCGGTTGGAGGTGGAGAAGCCGCACCCAAACCGTTTTGGCGGGATTTCAGCCTGAAGGCAAAGATTTACGAAACCGCCCGCGACTTCGGGCAGCGGATGGGCGAAAGCGATCCGTTTACCCGCCTGACGGCTCGGCGGAGTGTTGTGACGTTTTCGACGACGGAGGATACCGCCAAGCGGGTGCGGTACATCGGAGCAAAAAACGTGCAAATCTTGTCTGAAGCAGGCTTATCTAAAGAAGAGATAGCCATTCTGGCAGAGCGTCCGCTGCCCGCCACTGAGCCAATTCGGTTTATCAGCATGGGCCGGCTTTTGCACTGGAAAGGCTATCACCTGTCGGTGCGGGCTTTTGCGAAAGCGAACTTGCCCGACGCGGAATACTGGCTGTTGGGAGACGGACCGGAACGCGATCGCCTGCAGGCGATGGTTGAGGATCTCGGCGTTGCTGCCCGAGTCAAGCTCTGGGGAAGGCTGCCCCGAGAAGAAACTTTGCAAAAGCTAGGACAATCGCACATTCTGGTTCATCCCAGCTTGCACGACTCTGGCGGATGGACGTGCTTGGAGGGAATGGCAGCAGGGCGTCCGGTGATTTGCTTGGATCTGGGGGGGCCGGCTACTCAGATTACTGAGGAGACGGGGATTAAAGTCCCGGCTGTGGAGCCCGACGGAGCAGTAGGCGGGCTAGCGGAGGCGATGGCTCGTTTGGCAAGCGATCGAGGTTTGCGATCGCGGATGGGTGAAGCGGGGCAAAGGCGGGTGAAAGAATTTTACGACTGGGATGCCAAGGCTAAATTCTTTGCCGAGCTGTACGAAGAAATCGCGGCTCGCAAGTAAAGGCGATCGCGTTTCGGCCCTCTCGCCGCCGCCGCAGGAGGCCCCAGCCTTGCTATCGATCGCCTCCTGCGCGAAACCAGAGAGCGAACCAACTCATCCGTACAGCATTTCTCCATCCGGCGGCGTCGCTTTCCAGGGTTCAAAGCGACGCAAATTCAATGCCTGTAAAATAAACAGCCAAATATAGAGTGGATTTAACAAAATATATCGCTTCCAAAGCCGCTTCGGTTCCTGGATGAGCCGATACAACCATTCCAAGCCAAGCCGTGATAGAAACTCGGGTGCTTTCGGCAAATTGCCCGCGTGGAAATCAAACGCCGCGCCCACAGCCATTAGCGGCATCGAAAGTTCGTCCCCATATTCGTAAACCCACACTTCCTGACGGGGACAGCCCAAACCGACAAAAGTAATCGCTGCGCCGCTGTCGCGAATCTGCTGGGCAATCTCCTTTTTCTCTTCGGGAGTGACTCGTCGAAATTTAGAAGGCTGAGTCCCGGCAATAACGAGCTTAGGAAACTTGGCGCAGAGGTTCTTCGATAAGTTTTCTAGAACTTCCGGCTTGCTGCCATACAAATAAATCGGCAGTCCCTCCATTGCCGCTCGCTGACAGACTAGCAGCATTGTATCAGGCCCGCACACGCGATCGGGCAAGCGCGTTTTGTACAGCAAATCCAACGCCCAGCGAACGGGCTGTCCGTCCGGTAAAATCAGGTCTAGATGATTGAGGCGGTAGCGGTGGACTTCATCGAGTACCCCAGTCATCACCCCGTGAACGGCGAGTGCCGAAACGGTCATTTTTTGTTTTTCACGCGCTGCTGTAATGATTTTCTCGACAGCCGCCTCGTAATCGAGCGCATTGACGCAAACGCCAAGAATATTTTTTTTTCCCCGATCGATCATGGAAACACCTCTTTGAGCCTACATTTTCTTGAAAATCTTTTGCTGCTCTCAAACGAGCTGCGCGCGGGGCGTGCTGTAGCGAGCGATAGATACTTTAGCTATCTAGTCGCCCGACTCGCGTTTCGCCTGGGCTCTTGTTACAGCGCTCCAAAGATCAGACGGTTTCTTTTTCCCAGCGTTCCTGGTTAAACCCGTAAATTTCTTCTAAAATTTGGCGGACATTGTATTTCAATTTCCAGTCAGGATAGTGGCTGCTAAATTTACCGTTATCGCTGACCCACCAAATATGATCGCCAATGCGATTTTGTTCGACATAAGTCCAATTTAGTTTGCGTCCGGCAATATCCTCGCAGATTTGGATCGCTTCTAGCATCGAACAATTGCTGTAGCGACCGCCGCCGCTGTTGTAGACTTCTGCGACGCGAGGGGCTTTGAAAAATTCGTAAAAAGCCCGAATCAGGTCGGAGCTGTGGATATTGTCGCGAACCTGCTTGCCTTTATAGCCAAAAACTTTGTAGGGCTTGCCCGTCACGGCACATTTCATCAAGTAGGCGAGGAAGCCGTGCAATTCAGCGCCGGAGTGGGCGGGGCCGGTCAGGCATCCGCCGCGAAAACAGGCTGTTTTCATGTTAAAATAGCGCCCGTACTCTTGCACCATAATGTCAGCGGCGACTTTCGACGCGCCAAAGACGCTGTGCAGGGTATGGTCGATCGACATGTCCTCTCGGATACCGCCTTCGTAAGTATGACCGGACTGGATTTCCCAGCGGTATTCCAGTTCGACGAGGGGCAGGCGATTGGGCGTATCGCCGTAGACTTTGTTGGTAGAGGTAAAGATAAAAACGGCTTCAGGAGCGTGGTTGCGCGTTGCTTCCAGCATGTTGAGCGTGCCGTTGGCATTGACGCCGAAATCGGTGAGGGGTTCGCGAGCCGCCCAGTCGTGAGAGGGTTGGGCTGCGGTGTGAATGACGAGCTTGATATCGGAACCGTACTGCTGGAAAATCTGGCTCATCGCTTCATAGTCGCGGATGTCGGCGCTGACGTGGCGGTACTTGGCACCTAATAATTTTTCGAGCCGCTGTCGATTCCAACTGGTGGAGCCGTCTTCACCGAAAAAATAGCCGCGCATGTCATTGTCAATGCCAACTACGTCAAAGCCTTCGTTAGCAAAAAAGGTGGCGGCCTCAGAACCAATCAGGCCAGCCGATCCGGTGATAATCGCAATACTCACAATTTACTCCCCGAAAGAAAAGAATAGATGTGTTTTGTTTGGTGGTGTAACGTCTGCGCTCGGGTCCTGCCTGCTGGGCATGTTTGGCTTGGCCCTAGCTTTGTCAATCCTGTAGATACACTCCCGGCAGGACATAAAAGGGCATTTTGGCTGCGGTGCTGCGAGCGGGTGAACCCCCAGCTATTGCGCCCAAAACAGCCTGTTGCGCCAAGGCGCGCCTGTTTTGATTGGACCGCGCGGGTCTGGGTCATGCGCTCCTCACCCCGGACGAACGACTCGGGGTTTTTCTAGTTCTGATGCTAGCATCGGTTGCGGTTCGGGTCGCAGGCAAGTTCGGCTGGGGCTGGCTGATGGTGAGGAGGAGGCACAGCACAACTGATGGACGTTTTGACTGGCTTGCAATCTGCGGTCTGGATCGCTGGCCATTGCTGCTTGGTTGGGCACCGGTCTGAAATGAACCGATCGCCCTGTTGATTCGATCGCTTCCGTGCCTCTTCTATAGTTTAGTAAGGCTGAGTGCATTTCCCTAGGTATTTGAACCGGAAGGGGGTTGAAACACGAGATCGGGTACGGCGGAGCGAGGGGCGCAAGTGGAGATGGCAACCAGGGCGATCGCGCCCAGATCGGGCGATCGCCGCCCGCGCTCTGCTGACGAGTCTGTGACCTCTCTCCGCCCGCACGGGCGCGATTGACGACCTTTCCCCCACTCGTACAAACAACACTGGGGTTGCGATTGCGCTGCCGACCTCAGCGAACTGCAACCGCCCCTAAAGCCCGTTCGCTCAATATCAATTTGCCTGCGCCGTCAACGCTAAAATCCTTACCCGGCATGAGCCCTTTGCCGATCAAGCGCTTGCTCACTGCTATTGAAGTCATTTTGTGAATTTCCTGCATCACGTCGGCAGGAATCAAATGCTGTATCGTCCAGAAAACCGAGTCAATGTCAAACCAGAGCAGGCGCTCGATGCTGACGACGATCACGCCGGCGACGCCTTCTAGGGTTAGCTGAGTTCTCAGATGCTCGATCAGGTCATTTCCGAGCTGGCGATTCCGGCTTCTCATCGCCAAAGCCATCCTGCTGATTTCTCGTTCTAGCTCTATCTGGTTCATCATTGACTGTTGGGTTTCCTTCCTAGGGGGGACGCGCGCAGCTTTTGCTCGGCAGATTCGCCGTTGCGATTAGTATACCCAAAGGAAGATGCAAATCTACCTCTACAGGCATAGTCAAGTTTTTGCTTTCTTAAAGTTCGCGGGGGCAAGAAGACATGCAGGTGGCTGGAAAAAAGGCGGAACGCTCCACAAGAGAAGGGTGTTTCCCCGGTTCTACCCTGTAGCTGCCCGCCGATGTCTTTTGGCAGGTAGACGCACAATCCTTGACGGCGATCGCTCGTCTGTGGTAAGGCTTGACTGTCGGCAGTCGAGAGGGAAGTGGAAAGAAAAAACGAGCGGACTCTAGGGGCGATCGCGGCAAAAAAGCCCCCAAAAGCGGGTAATTTTGGCGGTTCAGTGAAATGCCTGCGTTAGAGCGATCGCCCGTCGCCTCACTCTTGAGCCACGGCGTTTATAATTTCCTCTGCCACATCATCCGGGATGCCCAAAACTTGCTGGAGCCCGGACACGAATTCCTCTTCTTCTTCAGGAAGTTCTCCATCGATGAATAGGGTTCCAACTGCGGTTGCAAAAGCAGTTCCTAGCATTTCCTCTGGGAGTGCCGCCACGGCTGTATTCAATAAAATACCCGCACCTTCATCATTATAAATGCGGGTCAACTTATCCAATAATTCGTTCACTTCATTGACTGAATAATTGTCATACAAACCCAAGTTAGACATTACATTATTCAGGGCTTCATTCTCTTCCAGGCTCACTTCGTCGTCCGCAAACATGGTGACGAATGCGATCGCTAAAACAGCTTCTTCAGCGCTCAGTTCCTCTTCGCTTTCGCCTTCAACTTCAAAAATTTCCTCGTACTGAGTCATTTTTTTACCTTTTTTATTTTCAGCAAAAATCGAGTTACTTCAAAACAAAAGTTTTAAAATAACTGGCTTTACTTTTAGCGTCGAATGCTAGAGCTAAATTGTATCAGTCCAGAAAAGCAGCCGTGCTAATCTGTGATAAAAATTTGCACAGAAAAATACGATACATCCCTGACGCATGGAAATGCGATTCGCCGAGGGAGATAGAGGACTGCTTGACGCGGTGTGACGCGCTCTCTACCCTATACCAAACAGCGCTCGACCGTTGCCACAACCGAGGACGCCAGGGCGTTGAGATCGTAGCCGCCCTCTAAGCCAAAAACAATGCGGCGAGTCAAAGTGAGACAGTAATCGGTAAAGACGCCAAAATCGGACGGTTGCAGCTCTATGCTGGCAAGGGGATCGACGGCATTGGCATCGTAGCCGGCGCTGACTATCAGCAGATCCGGTTGAAAATTACTCAAAAACGGCATGACTTTTTCTTCAAACGCCAGCCGATATTCGGGAATGGCGCTGCCCGGGAACATGGGAATATTCAACAGGTTGTTGTAGGTGCCGCGCTCGTCAGGATAGCCGGTTCCGGGATAGCCGGGAGATTGGTGCAGCGAACAGTAGGCGATTTGGCGGTTGTGTTCTACCAGGGCTTGCGTGCCGTTGCCGTGGTGAACGTCCCAGTCGAGAATGGCCACTCGGCTGATGCCCGGTTTTTCCAGAGCGAAGTGAGCGGCGATCGCGGCATTCGAGAACAGGCAAAATCCCATGCCGCGAGCGTGAAGGGCGTGGTGCCCGGGCGGGCGAGCCAGTACAAAAGCAGGCGCTCCCGCATTCAAAACGCGATCGACGGCATCGAGCCAGGCATTTACCGCCAACAGCGCCACGTCGTAACTGCGGGGAGAGACGGGCGTGTCGGGATCGAGGTAGCCGCCGCCAGTCTGGGCGAGAAGCCGGACTGACTCGATGTATTCCCGGGAGTGGACTTGTTGAATGGCATCGGCGGGCGATCGCTCCTGCACGGGGGTTGGCAATTGCCACTCCAGCTTGGACGCCCAGGGAGCTGCTTTCAGCGCTTCAACAATCGCTCTCAACCGATCGGAGCGCTCTGGGTGGAAGCGCCCGGTGTCGTGCAGCAGGAAATCTTCCGAGTAGATGACGGGCAGCACACTCAACCTCAAACTAGGCTACTTCCCGATTGTACTGAGTTTGAAGCGGGAGTGGGGGGGGAGGTGGGGAGG
>CAYOOD010000061.1:0-44434 GCA_964405435.1 uncultured bacterium
TATTTGCGCGAATGCTTCTCCCCTACAGGTATATGCCAATGTATTGAGGAATTATTGGTTGTGAACGATACGTTTGGGGGCGAAGCATTCGCGTTTCACATTTCACGGCTACCCGAAGGATTATTTGCGCGAATGCTTCTCCCCTACAGGTATATGCCAATGTATTGAGGAATTATTGGTTGTGAACGATACGTTTGGGGGCGAAGCATTCGCGTTTCACATTTCACGGCTACCCGAAGGATTATTTGCGCGAATGCTTCTCCCCTACAGGTATATGCCAATGTATTGAGGAATTATTGGTTGTGAACGATACGTTTGGGGGCGAAGCATTCGCGTTTCACATTTCACGGCTACCCGAAGGATTATTTGCGCGAATGCTTCTCCCCTACAGATTTTACTAAGAATTAACTCTGCTCCATGCCCGATTACTTCTTTTTGTGTCCCGATTTTTTGAGTATCTTTTTCACGAGATCGGGGATTTCTGAAGGGCGCTCGGCTACGGGTACTTTGGCTTGTCTGAAGGCGGCTATTTTGCTTTCGGCGGTGCCGACGTCTGCCCCTAAATCGGCTACTTGGGCGGAGATAATCGCTCCGGCGTGCCCCAGGCGCTTGCCTTTGGGGGCGTGATGACCGGCTATATAGGCGATGACGGGTTTGTCGATCGCTTCTGCTATGTAGCGCGCGGCGGCTTCTTCGCTGGCTCCGCCGATTTCTCCCACTAAAACGATGACTTCGGTTTTGTCGTCTTCGTCCAATACTTGCAGCCATTGCGGAAACGACGATCCCATAATCGCATCCGAGCCCAATCCGACGCCGATCGATTGCCCAAATCCTGCTTGGGTGAGTTCGCGGGCGATTTCATACGTCAGGGTGCCGCTGCGGCTGATTAACCCGACGGCTCCGGGGGTGTAAAATTCGGCGGGGTGGGTGCCCAGCAAGATTTTTCCCGGTATAATAACGCCGGGACAGCTCGGCCCGAGAATGAGGGTGTCGGTTGTTTCTGCGGTTCTGACTAGGCGCACCATATCCAGCGGCGGCATTCCCTCGGTGACGATCGCAATCTGTCGGATGCCGGCGGCGATCGCTTCTAGGGCTGCATCCAGCACTAAGTAGGGCGGCTCGAAAATTACACTCGCGTCTACCGCCCCAACGTGCCACAGCGCCTGCTCTACTAAGTCGAATACGGGTATTTCGTGCAGCGTCTGCCCGCCACTGCCGGGGCTGACTCCCGCCACTACACTGGTTCCGTAAGCTTTCATCAGTGCCGCGTGGGTTGTCCCCAGCGGCTGCGTGATGCCCTGTATCAGAACCTTGCTGTCTGCCTTCAAATTCATGCACCAATCCTTAAATAGGCAACAGGTGATAAACTTTTTATCATATCACAGTCACTTCACTCCAGTTGCTAGTAGCACCCAGGGGAATTGGGCATGGGGCTCGTGGCATCGGGCATCGGGCATCGGGCATCGGGCATCGGGCTCAAGCAAATAGAAAAAAATAATCCAACCAATGCCCAATTCCCAATTCTCAATGCCCAATTCTCAATGCCCAATTCCCAATGCCCCATTCCCCCATCACCCCTTTTTCGCTTGCTCGATCGCCCGATTGACGGCGTGCTCCAAATCTTGGAACAAGGGGATTTTCAGCGCCGACAAGCGCTCTTTCGCCAAATCGAACTCGCTGCCGACGAGACGGGCGACAAAGTGCAGGTGCCTTTGCCGCAAGCTTTCTTCTCGCTGTCTGACAAAATTCTCGATCGCCCCTGCTGCCAAATCGCACGAGATGGAGCTGCACAGGAAATTCACCAGCACCACTTTCACCTTTTTATCGCGCGTCACCAGCTCCAACCCCTTCTCAATGCGATCGCACAGGGTTGCCGGCGTGGCGTCGTGGCACAATTCCCCGCCCACATTCACGAAATTCGCCGGGTTTCCCTCGCCAAAGCGCACTAAATCCAGCGTCGCCATTGTCAAACCCGCCCCATTGCAGGCGATCGCGATATTTCCGTCGAGCTGTACGAAATTCATGCAAGGTGGCAGGGGCGTTATCTCCTCTCCCTTGGCGGATTTGCCCATTTTAGACGCCAGCTCTGCCAGTTCGGGATGACGCCCCAACGCTTCGTCATTGGCAATCACTTTGCCGTCGAGTGCCATCACCTCGCCCTTGGCACTTATCCCCAAGGGATTGATTTCTACCAAGTCCAAGTCTTTCTCAGAAAATAACCTGAACATGGCTTCCACAATGGCGCTGACGGACTGAATCAGTTCCTCTTTCAATCCCATTTTCACTGTCAGACGCCGCGCGTAGAACGGAGAAAACTCGCGATCGACTACCACTTGCTGGATGTGTTCCAGCGTCGCCTCGGCGTCAATGCCCCCCCGGATGGAACCGAGCAGCACCGGGCGGCGAATGGCGCGATCGAGCACCACGGCCAGATAAAATTCTTGCTGGGAGGCGTACTTCGCCTCGGCGAGCAGCACCTGCGGATATTCTCCCATGATGGACAGGTGAAAAATCGTCTGCGCGGCTGCGACGGCATCGATGGTGTTTTCCACAAACTTGACTCCGCCCGCTTTGCCCCGCCCGCCTACCTTCACTTGAGATTTGAGGACGATCGGATAGGGAATCCTCAGCCCCTTGAGATCGCTGGGATGATCGATGCGTTGCGAGGGCAAAACGGGGATGCCCATCTGACGGAATAATTCTTTGGCTTGGTATTCTAGCAAGTCCATAATGCTGTGTCGATCGCAACCACTGTTTCAGCCAGCGGAACGCTGTCCGACATCGCGAGGGGTGGATCGCCTAAATAGGGGGTATTTTTTAACCATACAGTTTGCAATACAGTATAGTGCCATTTCTCCTACTCATTGCCTTTTCTCTTAAAAATAACCGATTTGCCCGCGCTCTTCGTTCGCCGCCAGCGCTGAGAGCGCTCCTCGTTCGCCGCCAGCGCTGAGAGCGCTCCTCCTTTCCCCAATCGCCAAAATTGCATACTACGTTTGTAGTGAGCGCTGAGAGCGCTCTTCCTTTCCCCCATCGCCAAAATTGCACGTCACTGCTCTGCTTGTCCCCACTGTTCCAAAGCATCTAAAGCCTCCCCTAACTGTTCGAGCGCGTCAGCTTCTCCTTGGGCGTCGCTGATTTTTTTCTTGATTTCTAATAACTGCAGGTAGTAATCGAGGGCTCGTTCGTGTTGCTGCAGCGATAGATAAACCAGCCACAGTTGTTCGAGCGCTTGGGCTTCTCCGGGTAAATCGCCCATTTCGCGTTTAATTTCCAGCAGTTGCTCGTAACATTCAATCTCGCGATCGCCCTCTCCCTGCGCGTGATAAGCTTTGCCGAGATTCTTCAAACAAATCCCTTCTCCAATGCGATCGCCGATCGCTCGTTTAATTTCCAGCGACTGTTTGACGCGCCCGATCGCTTGCTGGTATTGCCCCGACGAATAGTAAACATCTCCCAAGCGACTCAGAGACAGGGATTCGCTCCAGCGATCGCCCCTTTCCCGCTCCAAAACCAGCGCTTGTTGGTAATATTCGACTGCCAGTTCGTATTGCCCCAGTGCGTGGTAGACTTTACCCAAACCGTTGCGAGCGTGGGATTCGACGTTCGCGAAATCTGCCGAAATTGCCACCTCCCGCCCCTGCTGATAATACTCGATCGCTTGTTCGTATTTCCTCATGCTATTGCAATCGTCGCCCAGAGAAACAAGCGTTGCCGCTTCCCAGGCGCGCTCTCCCATTTCGCGAAATATTTTCAGGGCAAGGCGATCGCATTCTAGCGCCTGTTGGTAGTGCCTTTGCTGGTAGTGCGCTTTTCCCATCCAATAGCGCGCGATCGCTTCTGCTCCGGCGTCGCCCGCTGCCTGCGCCGCTTTTAAAGCCTGCTGGCAGCATTCTAGCGCCTGTTGATAGTCTCCCAACTCAATGCGAACGCGAGCCAACCGGGCGATCGCCTCTGCCAATAATCCTTTTTTCTCCTGATTCGTTTTCCACCAATTCACCAGGTATTCGTACAGGTGAGCCTGGAGGTTATGATAACCTTGCACGGTTAAAAAGTTCTCGCATTCTTCGAGAATTTCCCAAGCTTTTATAGATTGCTTTTCCTGGCAAAACAGGTAAAATAGTTCTAGAGAAATGGCGATATTTTCCAGAGTTTGACGCTCTGGGAAATTGGCGGCTAGCGACTGACAAGCCGCGATCGCCCTTTCTCGCTGCGGCGGTGCAGAACTCGCCCGCAGTCCGAGCCAGTGCCGCACGAAGGGGTGAAAGTCAAACGCTTCCGAGTCTGAGAGCGGTTCCAGCAGCGATCGGCTGGCAAGTTCCTGCAAAGCTATATCAATTTCGGAGTGATCCAAACACAGGGCAGCAAAAGAGCGATCGAGCGATCGCCCGCAGAGGCTGAGATTCACCAAAAAGCCCTGCAACTCTGGCGTTAATTGCTGCCAGTGCTGTTGCAAAAGCCAGACAAATTGCACGCGATCGCCCTGGGAATCGGGCAGCGAAATTTGAGAATTGAAAAGCAGTGTTTCGGCGTTTCGGACGTGGGGAGTCCCGGCTTTTTTCAACCAACTGGCAACTAAACAAAGTAGCTTCGGGTGGCCATTTAAACGGCTGGCCACTTCTTGCAATTCGGCGTCAGAGCCTTCAATGCCGGAGCTTTTCAACAAATTGAGGCTTTCAGCCGGTTCTAGCCCTTTCAGGGTTAGCCACTGACACTGATTGTGCAAAATTTCGGGTTGAATTGTCGCAGTCAGCAGCAGCGTGCTGGTGGCTCCGCGTTCGTTCCACTGCTGGAAAAAATCTTGATAGTCACTTGCAGCTTGTTGGCGATCGCCGAGCCATGTTTCCAAATTATCGACTACCAGCAAACAGCGCCGCTGTTTCAGGCATTTGAGCAACTCCTCGATTAACTGGCTCTTTTGGCGCAGGAACGCCAAATCTTGCAGCGATTTGCCGGATAAATGGGCGATCGCTCTTTTGGCAAATACGGCGAAATCGGGCTTTTTGCTGACATCCGCCCAGAATTTCGCCTCAAATTCCTTCTCCCCACTGGTGTAGGGGCGCGTACCGTCACGCCCCGGTTGCGCTGAATGGCGGTACACATACGCCGCCAGCGCTGATTTTCCGATGCCGCTTGCACCGCTTATGCCGAGCGTCTTCACCTCTGGATTCGCCAGCGCTTCCTGTAATTGGCGGATTTCGCGCGATCGCCCGTGGATGGGAGCCGCAGGCGGTATGGCTGTCAGATGCGCCGAAATCGGGAGCGATCGCCCGCGCTGTTCCACAGCCTCCACAATCGCCAGAATCCGCTCTGCATCTGCTTTTTTCTGGTCAATTTCAGCGATAACGTCACCCATAGCAGCCCCACAACAGCTTTTTACGCGCAGTAAAGACGGACGCGACTCGAAAAAATTTCCGCCCTCCACAGCATCCTCGCTATCCGCGATCGCGGGGCTAGCGGGACACCCAGGCTCAAAACCGCGATCGCGCGCGTTTTTTGCCTGACATAGCTTACTTATACCAATTTAAGTTAACTCTTGAAACTGTAGGGGTGCGTCCCCCCATGCCTCTACTTGCAATGAATAAAAGAAAAAGATTGTTGAGGTAGGCGCAATGTTCCAGAAATTTTTCAGAAAGCTTGTCGGCTTTGTAAAAAAAATATTTGGAATGCGGACGTACCCTTCGCACTCCCAACAATAAATAGACGCTCCCTTACTTCACCCGTGAGGGTGGGGGGCGTCGGCGCTTGCTGCCACGCATATAGTATACTGCAAAACTGTAACTTTAGATACAGAAAAGCTCAAATGACGCGAACTCTATACTATGCCCAGCGATCGCCCTACGCGCGCAAGGTGCGGATCTTACTCGCCGAGAAAAACTTGCCCTGCGAGTTCAAAGAAACTGACATGACCAACAAATCGCCTGAATTTCTCAAACTTTCCCCGATTGGAAAAGTGCCGGTATTCGTCGATGAAAATGGCACCACCGTTTGGGATTCGACTCAGATTGTCGAATACCTCGACGAAACCTATCCGCAGCCGAGCTTTTATCCAAGCGAACGCGCTGCACGCCTGCGCTGCCGCCAGTTGGAAGAAATCGCCGACACCCTCGCAGATAATGCCGTGAGTCTGACGGTGGAGGTGAGAAAAGGCGACAAAGCAGATGCGAACGCGCGGGCGAGATATCAATCTCTCATCGATCGCCTTTTGTATTTTCTCGACGAGCAACTCGCCACCTCTTCCTACTTGCTGAGTCAGGAGTGGACGGCTGCAGATATTGCGGCGGTGTCTGCTCTCGGTTACTACAGCCTGCGCTTTGGCGACGACTGGCAGCAAAAGTACCTGCGCCTCGGGCAGTGGTTCAAAAACCTGCACCAGCGCGAGTCCGTTCAGTCAACAATTCCTATCGGGTAAACGGGTTTAAAACGTGTGGCGATCGCTTCGATTTCAACCGCGCCTGAAGCGAAGCGATCGCGACAGCGAATCGCTCCACGCCCGCGATGCCAGCCAATGGAGAAACCAAATGACTTTATTTCATTTCCAAACAAGCGATCGCCAGCGCGGGTGCGAGACGTCCGACGTGCCCCCGGACAGTGGCCATCTCAACTGGGCAGGCAACTTGCTTGACTTTTTGACCCTGTGAGGAGATAATGCCCCCTCGTCAAGCAGGCAGACTGACGGCGCGCGCGATGAAAAGAGAGCGGTTATCTCGCCTCACATCGGAGACTTTTTTGAACTTTTATATAGTATAGTTAAGAAAAAGATAAAAATAATGCAGTGGCAACACCGCTCGAACTAAATGGCCAGCTCATAAAAATACCCTGGAAGCGTCTCGGAAGTCAAGCTCTGAGACAGCGCGACGGTGCCAGAAGGCGATCGCCCAAAACGAGGGAGTTCGCTGGTTTAATTTTCAATGTGTTACAAATTGAGTTCAAGAGGCAAATAAAAGCGTGAGTCAGCACACACTCGATCGGCTGAGGCGCTACGATGCGGAAGCGATCGCCCAATACTATCGCTACCGCCCCTGGTTAGTTATCGGGCGTGCCCTCAAAATCATCTGGTACTTTGCCGGTTTTGTCCTGGGTTGGCTGTGGGACTCTTGGCAGCACCAAGAAACCCAGCACAAATCGCAACGCGCCGAACAGTTGCGACACGTCCTCACCGATTTAGGCCCGACTTTCATCAAAGTAGGCCAAGCCCTCTCCACCCGCCCGGACCTAATTCGCAAAGACTTCCTAGAAGAACTGGTCAAACTCCAAGATCAGTTGCCCCCGTTCCCCAACGCGATCGCCTTCAACATCATCGAAACCCAGCTCGATCGCTCTATTGAAGAAACCTACAGTTACCTCTCCCCAGAGCCCGTTGCCGCAGCGAGTCTCGGTCAAGTGTATCGGGCGCGCCTGCATACCGGCGAAGAAGTGGCCGTCAAGGTGCAGCGCCCCAATCTCAAACCCACCCTAACCCTAGACCTTTATTTGATGCGGTGGGCTGCCGGTTGGATGGCTCCCTGGCTCCCCCTGAATCTCGGGCACGACCTCACCCTGATCGTAGACGAATTTGGCACCAAGCTTTTTGAAGAGGTCGATTACCTCAACGAAGGGCGCAACGCCGAACAATTTGCCAGCAACTTTGCCGAAAACCCCAATGTCAAAGTTCCGGCAATATACTGGCGCTACAGCAGCCACCGGGTTCTCACCCTAGAGTGGATAAACGGCTTCAAACTGACGGATATCGACCAAATCAAAGCCACCGGGTTAGACAGCGACGCTCTAGTCCGAATCGGCGTAGAAACCGGCCTGCAACAGCTCCTAGAATTTGGATTTTTCCACGCCGATCCCCACCCGGGCAATTTATTTGCCATGCCCGATGGCCGCATGGCCTACATCGACTTCGGCATGATGGATCAGCTCGAACAAAACACGAAAGAAACCCTCGTGGATTCTGTCGTGCATTTGATCGACAAAAACTATGTGTCACTCGCCGAGGATTTTGTCAAGCTGGGCTTTCTCACGCCAGAAACGAATATCTGGCCAATTGTGCCAGCCCTAGAAGCGGTTTTGGGGGATATCATCGGCGAGAGCGTGGGCAGTTTCAACTTCAAGACGATCACCGATCGCTTCAGCGAGTTGATGTACGAATATCCTTTCCGAGTCCCGGCGAAATTTGCCCTGATCATTCGATCGCTCGTGACTCAGGAGGGATTGGCGCTCACCCTCAATCCTGATTTCAAAATTGTGGCGATCGCCTATCCCTACGTCTCGCGCCGCCTGCTGACTGGCGAAACTCCCCAATTGCGCCGCCGCTTGATTGAAGTGCTCTTCAAAGATGGTAAATTCCAATGGGACAGGCTGGAGAACTTGCTGGAGATCGCGCGATCGGACAGCAACTTCGACCTCCTGCCCACCGCCCAATTAGCCGCTCAGTACCTTTTCTCAGAGGAAGGCAAATTCCTCCGCCGCCAGATGCTGCTAGCCCTGACGGAAGACGATCGCCTCCACACCGAAGAAGTGCGACGCCTCTGGAACCTCGTTAAAGAAGATCTCCAGCCCAATCGCCTTTTCAGTGCCGCGATCGGAGCTTTGGCAGAATTCTCCGCTGAAGGAGCTGCTGCCATTTTGCCCGCAGTTTCCCTCAGTTCAGCTTTTGGCAACAAGCAGTCGTAAAGCGCGCGGCGAGAAAAGACCTAACCCCCCAGCCCCCTTCCTCGTAAAAAAAGCCGCTCCGCTTCCCTCCCCTCTTAGGGGAGGGTTAGGGAGAGGTCGGGAAGGGGGAGGAAGAAAGAAAGAAACAAACAAACAAACAAACAAATATCCCCCCTCCCCGAAACGGGGAGGGGGCAGGGGGGAGAGGTTACATCCCCGCAATTCCCATACCGTTTCTAGGAGTTCTCCGTGTACTACTTCCCCATCGATCCCCCGTATTTTTTATTGCTGGCTGGATTACTCGCCGGCGTCACTTCTGGCATTGCTTTTGAAGCCACTCTCAAGCAATTCGTTAAAGATTGGTCGAAAAACCGATCGACAATGAATTTGGCAAATCTCCAAGGCACGCAACTTTTGATTCCTTTTCTGGGAATTTCCGCAGGCATTTGTATATTTCTTTCTTCCGGGTTGCAAATATTTGGCTTTCCTCCTTCCCTTGCCTATACCATCTCCCTGCCACTCACAGTTCTGATTGGGCGGCTCGTTTGGTATCAGCTCGGCATCTTGTTTGCCCAGCTCGATCGCGGCGGTTCGCGCGCGATCGATTTAGATTCCTTTAGTTAGCCGTTTAATCCGGTTGAGGATTCTCTCACCGAGACTTCGGCGCGTCTGAGTCTGAGGGTAGCGGTCGGGCTTGGATGTGTTTAAATACCGGTAGTGTTCCCAAACATCCCAGTACGAACATCCAGGCTCGATCCGAATGCCTGCCCAGTGGAGATATTGCAACGGTTGGTTTGTAATCGAGTCGTACAAGCGGCCACCTTCCAACTTGAAATGCTTGCTTCCCGCCCAACTTCCGGGAACGTTATCGGATATCCTGACAAGATTGAAATGGCGGGGAATCCGCTTTAAAACTAGATAGTTCAGAATACTTTGGTCTAAATAAGACCAGTAAAAATATTCGGGCATCGAGGCGCACTCACCGATTACTTCAAAAAGTTCTTCTTCAGAAAATAAATTTTTCTTTGATCCCCAGAATCCCGCATTAAAAATATCCCGCAATTCTTCTTCAGAAAACACCTTATCCTCTAGAATTTGGTCTGCAAAAACGTGCTGGAGTCCCGTATTAGCTTGATAGTCGCAACAGATAAAGTCCCAGTCTGACAGGTAATTTAACGTGTCGGCAATTTTTTCAAATACGACAATATCCGTGTCGATATATAAAAATTCGTCGAAGCATCCGAACCAGCAGGCAAATTTTCGCAGCAGGTGGAAGCCTTGCGTCATGGTTCTGTAGCTCCACAACTGACGCGCTCGCTCAATTATCGACTCGACAAATTGTAAATTTTCGTAAATTTTTACCCCATAGCCTGTAGTAATGACTTCAGCTACCGCTTTATAATTATTATCATAAGGAATCATTACAATCGGAGTTTCGGTATCGTACAAGCGAATACTCTCTAACAAGGCAATTGTATTCTCTATAACCTTATCATTAGCCAGAATGTAAATTCCGCGACTCATCGAGCCAGTCCTTTTTGTGCGAAGCTGATAATTCTAGATTAACATAAGAAAATAAGGGTGCCAAGATACTCACTAGCGACAGGAAATGTAGAGCAATGCGGCGAAACGTTATCGGCATGATTAGCAGCTACGCAGATATGACAACTGGAAAGTTGCTTTACCAGAGCCAGAGTGACTGGTTGTGGCATCAAACTCCCCACTCCTTCGGCGCGTGGGGCACGATTCAGATGATGGCAAATGCCCCAGAACCGGATTTCCTGCTGCTCTATCAGTTTAATTTTCCGATCGCGCCCCGCAAAAAATCTTTAAAATCGCGCGTGGCTGACTTGTGGCGCAAACCCGCCCCGCCGCCACCCGATTTGCAAACATTATTTCGCGGCGTTCCCAAAGAACGGAGAATCTTTCTGCTGCGCGAACCTCCTCTCCCGGAAGTAGTCGAGGCAAATAAAGCCAATTACGAACAAGCAAAACTCTATTGCGGCTATATTTCAGGTCCCGATGATTTTGCACCAACGCCGGATTACATGCCGGCGATTTGGTATCTCGGCAATTCGTTTCGGGAATTGAACGAGCTGGGAGTGCCGGAAAAAGAAAAAGCTTGTTCTTGGATGACATCGGGAATCGATCGCTCTGTCAACCACCGCCGGCGATTGGAATTTATCCGACTGCTGCAAGAGCGGGGCGTGAATTTTGACTTGTACGGGCGCGGATTGCCAACTTGGGCGCTCAGTTACGGAGCCCTGAATCAGAAGTGGCACGCCCTCGCTCCCTACTACTACAATCTCGCGATCGAAAACTACGCCGAAAATGACTGGTATGTCAGCGAAAAGCTCTGGGATGCCCTGTTAGCTTGGTGCTTGCCGATTTATTACGGCGGTTCGGCGGCGGATAAATTGCTGCCAAAAGGCAGCTTTCTGAGATTGCCCAGCCTGGATGAAAAAGGATTAGCCTACATCCAAGAGGTCATTTCCACCCCCGATTTCTGGCACGAAGCGAAAAGTGCGATCGCCGAAGCCCGCCAGATTGTCCTTCACAAGCTCAATCTCCTCAACTGGCTGTCTGAATTCGTCGCTCAATATTCCTAAACCCAAACATTCCTCAATATGGACGGAATCTGCACCCTTGCCAATGACGCAGTTTATGACCAACTCATCGCCCTCTTGAACAGCATCGAGGTGATTCAAGGGCAAAATATGCCCGTCTGCGTCTATCCCTACGACGACAATATAGAACGGATTGCTGCTGAAATTGCCAAGCGTCCGAACGTGCAACTTTACCACGATAGAGAATCGATGCAGCGGTGGGATGGGTTTGTTCGCAGCGCCTGGGATGCGCATCCCACCGCGCTGCAAGAATGGCGAAAAATTGGCAGAGAAAGCTATTATCGTTTGGGCAGTCACCGACGCTTTTGTGCCTTTGATGGACCGTTCGATCGCTTCATTTATATGGATGCAGACACTTTGCTGATGAAGCCTGTCGATCGCATTTTTTCTCAACTCGATCGCGACGACTGGGTGGTGTATGACTTCCAGCACAAAGAACCCATGTACGTCTACAATATCGCCTCTCCCAGACTTCTAGAAATCTTTCCTCGAGAACCAATCCAAACCCAAATATTTTGTGCGGGTTTGTACGCCTCAAAGAAAAATATATTCAATCAGGAAACCAAAGAGTGGCTGCTAGCGCAACTGCGATCGGGCGAAGCAGAAATTCTCTATGCGATGGCTCCCGATCAAACCCTCCTCAACTACATGATGATGCGATCGGGCATCCCGTGTTATAACTTAGCTTTGCACTTGCCGGCGCATGAAATAACCGGCTGCTGCGTCACCTCTACCCATTTTGAGGAGCGGGAAAATATTCTTTATGACAAAAATCAGCGCTTGACCTATATTCACTATATTGGCATCCCTGCTAAAATTTTTACGCGCCTTTGTGCCGGAGAAAATCTCGACTTTCGCTACCGAGACGTATTTTTGCACTATCGCTACCTGCACGAACCGGAAAAACGACCGAAGTTTAAAAATAAGCCAAAACCCTACGATGCTCCGCCGAGTTTTGCCGAGCGAGTTTTGAGAAAACTGGGATTGGCTCGCCGTTGAGTTGGCGAGAAAACGCGGATTCGGGCAGGGATACACGCAGGTAAAAGGGGAGGGGGAGAGGGGAAGAGGGAAAAATGAAGTGGCTTGGCTGAATTGGTTCTCTTTGAAAAAAATGGGATGCTCCCGAGGGGAAGGTTAGGGATCAGCAAAAATTCAGGGTGCCTTTATCTGCATCCAATTCAGCCATCACTCCCACCGGCAGGGCGGCATTTTCCCCGTCGTGCCCGAATGGCAAATCGGAAACAATCGGAATTCCCAATTCGTTCATGCGATCGCGCAATACTTCCGCTACCGTTAAACTGGGAATATTTTTCGGCGGTTCGCACTGACTGAAACGCCCGAGTGCAATTCCCCGCACGCCTTTGAACGCGCCCGCCATCCGCCACTGCGTCAACATGCGATCGATCCGATAGGGTGCTTCCCCCACATCTTCCAGCGCGAGAATAACTCCCTCTAAGGGCGGTTGTGCCGGCGTGCAAAGCAGGTGCGTGGCGACTGTGAGATTGGCGGGTAGCAGAAACCCAGATACCTTTCCGCCGCCCCAGCCATTGCCTTGCAAAGGTTCGAGCGATCGCCCTTCTACTAAGTCAAATAATCGCTGTTTCGACCAATCCGGCTCAGCCGCTATCGTCGTCAGCAAGGGCGCGTGAACCCCTGCAATGCCCTCAATGCTCAAACTCCACAGCAAACTGGTGATGTCGGAAAAACCGATGAGCCATTTCGCGCCGAGATGGGTTGGCCATTTCCAATCTTCCAGCACTCTCGCCCCGCCGTAACCGCCTCTGGCGCAGAGAATAGCGCGACATTCGGAATCTTTCCAAGCGTCGGCGAGTTGCTGGCGGCGGTTGTCGTCTTTCCCCGCCAAATAGCCCCAGCGATCGCCGTAACCGGGTTCGAGTTCGACGCGATAGCCGCGCGATCGCCAGATTTCAACCCCTTGATGAAATGCCTCGTATTCGCGCAGGCACCCGCTCGGCGCAATGACGCGCAGCAAGTCACCGGGTTTGAGGGGCGGCGGCAGTTCGCAGGGCTGAAAATGTGAATTCATAGCACAGAAACGCTTGTTTGTCAAGAATTTATTAATCGCATCTGGGGATTTTGAGAGGCGATCGCGCAATAGTTTTCAGTCGGTTTTAACTGGTTTCAGCGAATAACCTGCTGTTGAAAATCCCCAGGGGAGTTAGACTCAGCAGACGATCGCGCAAAACTACGAGGGTTCTAGAATACCTTTGAACCATTCTTCCACCCGATCGCCCCAGATTTCCATCGAATATTCCTCCTCAGCTTGGCGGCGACAGCGAGCGCGATCGATGGTATCCAGGCGCGCGATCGCCTGCACCAATCCATCCACGCTATCCGGTTCTACCAGAAACCCGGTTTCTCCATCGCGAACAATTTCAGAAGGTCCCCCGCGCCGGTAGGCGATCGGCGGCACCCCGCACGCCAGCGCTTCGATCGCCACATTGCCAAACGCCTCCACCCAACGCGGCGTCATCAGTATCGCCCGACACTGGCGCAATTGTCGCTGCAGTTCTGCAGTCGGAAAAAATCCCCGATATTCTACAGGCGCATTCGGATAGTACTGACAAATTTGCTCCCAATAAGCTTGATCCTGCATTTGACCGAAAATTTTCAGGGGAATCCCTGCAATCTCAGCCGCTGCCACCGCATCTTCTAGCGCCTTTTCTGGGGCAATTCGACCTACCCACGCCAGTTGATTTTCCGGTTCGGCACAGAAATCGTAAAGCGACAAATCGATGCCGCTCCCCATGCCCAGACACCTGCAGCGATCGGCAAACCGAAACGTTTCAGCCTGAGCGCGCGTGCAGACAGCAATCGAGCCGGGAAACTCCACTGCCACCCGTTCCACAATCCTATCCATTGCATCAGACAGGGACCCCATGCTCACAAAATGAGCGATCGGAGTCTGAAAAAACGGCGTCAAATAAAACGGCAGCCAATCATAACCAAAATTAACAATTAAATCGTACTCACCTTGCACTTGGCGGGCGTAGTCCCACATATTCGCCAGCACCGAATTTCCCGGCAAAATCACTGGCTCCGTCCGACTTTGCGTTTGCGCCGGAATTTGCAAATCCCCTGGTATTTCCTTTATCGGCAGCGAACCCAAAACCGAGCCCTGACTCGCTGCAATTTGCACGCTGTGACCCCGTTGGGTCATTTCCCGAGCGATATTTAGCAACGTCAGTTCTACTCCGCCGCCCTGTCCCGTTCCCAGAGGGCCAACGGGCGTATTCATCAATAGCAGTTTGTACGCACCCACCGAGCGATAAATAATTTTGGATGAACTTAACTTTTAAAGTTTATCAAAAGTTCGCGCCCCTATTGCTGTTAAAAATTTGCTTCGCCGCCCGTTTGAATGAATGCACTTGTTGCATCCCTCCTCGATCGAGGATTACTCATGCCCGATCGTTGCGATCGAAAAGCGCCTCCCCCAATCCACCTTGTCCCGGCTGCAAAAACACGCGGACGCGCGAAAGCTTATTGACCTGCCTCCTCTTCCGGAGGATGCCCCAAATTTGGCAAAGCGTGGCGGCTGTCGATACCGGGCGGCAAGCGAATTTGGCTCAACTGTCCCAACGCCCAGCGAGCCGTTTCCTGCACTTCCGGATCGGGATCGTCCACGGCGTGGCGCAGCATCTGGCTCATTTGCGCCACCAGCTCGTAAATGCGCGTTAAATCGCGAATCGCATTTTTGCGCACCTCAGCGTTTTCATCTTGCAGGGAAACCCCCAAGGCTCGATTCATCGGCGTCAGGGTGCGCGTGCCGATTTCCGACAGCGCCGCCAAAATCAAGCTCCGCTGTTTGGAATCCGAATCAACCATCAGATTCACCAAAGGCTGCACCGCCCGCGAATCGCCCCGCTGCCCCAATTCCCAAATCGCCCTGCGCCGCTTCGCCGGATCGGCTCTGTGCAAGTCCGCGATCAATTCCTCAACGATATCGAGTTTGGCTAGACGGGGAGGCTCTCCCAGTTCTGCAAGCGCCCCTGGCGGGGCGTCGCTGTAGCCGTTGCCGTCATAGTTTTGCTGGCTGGCAGATTTGGGGCTGTCAGACTCGGCGATCGCGGCGCGCTGCGAAGGGCCATTTCCCTCTAAATCTTCTTGACTGTCGCTCGATCGCATCAACAACTGAACCAGGAAGCCGACAACAGCAACGAGGGCGAATGCTCCCAATCCCAACAATGCCCACCCCATTTTTCCTTTGAGAAAACCGGGCAATTTAGAGGTTGACTGAGCAGGCTGCGGGGTTGTGGGCGGTTCCTGTTCCTCCCCGTCTCGCGCTGAAAGCAAGCGCTCCCAAGTCGTCACTCCCACAACCCCATCGGCTGACAAGCCCACAGATTCTTGAAATTGAGAGACAGCCGTTATCGTCGTGCTTTCATAGACGCCATCCGCCACCCCCTCGTAATGCCCCAATTTCTTCAGCGTCTCCTGCAGATTCTTGACTTCTGGCCCCCGATCGCCCGGGCCGAGGGGCGATCGCTCTGCGGGGCTGCTAGCCTGAGACACTTGTGTGGAGTAAATAGCTGCCGTCACCTGTACTGGCTTCATCCAACCTGCCTCTATCCGGGTTGGATCGGCGATCGCTCTAGCTGGGCTGGGCGAAACACTCAGGCAACTAGCGCAGGTCAGGATCAGCACAGTGGAGCGGTAAAGCACCATAGTCTTGCGCGGTGGGTGGTACAGTGCGGTGAGCGATTCGGTTGCTCTGTTCAGAACCGTTGCGGGACTTTTCCTCCCCATCCTCCCTGAAAAATGGGGAGATGGGGGAGGAGCGGCCTCGATCGGGATTGAGAAGCTTGCCATCGGACAGCTCTAATTGTCCTACACAAACAAAAATTGGGAGAGAGAGATTTTGATGGCGCGTAAATGTCACCTCAAAGCGCTTGCTTGTCGTGTTGCGTCTGGCGTCGAGGGGGTTGGACTTCCTAATTCCCTTTCAGAGATTGAGATCGTAGATTGCTTCCCGTATTGGCCAAAACTCTCCAACCGCGCGCTCGCACTGTCTCTGCCCAGCCTTTTAATCGGCAGTGTTTTTTGACAAAAAGCGACCCGATCGCAGCGGCTGCATTGATTTTAGATTTTAAGGTTTAAATTTTGGACTGGTTAAGGTGCTTTGCAACAAAGCCGCCGCGTTTCCGCTGAAGGCCAGGGACTGAAAGCGAGTTGGCATTCAGGCTCGGCGATCGCCGAGCGCGATCGCGCTTCACCCTCGCCCGCCCGCTGGATGTCCCGCTTTATTGTAGTGTTTCCCGCGCGATCGCGAGACAGATCGCGCTTTTTTTTATGTGAAGTGAGACGGAAAAAGTTTTTTGAAAGTGACTGCTTTCTTCTCCCTCACTTTTCTCTATTTTCCGATCGCGAATGAAAGCGCGCGGGCGGCGGGCGCAGCCCGCGAGGGGATTAAATTTCCCGCTCGGATTTCGCCACCCGCACGGGGATCGGGATTTCTAGAGAACTGTCATCGGCTGCCGATTCGTCAGTTGTGCCGTAGTTCTTGCCACGCTTGAGTTTCAGCATTTCGGCGATCGCGTCGCGCTGGTTGATAATGTAGATGCTCGCCAAGGTGAGACAGACCCCTGCCGATTGTACTGTGCTGAGGACTTCGCCGAGAAAGAGATTGCCAAACAGCAGGGCAAATACGGGAGTCAGAAACGTAAGGGCGCTCAGACTGGTGAGATTGCCACTCGAGGCAAAAAAGAAAAATAAACCGTAGGCGATCGCGCTGCCAAACACGGTGGAGTATGCCAGCGCCATCCACCCTGACCAGTCGATATTAACCCACTGCTGCGATTCCCAAACAGCAGACATTCCGAACAAGGGCAATCCTCCCAAAATCATGTGCCAGCCCGTGGCCACCACTGGATCGGCATGGCGGCAAACCCCCCGAATCGTCACCGTCCCGATCGCCATCGACAGCGCCGCTAGCAGCATCAGCCACTGCCCGTTCTGAAATAAATTCCCGATGTCTGCCTGCACCGACAGTTCGCCGCCCTGCAGCAGCCCCAAAATCCACTCGTCCGGCAGCCCAATTAAACTGATTCCCAAAACGCCCGTGCCCAGCCCCAGCCAGCCCCACAGCCCGATTCGCTCTTTAAACAGCCACAGCGATAGCACTGCTACGGCTAGGGGTTGAGAGTCAATCATCACCGAGCCCAAACCGGCGCTCGTTCTCACCAATCCCTCTGCTAGAAAGCCTTGAAACATCGCCCCGTCCACCAAGGCAAAAAAGGCGATCCACAGCCAAGCCCTCCAGCTTTTCGGTTGGGATCTGCCCATCGCTGCCGCCGCCAGCAACACCAGCGCGCCAGCCGGCACCAAGCGCACCCCCGCCATGAACAGCGGTGTCGTGTGCGGGATGACGCCCTTCATCGCCACCATTGCCGTGCCCCAAAGAAAAAAGGGCGCAATCAGCAGCAGGGAAGGAAAGGGGAGTTTTGATTCAGTTAGTTTCAACTGCATGGGATAGCTCCGATGAAGTAAGCACGGGTCTGGGATTGGCCTGTATATTTGCCGGTCGGGTGTTTGTCGCTCCCAGCTTCCGCCCCTATTTTTACAGTCTGTTAAAACTAATAGGGGTATTTATTCTTACGATTGTCTTGTAATTGTATCATTTTGTTAAGAAATTATAATAAAAGTAGACCAACTTGCCGCAGAAGTCTGAGCGCTGAAAAAAAATCAGCTTGGCGGCACAGAACGGGCGGGTGGCTTGCCCTCAGCCGAGCCAACTCAAGCGATCGCCCGCAATCCCTCGGACTGTTCGGCCAGGAAGTAAGTAAAACCACTTAAGCGATTGAGCAGGCCACGGCTCAGAATAGTAAATGATGGCTTGAAAATTTCCCGTTCCCGATTCCCCAGTCCCGATTCCCCATTCACGATTTTTTCTTGACAGCCCATGATTTGGCCATTTAAACCGAAGTTTCGCAAGCAAATCGCTCGGATTGAAATTACAGGGGCGATCGCTGCCCCCACGCGCAAACGGGTACTCGAAGCCCTCAAAACCGTCGAAGAAAAGCGCTTCCCCGCCTTGCTGCTGCGGATTGACAGCCCCGGCGGCACCGTCGGCGATTCCCAGGAAATCTACAGCGCGCTCAAGCGCCTGCGCGAAAAGCTCAAAATCGTGGCCAGCTTTGGCAATATCTCGGCGTCTGGCGGCGTCTACATCGGCATGGGTGCCGAACACATCATGGCCAACCCGGGCACGATTACCGGCAGCATTGGCGTCATCCTGCGCGGCAACAACCTCGAACGCCTGCTGGACAAAATCGGCGTTTCTTTCAAGGTGATTAAATCTGGCCCTTACAAAGACATTTTGGCCTTTGACCGAGAACTCACCGATCCAGAAAAGGACATCCTCCAGCAGTTGATCGACACCAGCTACCAGCAGTTCGTCCAAACGGTGGCCGAGGGCCGCAATCTGGCCGTGGAAACGGTGAAAACGTTTGCAGACGGGCGGATTTTTACCGGTCAGCAGGCGGTAGAGCTCGGCATTGTCGATCGCCTCGGAACCGAGGAAGATGCCCGCCGCTGGGCAGCCGAGCTGGCAGGACTCGATCCCGATAAAACCCAGTGCTATACGATAGAAGAACCCAAGCCTTTTTTAAATCGGGTGTTGAATCGCAGCCAGGTGCGATCGGGCGTGTCTGTGGACTTGCCTGCAGGCGTGGGAGCCGGCATCGATTGGCTGGAGTTCGAGCTGTCAACTAGCGGTCAGCCCTTGTGGATGTATCGACCGTAAGCCCCCCGCCTTTGGTCGGCTATCTGCACTTAAGTTGCACATAAGCGGCTGAAGTAGGAGAAAGCGATCGCCTCCTCTGTCAGAAAGAGAAAGCTTGACAGAGGAGGGCCAGCAAAAAGTAGAAAAGCGAATCAGAAAATTAAATGGTTAAAAAGGCGGAGAAGGTTCTTGAAGTCTCTCGGTGGCGAACGCGGGCAATAGGGATCGGTTAGAGGCGGAGCAGTCGCGCGCGGTTTTTGTTACAGAAGTTTTCAGGCGCGCGGAGTCGTAAAAACGTCTGGAAAGGTGCTAAAATAAACAAATTTTAGGGGCTTCGATTGAAAGAATCCCGCTTGCTGAAGTCCCTGGCAAGTTTGAGATTTTTCAGCCACGATCGAGATAGCTCGTTGGAGCGATCGCGGCTGCATGGCATGGCTGTAATAAAAGGAGGATCTGAGCGTGGAGTGGAAAGTAAGGGCAATTCGCGGTGCGACAACCGTTGAAGAAAATACGGTTGAAGCGATGACAGAAGCAGTGCAGGAACTGCTAGACGAATTAGAAGCGTGGAATCAAATCGATCCAGAAGAGATCGTCAGTGCCACGTTTTCAGTCACCCGCGATTTGGATGCGATTTTTCCAGCGGCGATCGCGCGCCAGCGCCCCCACTGGAACAACGTCCCCCTGTTGGACGTACAGCAGATGTATGTTCAGGGCTCCTTAGAGCGCTGCATCCGGTTTTTAATCCACATCAACCTCCCCGCCTCTCACCCCAAAATTCACCACCCCTATCTGCGGCGCGCCAAAAATCTCAGACCCGATTGGAGTTTCGCCCCAGCAACGCCAGCCGCGTCGGGAGCGGTGCAGTCCCCTTATTAAAAAAAGCTGAAACTCTAAGAAATAGCGATAAATACACTCACTCCAGTTGCGACTCAGGAACTCGATAACGGGTCATGGGTAATGGGGAATGGGTAGAGTAACCGCTCAAAGACGTGAATCAATCAGAAGTCAGAATTCAGGATTCAGCAGTCAGAATTCAGAAGTCTGAGATTTGACCGATTACCGATTACTGATTGCCCGATCGCTCCTATCTGCGTAGCAACTCGGGTTAAAATAACTCGCGTCTCTGAATCGGTAGCAAATCGAGTTAGGATGCCCGCTAATTCAAGCACGTCGGCTAGGTTGTCTGTTTTTTAAATCTCCGCAATGTAGGATAATTAAAGGTTTTTAGGAGCGAGGTTTTCCTCGCCCCTATTTGTCGATCGCTCTCTGCCGAAAAGCACGGGAAAACTCTCTATAATTGAGCCTTTTCCAGTTGCGTTTCAGACGCGCTTTCGCGGTGGAAGCGAATTCCCAGAAAAATGTCGTAAACAAAGCTCCAAAAGCTTTTGCCTTGCAGCAGTCCGAGGGTTTGCTCGCAGCCTTTGGCGTCTAAGAGGGGCTTGGTCGCCTCGTAAGCTGGCTTGTAATAATACCAGGGAATAGAGGGCCATAAATGGTGGATTAGATGGTAATTTTGTCCCAAAATCAAAATATTCAGTACCGCGCTCGGGTAGACGCGGCTGTTTTTCCAGCGATCGCGCTCCTGAAAGGGGCGGTGCGGCAAATAGTCAAAAAACAATCCCAGCGCTAACCCCACTACTAATGCCGGCGAAAACCAGAAGTTGAGAACGTAGCCCAAACAGTCGTGCTGGCAGGCAATATAAACGACGCCCGCTACAAATAACCGACTCAAAAACCACTCCAGCAGCTCGTACTTGCGCCACAGACGCCGCTTGAAGAAAAAGACTTCGTGGTAGAAGAAGCGCGCGGCAATCAGCCAGAGTGGCCCGCCTGTGGAGACGAAATGATCCGGGTCATTTTTGGGATCGTTGACGTGGGCGTGGTGCTGCAGGTGAACGCGGGTAAATACCGGAAAGGCAAAGCCCAGCATCAGGGCGCTCCCGTGCCCCAGCAGGGCATTCACCAGGCGATCGCGGTGGGCCACATTGTGCGAGGCATCGTGTATCACCGTTCCCGCCATGTGCAGGGCGACGACGTTGGCGCAAAAGCAGCACCAATCCGGCCAGTTCCAGCGCCAGTAACCGAGATTGGAAAGTCCCGCCAGTGCGACTGCCGCTAGAAACATCAGTAGCGTGGGATTAAAGTCGCCCGGAGGACCGAGGAATTCTTTGGGAACTGTCAGCGGCTGCCGGGACTCCGACATTTTTGTCTTTACTCCTTTTTATGGGGTCTTGCGTAGTGTACGATACAACCCCCATAATAATGAAGTTTTATTGCGATATTTCGCGCGGCTCTGGCAATTCTGTAAAAAAGGTTAAATGTGAAGGGCAGGCAGCAGGCCAGGACGCCCGCGCCTTCAGACAGCGATTCGGCATGGCCGAGGAGTCGCCTTCCCTGTGGCCCCTAGCAGTGCTGGAGGGCGGGCTTCAAACCCAGCTCGCCTGCGGTACAGCAGCCGCAGCGCTGGGATGCCGCGAAAATTGCTCCGGCAAATAAAAATAATTTATAAAATCTTAAAACCGAGTAATTATACTGAGTTTTTCTGGTTTGAGACGGTTTCTAGTTTGGCGATCGCCGCCCGCTCCTCCCGATCTTTTCTTGTTGCCAAAACTTACAAATGTTTACTCATGGGAAACCTCCTCTGCCGCGTTCTTTTGGCTCACTTTGTTACTAGCGAACATTTTTTCGATCCCAAATATTGTATGAATTCAAAGGTAGGTTGAGTGTAACTCAGACTACAACCTAGATATAAGCATCTGCCGCCGGGAGGAGAGGTTTGGAAGCGTTAAATTCGATTAAGCCTTGTCAAGATTTATATCGAAAAATCTTCCCAAAGTCAAGGGAGGCAACTTCAAAACCTAACCGTCAGGTAGTCCATTGCACGGCCAGTTAGCGGGGGTGGCCAGTCTTTCAAGGATTGTTTCGAGAAGTAAAGTTGTCTTATGGCGATTACTCACTCTTTGTTAAATAGATTATCCTCGACGTTTGTTGTCCCCGATCGCGCCCAACTGAGCCGAATTCGGGACCCGCAAAAACAGAGCGCCTTGCTGCGAAAAATCATCGATCGCATCCGCAACTCCCTGGAATTGAAAGTGGTCCTGCAAACAGCGGTGGATGAAGTCGCTTCCCTGCTGCAGGCAGATCGCTGCTGTTTTTTGTGGTACTACGGCGACACGCAGCGAGTACAAGTAGTCTGCGAAAAAACCTACGGAAATCACAAGCCGTCTCACTTAGGCTATTACTCCCTAGAAAGCTTTGGCTCGGCGGCGTGCGCGATCGCCCAAGGAGCCTTGTTCGTCAACTACGGCCCGGGTGCCAGCCCAGCCGGCGTGGGGGCGATCGCCCGCCTGCTGTCCGGCTTGCCAACAGCCAAAACGCCCCAGAAGCTGCGGCAGGCACGCTCCGGGCAAGCAAGCGCGCCGCCGCGCGTCCTCGGCGCGATATCCAACCTGCTCGTGCCCGTAAAAAACCAGTCGGGCTGGATCGGATTTATCGCCTGCCTGTGCGATCGGCCTCGGCAGTGGAGCGCCGGCGAAATCGAGTTCCTGCAGTCGATCGCCCAACAGCTCGAAATCGCCATCCGGCAAGCCCAACTCTACGAGCAAACCGAAAAACAAGCCCAGCGAGAGCGACTGGTGAACCAAATCACCACCCAAACCCGTCAGAGCTTGAATTTGGAAACCATCCTCACCTCAGCGATCGAGCAACTCATGCAAGCCTTGGGAGCCGAACGCTGCCTCGTTCACCTCGTCGAAGATCCCTCCCAAGAACCGCACAGCCAGCCGCAGCTCGAAGAATCCCCAGAAATACCAGACCGCGACAAAGTTTACCGCCGCAAGCACCTGTTTGAGGTTTGCCAGCACAGTTGCGATCCGTCTATCGACGAATTTGACACGCACGGGCCAATTACGCAATGGGTGATCGACCACCGAGAACTCGTCGTCATCTCCGACGTGGCCCAAGACCCGCGCATCGGGCCAAACAACCCCGAATACCAGCGGGCGAATATCAAATCCTCCCTCGTCGTCCCGGTGCAGGCGAACGGGCAACTTTACGCCATTCTGTACATCAATCAGTGTTCCCAGGCGCGCTACTGGTCTAAAAACGATCAAAAGTTAGCCCAAGCCGTAGCCGATCAGCTAGCGATTTCCATCCACCAAGCCCACCTCTATGCCCAAGCTCGCGCTGCCGCCGCCAAAGCCACCGCGCAAGCGCAGCAGCTCAGCCAATTGCTTCACGACTTGCAGCAAAGTCAGGCGCAACTCATCCAAACTGAAAAAATGTCTTCCCTCGGTCAGTTGGTGGCGGGCGTCGCCCACGAAATCAACAATCCGGTCAATTTTATCTACGGCAACCTCACCTACGCCCACAACTACATTCAGGAGTTGCTGGAGCTGGTGCAGCTCTATCAAAAATTCCATCCCACCCCCGCCCCGGAAGTAACGGCACATTGCGAAGACATTGATTTTGACTTTTTGTGCGAGGATTTGCCGAAATTACTCGGTTCGATGAAAATGGGTGCCGAGCGGATTCGCGAAATCGTGCTGAGCTTGCGGAATTTCTCGCGCGTTGACGAAGCGGACATGAAGCGGGTTGACTTGCACGAGGGGATTGACAACACCCTGTTAATTCTGCAAAACCGCCTCAAAGGACGGGCGGGGCATCACAGCATTGAAGTGGTGAAGGAATACGGACACCTGCCGAAAGTTGAGTGCTATCCGGGGCAGTTGAATCAGGTGTTTATGAATATTATCAGCAATGGCATTGACGCGATCGAAAGCTACAACGAGCAGCGATCGCCTGACGACATTCGGAACAACCCCAGCCAAATTACCATCCGCACCCAACTCGAGGAGCCCGACTGGGTGACGGTGCGGATATCAGATAACGGCCCGGGCATGTCAGAATCAGTCCGGGCGCGACTGTTCGATCCGTTCTTTACCACAAAACCGGTGGGCAAAGGCACGGGGCTGGGATTGTCCATTAGCTATCAGATCGTCGTTCAGAAGCACGGCGGATCGATTAGCTGTCACTCAGAATCGGGCAAAGGAACGGAATTTTGCATACAGATTCCCCTGCGCCAAGCCAAGGGACAATGTGCCGCTGCTCCGCCAGCAGTTTTGGAAGAATTAACCCCGGCTGTTGTTGCAGTTTGAAAAAAGAATAATCCTAATTTCTTGCACCCGCACGGTGGCGTGGTGGGGCGACTGACTGAGCCGCAAATAGAATGGGCAGCAGGCGCTAGTCTATTTCCTTTTCAGGGTGCTTGCTATTGACCTGACTTTTTGCCCTTGTTTTTGAGAATAAAAATCAAAATCTCTGGCGCGTGCCGGGATTGGGAGATTAGGGGCGTAGGCGCTGGTTTTATTTTTCGGTAAATCGCCAAATCCCATCCCAGCTATCGGGCAAGCCCTGAGTCATTAACTGCTGAATGCGCTCTAAATAGAGGAGAGCGGCTTTATCTTTGGGATTGATGTATAAAACTTTCTGGAAATACTCTTTTGCTTGCAGCAAGCTTCCCCGCGCGTAATTTTCTATCCCCGCTTCAAAAGCTGGTTGAGTTTGCAATTTTAAGTTTTTCACCGCTTCGATTTCGCCGTCCAAGACTTCATAAATGGCGATGGGTTCATTTTTGCCTTTGACAATGACGGTATCTAAAAACCGGACGTGATAGCGATCGCGTTGAGTCAGTTTTTCCAAAACTTGCCCGGAAATTAATAAGGACGCGCCATAGAATTTGGTCAATCCTTCTAGGCGAGCGGTTAAATTAATCGTGTCGGATAGGGCGTCGCTTTGCATTCGGCTTTTAACGCCGATAATTCCTACCATGATATGGCCGATGTGGATGCCGATTCCGATTTGGATGGGTTGGTAATTGTCTTTCTGGCGGTGTTGATTGTAGTCTTGGACTTGGTTGAGATTGGCGATCGCTGCCGCAACCGCATCATCTGCGCCGTTGGGGAAAACCGCCATCAACCCGTCGCCCAAGTATTTGACGATCAAGCCATCGTGCTTTTCAATTTCTGGCGAGACGCGCCGCAAATAGGCATTTACAAAGTCGAAGATTTCGCGAGTCGTCATGGTTTCACTGAGAGTCGTGAAAGACCGAATATCGCTAAAGAAAATGCCCATTTCTTTGCTGACGTGATCGCCCAATTTGACATCGATAATGCTCTCTCGGCTGAGGAAGTCTAAATATTCGTGGGGCACGAAGCGTTCGTAAGCGTTCGTAATTTTGGACAATCTCAGGTGAGTTTTTATCCGCATTAAGAGTTCGTCTTTTGCAAAAGGTTTGGTGACGTAATCATTGGCTCCATATTCAAAAGCCAAAACCAAGTCAGAAACTTGGTTTTTGGCGGTTAACATGACGATGGGCAGTTGTTGAGCGGGGTGGGTTTCCCGGACTTTCGCGCAGACTTCATAGCCGGATAAATTGGGCATCATAACGTCCAGCAAAATCAGGTCAACTGGCGGGTTGCTGCTGTTTAAAAGAGCGAGGGCTTCCTCTCCATTCAGGGCTTGCGTGACTTTGTATTTATTGACGGAAAGGTGATTGTTGAGGACTTGCAGGTTGATCGGTTCGTCATCCACGATCAAAATGTGGAAGTCTCCTTCGGCAGCGCCGTCGTCGGAAAGCGCGATCGCTTTCGGCATCTCGATCGCCCTCTTGGGCACGGCTGCGCTAGCGCTTGTCGCAGCAGGCGATAAAATTTCCAAGTCGGAGCGCGATCGCCGGCTGGTTGTCACCGCAGCAGAAGCCGGCGTATTTTCCGCAGGCGCGTCGGAAACCGCCAGGGTAAAGCTGAAGCGCGAACCCGCACCCACTTCTGACTCGACCCAAATCTTGCCGCCGTGCAGTTCGACGAGCTGTTTGGTTACGGACAGCCCCAACCCTGTCCCTCCATATTTGCGAGCTGTAGAACCATCTCCTTGCTCGAAAGATTCAAAAATGCGATCGAAGCGATCGGGCGGGATGCCAATACCGGTATCGGAAACGGTAATGGCGAGGGAGGGAGAGGGGGAGGCGGAGCGATTATTGCTATTGCCGTTGTCCGATGCCCCATTTGCCAATTCCGCTGAAATTTTTACGGTTCCCGATTCGGTAAATTTAATCGCATTGCCGATGAGGTTGTAGAGGATTTGTTGCAAGCGATCTTCGTCGGCATATCCGGCAGGCAAGTCGGGGGGGATGGCGTTGATTAATTGTAAATTTTTATTTTTAACCAGGGGCTTGCTGAGATTTACCACGACTTCTGCTAAAGCGCGAACGTCAACGGGTTTGAGGCGCAATTCTAAATTTTCGTGCCGCAGCTTGGCAAAATCTAGGATGTCGTTGATCAGGTTAGAAAGGCGGTGCCCGCTTTGGGAAATCATCGACAGGTTTTGTACCTGAACTTCTGTAATAGTTCCGGTTGCTCCGTCCAGCATGGATTCGGCAATGCCGATGATGCCGTTGAGGGGGGTGCGCAGTTCGTGGGAGGTATTGGCGAGAAATTCGTCTTTGAGTTGGTCGAGGCGTTGCAGTTCTTTATTTTTGCTTTCTAGAGTGCGGGCATATTCTTCGAGTTTTTGGTAGGAAATTATCAGTTGTTTCCAAAGGGCGGAACCGATGCTGACGGTTGCGGAAAGTCCGACGGCGAGCAAGGGGGTAAAGACGGGAATCTGCCAGCCGAATAAAAAGGCGATATAGCTGCTGCTGATAATGACTGTTCCGGCTAGAACAATGCCGCCGAGTGACGATCGCCGCTTCTGGACGTACAGGGAACCGCAACCGGCGCTCGCCGCAGACGCGATCGCAATTATCAGCCAATTGAGCAGTTTTGGCGAGGCGTACAGCATCGGTCGCCCGTCGAGGGCTGCACTGACAATTTGACTGGCGAGGTTGGCGTGAATGACGACGCCCGGAGTGAGTTTTCCAGCCGCTATCAGCCCGCTGGTGTAGGGAGTTTGATAGTTGTCATTCAGGCTGGGGGCGATCGCCCCCACAAAAACCAGGCGATCGCGCATGAAATCGGGCGGGATGCGATTTTCTAAAACGTCGCTCAGCGAAATGTGGGGAAATTTTTTCAGCTCTCCCCGATAGTTTAATAAGATTTGGTAGCCGCCGGTATCTTCCTTGCTGTATTCTCCTTCCTTCCCCGTCAGGGGAATAAATACCGCTTTGCCTACTCCGTAAATTTTTTTATCTTTATCGAGAAGTTTGAGTTCAATTCCTTCTTTTTCTAAATACATCAGGGCGAGCTTGACGCCCAGGCTTTGGTGGATAGTGCCGTCAGATTTGCCGACAATGACAAAGCCCCGGCGAATTTTGCCATCGGCATCTAAAATCATGTCGTTGGCAGCCACTTGCCCTAACTTGGCTAAGGTAGGGGGCGGAGCGATGGAGACTTCCGCTACTTTTTCGATGCCGATTAAATTGGGAGTCGAGTTAAAAACATCGACTAATTCTTGATGCCCCGGTTCGACGGGCAAGTCGCGATATATGTCTAAGGAAAGGGCTCTGGGTTGCTGAGCGTTTATATTGCGGATGGCTTGCGCCATGACGCGATCGGACATCGGCCAATGTTTGAGGGCTTTAATGTCCGATTCGTCGATGGTGACGATAACAATGCGTTCCTCGATTGGTTCACCCCGGCGCAGGTGAAAAAAGCGATCGCGCGCTGCCCATTCCAGCAGGTTGAAAAACCCAGCTTGGGAGCCTGCTATAACGGCTCCAGCGATGCTAGCCGCAATAATTAGGGTTCCTTTCCATTGATTGAGGAGCTGTTGGGGAGTGTTTGATATTTCGGCTGGAGTGCCTCCGCCGGTATCCGCTTCTTGATTTATTGATTTTTTCCACATCCGCGTTTAGCTGTTGTTAAGTTTCCGCAGTTAGGGCACCCTGAAAATTAACTCGCGCAGCTCCTAACTGTGAGCGATACTGCGACTGATAAAGTTATAAGCCCTTTACAGATTTTCGGCAAGCGGCTGCGCGGCGATCGCTCCCAATCCCACTTGTTCTAATAGCTCTTTCCACTCCTTGACAAAAGCGGCATTCTCGGGCTCTTGTCGGGCGGCGGCTGCTAAAACCTGTAGGGTATCGTACCAAACCCCCGCTTTAGCTAGGGCGGCAGCTTCCTCGATGGGGGAAGAATGCGGGCGATCGCTTCCTACTTGATTTTCAATGCGCCTCACCCATCCCGTCACCACATAATTGTCGGGGCGGAGAATCCCGTCGGCTTGCAGGGGAGCGAAGAACCACAAATAGTTTTTCCCTACTTCTAATTCCGGCGCTTCTTCTGGAAGCGTGACGCTGACAATGCCCCCCGTGCCCGACACTTGCAATCTCGTCTGATAGTGCGGTTCTCCTTGTTCGTCTTGCAAGCTGAAAAATACTTCTTTTGAAGTCGTCTGTGGCATGTACACGAAAAACGTCGGACGTGACGAGACGGTACGCCCGTATTTTGAAGGCGGAATTAAAGCGATCGCTTCCGACGGGCTGTCGCTGCGAACGCCTCCACCGACCGTATTATTGGGAGTGGCATCGCCGGGAGCGTCAAATTCCACGTCACCCCGCACCCCTCCTCCGACGCTATTTGTGGGTGCTGATTCTCCAGGCGCGGCAAATTCTACCTTCCCGCGAACCCCTCCTCCCACGCTACTATTGGGTGTTGCATCGCCGGGAGCGGCAAATTCCACCTTCCCGCGAACCCCTCCTCCCACGCTCGTTTTAGGGACGGCATCCCCAGGAGCGTCAAATTGCACGCTCGCCAGGAGGCTGTTATTTTTATAGTCCTCAGCTTTAACATTGGCTACAGCCCGGGGGGCGATCGCCACTAACAAGCCTGACGCAACGGTTGCTGATAATATTCTTTGGAAAAGAGAGAATTTGACTGCGGTCATTTGAACACCTCTAGATAGAGTGAACGCATTTATCTGGGCTAGAGCCAATTTCCTACTAAAACAAATGATGCCCAGAAATAGGGCTGCTTGTGTAAAGGATTTTGCAATACAGAGAGTTGGGCTCTGCGGAGGGCTTCCGCTTTATTTATTTTACTATCTATTCGGGCTAGTTGTCGATAGAATTCTGCCATCAAATTAGCCGTGGACTCGTCGTTCACCGACCACAAACTGGCCAAGGTACTGCGCGCGCCCGATCGCAGGGCAAATCCTGCCAATCCCAACGTCGCCCGCTTGTCGCCGGCTGCAGTTTGACAGGCACTCATCACCAATAACTCCACAGGCTTGCCAATGCCCAATCGGCTCTTTTTAAACAATAGATCTAAATCTTCTATACCGATGCGATCGTCCCAAGTGAGAAGAAACGTATCTTCGGGATGGGAGCTAAATTGCCCGTGAGTCGCCAGGTGAATGACTGAATAAGCGTTCGCTTCGAGAGCGCTTTCAAAGCGCTGGCGGGTAAACTGGCGATCGAGCAAAATTTTTGACTTGACTTCGGCACTAATTTCTTGAATTTCTCCCTGCACCGCTGGCAGCGCTGAAAATCCCTGTCGGGCTTCGGTTAAGGCGGCTGCCAGCACGTTCAATTCCCTCGATTCCAGTCTTTCGGGAAATAACTGCAACCCCGGGCTCAGGGCAACGCTGTATTTTTCGACGAGATATTTCTCGCCGTCGTAAAGGGCAGCCATTGGCAAATTTCGCAAGGAGCCGTCGGGGACGAAAACCAAGGTTTTGATATTGCTGCTGGCTAAATCGGTTTCGGCAGGTTTCACGAGCCAGTTATAAATCTCCTGGGAGATTTGCAAGCGTTCTTTTCTGGAAAAGCCGGGAAACAGCGCCGAGTAAAACTTTTCCAGAACCGTTTCGACTTCTCGATCGCTCAGTGGGGTGGTGTAGTGGCGCAGGGGTTGCCCGGGCAGCGAGAGGATGACTTCCAGGCGATCGCTCAAAATAATCGGGTAAATGACGGCGGCTTGGCGATCGATTTCGTCAATATTTGCAGGTTTGACGCTCAAGCAGGCATCGCCAAAAAAGTTATCTAACTCAGCCAATTGCAAGGCTTCAAGCACTTCTCGCGCTTTTCTCAAGTTGGCTTGACTGACTGGCGCGCCTGCGAGGAGCGCGCTGACAAATTCGCGATAAACGGGTTCGACACTTTCTTTAAATTCAAACTGAAAGTCGCGATTGATGGCGACTAAATCATTGCGCAACGCTTGCAGGCTGTCGAAAGCTCTTTCGTAAGCTGCGATCGCCTCTTCCACCTTGCCTTCCTGCTTAAAAATGCGCCCGAGTTGCCAGGAAGCCCGCGCCACAATCTCGCCGGCATCCAATCCCTCTAAAAGTTGCAGCGCTTCCTCTGTGACTTGGCGAGCGTCGCCGATTTGCTGCGTTTGTTTGTAGAGTTTCCCGACTTGCGTGAGAGCGATCGCTTCCCCCAGGGGATCGCCCAATTCTCGCGCATCCCGCACAGCCGTCGCCAGGATTTGCCCGATTTCTTGCGGCGAGATTTTTTCTTCCCGCTCTGACAGCTTCATCAAACTGTCAGCTAAGTTGACTCGCGCATAAATAGACGCTCGGCTCGCCGGTAATTTGACGAGATTGGGTTCGATCTGGGCAACAATCTGCCGCGCCTCTGCCGGCTGCCCGATGGCGGTTAAAAGACTCACCTGATTGAGTTTTGCCTGCACTCTCGTCAAGTCACTCGCAGCCAGTTTAGCCGCTTCTCGGTAGTATGAAAGGGCGACAGTCGGCTGCTGTAAATTTCTGGCGAGATTGCCGATCGTGAAAAGAGTGGCGCTCGTATCGGCTGGAGAATTCAAGCGATCGCTAATCGCCCAACTTTGCTCTAAGATTTTCTTGGCTCTGGTGAAATCGCCAACGGCTTGCAGCCCAATGCCCAAACTCCTCAAACTGTCGGCTTTTAGCAGGGTATCCGGTTGCGCTTGCAGGCGGGCATTGATTTGTTCTAAAATACCGACAGAACGGCGATACTGCCCCAACGCTTGCAGGGCGATCGCTTGATTGAGGCGGCTGCCCCATTTTCCGCTTTCATTTCCGGCGCGATCGTAGGCAATTTCTGCTTGCCGCCACGTTTCCAAAGCCGATAAAGTTTCTCCCTTTGCCAGTTCCAAGCTTCCCCGCGCATTCAGCGCTTGCGCTAAAATTGCCGTTCCCTTGGCATCTAATTTTTTCAATTTTTGCAAAATTTCGATACTTTCAGCGATCGCAGTTCGCGCCTGCACCCACTCGCCCAATTGCTGCCAGGCGAGAGACAAGTGATTGAGCGCTTGGGCTTGATTGAGCGTTGCCCCTTCCGCCCGGTACGCCGCCGCCGCTTGTTCCAAAAAAGTTGCCGCCGCGCGGAACTTTCCTGCTTGGTAGTTCTGTCTTCCTTGTTGTAACAGATTTGACGCTGCGGGGAGCTGCTGGATGGGCAGCTCTGGAGCTGAAAAAGTCGGGGAGGGAGCGATTGCCGACACTCTGGTTCCCAGAACTGTCACCAAAAGCACAGCCAGCAGAAAGTAAACTGGAAACCCGCCTGACGTCTGGCTGTAGGGGCGAAGCATTTGCGAATAAGTCTCTGCTACCAACCGACAGATTATCGACGCAAATGCTTCTCCCCTACAAAATCCCCCGATCGCTCGTCTCTGACGCCGTATATTTTTGCCCGTGCCGTGAAGATTCCTCATCACCTCACCTATCGCCCTTGGCAGGGCTCGTACATCAGCAACGCCCTAAGATTCCTTATTTTGAGAACGAAAATACTATCATATTAAGCGATCGCTTTTCATCCGTCCATAAAGTCAGAAAAGTGTATTTTTCCCCCTTCATCGAGAAAAAAGTGGAAAAAGTAGGTGACAGATTCTCACCAACGCTAAGTATTTATACTTAGCGAGAGGAAGACCGCGATCGACACATCCGTGGATTCTACTATATTCGATCTCTCGCTGCCCTGACATCTCCCCGACCGCCAAAAAACTAAATTTTTGTTAAAGCTCGGGGCGGCAGTGGCAGCGCCGGAGATGGCGATATAACTTCTACCGCTCGGGCGAGAGACGATCCGGTTGAATTTTGGACAAATCGCGACAATTCGGCGGCGCAGGAGTAAAACGCCCGGAACGAGACACCAGCTCGACTTGTCCTTTGGCATTGACTGAAAAGCCCGTCGCCTCGACGAATTGCGCCGGAGGAGAGGTGCTGAAAAACTGGGGATCTGTCCCGTTTTGTCGGGGCGATGCCCCCGCCATCGCCCCGCCCCCGGCAGAGCCCGACGATCGCGAAAAATCTTCAAAATCTTGCCAAACCGCCTGCTCGCTCATCGAGGTGATGGCGCTGGTGGCAGATTCCGGCAAGCCGCCGCGCCCCGTTGCGGTAAAAGAATTGCCCGCCGCCGCCGCACATCCCACCGTTATTTTGTCGCTGGGATCGGCAACTTCTTCCGACAATTGCACCAATCCCGAGGTGGGATTTACTTCGGGACTGCTGATGGTGACATTTCCAGAAACGCCGAATTGAGAACTCGCCGTAATATCGCTCAACGACGTCGGGCGATCGCGAAACTCCAGCCCTAAAATCGCCTCCGCGCTCAGTTGAATATTCCCGCCCCGCCCCTCAAACGCATTCGCCGTCAAGTCGTTATTTTCGATGGGAACCCCCACAATCAGCGGCGCATTAATCTCAATATTTCCGCCATCCCCACCCGTTCCTGACGTCCCTGCCGTTGCCGTAATTTGGCTGTTGCGCCGCATCAGCAATCGCTCATCCAGTTGCAGGCGAATATTTCCCCCGCGCCCGGAAGCCGTTTCTGCAGTTACCAGACTTTGGTTGTTCAAAGTTAGGGAGCCCGCATCAATTTGAATGCTGCCGCCGGTGCCCGTTCCTTGCGGGCTCACCGTTGTAGAAATTTGGCTGTTATCCAGCGAAACACCTTCAGAAGCCCGGATGAAAATTTGCCCTGCATCTCCTTGCCCGGAAGTGCTGGCACTGATTTTCGCCCCGTTCGCGAGGGAGAGCCTTTCAGTATTGAGATTGAGCGTGCCGCCATTGCCGATCGCCGTAGACTCGACGCTGCTAGAAAGAGTGCTGTTATCGAGGGAAATTTCACCGGCAGTAATATTCACCGTTCCCGCATTGCCCTTGCCTTCCGTGCGGTTGAATAATTGCGTGCCATTGCTCATGGAAAAGAAGCGCGTATTGATGTTAATCTCGCCAGCATTCCCAACGCCCCTGCCCCTGACGCGGCTGAGCAAACTCGAACCCAACCCCGTACTCGATCGCCCGTCTAGAACCACGCGATCGCGGGCATTAATTTCAATGTCGCCCGCATTCCCTTCTCCGTAAGTATTCGTATTCAGAGCCGCCCCATTCGTCACCGAGAGCGAACCCGTATTAATCTCAATTCCGCCCGCATTGCCAACCGATGACGGCCCTGCTACAATATTAAATATCCGAGAACCTTCCGCCCGCAATTCTCCATCTAGCCTGACTGTTTCCTCCGCATTAACTACTACCCTGCCCGTATTTCCTCGGTTGTAAGTTCCCAGGATAATCCTGCCGCCCTCCAATAAATTCACAGTTCGGGCATTAATCCTGACATCCCCCGTATTTCCCCGGCCAAAATTACTCAAATTTAACCCGCCTCCGCTGGTAATATTCACCGCGTCGGCATTCACAAAAATACTCCCCGCATCGCCGCTACCGCGAGTAATATTCGCAATTCTAGCATTGTTAATATCTACCGTCAATCCCCTCACCGCAATATCTCGAACCCTGCCCGCCCCCAAAGTCGTTGCAATAATTTCCGCCCCCGATTGTACCCGCACCTGCGAGGCATTTATATTTAACCTCCCCGTATTTCCAGCTCCGCGAGTCAGAGAAAATAAACCGCTCCTGGCTCCATAATTCGGGTTGAACTGATTGGCATTGAGAGACGTAGCCGCTAGAGCGCTGCTCGTTCCCCGATTTTGCACCGAAAGATTGAGCGTGTAAGTATCGCCCGGATCGACGCGATCGCCTTCTAGCAGTTCCACGCTGTCTGGAACGCTATCGAATTCTCCCACACCAATCGCATAATTTCCCGGCGGCAGCGTCGTAGAAATATAAGAATCTTGAATCACAATACTCCCGCCCGCTCCTCTTTGAATATTGGCATCATCATTAATCGCGATCGCTTCTCCAGTCGCCCGATTAAACAAAGTGATTTTCGTATCCAGACTCCCCGGAATTGCCTCATAACCATTGCCGCCGTCAATATCGGCAATCACCCGACTTTCAGGAGCCGAGACGGTAAACGAATAATAGTCAAATTGCTCGTTTGCCGTACCCAGTACCGTATTTCCGGCGAGGATTTGCTCCGGCGCGCGCTGAATAGAAATGTAGGGAATTCCATCAGCTCCCGATGCTTCCACATTGGGATTTAAATCCGTGCTGTAGGGCAAGCCATCGAGATTGTAGACGGTGACGCCTTCAAAAGGAGACGTAATAAAATCCGTGCTGCTTCCCGAAATATTCACGCTGCCAGTGGCATTCACGGCAATCTCGCCTGCTTCCCCGCTATTCCCCGTCAGGGTAAGAATTTGTCCGCCACTTTCTACAATCAGATTGCTGACATTAATTTGAATCGAACCGCTATTCTTGCTACTATTGGTGACAGCAGCGATAAAACCGCGATTGGCTAAACGGACAGTGCCTTGCGGGCGATCGCTCGGATTTATGGTAATATTTCCCCCAGCGCCACTGTCAGCATTTTCCGAATAACTGAGAACGCCGCTGAAGAGTCCGTCATCCGAAAAACCAGAGAGATCGATCGCATTGGCATTGAGTTGGATATTGCCGGCAAAACCGCGCGATCGCGTTGTCGCAGCAATGCGAGAACCCGATGCCAGCACCAGAGCCTCACTGGTAACAGCAATATTGCCCCCATTGCCCGCTCCTCCCGATTCAACAATATTCGCGATCGCGCTTTTCTCCGCGAGCGTGACTCTCCCCGTCGCGCTGACTGAAATATCGCCCGCCGCCGCCAAAACTTGTTCGCTCTCAGCCGCAATTCCCCCTAAAACTTGAGAACCGCCAGAAAGTTCTACATTCCCGGCAAAAAGAGAAATACCGCCCCCGCCGCTCCCCATAACGTCAAGAATTGCCCCATTCCCGATCGAAATATTACCCCGCGCGACACCTTCAGGAAAAGAAGGCGCAAACCCGACTATTCCTAACTCCCCTGCTGCCGCCAATCCCCCTAACACCACTTGCCCGCCGGGAGCCGACAAATTCCCCCCCTCTATATTGACATTCCCGCCAAAAAGAGCTAGAGTATTCTTCGGAGACACCTGCAGGCGAGATTGCTGCACCGTGATATCAACCGGATTACTTCCCACCTGCAAGCCGATCGGTACATTAACCGTGAGTAAAGGAGGAGCTTGGGGATTTGTCGCACTAAAAACACTGCCATCAGCCAAGCGAATCCCACTTGCAGTAGAGCCAAAAAACGACCCGCCAATAGTCAGAGACGCATTAGGGCCAAAAATCATCCCGCTGGGATTAATTAAAAATAAATTAGCCGCCCCGTTGGCGCGAATTAACCCGTCAATATTCGAGAGTTTCCCGCCCGTCACGCGAGAAATAATATTACCAATATCAACTGAATTGTTAAAAAAAACTTCGCTGCCAGTCCCGACAGAAAATTCGCGGAAACTGTGAAAAAGATTGCCGCCGACAGCCGTTCCTCCCTCAATCACTGAAATATTGCCCGTGGGAGTGACAGTCGTCTGATTCGGCAGAGTCGCATCGGGGACGATTTGAGCAGAGACACCCCTGTAGAATCCTCCCCCAGAAAGGGCAAAAAAAAGACAAGCAAAATTTAACAGGTGGGAACCTGCGTTTCTGAACTGATTAGTTCCTATCACTTTCCTACTCGTCAGTCCTCTCATTTTGCTCGCTTATCCCTGCAAAAAGAAAACTCTGTAACTTTTAGCCGCTCCTCTAAATTTTAAATGAAACCCATTGAGATTTCAAGAACAATTAACAATAAAAATATAAGGCCGAAAAAATTTCTTCTAACTCCCCCGATAAAATTTCAACTTTGCCGTTAATAAAAATAACCATATTTTCCAAAAAAACCTAACCAAAAAAATCTCTTTCTTTCCTCCCTTTGCGCCCTTTGCGCCTTGGCGGTTAAAAAAAATTAATACTTCTCAAACCCGCGCCAACAGGGGCGACGCAAGCTTAGCAGGCGGCGGCGCAAATTTCTCCGCAGCCTACCGCCCCAGCCCGGGCAGCCGGAAAACAACTTGTGGCCAATCCCATTGATTTTTTTTGGCCGCTCAGTTGTAACACAGACTCCCCCCATTTAAAATCTAGAATCTAGAATCTAAGATTATAGAGCCCGCCAACCGCCAATCAAACCTCATCGGTTTTGTCGGCTGCGGAATCTGGCGCGGGATCTGGCGCGGGATTTCCTGCAGGAGCTTCGGCAGTGGGGAAATTGAGGACGGGAAGGCGATCGCCCCGAAACACCTCCTCGCTAGCCTCGCCGACTTCCTGCAAGAATTGGGCCAAAGCCTGACCCGCGCGCAAGCCCACCAGCAGCGGAGCCGTTGCCAAACTCAAGAGAAGCTCAGAAGGGATGGCATCGAAACGGGGAGAGCCTGTCCGGTTCTCCGAAGTGTCCGGCGAATTGCTTTGAGATACAGTTTGGCGGGGGAATAGCATGAGAACCTCCCAAAAGTAGACGGTGGCAGCGCGTGTCATCACGAGCTGACGTTTTCAACGGCTGTATCCTCAAATATGCCAAAATGCGGGGCGGGTGTGTTATTTCTATGCAAGACAACGAGCAGGTACAAAGACGCTGATGTTAAAAGTGGATGAGCGTGTCAGAGCAGGCAGCCAGCCAACCCTAGCAGAATGGGCATCCAGCGCACTCGGGCTTCCAGAGGTGCGGGTGCAAGTCCGGCTGCGCGGAAACAACCTGTACCTTTTGTGTGAAGGAGAGCCGTGCCCGGATGTGGCGATCGCCACTCCGAGATTCGCCCAAGCACTGGCGGCGCACCCCCTAGAACTCCTCAACCCGCCCGATCGACCGCGAATTTACCAGATATTTCTCTCCGGGCGAGAAACCGGACGCAATCGCCCAGACTGGACAGTGCGCCTCGATCCCCATCAGCTAGACCGGTATCTCAAACCGCCCAAGCCTCCCGCAGGGCACAAGCCAGAACCGGAATCCCCCGCACCGGCGCAACCCACCTTCAGCAGCGCCCTGACAGCCCGCCCTTTATTGGCTGCCGACGCTCCCGAACTGCGCGCGTTCGACGAAGCTGAAACAGCCGCAGAGCCAGGAGAGCAAACGTTTTATCAATTGCCGTCTGCCTTTTTGGAACTCTCCGAGCCCGAACCGCCCAGCGAGGAAAATCTGCTCATCCAGCGCCAAGCCCGCCGGGGCAATGCCGAAGCGATCGCCCGCTACCTGAGCGAAATCCTCAGTAATTTGGGCGTAGCCGTGCGCGTGCGGGTAACGGACTTGCAGAATTCCCGCCCCCCCCACGAGAGCGGTAGAGAAGCTCAGAAAGCAGAACCCTCCGACGAAGAAGAAATCGCCTCCACATCGCAACCGCCCCCAGCCTTCAAAGCTCGCAAAAAACGCCTCTGGGTGCTGTGCGAATCCGCCTACAGCCCCGATCCGTCCCTGTTGGCAGAACCGATCGCCTCTCGGCTGCGCTACTTGCTAGAAAAGCGTCAGGGAGAATCCCTGCAGGGGTTCCGGGATGCCGTCATCGTCGGGCAAGTCAGCGGGGAAGTCAAACCCGAGTGGATGCTGCGCGTCGATCTCACCCCACCGGAAAAAATGCTCTCGGCGTGGGCGTGCTGGGGCGACGTGCAGGCGATCGCCCTGTCAGTCGAGCGCGCCCTCGCCGAAAACGAGATCGCCGCTCGCGCCATCCTTCAGGAAACAACCTTGCACCTGTTCCTCAACCGCAAGCGCTCCACCACCTCTAGAGAAGGCACGCTGATTCAAGGGGCACCCGACAAGCAACTCTGTGTCAGCACCATCGCCACCCTCCTCGAAGCGATCGCCCCTCAAGGCATTCAAGCCATCGCGGTTTACGGCATCGACAGCAGTAGCGACAGGGCAGAAAAAAATCCCCACCCGCTCGCCGAATCGGAAGAAACCCCCGTTTGGATCGAGTGGCTGAGCGTCCGCTCCAAAAAAGCCCCGGAAATCCAAGCGATCCCCACCCAAGAACTGGCCAAACAAGGCGACCTCGCAGCCCTCGCCTACTTGCTCGATCGCGTCATCAACCCCGATCTGAACGTCAAATTAGCCACCGGCGGCATTCGCCTCAAACTCGTCCGCAAAGCTGATATCCTGCACGTCTTGAGCGAAGCCCCCGTCTGCCCGATACAAAGCAAAGTGGGGCCGCCGATCGCCAAGTTCCTGCGCCAATTGCAAGTTTCCGGCATCGAAGGATTGCGGGCTTACGGGCGGCGCGCGGGCACCAGACAATTCGTGTGGCGCTACGGCGACGTCGTCAACCTGCCCCCGCAACCGATGCCGATGACTCCCCCAGAGTTCGCCATCGCGGTGCCGGAAGAACGGGACAACCTCCCCCAGCCCGGGGATTTGGTCTTCCGTCCCGACTTGAAACCAGACGAGTCCCCCGGCGCTCTCACCCAGTTACTCGGAGCCGTCGGAGCGGGCGTGCAAGAAATCTTGCTGCGATCGCAGTTATTTGCACCCAGCAACTCCCTCAGCCACTCCGGCACGCCCCAAGGAGCTTGGATTGCCGCGATCTGGGGCACTTTGGGCGTCCTGCTCACCGTGCAAGCAGACTGGCTGATCGGAGGGCAACTGCGCCAAGCCCAGATGCCCTCGGGCAGCGAAGCGGAATTGTCCCTCGATTCCCAAGAGACGAACCTCTTCTCCAGCAGCGATGCCGCTTCACCCGCCACCGTTTCCGTTCCTTTGCCGCAACTCTCCCTGCAGCGATCGAAAACCGATGACGGCTCCGTCTTTAATGCCTCTGGATTTACCCAGTCCGAGGGCAAACTCACCATTACCGCCCAGTGCAAGGCGTCAGGCGGAGAACTCGATCCGGAGCGCTGCCTGCTGCAAACCTCCAACTACCCCAGCTTTAACAGCCGACAGCTCGACGAGCAGTTGCAAGTCTATCAGCGCTATCTCGCCGAGGTGGGAACCCCAGATATCTTGATCGTCGGCAGTTCCCGGGCGCTGCGGGGCATCGATCCCCTCGCCCTGGAAAAAGCCCTCGCACAACAGGGATATCCGGGACTGAAAGTGTTTAACTTCGGGATAAACGGTGCCACCGCACAAGTCGCCGACATGCTCGTGCGCGAAATTTTGCAGCCGGAGCAATTGCCCAGAATGATTTTGTGGGCGGATGGGGCGCGGGCTTTGAATGGGGGCCGGCAGGACATCACCTACAACGCGCTCGCCGCCTCTGCAGGGTACAAGCAACTCGCCGCCGGCAAACACCCCGTCGTCACTCCGCGAGCAAACCAGTCCAACCCGTCTGAGGGATCGCCTGAAAAATCCGCCGCCGCTCCGCTGACGGCTGACAAAATATGGGCGTCGAATTATCAAGAAATCGCTGGGCTACTCAATCAAAAGCTCGGGGATCTCTCGGCAAGCTACCAACACCGCGATCGCCTCAAAGCCCTATTGCAGCAGCAGTTTTCCGCGACGCTCGACAAACAGCCCTTCTCCCTCGATCGCCAAACTGCCACAGAAGCGACCGGCAATCAACCTTCCCCCGCCGAAACAGAGGCGCAGACGGCGAGTTCCGGTTCCGTTGACCGCAACGGCTTCCTCGCTTTGCCCGTTCGCTTCAATCCCTCTGTTTACTATAACCGACATGCCAGAGTCCCAGGCACTTACGATGCGGACTACGAATCGTTTGAGCTAGCCGGTCGCCAAACCACAGCGCTCAAAACTTTTATGGAATTTGCGCGGGGGCGCGACATTCCCGTCATCTTTATCAACTTGCCACTCACCGATGATTATTTAGACCTCGCCCGCAAAAATTTCGAGCAGCAATTCCGGCAGCACATGCAGCGTCTGGCGCTGGAAGAAGAGTTTGTCTTCCGCGACTTGTCGGAAATTTGGCCCACTCAAAATGAGTTCTTTTCCGACCCCAGCCACCTCAACCGCTATGGTGCCTACGAAGTGTCTCAGCGCCTCGCTGCCGATCCGATGATTCCCTGGCCTACAGCCAACAAAGAAGTTAATAGTGAGAACTGGCAAGTGAGAAGTGAGAACTAAACCGGGCAGGTTGGGCTTCGTGCCTCAACCCAACCGTCACGGCTATGAGGTACGTTCGGGCTGGTGGAAGTGCGATCGCTTGCTCCATTAGCAATTAGCCATTAAAAATTAGCAATTAGCATGGAATTTCTATCACTTCCCTACGCCCTATTTTTTCTCAGCGTCCTCGGCATTTACTGGACAGTATCCGACACGCGATCGCGGCTGTGGACGCTGCTAACAGCCAGTCTCGTTTTCTACGCTTCCCTGCAATTTCAATACATCCCCCTGCTGCTCGTCAGCATCTTTATTAACTACCAATTGGGGCGGGAACTGAACACCTTCCACTCTAGGCTACAGCCCGACGGCGAAAAAGACGAGGAATGGGGAGCCTCACCCCAGCACCAGAGCTTTCACCCCGATTGGAACCCCCGCCGCTTTGCCGTGTTGTGGCTGGGCATCTTCCTGAATGTCATCGTGCTGTTCGCTTTCAAATACATCCCCTTTGTCTTGGAATCGATTGGCCCATTAGCGAAGTGGCCAGAAGCCGCCGCGATCGCCGGTCTATTTCGAGAAAGCGTTCTCCCTCCCTTGGGATTGAGCTTTTTCACCTTCGAGTGCATCGCCTACTTAGTTGACGTATATCGGGGCGCTCCCGCCAGCCAGCAACTCATCGAATTTGCCGCCTACAAATTTTTCTTTCCCAAACTCATATCGGGACCGATTACCCGCTACCACACCCTGAAAGCGCAACTGCGATCGCTGCAATTTCCCACCGCCGAAAAAGTCACCGAGGGACTCTGGCTGATTGCCTGCGGAGCCGTCAAAAAAGGCTTGCTCGCCGATAACTTAGCCCGGTTCGTTAACCTGAGCTTCGACAACTTGCAACGCGCCGGCAGCGTCGATTTGTGGCTGGCAATCTTCGCTTACGGATTGCAACTGTATCTCGATTTCAGCGGCTACGTCGATATCGCGCGCGGCAGCGCTGTACTCATGGGCTTGAACTTGCCAGAAAATTTTGACTATCCCTATATGAGCACGAGCATCGCCGATTTCTGGCGCAGGTGGCACATCACTTTAGGCGACTGGCTGCGAAATTACCTTTACTTTCCCTTGGGCGGTTCCCGCAAGGGTTTAGAGCGAACCTGCCTGAATTTATTAATTCTCATGCTCATCTCCGGCATTTGGCACGGTGCCGCCTGGGGATTTATCGTCTGGGGCTGGATACACGGCGTGGCGCTCGTGATTCACCGCCTCACAGAAGCCGTATCGAATCAATCCGCATTTCTGAAATACTGGTGGCGAAGCATTCCCGGCACTCTAGTCGCGTGGGCGCTCACGCAAACAATGGTGTTTGCGTCGTGGATTTGGTTCCGACTGCCCGATTTGAAAGATTCAACTTGGGCGCTCAAGCACCTCTGGGGAAATGCCGGCGATCCCCAATTTGTTCAAAAAGTATATCTGGAAAGTTTCGGACTGGATCGATTGGAACTGAGCGTGCTGCTGGCGTCTTTAATGGCGGCAATTGCCCTATCGTATACTATCAATCGCGGCCTCAAGTTAGATTTAAATTGGCCGTTAAAAATTCTGTTAGTGCCGGTGTGCTTTTTTGTCGTCTGGCTCCTCGCTCCCGAAGGGCAGCCGCAATTTATTTATTTTGACTTTTAACTCAATAGCCCCGACAACCGCTTTCTTTGAGAAAGCTGGTTGCTCGTAAATATGAAGGCGATCGCCCTCTATTGATTTCTCAAAAACCGCGTTGATATTTGAGGAACATACTGCCCGGTTCGCCCTCATCAATCGAATCTTCAGAATAGGATACGCTTCCCTCTAACTCTCTTTTTTCAATATCAACTTCTAAATCAAGCGCCCAGCAAACCCCTTGATTATATCGCTTCGGAGCCACAATCATGCCATAGAGATTTCCTCTTTTGGTGATTTGACCGAAAAAGACTACTTCAACTGAGTCGCCGGCATTTTCCTCGGTGAGAACATCTTCTCCAGTTGTGAAAAATCCAGACCCCATTACTCGCCCTGCATCATCCCAGTGAAGCTCGAAGAAACATTTCCAAGCTTCCTCGCCATACATAGTGAAATCGCTGCCCTCGTAAACCCCCGATAAGGCTGACCACGGGTGCATAGATTCATTCTCCGTTTCGGTAATGGCACATAAGCGATAATTCGGTAATGACTAATGGGTAATGGGTATTTTTAGAGAGAGATTTCCGGTTATTTCTCACTTCAAGAAAGGTAAATTTTTACACGATCCATTCCCCATTAGCGATTAGCGATTAAGTTAAATAAGAACACCAATCGCTCCAGCTACCCGCATAGAGCTTGGCGTTAGAAATGCCAGCCATCTCCAAAGATAGCAAATTGACGCAGGCAGTCACGCCAGAACCGCAGTAAACCACAATTTCTTCTGCTTGTTCCACATCCGCCCACCGCTGGCGCTGTTCTTGTGGCGATCGCGCTTTCGCTTTCTCATCCGTCACCTCTTGCCACGGGAAATTAAGCGCGCCGGGAATGTGACCGGCAATCGGATCGATCGGTTCCCGCTCTCCGCGATAGCGATCTCCTTCCCGCGAATCCACCAGCACCACTCCCGGCAAATCTTTCTTGCTCCGTACATATTCGATATCCACCACCGTTTCCGGGTGCGGCTGCGCGACAAACTTCCCTGGCTTCGCCACCGAAACTTCATCCGTCACCGGATATCCAGCCGCTTGCCACCCGCCGAACCCGCCATCCAAAAGGGCGACTTTCTCATGTCCCAAATAGCGCAGCAGCCACCACAAGCGCGACGCAAAGGCAAACCGAGAATCGTCATAGGCAACGACCAAACTTTCCCCAGAATTCACCCCGATCGCGCCTAATTTCTCAGCTAATTTTGCCGGATCGGGTAGGGGGTGACGCCCCCCGTGGCGGCCAACTGGACTGGACAAGTCGCGGTTTAAATCTAAATAAAACGCTCCGGGAATGTGACTCGCTCGATATTGATTTTGCCCCAATTCTGGATCGGCAAGGGAAAAGCGACAATCCACGATTACCACTCCGGGATTGTCCAAGTTTTCAGCTAGCCATTCGGCGGAGACGACCAGATTAGCGTCAGTCATGCCAATTTTATATTTTAAGTTGAACAAACGTAGAAATCTGCCTGAATGTCTCTATTTTATCAGCTTCAGCTCCGAAAGCACAACACTTTCACAAAAAAATCAACCCTTGATAGCGATCGCTTGCCGATCTACGAACTCTCGCAATATTTTTATTGAAAAACTCCGTGAAAACTCGGTTTATTCTCGAAAAAACTGGCAACCTGTCAGGAGTGGAATCGCCGGATCGTAAAGAATACTGAAAAATTGATAAACTTATACTGCAGCCAGGTATACAACCGCAGGTTTCCAAAATATCTAGCCAACGCAGCGGAATTTATTCTTAACTTCTCTAGCGGACAATCGGGCGCGTCAAAAACCGTTAATTCACGCCCCCAATCCCCCAATCCCGGCCATCCATCTAAAATCGTGAACGCAGACAGTTTACTCAAATCTTACCAACACTTCGGCGTCCATCTCGGCCTAGAGCGAATTCAGCGCCTTCTCGCCAATTTGGGCAACCCCCACCGCCAAGTCCCCGCCCTCCACATCGCCGGCACCAACGGCAAAGGCTCGGTTTGCGCGTATCTCTCTTCTATCCTGACCCGTGCGGGCTATCGCGTCGGGCGGTATATTTCCCCGCATTTAATAGACTGGACGGAGCGCATCTGCCTCAACGAACAGCCAATTTCACCGGAGGAGTTGCAGGAGCTGCTCGAGCAAGTGCAAGCAGCGATTCAGCCAGGGGAAGAATCGCCGACGCAATTTGAGGTCATCACCGCCGCCGCTTGGCTGTATTTTGCCAGACAGCAGGTAGATGTGGCGGTGGTGGAGGTGGGATTGGGGGGACGCCTGGATGCGACAAACGTTTGCGATCGCCCCCTCGTCACCGTCATTACTTCCATCAGTTGGGAACACTGGCAAGTGCTCGGCCCTACTTTAGCCGACATTGCCGCCGAAAAAGCCGGCATCCTCAAATCGGGATGCCCCGCCGTCATAGGGCCACTGCCGCCGGAAGCGAGGGCAGCAGTGGAAAAACGCATAGCTGAGGTGGGCTGTCCGGCAATCTGGCCGGAACCGGCTGTGGTTTTGGACACCGCAGAAAATCCTCCCTCTCCCCCTCCCCCCCTCCCCCCCTCTCCCA
>CAYOOD010000062.1:0-44236 GCA_964405435.1 uncultured bacterium
ATAATTGCCGTTGCTCAGGACTGTGACGCCGCTATAGCCCACATAGTCATAGGCTGTGGTGCCGACGAGACTGTTTGTCGCCGATACCGCCCCGGTAATGCCGGTGCTGCCATTCCCCCACGTCACGGCTCCCGCCCACGTGGCTGCCCCATTATTCCAGTTAGGGCTGCTGACGATGTAATTGCCGTTGCTCAGCAGGGTGATGCCGCTAGAGCCCACTTGGTCATTGCCTGTCGTGCCGACGAGACTGTTTGCTATCGAGACGGCTCCGGTGATGCCGGTACTGCCATTGCCCCACGTCACCGCTCCGGCATTTGTGGCTGCCCCATTATCCCAGTTGGGGCTGTTGACAACGTAATTGCCGTTGCTCAGGGCTGTGACGCCGTTATAGCCAACATTGTCACCGGCTGTGGTGCCGACGAGACTGTTTGCTGCTGATACGGCTCCCGTAATTCCTGTGCTGCCATTCCCCCACGTCACCGCTCCGGCATCCCAGGCTGCCCCATTATTCCAGTTAGGGCTGATGACGATGTAATTGCCGTTGCTCAGCAGGGTGATGCCGCTAGAGCCCACATTGTCACTGGCTGTCGTGCCGACGAGACTGTTTGCCGCCGATACCGCTCCGGTGATGCCGGTGCTGCCATTGCCCCACGTCACCGCTCCCGCACCTGTGGCTGCTCCATTACTCCTGTCTGGGCTGATGACAACGTAATTGCCGTTGCTCAGAGCTGTGACGCCAGCGTTACCACTGTAGTTAACACTGCTGCCTAATCGATCGCCGCTCGTCGTACCGACGAGACTGTTTGCCGCCGATACCGCTCCGGTGATGCCGGTGCTGCCATTCCCCCACGTCACCGCTCCGGCATCCCAGGCTGCCCCATTATTCCAGTTAGGACTGATGACGACGTAATTGCCGTTGGAAAGGGCAGTGACGCCGCCATTGCCCACATTGTCATTGGCTGTGGTGCCGACGAGACTGTTTGCTGCCGAGACGGCTCCGGTAGTGCCCGTGCTGCCATTGCCCCACGTCACCGCTCCCGCACCTGTGGCTGCCCCATTATTCCAGTATCGGCTGCTGACGACGTAATTGCCGTTGGAAAGGGCTGTGACGCCGAAATTGCCCACTAAGTCATTGGCTGTAGTGCCGACGAGACTGTTTGCCGCCGAGACGGCTCCGGTGATGCTGGTGCTGCCATTCCCCCACGTCACCGCTCCCACATCCGTGACTGTTCCATTATCCCAGTATGGGCTGCTGACGACGTAATTGCTGTTGGAAAGGGCTGTGACGCCATAAGAGCCCACGCTGTCATTGGCTGTGGTGCCCGTCAGGGTGCTAATCAGTGCTCCAGTCGCGCCGTTGAAGAGATAAACTGCTCCGGCGTTTGTCGCGGCAAAGTTATCATTGGGGTCGGTGACGGCGACATTTCCCGTACTCAAGGGCACGATCGCACTGCCAAACCCGGTGCCGTTTGGATTGGGATCGGTTAGCTCGAATGAGGGGAAGGTGCCTGTAGTGTCGTCGATGATAATATTTTTGGGATCGAGCAATAAAGTTCCTGCAATGCCGCTAACTGCCCCTACATCTGCGGTGCCTGACATGAAGAGGGTGTCTTTGCCGGAGACTTCTGCAAAGCCGCCATTGCCGCCTATCGTGCCGCCCCGCGCTGTGATGGTTCCTGCAAATGCAGTTTGTTGGTCTGACCATACTATTATCCGCCCGCCGCTGCCTGACGCGATCGCGTCTGCGCTCAGGGTGCTGGCAGGGTTGACGAAGGTATTTTGCGCGTTAATCGCTCCGACGGTTTGCCCTTGAAAGTCGCCGCCGATGAGGATTTCGCCGCCGCCATTGGTGCCGGAAGCGTTGACTTTCGCGGCGAGCAGTCGCAAGTCTTGCCCGAATAAATGAATGCTGCCGCCTTTTTCTCCGGTTGCTGAAAAGCTGCCGGAGGTTGTCAGCACGGTGCCGGCTCCGCCGTTGAAGGTGATGTTTCCGCCTGCAGAAATTCCGCTGGCATTGGTGCTGGCGCTGGCTGTCTGTATGACGGTGCCGGTGTAGTTGAGGGCGATGTTTCCGCCGGTTCCGCTGCTGCCGATCGCACTTATTTTTCCAGCATCCAGTACGTTATGGGCATCGATGCGGATGCTGCCGCCATTTTCTCCGTCGGCGCTGATTTCACCGAGGTTGTACGCCAAGCGCCCCATCAAATTAATTTCGCCGCCCGTCGCGCCCGTGGCTGAGATTTTTCCTTCGTTGAGGAGGTAGCCGCTGCTTGCCGTTAGCTGAATCGTGCCGTCTGGATTGGTGACAATATTAGTGGCGTGGCTGAGATTTCCGCCGGCGAGCAGTTCGGGGAGGGATTGGAGGTTGCTTGGTGCGACTTCCAAACTCAGTAGGTGCCCTTCTTGAGAAATGCGCACGAGGTTCGATTCCGGTACGGCGGCTAAGGTGATTTTGCCTCCCGGCGATGAGAGGGTGCCGTAGTTCTGTACGCTGCCGCCGAGCAGGCTTAAATTTTGTCCGTCGGAGAGCGCCAGGTTGCCGAAATTGGCAATTATCCCCGGCTGACTGCTACTAAATGCAAAGGCGCTGGGCGTTCCTACCAATTCTGCCCAGTTGTTGCTGCCGATCGCATTCAACCAATTACTCCCAAATCCTATCCCCGTGGCGGTTGTGGCGGTGAAATCGGCGGGCACGTTTAATTGGGCATTGGCACCAAAAACGATGCCGGCGGGATTTATTAAGAAAAGGTTAGAATTTCCCCCGGTGACTTGGATTAAGCCGTTAATATAAGAAGTATCTCCGCCCGTAACGCGCCCTAAAATATTCCGAATCGCGGGATTAGAGAGGAAGTTGGCAATTTGTCCCTCGGATAAGCCGAATTTTTGGAAGCTGTGGAACAGATTCGCGCCATCTTTACTCAGGGAACCGCCAGTAATATCGAAGCGCTGACCGTTGGAATTGATAACTGTGCCCGTGCCGTCAGGGGCAGTGGTAATGGATTGGGCATTGACGGGAAAGGCTGCGATCGCCATGCCGATACTTAATGCAAATGCGCCTGCCTGCGGAACTGCTGCCACGAGCGATCGAAATCCTAAATTTCCCGCTTCCATTTCCCTGACTCCGGATTGACTGAGCAGATTTACTCCTTGCTTCCAGCCTAGGAATTATTACTACAAAATGCCCTCAGTAGTTTTCCGGAGATTTTGTAAAGTTAGGTAACGGCGCTCCGGGGGGGTGCGATCGTAAAAATTAACAGATTTTTTGGGGAGATTTTAAGATATTTAAAGCGGCGACGATAGCGGCTCTCATCCCATTGTTAAGTAAGTTTTTTTACGCTCATATTTGCGGGAGCATTCGGTTTTTGCAACTTCCCGGGTGAGGGCGAAGCATTCGGATTATCAATGGCTGGTTTTGACGGCTAGATTAGCCGCTCGCATGCTTCGCCCCTACAGGGGGATTTACAAAAGTGGGATGCTCCCCGACTGCATCTGAATCACGCCTTGGTCAAAAATATTGTTATCCGCGTCAATGGCGCTGATGACAATGTGAGCGGGATAGACATCAAAGGCGGCAAAACTCAGCCGGCTGGCAGAGCGCGCCGTCAGAGGCGATCGCCCCACCGGTCTAGTTTCCGCACCCGCACCGCAGGTTAAATAAATCGTGCCGTTAACGGAACGAGTGCGCTCGTAGTGGTGATCGTGACCGTTTATATACAAGCAGACGCCGTACTTTTGAAAAAGCGGCGTCAAGCGTTGCCGCAATTTTTGATTGCCCCCGTGCAAGCCCGAGGAATAAATGGCATGGTGGCCAAATACAATTTTCCAGGGGGCATCGCTGCGGCTGAGTTCTTTTTCCAACCAGGGAAGTTGCGCTTTCCAGTCAGCGTTGCGGTTGGTATCTAGGGCAAAAAACTGGAGGCGATCGCGGCGGAAGGTGTAGTAGCGATCGGGCATGTTGAAGCCGGGATATTGTACTTGGCGATCGCCGTTTTCGGTGCCGATGTCGTGGTTTCCCAGACAGGCTTGAAATTTGACGCCCGCATCCAAGAGGGGGCGGTAGGGCTGCTCGAAGACTTTGCCCACTTTCTGAATGTCGCCGTTGTTGTAGATATTGTCCCCCGCCAGGATAACCAAATTAAAGGGGGATTGCTGGCGGTAGCGGTTCATGGCTGCCGCGACTTGGTACTGCCCGCGATTTCCCATGCCGGTGTCGGCGACGGAGATAAAGCGCTCTGCGGGCTGACTCAGCGACAAAGAGGCGATCGCTGCTGCTTCCGCCGGCGTCAGAACCTCGGCACGGGCTTCGGCACTTTCAGCCAATTGCCCCCAAAGTAACTTTCTGATGCCAACTAAACTCAGGCAGAGGCTGCCACCGAAAAAGAGAAATTGACGACGTTTGAGGCTCATAATAAGTGTTGTAGAACTAGATGAGCGCCAGCACTCTCATCGAAAATGGCAAAATGATAGATTAGGCGTGCCCATCGCTCTCATCCGACTGTATCGCGATTGCGCTTTCGCGCATAGCTTCGCTTACCGCGCGTTTTTGTGCCCCCCTCGAGGCAAACCCCATGACTGACACCCAGCCGAACCCCCCAGAGCCCGAAAAGCCCCAACCGACTGCGCCGCCAAGAAAACCGTCAGCCGTTAAAAGTCTGACGATACAAGCCTTGCGCGCCAGTATCAATTTGCTGGAAAAGGCAGTCGCCAAACTGGAGGCACCCGAACCAGCAGAGCCACAACCCTCGCTGCTGGCGCAAGCCTGGGAAAGGTGGGTGGGTGTTTTGGGCGTCATCCGCACCCTGCTGCCGGCATCTGTCAGCCAGAAACTGCCGGATTGGGGCTTGACAGGAGCGATCGCTTCCGTTCTGGCGCTTATTTTGTGGACGGGTTCCGCCATCCTGTCGCCGCAACCCCCGGAAGTTGCCACCGTGCCGCCTGCTCTCGAGCCCGCACCCCCCGAAATCGTCACCCCTGCGGAACCGGAACCGGTGGAAACGCCCCCAGAACCGGAACCGATTTTAACCCCAGAACAGCGTTTGATTGCTTCCATTCAACAGCAAGTAGCTGAAGTCACCGCCGACTATGCCGAGGGGCTCGTTAAATTCATTCAACCGAACTTCGAGGGCAGCTTTTTAGCGGTCAGAATTGGCGACGAGTGGTACAATCTGCCGGAATCGAAACAAAATAAACTAGCCGCAGACGTACTGGAACGCGCGAAAGAATTAGATTTCAGCAAATTAGATATTGTAGACTTGCAAGGAGAAACTGTCGCCCGCTCTCCGGTTATTGGCTCGGAGATGATTATTTTGAAGAGGCGATCGCAGGGGGAAGAAGGGAGCATCTTCCTAAAGTAGGGGCGAAGCATTTGCGAAAATATTATGTAGCAAGTTTCATACCAGTGAGGTGTACAGAAACCCGGCTTCTTCAAGAAGCCGGGTTTCTATCTGCACCCTATTAACTCGCCTTCTTCCCGCGCCGCTTGCGGTTAGCAATCAAGAACAGGGAGCCGGCAGTCAAAGCCCCTATTGTTGTCGGTTCGGGCACGCCGCCATCTGGCATGACATTCAAAGGATTGTGCGGTTTCGTCAACTGTTCTTTGCCGTCTTCCACCTCGCGATCGAACCGATCTTTTTCCGCTTCGGCTTGTTTGAGTGCTTCTCGCTGCTCGTCATTGACTAGCACGATCATCGACGAGTAAGGCGTGACAATCTGGAAGTTTTTCGCCACTGCGTGAATCGCATCCAGTTGAGCGAGTCGATCGCTGCTTGTCTTTTTGCTGAGCGCCTGCACGAGCTGTCTCGCGGCTAGGGGTTCAAACCCGGTTTTCGAGGGCGCTGCTGTGGCAGCTTTTTCAACTTTGGCAGCTTTTTCAACTTTGGCAGGTTTTTCCACTTTTTCCACAAACCAAGCATATCCATCTACCACATTCGCGGCAGAAGAACCCAAAGCAGTTTTAGTGGCGATTCGCTGCAAAACCTCTGGCAGTTCCGCCGCCACCCCGCCACCGCTGTCTTGAATCGCTTTTAAGGTGACATCATCGTAAGCTCGCGGAAATGCTCCCAGATGCACCATCCACAGGGGCGCAGTTATCGGCGGCAGCTCTTTGCTGTCGTCGGATAATTCGTAACTGCCTTCATCTGTTACCAACAAGATGCCGTCGTAGCGCGTATCGCCTTGCAACTGCGCGAATTGCCGCAGCATGTCTTTATATTGAAGGGTGCCGTAAAACGGCATCTTGGCTGGATTAAAGCTGCGGATGTCGTCAATGCGTTGCGGTTGAGCGCCTTTGGCGGCGGTGAGGTACAAATCGGCATCGCTATTCGCCATGTTGCCGTCAGCAAAGCCGTGTTTTTCCAGCCAGTTAAATGTTTCGCTCAGTTGCTTGTTTCGCGCGCTCATGCTGCGGGAAGTGTCGAGAACGATCGCCAATCGCTTGTCTCTAGGCAGAGAGTAGTCTTTTTCAGCGATCGGTACTGCCTTAATGCGATCGCCATTTGGCAAGTTCACCTGATGCGGTGCGGGCGAAAATTGCCCTTCTGCCGGTAAAAAGGCTTCCAACCAATTCTCCCCATCGCCCTTCACGGCTTTGCCATTGCGAATGCGTTGGGTATCCTCCGTCCAAAAAATATTGCGTTTTTCCCCTAATTTTGGCAGCGCCCAGCCTTCTTTTTGCCGCATCACTTTGTAAGTCATCCACAAGTGCATTTCGGTTGGGCGCTGAGTTCCATCTTCCCTTTCCCAAGGGGTTAATTCAGTGGGAACCGGAAAAGCTCTCAGGCGATAGTGGCGAGGTCCCACCTGTTCCAACAGAGCCGGATCGATTCTCCGCCTGACTTGTTCGTTGTAGACTTTCTGAGCGGCACCGCGCGGCGAAACGGTAAAGGGAAAACGCTTTTCTCGGTTGTCGCTGTCACCCAGCCACAAGCCTGTCAGGGCGGCGCTTTCTGGCAGGGTAAAATAGTAGAGAATCTCTTCTACATCAGAAGTTTTATTTTTATACACCTCGTAGATTTCTACATTCCCCCAGTCTCCCTGCGGATTTACAGTCACTTGTTGCTGAGCTAGGAAAACTTTTTTCTGTCCGATATTCAAAAGCCCCGCTTTGGCATCGTCGCGATTGACAGTCGATTGCAAGGCGTGCAGGATTGCCGGCTGTTCGGCTTTTTGAATGGGCGTGTCAAAAAACTCGGCGTAGAGTTTTTCGGCTTTTTCGCTATCTTGGCGAGAGCCTTGATACAAAAACGGTGTCATCAGGTGATTGTAGCTGTCTTGTAAACCTTGGCAGAGTTCCTCTGGCAGGTTAAAGACGTGGCGGTACATGACGCGGATGTGGTCATTTTCTTTGATGCTGCTGAGATAGCGATAGGGAGACAAGTAGGCGTTAACCAATCCGGCGCGAATCACGTCGGATTTTGCCAGAAGTTCTGCCTTAGCGCTGTCAGTTGATGCAGGCTGCGCTAGCAACTGAAAGGCTTGTATCTGAGGCTGTTGCTGCAAGGATACGAACAGCACCAGGGAGGCGGTAACTGTGCCGAGAGCGACGGTAAAAGCTCGTTTTTGCCCGTACTGGGAGGCAAATTGGCGCAAAATGCGATAGCCAGACTGAATGTACAAGCTTGCCAGCGCTGATGGCATGGCGAGGAAAAGGGTTGCGCTAAAACCAAATAGGAGAAAGAGGAGAACAGCGGTGACAGTAGACTGGAGCGCGTACAGTGGCTCTGTAATCAAAAGCCGCCCGACTTCTCCGAAAAACCAGAAAGTTCCTAACACAACCGGAGGGGCTGCCGGCACGGCATAAAATAGCAGCAGCACGCCGACATACAAGCCGAATAAGAGCATCAAGCTGTGAGCGATCGCTTGTACCCAAGCCAGCTTGCGATCGCTCTGAGCGTAGCCGTACAGCAATTCTGCGAAAAATGCTGCCATACACGCAGCCGCTACGCCGAGAATGAGAGCGCTCGCGGGGGTGAGTTCCCGCAGCACAAACACCCGGAGCAGGCAGAGGAGAAATAGGGGCGCTTCTACGCCGTAAAATAGAGCGATTAGTTTCAGGGGTTGCGTGCGGAAATACCGCCATCCCAGCCAGGTGCAGGCTGTCGGCACCGCGAACACCCCCGCCATAGTGATGAGGAATTCGCTGGGAATCAACCCGGCGAAAGTTGCCTGTATCAAAGGCTTGCCAATGAATGGTAGTATTCCCCAATATACAGTCAGCAAAAAAATAATATTCCACAGCCAAAAGATGGCAGTAAATAGCTCATTAAGCGGTTTTTTCATGGACGATAGACCTTCAGAATAGGTTAACTGCGCCTTATCTATCCTATTTTCTAGTTTACTGTCGAACCGAGCGATCGCCTCTGGTTGACGCGAGAATTTAACGAATCTTTATAGAAAGGGGAAGTAAGGTGAAATTCTGATAAAGCCCGATCGCAAATACAGAAACCACCCTCCCTGTAGAAGTCGGGGAGGGGTGGGGCTTTGTGAGACAAGTGCGATCGCGCTAGCTCCCACTCAGGGAAGATTTATAAGCTTTTACCTGCAAGTCTATCCCGGTAATCGCCGTGCCGACAACCACGGCAGAAGCTCCTAAATCGAGCGCTTGTTTCGCCATTGCGGGGGAAGCAATGCCGCCTTCGCAGATTGCTGGCACGTTTAGCTGTGCTGCCATTTTTGCGAGCAATTCAAAACCGGGGGGAGATAAATGTTTTGTCTCGCCCGTGTAGCCGTAGAGGGTTGTACCTACTAGATCCGCACCGGCTTTTTCTGCTGCGATCGCGCTTTCGATTGTATCGACATCTGCCATCACTAATTTCCCCAATTCATCGTGAATCCGGGCAATTAAACTTTCTACAGATTCCGGGCGATTTCTCAGCGTCGCGTCGATGGCGATAATATCGGCACCGGCTGCAGCGATTTCTTTTGCATGTGCAAACAAAGGCGTAATGTAAACCTCATATTTGGGTAACTGTTGCTTCCACAAACCAATAATCGGAACGCCCACTCCCACGCGATCGCGTACTGCTTTGACGTGAGCCGGCGTATCGAGCCGCACCCCCACAGCCCCTTGATTGAGCGACGCTTGTGCCATTGCCGCAATGACAAAAGGCTCGTGCATCGGCGAATCAGCCGGCGCTTGACAGGAAACAATCAGCCCGCCCTGGAGGGATTGAATGAGATTTGCAGAATTATCTGACATAGGTTTTCTTTCTTCCACTCGCTACATCACCGGGGACAATTTTACCCGATTGATTAATAAGAATACTCAACCCAGGCGATCGCTTATAAATTTCACCGCATTCGCCACCCCATTTTCAGCGCGAATTTTCTCGCCCAACTCCGCCGCCCGCTGCCGCATTCCCGCATCAGTTGCCGCCCGCGCGATCGCACTTGCCAGCTTCTTTGCCGCGAGCTTTTTCTGCGGAATAGGTGCGACTCCTGCGCCTAATTCAAATACGCGCTGTCCCCAAAACGGCTGATCTCCAAAAAACGGACAAATCACCGCCGGTTTTCCAGCCCGCAAAAGCGCTGCTGTCGTCCCCGCCCCGCCGTGATGCACCGCCGCCGCCACTTGGGGAAACAGCCAGTCGTGGGGAACTGATTCTAATTTAAACACAGTATTGGGCAAGTCAGAAGCCGCCAAACCGCCCCAACCCGTGGCAAGAATGCCGCGCTGTTGCGATCGCGCCAAAGCTTCCAGCACAATTTGCGCGAGTCGTTCGGGATTCCGCCCCGCCATACTGCCGAAACCAATATAAACTGGCGGCGCACCTGCTGCTAAAAATTCCACCAAATTAGCAGGCGGTTGCCAGTCAGTTTTGGCGTCTAAAAACCAGTAACCCGTGACAATAATCGTCTCATCCCAATCGGGCGGGCGGGAAACAACGTGCTGGCTGTAGGGATATAAAACAGGGATGGGTTTGCCATGAGGTTGCACCAGTTCGTTTGCCATCAAAGAACGGGGCGGCAAATTTAGAACTTCCTGACGCCACTGATTGACAGTGTTCAGATAAGGGGCTGTCAATAACGGCAAAATTTTGTAACTGAATTTGTTCAACCACCCGCCCAGGTTTAAATTAGCCAGTAGCGGCATCGGAAAAGCGCTCGTCGGGCTGTATAGCGGCAGGGGAATGCTGGCAAATGCAGGAATTTTCAGTTTTTCTGCGATGTGAGAGCCGCTGAGGGTTTTTGGGTGGTAAATAATCGCCTCTGCGTTTTGCGCAGCCGCCCAACCTTCATCGAGAGTTTGGCGAATTTTCGGCATGACTTTTTTTAACAGGGCGAGGGGATTGCCGCCCGATTCGATCGCGGCGCGTCCTTCGTCGGTTTCGCCTAATTTAATCAGATCGTCGTTCATGTAGGCATAATTTAAACCGCGAGAGGCGACAAAATTCTGGAAGCGATCGCTCGTGCAAATCGTCACGTCATAGCCTGCCTGTTTTAACCCGATGCCCAGCGCGACAAATGGCTGCACGTCTCCCTGAGAACCTAGGGTTAAAATCGTTATATTCATAGTTTCAATCTAAGCGAGATTAAACGGACAATACTTTTGAGTAGCCAGCCGCGCCGGATGAAATTTAGAAACGAAGTAAAGGCTGGGAAATTCCTTCCTTACCAGCAATAAGCATTCCCAGGGGAGAATCCCGTTTTTGTAAAAACACCTTTTTTCAGAAGTGGGAGCGTCTCGCTCCCGATCGATCCCATAGCGAACGAGACGTTCAGCGAACGAGACGTTCGCACTCCAAAAATGGGATACTCCCCATTCCCGGGCTGTAGGAGCAGCCCCCCGTGGCTGCCCTGGTAACGAGAGAAAACAATGGAAAAAGCCCCACTCAACGGGGGCTTAATCCGTGTAGCGCCAGGTTTCAACCAGGGGGCATTACACCCCAACCGCTACCTTTTCATCAACCGGGCGGACTTGACCGAGCAGATTTTGCAATTCCTCGCCCTCGATCACCTCAGTTTCTAAAATTTGAGTGGCAATTTTCTCCATCAAATCCCGATTCTGATTTAGAATCGCGAGCGCTTGCTGGTGAGCATTTTCTACAATTTCTTTCACTTCTTCATCGATCGCTTTTGCCGTGTCGTCGCTGACAACTCGGCGGGGATTCATGCCGCCGTCACCGAGAAAATTCGCTTGCGCGCCCTTCTCGTAAGCGAGAGGGCCAAGCACTTTGCTCATGCCGTAAGTTGTCACCATCCGTTCTGCGAGATCGGTGGCGCGCTGCAAGTCATTTGCCGCACCGGTGGTAATGCTGCCGAAGACGATTTCTTCAGCCGAGCGCCCGCCGAGGAGCGTGGCAATTTGACCGCGAATTTCTCCTTCATCCATCAAGAAACGGTCTTCTGTCGGCAGTTGCAAGGTGTAACCCAACGCTGCCATACCGCGCGGGACGATCGAGATTTTCGCAACTTTACTGCCACCGGGCATTAACGCGCCAACCAGTGCGTGCCCGACTTCGTGATAGGCGACAATTTTCTTTTCTTTCTCGTTGAGTACGCGGCTTTTCTTCTCCAAACCGGCAACGACGCGCTCGATCGCCTCTGCAAAATCGGCTTGAGAAACGGTTTCGCGGCGGGCGCGTGCGGCTAATAGCGCTGCTTCATTGACGAGGTTCGACAAATCTGCGCCGGCAAAACCAGGGGTACGAGTTGCGATCGCCTTTAAATCCACATCCGAACCCAGTTTCACCTTGCGGGCGTAGATTTCTAAAATCGCCAAGCGTCCCGACAAATCCGGGCGATCGACTAATACTTGTCGGTCAAAACGTCCCGGGCGCAACAGCGCCGGATCGAGGGTTTCCGGGCGGTTCGTCGCCGCCAGCACGATAACCGTTGCGCCGTTAGCCGCAAACCCGTCCATTTCCGTCAGCAATTGGTTGAGGGTTTGTTCCCGCTCGTCGTTGCCGCCGATAAAACCGCCATTGGCGCGAGATTTGCCGATCGCATCTAACTCGTCGATGAAAATAATGCACGGCGCTTTCTTCTTCGCCTGCTCGAACAAATCGCGCACCCGCGCCGCCCCGGCACCGACAAATAATTCCACAAATTCCGAACCGGAGATGCTGAAAAATGGCACGCCGGCTTCTCCCGCCACGGCTTTCGCGAGTAGCGTTTTGCCGGTTCCCGGAGGACCGACTAACAGCACGCCTTTGGGAATTCGCGCCCCGATCGCGGTAAAGCGCTGCGGTGATTTCAGAAATTCCACAATTTCCGCTAATTCCACCTTCGCTTCTTCGACGCCCGCCACATCAGCAAAGGTGGTTTTCGCGGCTTCGCCTTCTACATAAACCTTCGCCTTACTTTTGGTAATCGAGAGGGCTCCTTGGGGACCGCCGCCGCCGCGTCCGAGGAAGAATTGCCAAATCGCTACAAAAATCAGCGGCGGCACCACCCAACTGATGATATTATTGATCCAGCCGTTATTTTTCGGCGGGGCGGCGGCGAATTCAACGCCTTTTTCTTCTAACCGCTTGGGCAATTCTAAATCGAATATCGGCGTAGTCGCTAAAATTTGACCCGGCTTCCCTTCTTCGTCTTTAATTTGGTATTGGATTTGGTTTTGACCGACGGAAACGCGAGCGACTTTGCCATCTTGTACTTGGTCGATGAACAAGCTGTAGGGGACTTGGGGAATCGAGGGGCCAAATAATTGCGGGAAGAAGATGCTAACCAGCAAGTATGCCCCAGATACCAGTAATAGGATATTCCCTACCAACCGCGACCAAGAGGGTTGAGGCTTATTTTTGATACTCACAGATGCCTCCTATAAATTAGCGAGTGTTATCTATTCTGTCCGATTATCTTGATTATCGACTATTTTTATGTCGCAGGGATTGGGGGGAAAACCGTCCTTTTTTGTACGGATGGGCAGCGGCAATTTTTTTGTCGCGGAGCGGGCACTTGCCGAGCCCGACAATAGACTGATTCAAAATCTACCCGTGAATTTTTACAGCGAATCGGCGTGCCTTTTGCCATGCCGCAAAAATTTTTATGTAGCATCCCACCTGCCCGCTAATTTTTAGCGTTGGGGCGGCTACTTCTCTTTTTTATTGATCTAAAAACCAATTTAGCGAATAATGTGAAGTTTTGCAACATTCTCTCAGGATTCGGGCGAGGGGCGCAAAAAGGGCCTATTTTTGGCCGCAACTGGGCCGATGCGGGGGCGATCGCCGCCTGATTGGCGATGCTGGAAACGGGACAAACTGTAAAATTACCAAAGATAGATCGGTTTTCATTTGGGTGAAGTACGCGCGAGAAACCCGGCTTCTTTAAGAAGCCGGGTTTCTCAGTACCGCTATAACTTTTTAGAATACTGAACAACCCACGAAATTTTCTCTCGAAGGCGATGAACGTACAAGTGCTTGCTATTCAACCCACCAACCCACTACGGACATTTGACGCGATCGTGAAAATTGGCAATGACGAACGCCAGTTTGCGATAACCGTCAAAATCGCTCCAGTAGCGGGGCGCGAAATTTAAGTCACGAATGGGGACGCAGATTTTTTAGAAACATTTAGATAGAATCCAATGCTGGCGCTTGAAATTTCAAACCGATTCAACTGCCAGCGAATATAGGCGAATTTAAAACCATAGAAGTTTCTCAAGCTAGATGAAATAGCCCGGATAGAAAGGGGCGATCGCTTAAATAGCAGATCGCGCTTTTTCTAATTTTCCTCGCGGCGCTCAGTTTGGCTCTGGCACTGTAGAGGTGCCTTCCGGCGACTGAGCGGGTTGAGCAATCAGGTTGGCAATTTTGTTCAATAGCTGAGCCGGTTGCAGCGGTTTCGCCAACAGCTCGTCAGCAGCAACACCGCAGTCGCTATCGGGAGTTTCAGGCACAGTCTTTGCCGCCAAACCCAGAATCTTCAGCGCAACTGCCGCCCGCGACTGACGCAGTTGAGAGATAATGTCGTACCCGTCCATACCGGGCAGTTCCATATCGACGATCGCGGCGGTGGGCTGCAGGAGTGCAATTTGCTCGATCGCGGTGGAACCTTCCACGAGCCAGACGATTTGATAGCCCGCCGTTGTCAGGATGTCGCAGATGAGCGTCGCCGTCTCTTCGTCCTCTGAAACCAACACGATCCGCCCTTGAGGGCTTTCGGAAAATACAGGCAAATTTCCCGAGGGTGTCGAATTCATTGCATTTAATGACTGAGCTGGCAGCCAGACGGTAAACGTCGAGCCTGCACCCACGGTGGATTCTACCTCAATGCAACCGCCGTGCAATTCGACGAGTTGTTTCGTCAGTGCCAAACCCAAACCGGTGCCGCCATATTGGCGGTGATAGGAGGCATCCAACTGCTGGAACTTTTGAAACAGCAGGGGGATCTGGTGTTCGGGAATGCCGATGCCGGTGTCTTCGACTTGAAAGAGGGCGGCGTTGTTGTCCAGCCAAACGCGCAGGATCACCTCGCCGCCTGCCGGAGTGAATTTGACGGCATTGCTCAGGAGGTTGTGAAGGATCTGTCTCACCCGGCGCAAGTCGGCACGGAAGCGATCGCGCTCTGGCTCGACCCGCAGGTCGATTTGCAGCTTGACGTCGTTTTGGGCGGCTTTTTGCTCGTGGGCAGCGAGACTGGTTGTTGCCAGTTGGCTCAGGGAAAACTCGCTGATATTCAAAACCGTCTTGCCGGCTTCGAGCTGAGAGAGATCGAGAATGTCGTCGATGAGTTCGAGCAGGTGTTCGCCGCTGTCGTGGATGGTTTGCAGGTAGTGGCGCTGCTTCTGATTGAGCTGTCCCATTGACCAGCGCAAGAGCGTCGAGGACATGCCGATCACGCACGTCAGGGGAGTGCGCAACTCGTGGCTCATCGTTGCCAAAAATTCACTCTTGGCGCGGCTGGCTGCCTGAGCGGCGATCAGGGCGTCTTGGAGTTCCTGCGTGCGCTCGATCACCCGCTGTTCCAGGGTTTGTGCCTGCTGTTTGAGTTCGGCATACAGTTGCGCTTGCTGTATGGCGATCGCCAAGTGTTCGGCAATTTGCTTGAGAAATTCTTGTTCGCTATCGAGCCACTGGCGCGGCGTCCCGCACTGGTGGGCAATGAGCAATCCCCACAGTTCCTCGGCGACGACAATCGGGGCTACCAACTTAGCCCGCACCTGCACTCGCCGCATTAATTCTAAAAAGCAGGGAGAGTAAGCATACGCCAATTCAGTGTCTTCTACGGCGTGAGTAAAGCCCCTGCGGTATTTTTTGCGAAACTTGGGCATTTGCACAAAGCACAATTCTCCTTCTGTCAGTTGCAATACAGAAGAGATGGCATCGGATGCCCTAGCTTCGTAAGTGACGCAACCCTTGCCTGAAACGGCCTTCCATCCGTCCTGGCGAGTCTGTGAGGGCGGAGGCTCTGAGAAAGTCAGAAGGGAAAGCCCGGAATTGAGAGCGGGATTGTTCGTTTCGCCTGCCTTTGTGTCTGCGGTAACCGCCTGTAAAATTTCAGCGCTGCCAGAGAGAATGGCAGCGCCGCTACCCTTAACCTGAGTCCCTCCTTCGCAGGACTCGGGCAAGCTGTCGAATTGATAGATAATCAGCCGATCCACCTGTAGCAAGTGTCGCACTTGCTCGACTGCGGCTTGCAAGATGACTGGCAAGTCCAGGCTCTGCCGGATCTGGGTGCTGACTTGATACAGCAGCCGCTCCTGTTCGATCTGATGGCGCAGGGCGTCTTCTACGGGCTGGCAGACGGAAACACAGGGGTAAAAGGGCTCGGATTGGGGTGGCTCGGCTTCTTTAGGGGCGAGAATGTCGAGCATGGCGATCGCCAGCGCGCTCTGTATTTTGCCGTCATTGGGCGTCAGGGCGCGGGCGGCTTGTTCGAGATGCGATCGCCCTGTTGTCTCTTCCCGCACCAGATTGGCTAGCTCGTTCGCGAAGGCTGCGATCGCCTCGATCTCAAAGGTTAGCTCCACCTGATAGAACGTCGTTTGCGGATCTTGCCAAAGTTGCCCCAGCACCGGAATGTTTGGCGTGCCCTTCAGCAGCGCGTGCAACCCCCGGGAAGCTACTAACGCGAACCTTATCCCCCGCTGCTCTTGGGGAATTTCCAGCGAGTCCAAAATCGCTTCGGTCACGATCGCAGCCCATTCTCCTTGACTTTGCGCCGCCTCCTGCAACAGGTGACGCAGGCGATCGAAAGTTTCTAGAGACAGGGTTCGACGAAAGAGTTGAGAACTAGGCATTTTCCCGGTTGTTTGGCAGCAAGCGTGACGGTTGAGAGCGGATAGTCTTTCTTCCTTGGCGCGATCGGATTGCTAAAAAACTAATGGCCTATCTTTGGCCCGCTAGCAATTAGCAAAAGCGCGATTAACCACAGGTCTGTGACTTATCACGAGTTACTTACTTTGTATAGTAAACTGCGGCAAGCAAGTTTTATAACCGGGTTGGGCTAATATTAATTTTTTATGTTGAAAAAGGCAAGAAGAAGGGACGGTGGTATAAAGGAGGCGCGATCGACCAGAACTTTGACTCCTCGCCAGTAAAAAAGCTTGCCTCTTCTAGCCCCAGCTCCTGCGAAACAACGAAATGCCTCGATCCCAAACAGAAGTACCCACTGCCTTTCTCTCTAGTCCCTTGACTTTTTTGCCTCACAGCAATCCCAACATCCCGAGTTTTTTCCAAAGAGCCCAACCCTAAAGGACTTTAGCCTCATGCACCGCATCGCTGCATCTATCCCCGGGTCGAATTTTCAAACCGAAGGCGTAATTTTTCTCGATCAAACGCCAGCACCGATCGTCTTGCTGACGGCAGCCGACACTGACATTCAAACCCTCGCCGCAGCCGTGGCCAAATTCCCCCCCGAATTCCCTCCGCTGCGAGTGGCTAACCTGCTGCAATTGCAGCAACAACTGAGTATTGATACTTATGCCGAAGCCGTGCTGGAGGCAGCGCGAGCGATCGTCGTGCGGTTGCTGGGCGGGCGCTCCTATTGGTCTTACGGGCTGGAGGTGGTGCGGGAAACCGCCCAGCGAACCGGAGCCGCCCTGATTGTCATGCCGGGAGACGACCGACCCGATCCCGATTTAATCAGTCACTCCACCGTTTCCCTGGGAGCTGTCAACCAGTTGTGGCGCTATTTCACCGAAGGCGGCGTGGAAAATATCGCTCATGCCCTGCAATTCCTCGCCGATATTTCTCTGGGGCACCACTACAATCCCCCACCCCCCCGAGCAGTTCCTCGCGTGGGGCTCTATCTCTGGAAACAGGGGGATGGGGCAGGGGAGAGGGCGGGAGGGGGAGAGGGGGAGAGGGGGAAAGGGGGAGAAATGCCCAATTACCCATTACCCCTGACCAATTCTCAATGCCCCATGCCCCCTGCCCAATTCCCACTTCCCAAAGTTGGCATCCTCTTCTACCGCGCCCACTACTTGGCGGGGAATGTCGCTCCCATTGACGCCCTCTGTCAAGCTCTGAGCGATCGCCACTTACAGCCCGTGCCGGTGTTTGTCTCCTCCCTGCGCGACGCCGAAGTGCAAGCAGAATTGTTGCAGTATTTCCAACCCCCAGACGGCGACGCGATCGACCTGCTGCTCAACACGACAAGTTTCGCCATAAGTCAACCCTCTCTTTCTCCCCCCCGCCCCCCCGCCCCCCCTCTCCCCTACTCCCCAGACGTGCCAGTATTGCAGGTCATTTTCAGCAGCAGCACGGTAGAAATGTGGGAATCGGGATTCCAAGGACTTTCTCCGCGCGATATGGCGATGAATGTGGCCCTGCCGGAAGTAGACGGGCGGGTAATCAGCCGAGCGGTTTCCTTCAAAACAGTACAACAGCGGCATCCCCTCTTAGAAACAGAGGTCGTGGTTTACCAGCCAGAGATGTCTCGCATCGCGTTTGTCGCCGACTTGGCAAAAAATTGGGTGCAACTGCGGAAAACGCCCCCGTCAGAGCGGCGAATTGCCTTGATTCTGGCAAATTACCCGACGCGAGACGGACGCCTCGCCAATGGCGTCGGGTTGGACACGCCGGCGAGCTGCGTAGAAATTCTCAAAGCACTTCAGGCGGCTGGGTATCGGGTTGGCGAAATACCCGCCAGCGGGGACGAGTTAATCGCGCGTTTGACGGCGGGGGTGACGAACGATCCGGAGGGGCGCGATTTGCGTGCGGTGCAGCAATATTTATCGGCTGAGGAATACTGGCAATATTTCGGCACGCTGCCACAGGCGGTGCAGCAGGGGATTGGCGATCGCTGGGGATTGGGAGATGAAAGAGAAACACCATGCGCGATGCGCGATGCCCGATTCCCCATTCCTGGCATTCAATTAGGCAATGTATTCGTGGGAATTCAACCGTCGCGGGGTTACGATGCCGATCCGAGTTTGAATTATCACGCTCCCGATTTAGAACCGCCTCATACTTATTTGGCTTTTTATTATTGGGTGCGGTTTGGCTTTGGGGCGGGCGCGATCGTGCATGTCGGCAAGCACGGCAATTTGGAATGGTTGCCGGGTAAAAGTGTGGCGCTGTCTGAGTGCTGCTATCCCGAGGCGGTACTGGGGCCGCTGCCGCACTTGTATCCTTTTATTGTCAACGATCCGGGAGAAGGTTCGCAAGCCAAACGGCGATCGCATGCGGTGATTATCGACCACTTGACGCCGCCAATGACTCGCGCTGAACTTTACGGCCCTTTGTTAGAATTAGAAAGTTTAATCGATGAATATTACGACGCTCAGAGTTTAGATCCAAAACGACTGCCAACGATTCGCGATCGCATCCTCGAATTAGTCGTCCGAGAAAATCTCCATCAAGATTTCCGACTCAATCCCGAAGACTTAAAAAGCGAGTCCGCGCAACTCCTTGACAAACGAAGCATAGCGGGAGAAGATTCTTCCTTAGTTGATTCAAATCCCGATCGCAATGCGTCGCCCCTACACCCGACACCGATCGCCTCTCTCGACGCCTACCTCTGCGAACTGAAAGAAGCGCAGATTCGCGACGGCTTGCACATTTTCGGTCAATGCCCTCAAGGGCGACAGTTGCGGGATTTGATGGTTGCGATCGCCCGCCATCCCAGCAGCGATCGTCTCGGTTTAACTCGCGCCCTAGCTCGCGATTTGGGGCTGGATTTCGACCCCCTGACAGACGATTTTAGCTTGCCCGCAGCAGAGCTAAACTTGCCAGATGAATGCCCCCCACTCAGAACCCTTGGAGACATTACCACCTATTTAGAAGAAAAAGCCGCCGAATTAGTCGAACAGTTAATAACCCGAGAAACCGCCGACTCCCCAATCTCCACATCCCCCAATCCCGGCTCGCCCAATCCCCAATCATTCACCCACCGGGAATTAGAATGGATGCGCCGCTATCTCCTCCCCGCCCTGCAACAAACCGAGGAAGAAATCGTGCAACTATTGCGAGGATTAGACGGGCGCTTTGTGCCTAGCGGTGCCGCTGGCGCTCCCACGCGGGGACGCCCGGACGTTTTGCCCACCGGGCGCAATTTCTACTCGGTGGATATTCGCGCCATTCCCACAGAAACAGCCTGGAGAATCGGACAGTTGGCGGCGGAAGCGACGATCGAGCGCTATACGCAGGAAAACGGCGAATATCCGAAGACATTGGGGCTGTCGGTGTGGGGAACTTCTACGATGCGAACGGGCGGCGACGACATCGCTGTCGCACTCGCTCTCATCGGAGCGCGTCCAATTTGGGATGGGGCTTCGCGGCGGGTGGTTGATTTTGAAATCCTGCCGGTTTCGGCGTTGGGGCGTCCTCGCGTGGACGTGACGTTGAGAATTTCTGGGTTTTTTCGGGATGCTTTTTCTAATTTGATTGATTTATTCGATCGCGCTGTGGCTGCGATCGCGTCTTTAGACGAGCCGACAGAGGAAAATCCTCTAGCGGCGCAGGTGAACGCAGAAACGCAATTTTGGCAAGAAGCGGGGTTGACGGATGAACAGGCGATAGCGCGATCGCGCTATCGCATTTTTGGCTCTAAACCGGGCGCTTACGGGGCTGGCTTGCAGGGTTTAATTGAATCGCAAAATTGGACGGATGATGAAGATTTAGCCCGCGCTTATATCAACTGGAGTTGTTACGCTTATGCTGCCGATTCCTCTCAAATGGTGCGTGGCGGAACGCGCCCCTACAATCAGGGGGAACAAGGGGGAATTTCCGCTCCTGAAGCGTTCGAGCAGCGGCTGAAATCTATGCAAATCGTGCTGCACAATCAGGACAATCGCGAACACGATTTGCTCGATTCGGACGATTACTATCAATTTCAAGGCGGTTTAACGGTGGCAGTGCGGGCGACGAGTGGGAAAACTCCTCAAACTTATTTCGGCGACAATTCTATCCCGGAAAAGCCGAAAGTTCGCCGCTTGCAGGAGGAAATCGCGCGGGTGTACCGATCGCGGGTTGTCAATCCCAAGTGGATTGCTGGCGCGATGCGTCACGGATACAAAGGGGCGTTTGAAATGGCGGCGACGCTGGATTATTTATTTGCCTACGATGCAACGGCTCGCTGCGTGGAGGATTACATGTATGAAGGGGTGGCAAAAGCGTATGTATTTGATGCAGCGGTGCAGGAGTTCGTACAGCAGAAGAATCCCTGGGCGCTGAGAGATATGGCGGAACGGTTGCTGGAGGCGAGGCAGCGGGGTTTGTGGCAGTCAGCGGATGAGGAGATGGTGGATAAGTTGCGGGCGATCGCTCACCAAGCCGAAGGGGCGATCGAATCCACCACGGGTTTATAGTACAAGTAGGTGAGTTCGCCACGCCCTTCGTCTCTCAGCCGGAGGGGGTAGAAATCGCAGGCGATAAACTTAATGATAAACTTAGGGTCGTACCAGAGAAAATCATGTTACTCGATATCAACATTCAGAATTATCGTTGTTTCAAGGAATTTAACCTCGACGGGTTAGCGCGTGTTAACCTGCTAGTAGGTATGAATAACAGCGGCAAAACCAGTCTGCTGGAAGCTGTCGATTTGTTGGTGAATCAAGAAGAACCCGAAAGATTATTCGACCTGCTATTAAATCGGCGAGAAGTTGAACGCGGATCGGAACAAAGTCTGAGGCGAGCAACGATAAGCCGCGCACATTTTCAAATTGGCCATTTATTCTACGGTCATCAGCTCAATCCCGATCGGGCTATCTGCCTGCGATCGCAAAAACAGCGTCCCCTGTCACTTCAGATTCAGATAGCGCCCGTTTTGGAAGCGGGACAGCTTTCACTGAACGAAGATACATTCGATCCCGAAATCACAAACTTTGAACTGGTCTTTTTATATGGTGAAGATAGGCGATTTGCCATTCCGGTTAATGATGATGGCTTGATTCCGTCAGGCACCTTTTTAAGAATGCCGAGAAAACAATCGAGGGAGAATTACTTTAGAAAAAACCAACACTTAAGTCGCTTCCTGACAAGCCGCCGGCAGGATTTTGAGCGGGTTGCGGCAAATCTATGGAAACAGATTACCCTGACTCCCGAAGAAGAAACCGTAATAAAAGCGCTGCAAATTCTAGAACCTGACGTAGAAGGCATCAATTTTCCCAGTTCCGAGGCTTTGAACCAACAAGGTCTAGTCAAACTGCGCGGACAGCGCTATCCTATTCCTCTGGGAAGTATGGGGGATGGGATGACTCATATTGTGAATCTGATTGCTTCAGTGGTGACTTTGGAAAAAGGAGTATTGCTGGTTGATGAAATTGATGCTGGATTACACTATAACGTGCAAGCAGCTATGTGGAAGTTGCTTTTAGAAACGGCGCAGCGGTTAGACCTGCAAATCTTTGCTACGACTCACAGCTATGATTGCGTGACGGCTTTTTCTGAAGCCCTAAAGCAATTAGAAGCCGATGAGATTGGCAAATTGTTTCGCTTGGATTGGCGGGGCGATATGGTTCGCGCCGTTGACTATTCTGCTGAAATTTTAAGTGCGGCTGTCCGACAAAATATCGAGGTGCGCTAATGCCGAAAAAAATCACCCCCCGTCAGTTGTTGGTAGAAGGCAAAAATGACAGGCACGTTATCTGGGCTTTGTGCAAGCAATATAACCTGCCGGAGACATTTTCTGTGGAAGTACCGCAAGGAGGTACAGAAGGCATTGAGGCACTTTTAGAGGGATTGCCAGCCATGCTGAGGGAAGCCAATTTGGAGACATTGGGAATTGTGGTAGATGCCGATCGCGATTTGGCGGCACGGTGGCAAGCTCTGGGAGAGAGGCTCAAAGCCGCTGGCTATCCAAGCATACCCGAATTTCCCCCCCCTGAAGGTTGGGTTTGCCCATCGCCCGATCCCTACAAACCTCGCGTTGGGGTTTGGCTGATGCCTGACAATCAACTTCCCGGCATGTTGGAGGATTTTATCGCCCATTTGATTCCAACCAACGACTCTCTGCGCCCGAAAGCAGAATCAATTTTGCAAGAGATTGAACGAGATGGCATTAATCGCTATAGTTTAGTTCACCGTCCGAAAGCATTCATTCACAGTTGGCTCGCTTGGCAGGAAACGCCGGGAATGCCGATGGGGCAAGCAATAACAGCGGGGGTACTGCGTTATGATTCGCCGATCGCCCTGATTTTTGTTCGGTGGTTAAATATTCTATTTGAATTGAACGCCGCATCAGTTTAGCTTCCTGACGCGGCGCGATTCTCGCTTCATTTTTCCCTCACATAGAAGCTCTCATCGAAGGCAGGACGCTGATTTTGTGGCTCTCCAAACCTGCTGTAGGATGTGAGGCGCAGCACCCCGGGGAATTGCTAGAGCGCCCTAACTCCAAGTTCTGCCGGACTGGCAACTTAATCCAAAATTCTGTCCCCTGACCGGGTTCTGACACGCACCACAGCGAACCCCCGTGTTTTTCAACGACAATTTCATAGCCGATCGACAAGCCCAATCCGGTGCCTTTCCCCACCGGTTTAGTTGTGAAAAACGGAGCAAATAACCGAGAGCGCACGTCCTCTGTCATGCCGGGGCCATTGTCAGCGATTCGGACTAGGACATACTCGGAGTTGCAAATTTCTGTACGAATGCGAATGCTGGGAAGCGGTAATGAGGCACGGGTCACGGGCGATTGTTCTTCTCCCCTATTCCCGCTGTTCCAGGCTCTATTTCCTTCTTCTAAGGCATCGATCGCGTTATTAATAATATTCATAAACACCTGATTCATCTGGCTGCCGTGACATTCCACCAGTGGCAGGTCGCTGAATTCTCGGATAATGTGAATTTTCCGCTGCAGTCGGTGTTGCAAGATTAACAGCATTCTCTCAATTCCCTCGTTGAGGTTGACTGGTTGCATTTGGCGGTCGTCTTTGCGAGAGAAATTCTTTAGAGACAGCACCAGTTCCCGCAGGCTCTCAGCCCCGATCTGCATGGAAGTCAGAATTTTTGGCAGGTCTTGCACCACAAAATCCAGCTCCATTGCTTCGATGGTCGATTGAATTTCTGGGTGGGGTTTGGGGTAATGTTGTTGGTAGAGGTACAGCAGGTCGAATAAATCTTGGAGGTAGCCGTTAATATACTGGATATTTCCGTAGATAAAGGTAACGGGATTGTTGATTTCGTGAGCGATCCCAGCAACCATGACTCCGAGGGCGGACATTTTTTCGCTTTGCATCAACTGCTCTTGTGCCTGTTGCAAGTCTTGCAGTGCTTGTTCGAGTTCTCGGGCGCGCTCGGCTGCCTCGGCTGTCGCCGCACAGCTTTGCTGGTAGAGTTCTGCCTGTTTGATGTCGATGGCGATTTGTTCGGCATCGCTTTCTTTTTGATATTGACTGACGACGGCATCCAATGCTTCTAGCAGTTCTGTAGATGCTTTGTCTATAATGTAGCGCAGTGCGGGATTGTCTTGCGTCAGTTCGGCATCGTTTGCTATAGCGATCGCTCGCACCTGCTGCAGGTAGTGGCACACCTTTCTATCCAGGTACAGAGGCGGCTCGAAATACATTGCCCTGACTGCTGGTGAAGGGTTGCCGGGTAAATTCAGGCTGGGATTTCCGTCAATTAATCCCTTGTGAGAGTGTTCCATCAACTCGACGGCTTCTAGCAAATCGGAGCGCAACTTTTCGCGCTCTCCCGATTTGGTCGTGCAAACGAGTCTCAAGGCGAGAAATGCGGTTCGCTGGGACAACATGCGCTGTCGCCCGCTGATGTTGACAACAGCGGCGCTAATTTTCCGAGCAGCGCTAATTTGTTCGAGATTGAAGTAGTTCATTAAAGCTTTCACAGGTAACCGCCCTAAATGAAATAAAAATTTGCAATTCATGCTAATGGCAAGTGCTTCACTCCAGAACAAGTTTTAGGAAGAGTTGACGGAAAACAGGGGGAACGTCAACTCGTGCTGTACGCGATTGGAGAAGCCCTTGGGATTTCGCTGTCGGTTATGAGTCAGTTATTGTCTGGGGGCTTCCCCGGTTCATTTGTATAAGAAATCACAAAAGAACTTCAGTTTATGCAGTTATTGCATGGAATCAATGCTCAAAAGACACAGAGGAAAAATTGACGCGCCCGATCCGTGACGCGATCGCCGATCGGTCGCGCATCTCTGACATTTAATTTGCCTTTCTTCTAAAAAAACCCAATCCCCTCTCTGGTTTTTCAGCCTCATGTCGTAGGGAATTTGCCGACAGCCCAGAACCGACAAGCTTGTTATCGGCTATCTTTCGATGCAAATTAGATGCGCGAACCGTTGAAAATGCGGGGCTTGAGGGCAGTTAGATGGCCAACAGCTATTTCTGCTGTTTCAAATATATCCCGGGGCTGGAAAGCGGCTGGCAAAATCTTATAAAGTTTTAAGGTCTTGCCAGTCAGAGGCGATTCGCCCTGTAGCGAGGAGCAAAAAAAGGCGATCGCCCGCCACAGCGACTCGACAGCTCAAGCGGTATTTTCCCTCACCGAAACAGCGCCTTGCAGGAGCGCGGTGGCGTCTTGCACTGATAAAGGCGGACTGAAAAAGAAACCTTGCATCTCTTCGCACTGGAGCGCCTTTAAACAGGCGAGTTGTTCTGGAGTTTCCACCCCCTCTGCCACCACCTGCAAATTCAAGCCGCGACCGATCGCGATCGCCGCCTTGGCGATCGCCGCATCGCACCGATCCCCGGTCAAGTCGCCGGCAAAAGACTTGTCAATTTTTATACTGTCAAAGGGAAACATTTTCAGGTAAGAGAGCGACGAATAGCCCGTCCCAAAATCATCCATTGAAAGGCGGATTCCCATTGCGTTTAACTCAGTCAAAATTTTCCCACACAGTTCAATATCCTGCATAGCAGTGCTTTCCGTGATTTCCAGCTCTAAAAACCGGGGTTCCAGACCGGTTTCAGCCAAAATCCGCGCCACCATTTCAACAAAATTCGATTGCTGAAACTGACGAACCGACAGATTCACCGCGACTCGCAGCTCGAAAAAGCCAGCCTCCAACCAAGCTTTATTTTGAAGGCAAGCCGTTTTCAGCAACCACTCGCCGATCGGGACGATCAGCCGATTTTCTTCTGCCAGGGGGATAAATATAGCCGGAGAAACCAACCCTAACGCTGGATGCCGCCAGCGCAGCAAAGCCTCCATCCCGGTAATTTTCCAGCTATCGATATTCACCTTCGGCTGATAGTAAATCTCGAATTCTCCCCGTTCCAAAGCCCCGTACAGGCTATTTTCCAAAGTCAGCAATTCCGAGGCTTTGGAATTGATAGCGGGAGTGTAGAACTCCCAGGTATTTCGCCCCTGTTCTTTTGCCCGGTACAGGGCAGCATCGGCATTTTTGATTAAAGTATCCGCATCTTCGCCGTCATCTGGATAGAGGGCAATCCCGATGCTGCTGTTGACGTGCAGGTTGCGATCGGCGAGGGCAAATTCGGGCTTTAAAGCCGCCTGAATTCTCTCGGCGATCGCGGCTGCATCCTTGCGAGAATGGATGTGAGGCAGCACCAGAGTAAACTCATCCCCTCCCCAGCGGGCAACCGTGTCGCCAGAGCGCAAGCAGCTTTTGATTCGCTTGGCAACCTCTTGCAACAAGCGATCGCCCGCGTCGTGCCCCAAAGTATCGTTAATCGTCTTGAAGCGATCCAAATCCAAAAACATCACCGCCAGTTTATTTTCATTGGAAACTGCCCCATTCAACGAAACTGACAGTTGCTCGTTAAATAAAATCCGGTTGGGCAATTCCGTCAGCAAATCGTGAAAAGCTTGATAGCGTATTTTTTCCTCAGCTTGCGTGCGGTGGGTGATGTCGCGAAAGCTAAACACTCGCCCGATAATAGTTCCGCCGAGCTGCTGCGGGCGCGAGTAGCGCTCCAAAATTCTCCCATCTTTAAATTCAATGATGTCCCAAGATTCCGCATCCGGTTGCGCGAGCAATTGTGCCAGCTTCCGCGAAAACTCTTCGGGATATTTTAACTGCTCTGCGATAAACGCCAGCCGCTGCTGCATATCGTCCGATGCCAGGATTGACTCTGGCATTCGCAACATTTCCAGCAAGCTTTGATTGAAAATGGTGAGTTTTCCCTGCAGGTCGATCGCCAGGATGCCATCAGCCGTTGATTCGAGAGTCGCCCGCAAAAGTGACAGGGATTTTTCCAAGTCTTCCGCTGCCTGCTTGCGACGAGTAATGTCTTCTACGGTGCCTTCGTAACCGACAATCCGCCCGCTTTCATCCCGAATGGCGCGGCTATTTTCAGAAATCCAGATCGCGCTCCCATCTTTGCGATAAACTTGCGATTCAAAGTTCCACACAACCCCCTGCTCCTGCATGATGCGCCTGAATTCGGTGCGTCGGAACGGATCGGCATAGAGCTGCCGTTCGATGTTCCTCACCGTCGCGATCAGTTCTTCGGGCGAGTCGTAGCCATAGATGCGCGCTAGCATCGGATTGACTGTCAAAAAATGCCCGTCTGCGGTTGTTTGAAAAATTCCTTCGACTGCATTTTCAAAGATACTGCGATATTTCGCCTCTGCTTTTCTGAGTGCCTCTTCAACGCGCTTTTGCTCGGCTTGCGATCGCTTGAGATCTTGCAGGGCTACGTTCAATTCTTCCGCGCGCTTGTTGGCGAGGGCGGCGAGGTAGCATTCGCGTTTGGTTCGCGGACACCGCACGTCCATCGCCTCCTGCTTTCTGCTATTCCACCAAATCACCGCGCTCAATACGATCGCATAACTTGCAGCCAGGAGCGAGAGCCCCATTTCGTCGCCGCCGGCGCGCAGGGTTTCACTGTTGGCTGCGGTGTTGTACCAAACGTTGTAAAAAGTGCTGATGCCGCAGGCGTAGCCCAACGGCGCTAGGAAGCTCGCGAAAAATGCTATCAGGCTAAACCACTGCGCGAGCAGGGATGCCTTTTTTTTCAAAAGGACGACCGCACCCACCAGCAGGATAAAATTTAAGGCGCTATTGACGAGCATCCACCCTGCAATCGAGGCTCCAAAAGCGTCAGCGGCTTGTTTAACTAGCAGATTTTCTGTATCGAAATTCACCTTCCAGCCATATTGAACCAGCCCGATCGCCATCGCGCTGATAATGAAAAAGCCCGAGAGGGGAACGAGGAAGGATGAATTTTCTTCTGAATTTCGCCGTTCTGGAACCTTCAAAATCTTTCCCAGATACCACAGGAAGCCGCCGCCCAGAATGAAGCAGATCGCTGTATTCCCGTTCCCTGCTACCAGACTGGGCCAGATACTTTTTAAGATGGGGATGTCAAACGCCCAGCCTGCCAGGAGGGCGGTGGCGATCGCGATCGCCACCGCGCCAGCCGCTTCGGGCGTGGATTTGAGGGCAGCCCTCAAATGCGGTTTGTCGAGTCGTTCTGTATTCAGGTAAGAGCTTTCCGACTGAACGCCTACTAATTGTGCGATACTCTTCTTCATAAAAAGTGATATTTTAGGGCTTGAATAACTAGCAAGCGATTAAAGCAGCCTCAACCGACTGCTTTTTACCAAATTTAGCAAATTGCCGCGATAAGTTTGTATTGAACCTTAGATTTTTTAGATTTTTTTATCTTTGGCTGCCTTGAGAGCTTGCCACTTCTTTTTATTAAATTCCCGTTAAAATGTTACGATTCCCTGACTTTTAGGGAAGTCGCTAGCGCTGACTGGAAGGAGTTCAGGGGGGAGGAGGAGAAAGAAGAAAAAGCAAGTTGTCGCCCGCCACTCCCTAGGCGGCGTCCGTCACGGCTGCGCGCTGAAATGCTCTGCGCGCTTCCCCAATCTGAAAACGCTTTTGGCGGACCGGAATCTCGATGCAAAATTCCGTCCCTCGCCCCGGTTCCGAAATGCACGAGACGGTTTCGGACACTCCCAGGCCATTAGCGGCAATCCGCACTCTCACGGATTCAGCGTTGCCAATTTCCGTGAAAATGCGAATCGTGGGATTGCGGACTAGGCTGTCGGGCATTGCCAAGCGTTCTTTTCCTTGTTCCAAAGCGTCGATCGGGTTGACTGAAAGATTCAAAAATACCCGATTTAACTGTCCCGCATAGCATTCGACTGCTGGCAGGGCAGCGTATTCTTTGACCACTGGAATCGCGGAGCGTTTCCCCTTCGGCTTCAGTCGGTTTTGCAAAATTAATAAGGTCAACCGATTTAATCTCGGCTTCGTCCAATCTGGAACAATTCCGCAGCGATCGCGCCAATTCGCGAATGCGATCGGCTCCGACTTTCATCGAAGAGATAACTTTCGGCAAATCTTCGCTGGCGAACTCCAAATCGATCGCTTCCGATCGCTCCCGAATCTCGCCCGCTGGTTCGGGATAGTATTTTTGGCAGAGATTCACCAGCCCCAGCAACCCGCCAACGTATTCGCCTGCGTGAATGAGATTGCCGTAAATAAAATTAACGGGATTGTTAATTTCGCGAACTACCCCGGCAATGAGCTGCCCGAGGAAGACATCTTCTCAGTTTGCACTAATTGCGATTGGGTTTGCTGCAAATCTCGCAAAGCTGCCTCGAGTGCGGCGGTGCGTTCTCTCACGATCGCTTCGATGCGATCCGCGCGCGCGATCGATCTCAGCAAGTAGCTGAATGCCAGCGTCGAAAATTGAACCCGGCGCGGGAGCCCCTCAGTTTTACAATTACACAAGACTGCCCGCACCGAATATTTGTTGTTGGGTTTTCTATGACTTCAACTCAACTGAAAATTTGACCCGACCGATATAGAGGGTCTTCACACCCTTTTGAAAACCATCAAATTGCGATCGTAGTCTGGCAGCATCCGCCCATTATACGCTTTGCGAATTCGAGCTACAGATTCTCCATCGTACCTCATAGAGAAAGATTTCATCAGTTCGATCCAGTAACTTTGCGGCTGTTCGTTAACATGCAAGTGACCGCCTTGTCCGGGAGGTGCTGCCGTCAAAACTAAGTTAGGAGCTACTTCGGAGAGTAACTTGCACAGATGCCGCGCGTAACTTTGCGGAATGTGTTCGGCGACTTCCAGACAGATACAAAGGTCTCCTTTTGCGGGGATGAATTCAGCCTTCGTTAAATCGATTTGGCGAACCGAAGGCAATCCTTTATTGAGGGCGAGTTCTACGGCTTCCTGGGAATAATCAAAGGCATGTATTTTGCTGCATCCCTTATCGAAAAAAGCGAGAGATATTCCCCCATCTCCGCAGCCAACATCTACTAAAACTTCTGGATTAAATTCTGCCATCAAAGTTTCCGCAAGCAGGGGATAATAAACGGCATTTGCGGCTTCTATTTGTTTGTAAAAGTCAAAATCATAACCGCCATCTTTGGAGAAATGAGTGTGATAAAAATACCAAAAATTGTTTTCTATTTTGTGAAATAGATTTTCTCCAAGAACTTTACGCAAAGTTCTTTTTAATCCAAGCCCTAAAACAATTTTGCTCACTTTTTTACGCTCCTGAACGGGTTATTAACTGACAGCCTGTAAGCGCTCATGCGGGACTGGAAAGTGGGCGAAAACTCGCCGCTGGCGTTCGCGCGTGAAGCGCGAACTTTTGCTGAAACTCCCCCAATTCGTGCAGTCAAATTGCCACGGCTGGCGGCGATTTGGAGTGCAGAGGGGTTGCCACATCGCGCGCCGATTGCCCCCGCCTTTGCCGGATGGGAATTTCTATCCAGAACTCAGAACCCTCGCCAGATTCCGAAGTACACCAAATGGCTCCCCCATGCTTTTCTACCACAATCTCGTAACCGAGCGACAGTCCCAAACCGATCCCTTTCCCCGCCGGCTTGGTGGTAAAGAAGGGCTCAAACAGCCGCTCTTTGACGGCTTCGCTCATGCCAGCGCCATTGTCGGCAATTCTGACGGTGACGCAATCCGGTTGTTCGAGTGCAGTGCGAATGCGGATAGTCGGGGGTTCGCAACCAGAAATGTTGCCCGCCCACTTGCCGCTATCGGCGGCTTCGTCGAGGGCGTCGATCGCATTGCTGAGAAGATTGAGAAAGACTTGGTTGAGCTGTGCGGCGCAGCACTCCACCTCCGGCAGGGGAGATAGCTGCTTGAAAATGACAATTTCAGGATGCCGATTCTCGGCTTTGAGGCGATTTTGCAAAATTAACAGGGTATTCTCCAGCCCTTCGTTAATATCGACGGGCTTGACGTTCACTTCTTCTTGACGAGAAAAGTCCCGCAGCGATACCACCAGTTGGCGGAGACGTCCAGCACTTTTTTTCAGCGAGGAAAGCATTTTGGGCAAGTCCTCTGCAGCCATTTCTTCCTCGATCGCTTGCGCTTGGCGGCGGAAAACCCAGCTCGGATTTGGATATTGCTTTTGGTAGAGGCGGAGCAAATCAACGAGATCTTGACTGTACTTGTGGGCGTGAATGAGGGTAGTGCAGATGAAGTTGAGCGGGTTATTCAGTTCATTGGCGACGCCGACGATCAGCGCTCCCAAACTGGACATATTTTGTGCTTCTGCTAGCTGCTCTCGGGCTTGCTGTTGGTTGTAGGTTGCCTTTTCTAATTCTTCCCCGAGGAAGCGGACTTGTCGGAGGGCGGCTTGGGTTTCTGCCCGGGCGATTTCCCGATCGATGGCGATCGCGATCCCCTCTTCCTCGCTTTCTTTTTGATATTGAGTTGCCAGCGCCTCCAAACCTTGCAGCAATTCTGCTGATGCGGCGTTGAGAATGTAGCGCAGGTGCGGGTGATCGGGGCTTATTTCGCTATCGCGCGCCCGGGCGATCGCCCTGACTTCTGCGATAAAGTTGCGCACCTGTCTGTCCAAGTAGACGGGGGGCTCGAAGTACAGAGCCTTCACTGCCGCTGAGGGTTTTCCGGGCAGGTTCATGCTCTGGCAGCCGTCAAACAGCCCGTTGTGAGATTTTTCCATCTCTTCGACGGTTTCGATCAGGGCTGCGCGCAATTCTTCCCGCTCTGCCGCATCTTGGCTGGCAACCAGTCTCGACGACACCCAGGCTGCTCGCTGGCACAGCATACCCTGGCGACTGCTGACGGTGAGAACCGCTGCGGTAATTTTCTGTGTCTGGGCAATTGAATCGACATCGAAGCAAGAAGCCAAAGTGAGCCAAGGTAATAGATCTAAGTGAACCTGATTTTTGTACATGGCTGCGGCAGTTCGTGTATTTTTTCTAAATAGAACTCGTGCGAGTGGCTCACTTTTAAAATAGAAATTGCTTTGAGACTCAGCCTGCCACCCTTCCTTTACCCTCCCAGTTCACTCATCCGCTTTGGATTTAATTCTTCACCCCGAATAAGATTTGTGTTCCCATAGGTTTATTCAAACGCTCGTTTTTTTTCGCGCTCATTTTTTTCCCTCATTGCCAGCTACTTTGATAAAATTTTGCTATTTTCTTACTGAGCGCTCTCTCTAATTATTGCATTTTTCTGAGCCATTTTTATGAAAAAATTATAAAGCCTCAAAATCCTCCTGTCAAAAAAATTTATATTTTTTTTATATTTAGGTTGAAAAAGCTTTCAAATTGGCAGATATTATAAACTTTTGTAAGCAAAAATGAAAAAATATTGAGAAAGCCACGATTCGCCGGCGGGTGAGGCGAAACACGGGCTTCACGCGGCTCTAGACTGGCCAAAAAAGCCGGAAATGGCTGTGGCCCTAGCAGAGTGTGCTATAAAAAACGGGAGAACCCGCCCGGAAACCCTGGCGCGACCCTGACCCTGCGGCGGAGCGGAGATCGGGCGCGATCGCAAGCTGGGGAGTTCCTATCCGCCAGAAGGGATAATTTCTGCAGCCCTCGCTTTGAGAGCCGAGCCAGACACGCCGTGCAACGTACACCTCGACCGGTCAGCCATGAAACCACTGCTTCACGCCCTCTTTCAGGGCATCTTTTGGATCTGGAATATCACCTTTCTGGTAGTGGTCTGTGGGGGTATCCTGCCACTGAGTGGAGGTGACGTCTTCGCGGCCACCCTAGCGGGCGAGATGCCGATAGATTTCTGCGCGAGCCTTGCGGGTTTGGTTGCGGTGCCGACGGTTTGTGCCTTCGTCGGAGCCTTGCGCCTGCGCAAGCAACCCCTGCAACTGATCCGCCTGTTTTACAGCGTCGAAGCCCCGCTATTTCTCCTGTGCGGGTTGCGCTTGTTCCTGCTGCGGGAACTGACCCCCGCCAGCGCCTGGATGCTGGGCACCGCTGTCACTTGCTCTCTCGCGTTTGCTGCCGAGCTGCTGTATGGCTGCGCCGCCAATCATCAAGCGTCGCGTCGCGCGATCTGGCGTGCTGTCGCCACCTTGCAACTGTTCGCCCACAGCCTCATGCTCCTAGTCGGCATCCTGGCAGGAGTGCTGGTGCTGTTTTATGCCGTCCCCGCAGTCACCTTTTTCACCTACCAACTCTTCAGCTTGAGCTGGCTGATTGCACTGGCAGACTTGATGGCTTCCGGGGTGCTGTGGAGTAATTTCTGGTGGGTGCCGCTGCTGTTTGTCCTCGGCTGCTTCTTCTCCACCCTATTTGTCTTGCCCCTAGCGCTGGCAATCTTCTACATTCAAGCGTGGTATGGCATCCTCAAAGCCTATGGTTCCCAGTACGGGAGAGTGCTGGCGACGGCGGGATCGCTGTTCGCGGCGTCTGCGTGGATAGCGATTTTCGCCGCCCTACAGCCGCAGCCCCAGATCGACGCCTTTCAACTGTTAGAAACTGTCCCTCAAAATGATAGCGTCAAGCAAGCCCTTTTAGCCCAGTCCGAAACCATCCGCAAAGGGCTGACGAACGCCTATTTGCTGCCCTATCGCTACCTGAGCACTCGCGCGGAAAACCATCACATCCAAGATATTTATACCAATCTCCTGTCCTTGCCACCTGAAGCCGCCCGGGTCATGCAAGATAGCTACAATTACTTGATTTCGCCGTTTCTGTTTGACGGCTCTGTCAAGGATAGCGAGAAGGCGGCTAAGCTCTACGCTCAATTTTTTGACACGCCGATTCAAAAAGCCGAGCGATCGGCGATTCGACACGCCCGGGAATCGACTTACAATCGCGATCGCTCTAAGGCGGCGCTGTTAAATATTAGCGATAAAAAAGTGTGGCTGGCCGCGCAAAAAATTACCGTTGAAGAACGCGGCGACTGGGCAGACGTAGAACTTTATGAAGTGTACGAGAACCAAACGAACAGCCAGCAGGAAGTTTTTTATTATTTTTCTCTGCCAGAAAGCGCGGTGATTACCGGACTGTGGCAGGGCAACAGCGAGAAGCGTTCCGAGCGGCTTCCTTTTGCCGTTTCGCCGCGCAAGGCAGCTCAAACGATCTATGACGATGACGTGAGGGAGTTGGCGGATGGGGCCCTCGTCGAGCAGGTGGCCCCGCGCCAATACCGCCTCAGAGCTTTTCCCGTGCCGGCGCGCGGTTCGTCGTCGGAGCAGGCGCGGTTGCACCTGTGGCTGACTTACAAGGTGATGCAAGCGAAGGGGCAGTGGGCGCTGCCGCGCTTGGCGGAAAAACGCCATGTTTTTTGGACGAAAGCAACCCAGCGCGAGGCGAACGGGCGATCGCTCTCGCTACAGGAGGATGCTTGGCTGCCGGAGTTCTTGCCGGCTCTCAAGCCTGCTGCGCCGGTGCTGCATCGGGTGAATTTGCCCGGAGGCTATCGCATCTCGGCATTGCCCCTCAAACCGAAAGATTATTCTTTGCCGAAAAAGAAGCGGTTTGCGGTGCTTCTGGATACTTCGCTGAGCATGAAAACTCGCCTTGAGGAGGTGCAGGAAGCGTTTAAATGGTTGAAAGAAAAAGGCTTTGCGGACAACAGCTTTGCCAATGGCGACGCGGATTTGTACCTGAGTGCTGCCTTTGGCAGCAAGCCCCAGCGCGTCGATGACTTGCGGCGCTTCGAGCCCGAAAAGGTGACGTTCTACGGAGGGCTGCGCTATGCGGATATCTTGCAGCAGTTTCACAAGCTCAGGGGCAAGACGCGCTACGATGCGATTTTGCTGGTGACGGATGCGGGCAGTGACGACTTCTTAGAGGAGAGCAAAAAGCTACAGCCCCTGTCGGTGCCGCTGTGGATGGTGCATCTGGGAGGTCTGCCGCGCGCTTACGACGACGGGATATTAAAGATGATTGAAGAGACTCGCGGCGGGGTGTCCGAGCAACTGCCGGACGTGCTGCGCCGGCTGGGGGCGGAGGCGGCGGTGGGGCAGCCGGCTCGGTATTTGGCGGACGGGTATGCTTGGGTGATGGAGGGGCCTTTCTGGGACTATCTGGAGGAGGAACTGCCGCCCGCAGGGGAGGAGAATTCTGAAAAGGGGTTTGCGCCTTTGGCGGCGCGGGTGCTGGTACTGGCCCTCAGCCAGCAGCCGGGGCTCAATGAGTTGGATCGGCTCGATCGGATGCACGCGATCGCCAAGCAGCTCAATTTCGTCACCCCCTATTCGTCGATGCTGGTGCTGGCGGACGCGAGCCAGCGGCAGGCTCTCAACCCACTGCCTGCGGCGAACGATCGCTTTGAGGGAGAGGAGGTATCGGCACAGGAGGAGTTGAGCAAGCCTTTCTCGGTTGCCTTCTTCCCCGAAATCAGCGCTCTGCTGGTGCTGATTGCTGCGGCGTTCGCTTTTGTTCTCGTCTGGCTGCGCCCCAACCGCACGGTTAGTTGAGAGCGGTTTCGCCACGGCGGGCGCGTTCTTTTTTCTCAACTGGCTCGATAATAATTCGGGCTGGCTTGCGGCATGGCGAGAAGGGCGCGATCGGGGAATTCCACGGTAAAGCACGTCTGATTGGAATGGCTCTCTACCCAAATGGAACCGCCCAAATGCGCTGCCAGTTTTTGCGCGAGTGTCAGCCCCAATCCGGTGCCTCCGTGCTTCCAGGGATCGTCGTTGGGAATGCGGTAGAACTTGTCAAAAATTCGCTGCCGCTCGCTATCGGGAATTTCCACTCCCGAATTCCACACTTGCAATTGCACGATACCCGACTGCTGCCGCGCGATCGCGGCGATTTCTCCTCCTGCTGGCGTATATTTACAGGCATTCTCCAGCAACTCTGTCAGGATGCGCCCCAAACAGGCCAAATCCGTCGCGATCGCGGGAATTTCCGGCGAAATATCCATTTTAAACGCGATCTGCTGGTGGGAGAATTTCTCTTCAAACAACTCGGCGATATGCGGAATCCAATGCTGCAGCCTAATTTCTGTCAGCATTAAGGGTTGATTTTCGGCTGCGAGTTGCTGCAATTGCAGGAGGTCGTTAATCAAGCTCATTTGCTGTTCGCATTCAGCTTGCAAAATCTGGAGGGACTGGATGGCTTGCGCGTATGGCAGCGAAGCGGTTGGCTCTCGAAAGGGAACGTCGCCGATTTTTTCCAGAGCCACTTGCAAGAGTTCGATCGCATTTTTCATGTTGGCGAGAGGCGTGCGGAATTCGTGACAGACCGTACTGAGAAACTCCTCTTTTAGCTGTTCTAGTCTTTCGGTTTCTTGCTGGAGATGCAACTCGTCTGGCTGTTTGTTTTTCATAAAAATTAGAAAATTCACGTCCGCCTACCTATTTGAAACGATCCGGAGTTAGTCTCCCACTCGCAAGGCGAACGTGCCGGCTCAAAAGAGCGTGCATTTGCCTAGGGCGGGGAAATCCTGCCAATCTCTCTGACAGCAGTCTAGAGGGCTGGCTGTTGAGGAGCGATCGAGCTCCTGCCACCGGAATTTTTAGTCGCTTGTAAAAAAGGCATTTAAAAAAACTCCTCTGAGTAGAGATTCCTCTGGCGCGCCAGCAGGCTGAGGGGCTTCCAAAAGATAAATTATCCCTATCTCCAAAGTTCGCCTGCTTGGGATATTGTTTAAATTAGAACTCCGCAACAGGCAGAAGTCGGGAGCCGTGTCCCGTCTCCTCAAAGCTGGCTGGCCCATTTGCTGGGGCTGTCCGGAGCCGCGTGGAGGCCACTGCCGCTAGTGGGAAATGTCCGCAAAAGACAGACCGCGCTCTTATTATCGATTATCGCTCTTCTGTCCAGGGTAATTCATCAGCCATTTGGCGGAGGGGGTATTGGCAATATGGCTAAATCAGGAGCTCGGTAAGTCTACTAAGCTATAGATAGTCAGGATCGGCAGCCCCCGTGCAAAGTCCGTAATTTCTCTAGGTGCTATGACTAAAATTCTGGTAATTGAGGACGATCAGCCAGTTCGCAAAATGATTGTCAAAATGCTCAAAAGACAAGATTTTGCGGTAATTGAGGCAGAAAATGGGGCAATCGGGGTGCAAATGGCACTATCAGAGGTGCCCGATCTAATTCTGTGCGACGTACAAATGCCGGAATTGGACGGGCATCAGGTTCTCAGAACCCTGCGCCAAAATTCTCTGATGGCAACGATTCCGTTTATTTTTCTCACGGCTCGAGCGGAAAAGGCTGATTTCCGAGCCGGGATGGAATTGGGAGCGGACGATTACGTCACCAAGCCATTTACGCAGGCGGAATTGCTCGGAGCGATCGCCGCGCGCCTGCAAAAACAGGCGGCGGTGACGCAACCGTTTACCCTAGCCCTCCACCAAGTAGAAGAACGGCTCAACGAACTGGCAAATAGCGGCACGGGCACGAGCGGGGTTTCCCCGGAACGGTTGGCACTGGAGGCTTTGCTGCGCCACGCCCTCGCCAACGGGGAATTTCAGGTGTACTATCAGCCTCAAGCCGATCTGACGACGGGGCAAATTGTCGGGGCTGAAGCGCTGGTGCGCTGGTACAATCCAGAACGCGGTCATATTTCACCGGCGGAGTTTATTCCGGTGGCAGAAGAGACGGGAACGATCGTGCAGATTGGGGAGTGGGTGTTGCTCTGTGCCTGCGCCCAAGCCTCTAAGTTGCTAGCAGCAGGGTTCTCAGAATTTCACGTTTCGGTGAATTTGTCGGCGGGGCAGTTTGCCGATCCCGATTTGAGCGATCGGATTATTCAGATCTTGCAAACCACTGCGCTGCCTCCGGCAAATTTGGTATTGGAAATAACAGAAACTAGCTTGATACAAGATACGGCTGCGGCGATCGCGACTTTGAAGGAGTTGAAAGCTCTGGGCGTTCGCGTGGCGATCGATGACTTTGGCACGGGCTATGCGTCTTTGATGTATCTCAAGCAGTTTCCTTTAGATACTTTAAAAATTGATAAGGGCTTTGTCAGCAATGTTACCCGAGACGCTCAAAATAAAGCGATCGCCTCGAGCGTGATTCAACTGGCACGCAAGCTGAATCTGAAAGTGGTGGCTGAGGGGGTGGAAACCGAAGCCGAACTCGCTTTCTTGAAGCGGTACAAGTGCGATATCATCCAAGGCTATCTATTCAGCCGTCCCGTACCGGCTGCCGAGCTCGAAAGTATGTTAGCGGAAAACAAGTGCTTGTCATTCCCCGATCTCGAGGAAAATGGGGCTGCAGTCATCCCTTTTTCAGCGCAAGCGAGGACTGAAAAATCCGAACCTGTCGATCTGTCAGGCTTTGGCCCGCACGCCCAAGCCGAAGCCTGCCCCTAGCTGGCAAGGGGACAGGAGGGAGCAGGGCAAAGCAGAAATGGTATCGACAGAAATAATTTTTTTCCATCTCACATTTGACATTTCACTTTTTCATCTCGCATAGCCTGCCTTCCCGGCTTCCAGCCCCCTGGCGAAGCAGGTTTGAGAGGCACGAGCAGATCCCGACTGGCTCACCAGATACAATTGAGGATGAAAAAAGGAAGCAAGTCGGTATAAGCTGGCATGGAAAGGATATTAGTTGTCGATGACGATCCTGACTGTCAAACCCTCGTGGGCATGTACCTGGAGCATCTGGGATATCAGGTGGACTTTGCCAGTTCCGGGGTAGAGGCCCTGCAACGGTTTGAAAAAGATCCGCACGATTTGGTGATTTCGGACGCGCTCATGCCAGAAATGGATGGGTTTGAGTTTTGCCGCCGCCTGCGCGCCACGCGAGCCGGTCAACTCGTGCCGTTTATTTTTTTGTCGGGGCAGGCGGATCTGGACGCGCGGGTCGAAGGGCACGCGATCGGAGGCGATGATTATTTAGTCAAACCGTTCCAGCGTCAGGAAATCGCGGCGAAAGTCAAGGCGGCTCTTATGCGATCGCACCGCGTCCACGCTGAGATTGTCCGATTGCTGCAACACGCGGGCTCGGATTCCCTCAAGGTTCCCGGCGCAACGGCAGGCGATCGCGAACCCGAACCCTTACCGCTGACTCCAGCAGAAACGAAAGTTTTTTGGGGCGTAGTCGAGGGCTATACAAACAAGCAAATCAGCGATCGCCTGTTTATCAGTCCCCGAACTGTCCAAGCTCATCTCAGCAACATTTTCAACAAGCTACAGCTCGAAAACCGCTCTCAGCTCGTTCGCTTTGCCCTCGAACGCGGATACAAACCGCCAGCCCCCTTGTAAAAAAATGGAAAAACAAAAAAAAGAAAAAAACTAAAAAAAATAGAAAAAATCATCTCGCCGCTCCCTCTCCTCTCCCCTGAAGCACGAGCGCGCTCAGCGCTCAGCCTCAGCCCGGAGGCTCTATTTCCCCGCAAAGACCGCTGCCAACTGCTGGCAAAATTCTAAACAAAAAAGAAAACTTAAAAGAATCTAAAAAAACGCGACTTTCCCTTCCCTCTCCTTTAGGGAATAAGTGCTCTTTCCCGTTTCTCCTCCTTGGGGATTACGCCAATGCGCGCATTCAATTTAAGCCAAATGTACGATGCCGGATGCAGGCAGGCAGAAGATAATAAAAATAAGCGAGACAAGGAGAGTGCTGAGATGTTTGCTTATCAAACCCCCAAACAAATTATCGAAGACGTCTGCAAAGAAGTGCTGCTCTCTTTTCAAATGACTGATTTAGATTTCAATTTATTAAGTTTAGTGCTGGAACCGGATTTACTCGACGAACACGAAAAAAGATTAGTCCACAGGCTCCTTTATGCCATGCGAAAAGGGTGGCTGACCTTTGTGGGAATTTCCGACGAACAAATCGGCCCGCTAAAATCCAGGCTCGAACGGGCTATATTCTCCTGAGACGCCACCGTCACCTCACGCGCTCGAGTTGCATTCCCCGGCAACATGAGGGGAATCAGCCCTGAGAACCCGGGACAAAGTTCTCAGCAAATGAGCAGCCGTATAGGGTTTTTCTAAAACCGAGCGGGCATCAAACCCCTGCAAGTCATCCGCGCGATCGTCAGACGTGACGCCGCTAGCCGGAATAATCTTCAGTTTAGAATCAATTTTTCGCAGGGCGTTAATAGTCGCGCGTCCGTCTAAAATCGGCATCTTCATATCGACAATTGCCACGAGAACTTCTGGGCAGTGTTGGGCATACAAAGTAACGGCTTCCGTCCCGTCTTCTGCAGTTAAAACCCGATAGCCGAACGCTTCTAGGGTTTGTCTGGCAATATCGCGGATGGAGGCTTCGTCGTCAACCACCAAAACCAACTCGCCATTTCCCGAAAGCAGCTCCTCTGCCTCTCGTTCGTCTAGCTGCACTTGAGCGGTTGCCTCGGCTGGCAGGTAAATTTTAAAACGGGTGCCCTTCCCCAGCTCACTTTCAACCTGGATAAATCCCCCGTGGCTGTTGACGATCGCCCTAACGGTAGACAGCCCCAGTCCCGTTCCTTGACCGATTGGTTTAGTCGTAAAAAAGGGTTCAAAAATTTCCTCGAGCAGATCTGGGGCAATCCCCGTTCCCGTATCCGAAACGGTTAACAAGACATAGGAACCCGGTTTCGCGTCTGGGTGAGCGCTCAAAGCCTGCTGCGTGCCCGGGGGAATCAGGCTGTTGCTCTCCCGAAGGGAATCGCCCGTTTCCCCCAGCCAAACATTTTCCCCCTTGATTTTCAAGCTCCCCCCAGCCGGCATGGCATCGCGAGCATTCACGCACAGATTTAAAAGCACTTGCTGCAGTTGGGTGGCGTCGCCGTAGACAATCCACAGATCTGCGGGAGTATCTGGGAGAATTTGAATCGATTTAGGGAATGTCTCCCGCGCCATCTGTACGATTTCTCGAATCAGATGTCGGATTTGCAAATCGCCGCGATTTCCGTCTAGCCCTCTGGCAAATGTCAGCACTTGCCTGACAATATCTGCTCCGCGCTGAGCGCTGACTTCAATCGTGTCGAGGACTTTGTTACTTTTTTCGTCCGCGCACCGCATTCTGAGGATATCGACTCCCATGAGAATGGGAGCGAGTACGTTATTCAAATCGTGGGCGATTCCCCCGGCTAAGGTGCCGATGCTTTCCAGTCGCTGGGCGCGGAGAAATTGCGCTTGAATTTGTTTTTTCTCAGTAATATCCGTATTGACAACGAGAAGAGATTGCGGCTCCCCCTGCTGGTTTTTCAGCAATTTCCACCGACTTTCAACCGTGATGGCTTTTTTGGCTTTGGTGAATTGGTTAAATTCTCCCTGCCACTCTCCTTTCGCCATCAGTGTTTTCCGAGCTATTGCATACTCTGAGGGAGTGGTTGCAAACAGCACTCGGGCGGCTTTGGAACCCACCACCTCTTCTTTTGCCCACCCGTACAAGCGTTCGGCACTTTGATTCCAAAAACAGATGCGATCTTGCAAATTCAAAACGAGAATGGCGTCTTGGGCGACGTCGAGGAGGGCGGCTTGTTCGCGAATTTGTTCTTCGGCGAGGCGGCGGGAGTGTCTGACTGCTGCTTCCCGCAATTCTCGCTCGACGGCGGGCACCAGTCGCGCCAGATTGTTTTTCATCAGGTAGTCGTGGGCACCGGCTTTCATCGCAGCCACAGCCATTTCTTCGTTAATGGTGCCGGAGACGATGAGGAAAGGCAAGTCCACTCTTATTTCTTTGAGCAGGTGCAGCGCGTCTGTGCCGCTGAAATCGGGCAGAGTATAGTCGCAGATGACGAGATCCCACTCGGATTGAGAAAGGGCATTTTTCAGCGCTTCTAGGGTTTCCACCCGTTCCCAAGTTGGCTGATAGCCCCCGCGTCGCAGTTCTCGCAGCAGCAATAAGCTATCATTTTCCGAGTCTTCTACTAATAATAACCGCAGGGGGCTCACGGCAAATACATCGGGGGAGAGGGGTTGTCGGCTTTTCTAGTTTACACCAAAAGGGGGACTAGCTTTTGGAAGTCGGGTAATGGGGTATTTCGTTGAGTTCTATCCAGTATACCCCCAGTTGTCGCGCGACCTCAGTAAATTCAAGGAAGTTTACTGGTTTGCGGATGTAGCTGTTGCAGCCCAACTCGTAGCTGTTGAGGATGTCTTCTTCTTCTTTTGAGGTGGTGAGGATGACGACGGGCAGGTATTTGGTGCGATCGGACGATCGCAGGTGGCGCAAAACTTCTAGCCCGTCCATTTCCGGCAATTTTAGGTCTAATAGGATGAGGTTGGGCATGTCTTTTTCATCGCGATCGCCGTACACTCCCCGGCAAAACAAATAATCCAAGGCTTCTCCCCCATCTGCTGCCACCACGACTTCACAGGAGAGTTGATTTTTCTTGAAAGCCCGCAAAGCCAGTGCTGCATCATTTTCACTGTCTTCTACCAGAAGAATTATTTTCGATTTCGTCATTGTTTGTTTCCGCTGTTGGTGAGGAGCTAGCGCCTAGGGTGAAATAGAAGGTTGCCCCTTGTTCGACTGCTGCTTGCGCCCAGACGCGCCCGCCGTGTCGGTGAATGACGCGCGCCACCGTCGCCAACCCGATACCCGTACCGGGAAACTGGCTGTCGCGGTGCAGGCGCTGGAAGGCTCCAAATAGTTTTTGGGCGCGCTGCATGTTAAACCCCGCCCCGTCGTCGCGCACGAAGTAAATAGGAGATTGGGGTTGGGAAAGATTGCCGTCTTCGCCCTCGGGCAAAGACGGTATGGAATTGAGAGCCTCTGCCTCTAAAGGATCTGACGCCTTTGCTCCTATCACTGCGCAGCCGTTCTCCAAAACGCCAAATTCAATTCGGGCAGTTGGGTGCTTGGAGGTGTACTTCCAGGCATTGCCTAGAAGGTTTTCGAGGACTATTCTTAATAGCTTTCTGTCACCGGAGGCAACCAATCCCTCTTTTATGATAAACTCAACGCAACGCGCGCGATCGCCGGCGGCTAGCGTCACGGCAATTTCCCGGGCGATCGCGCCGAGATCGACCGGTTCGCGCTGCAACTCGCTGCGCGCGATGCGGGAGAGCTGCAGCAAGTCGTCAATCAATTCCCCCATGCGCTGAGCTGAGGAACGCACTCGCCGCAAGTAATCCTTTCCTACCTCGTCGAGTTGCTCCGAGCAGTCTTCCAATAAAGCCAGACTGAAGCCGTCGATGCTGCGCAGGGGAGCCCGCAAATCGTGAGACACCGAATAAGAAAACGCCTCGAGTTCTTTATTGGCGGCTTCTAACTGAGCCGTGCGCTCGATGACGCGCTGTTCTAACTGGGTATTGAGTTGGCGAATTTCTTTCTCTGCGTGCTTTCTCTTGGCAATTTCAGCTTTCAAATCGGCAGTTCGTTCTCGCACGCGAATCTCCAAGCGATCGCGGGCTTCCTGCAAAGCTGCCTCAGCTTGCTTGCGATCGCTAATATCCATCATCGCGCCGATAATCCGCTCTACCTTTTCCCGATTGCGGCGGATGATGTAACCGCGATCGAAAATGTCAGCCCAAGAGCCGTCGGCGCGGCGAAATCGATATTCGCTTGAAAAAGAGGATTCCCCCTCATCAATGGCGCGATCGATGTTTGCGATCGCCCGTTCGCGATCGTCTGGGTGGACATTTTTTGACCAGAAATCAAGGGTTTGTTCGATTTCTGCCACTTCGTAACCAAAGAGGGTTTGAAATCCCGGTCCCCACCAGAGGCGATCGCTCGTTAAATCCCAATCCCACACGGCGTCATTTGTGGCGCGAGCCACCAGTTGGAAGCGCTCCTCGCTGTCTTTAATCGATCGCGCGATCCGCTGGCGATCGGTAATGTCGGTGGAAATGCTGCAGATTCCGTAGAGAATTCCCGGAGAATGATAGAGTGGGAATTTGATAGAAATATAAGTATGCAGCCCGTCAGGAAGCGGCAGCATTTCCTCGAATTCAACTGGATGGCTTGCCGCTCCGACATTTCGGTCATTTTTTTGCAAATTTTCAGCGATTTCTGGTGGGAATACGTCAAAATCTGTCAGTCCCTTAATCTCTTCCGAGCTGACGCCAAAGAGCGTTTCAAATTGGCGATTGATCAGGATATACCGACCTTGGGTATTTTTCAGGGAAATGACGGCGGTTGAGTTGTCCAAAATCGCTTGCAGTCGCTGTTCGCTAGCCCGCAATGCTTCTTCCGATCGCAGGCGATCGCTGATGTCAAAAACAGTAGTCCGCGTCTTGAAAAACTTGCCATCCGCATCGCGAACTGTTGTTGCATTCAACAAAACGGGCAACTGGGTTCCGTCTTTGCGCGTCAATTCAAACTCGACTGATTGCACGCGCCCCTGTTCCTTCAACTGAGAAAACTTTTTCTGAAAATTTAGCAAACTTTCAGGAGCGAGCAAGTCGGAAAATTTCATTTTTCCGATGACTTCTTCGCGGGCATAACCCAACCAGTTTAATTCCGTATCGTTGATGGCAACAAACGTCGCCTCTGCATCTAGGGAGTGATAGCCGCAGGGGGCATTGTTGTACAAATCCTGCACTTCCTCCATCGACGATCGCAACGCAGATTCTGCCTTCAACCGCTCTTTTATTTCTCTTTCTAACTCTCGATTGGCGGTTTCTAGTAAAGTCGTGCGGCGTTCTAAATTTTCATTGAGTTTTTTAATTTTCTCCTCAGCTTGCTTGCGTTCGGCAATATCATTGGCTACAAAAACATTAAAAATATTTTCCCTTTCTTCAACCACCGACCGAGACACGGAAACGGGAAATTGACTGCCATCTTTTCGCTTGTGGTAGCCTTCCCAACGACCCGTAACCGAAGGGGCAGATATTGGAGGGGAGGAGGGGGAGAGGGGGGGAGAGGGG
>CAYOOD010000063.1:0-44007 GCA_964405435.1 uncultured bacterium
AATCAGTATGTCCCGTGAATTGCCGCACTTGTTTGCCAGTCGCCAGCTCCCACAACCGCACGGTTTTATCCAAACTCCCAGAAACGAGCCATTTGCCATCGCTGCTGATGGCTGCGCTGCACACCCAATCAGTATGTCCCGTGAATTGCCGCACTTGTTTGCCAGTCGCCAGCTCCCACAACCGCACGGTTTTATCCAAACTCCCAGAAACGAGCCATTTGCCATCGCTGCTGATGGCTGTGCTGCTCACCCAATCAGTATGTCCCGTGAATTGCCGCACTTGTTTGCCAGTCGCCAGCTCCCACAACCGCACGGTTTTATCCAAACTCCCAGAAACGAGCCATTTGCCATCGCTGCTGATGGCTGTGCTGCTCACCCAATCAGTATGTCCCGTTAGTTTTCGCAGCCGTTGCCCGTCGATCAAATTCCACAAGTAGATATCGTTGTGACTTCCCAAAGCCAGCAGCCTGCCATCAGCACTCACAGCACCGCACTGAGCAGGGCAGTCTATCTCCCACAGCGCCGAGCCACTCCTCCACTCAAAAAGTGCCGCGCCGCCAGTGGCTATGACGATAACCAACTCGTCATTCAGGGGAATCACATCACTGATGCCTCCCCGCCCCAGTCGCCGCACCATACCCTGTTGCGTCAGTTCTGGCAAAACGAAATATCCCCGCAGCATTTCCGCAGGCGTCATCCGCACCGTCGGCGGCAGTTGCACGTTTGGCGACACTGGCACCCTCGGCGGCAGTTGCACGTTTGGCGACACTGGCACCCTCGGCGGCAGTTGCACGTTTGGCGACACCGGCACCGTCGGCGGCAGTTGCACATTTTGCAACACCGGCACCGTCGGCGGCAGTTGCACATTTGGCGACACCGGCACCGTCGGCGGCAGCGCCACGTCTACCGACACCGACACCCTCTCCCCAAACCCGGCACTATTCCACCATTCCCGCACGCTCTTGGGGCGCTGCTCTTTCTTTAGCGGCAGTGCCGCTGCTACCAAACTCCGCCACGGTTCCTCTATATCCGTTGGCTGCCAGTTATCTTCCAGCAGCCGACTCGCTGCCGGTTCAGGCAGTCTGCCGGTGAGCATCTCATACAGCATCATCCCCAATTCAAAAATATCGCTTTCTGCCCCTACCTCCTTATTCGCGTTCAGTTCTGGTGGGGCATATTCGGCGGTTCCGAATCGGCTGCTGCCCGTATTTTGTCCCTGCTTGGCTCCCCTGAAATGCACTAACACCACTCGCCCTTGTGATGTCACCATCACATTACCCGGCTTGATATCGAGATGGCACATCCCCGCTCGGTGAACCTCTTCTAAAGCAGAGACAAGCGCTTTCACAATCACTCGCACCTTTTGCGGCGGGAATTTTCTCCCCGGTTGGGCGTTTAACAGGTGCCCCAGATTCCTGCCCCTCAGCAGTTCCATCACCAGATAGCCGGTGTTGCGTTCCTCAAAATAGTCTTGCACCCGCACGATGTTGGGATGGATGAGCTGCGCTAGAAATTTCCCTTCTTTGCGAAACCGCTTTAACCCGCGATCGAAGGTACTTTGGTGATTCAGCGGCGCGGAAACCGCATAACTGATGGTTTGGCGCTGGGCGTAGCTGCGGGGGTAGTATTCTTTGATGGCGACGGGCAGGTGCAAGTGGGTGTGATGGGCTCGGTAAGTAATGCCAAAGCTCCCCCATCCCAAAATCTCTTCAATTTCGTAGGTGTCTCCTCGTAACCGGGTGCCTGGTTGGAGTGCGTCTGTCATAGTAGGGGGGAAGGGGCGGGATCGTTGGGGCAATCTGCGGTTTGATAGGGCGAGGCTGCCGCGTCTCACTTCTGGCAGTGTCTGAGTGGAGGCTGCAAATCTCAGCCGCAATTATCTATCATACCAATTTAATGCGTTCTCCAAATAAATAGCAGGGGCGGGCACGGGGACACCGCCCCTACAGAGGTTTCACAAGTGTTTTATCTAAAAATAAAGTTGCTGTGGGATGTAGCGATCGCTCTGCCTGCCAACTTTGAGGGGACAGTTGGCCACTTTATATATATGGGCGCACCTTTTCCATTATGTTCATAATAACACAACCCCTGCCAATTGTGTCAAGCATTTTCTAAAATTTTTGTAAAGTTTTTTGAAAATTTTGGAGGCGATCGCCCTCGATTTTCCCTCCCCAACAAACAAGCGATCGCCTCCACAAAACCCCCTGAAAAAACAAAAAGGCAAAAGAAAGCCAAACTTTCTCTTGCCTTATCCTTTTCCCTGATTCCTAACCGCCGCCCACAATCGTCACAATTTCCAAGCGATCGCCCTCTTTTGCCCGCGTTTCTTCCCAGAATTGACGGTGCAGAATCTCCCCGTTATATTCCACCGCCACTAAACGCGGATTCATCCCCAACAGTTCCAATAAAGCCGGCAGCGGGGTTTGTGGCGGGCAAGTACGGGCTTCGCCATTGACTTGCAGCGTGATGGTTTCTGTAGTGTTTGTCATAAGTTAAAAAGTCGTTATTGTGGGAAACCGCAAAGATGCAGAGGGCGCAGAGGGAGAGAAAGAATAGAATTTTTTAGGGTTGAGCGATCGCTACTATCCCCCCCCTCTCCCCCTCCCTCTTAACGGGTTAGCGGTTGTCAGCGCTCTTCAAAGCGCGGAGCATCTGAAAGCGCGTCAGTTGAGAGACAAAATACTGGCTCACCAATGTCGGCTGTTCGGCTTGCATGATGGCTCGGACGATCGCCACTCTTTCGGCTCCGGCAGCGAGTACCTCGTTGATGTTGCTCATGTCAATCCCCCCGATCGCAAACCAGGGAAGCGGCGACTGTCGGGCGGCATAGGTGACGTAATCAAAACCGGCAGCGGGTTTGTCGGGTTTTGTAGGCGTGGGAAAAACTGGCCCCACTCCGATGTAATCGGCTCCTTCCGCGATCGCCTGTTTCATTTCCTCTGGATTCGTCGTCGATCGCCCGATGATTTTGTGCGGCCCGAGCAACTGTCGCGCTAGGGCGAAGGGAATGTCTTGCTGTCCCAAATGCACGCCGTCGGCATCGACGGCGATCGCCAAGTCCACCCGGTCATTCACGATAAACAGCGCGCCGTAGCGGTGGCACAGTTGGCGCAGTTTGCGCCCATTTTCAATTCGCTGCGCGTCTTCTGCGGCTTTGTCCCGATACTGGACGATATTCACTCCGCCTTCTAGGGCAGCTTCTACAATTTCAAATAGCTGTTCGCTCTCGGACGTTACCAGATAAAGGCGCGATCGGGAAAGTTGTTGGTGCCGCTGATAAGCGAGCAAATTACTTTCGAGGACGTAAACCCGATAGCGCATCTGCTTGCACGCCGCTCCCATATCGGGATGGTACAGCTTGCCGTACTCCTCCAAAACCCTCAGCGCTTCTTCTACGCGGCTGAGATTCGCCTGCAAGACGTGCTGCAAATTCGATCGCGTCTCTTCCCCGGGATGCGTCAGTTCCGTTCCCGGATCGCCCGGAGTATCCCGCGCCGCCCGCAATTCCGGCGCGTGCCAGCGGGCCAATTCTTGGCGCATTTGCTTGCATTCGGCGGAGAGTTCGGCGCTCTCCAGCCCGAAACGGCACCACTCCTCGATGATTCTCAACCCTTCGCGGGCTCTGTCCAAATTGGCGTCTAAAATGCGACAGACGGCTGGTTGCGCCGGTTTATTCCAGCTATCTTTATCTCCCATCGGAACACCCCCATTAATTTTTAATCCTAATAAGCTGTTAGGCAGATAATTTGCTTGTGGATGGGATCTGGCAAGAAAGCTCTGGCGCGCTCTCTCCCCCTCCCCCCCCTCCCCCCCTCCCCCCATCCTTCCTCAACCTCGGCAGCCAAGCCTGAAGGGCAGCACCCTGCCGGAATCGCGCTGTAAATTTTTCCGCAAAAGTTTCGGCAGGAAGTCGGGAGCGAGGAGTAGGATCGTAACAAATTTTACTTTTGAAGTCTCAGCCGTCACCGTTCCCTAAGTCCAAACCTCACCTTATCCTAGAAAAAATAATGACCGGACTATAATTTTACACTTGGCTCAGCCGTCAATTAATGCTATGGCTTGTCCTAACAGTCTCATTTGAGTCGGTACAAGTCCATCAAAATTGGTTAGAGTTTAAACCACCGTTGGAGGAAAGCCGTGAGTTCAAACCACTCCCGCACCTGTGAAGAAACCAGGACTGCTCGGACAGGGCAGGAATGGCCCAGTTGTTCCGTCCGTCCGGGACTGTCTCGGCTCGGCTCGCGCGCAGGACTGGCGATCGCCGTCCTGATGTGGCTGTCCCATTCGGCAGCGATCGCCGCAACCGTCGCCGAATTGCCCGCAGGTGAAGCCATCCCAGTAGCCCAGGCATCGCCGAGCAATCAACTATACGTCAATCCCAATACTGGCAGCGACTCGGGCGATGGCAGCGATCGCGCTCCGTTCCGAACCCTCACCCGCGCGCTGAGCGCGGCAGGGCAGAACACTGTAATTTTATTAGCACCGGGCACCTACAGCGCTCAGACGGGCGAAACTTTTCCAATTAAGCTCAAATCCGGGGTGACAGTACAGGGCGATCCCAGCAGCCGAGGGCAGAGAATCGAGATTGTCGGCGGCGGATTCTTCCTCAGCCCGAGCTTTGCCACCCAGGACGTCACCCTTCTCGGAGCAGATGGCGCGACGCTCAGCGGCGTCACCGTCACCAATCCCAACGATCGCGGCTACGGGCTGTGGATCGAATCCTCCAGCCCCACCGTCACCGACAGCACCTTTATCGGCAGCACCCACGACGGCATCTCCATCGTCGGCAGGAGCGCCCCTGTGATTCGCGGCAATTATTTTTCTCGAAATGGGGCGAACGGGATGACTGTCTACGGCACCTCAACACCCAAAGTTCAGGAAAACACCTTTGAAAGCACGGGATACGGCATCAATATTAACCAGAGCGCCGCACCGGTGCTGACGGGCAATATCATCATCCGCAACCGCGCCGGGGTTCTCGTGCAAGCTAACGGGCGACCGGTACTGCGCAACAATCAGATCGAAGGCAACCAGCAAGACGGGGTGGTGGCTATTTCCCAAGCTCAGCCGGACTTGGGCAGCGCTGAGCAGCCAGGAGGCAATATCATCCGCAACAACGGGCAATATGACGTCAATGCCAAGGCAACGGCTCAGATTATCCCCGCCTACGGCAATCAACTCTCGAATCGCACGCTCGGTCGTCTGGATTTCACCGGGCGGGTTAGCGTTGCCCCGCCACCGGTAGAGGTACGCCCCGCTCCCCCACCGATTCTTTCCAGTCCACCTCCTCGCCCGCCTGCTGCTGTCGCGCCTCCAGAGCCGCCGCGCAACTCGTCAGTCAGTGCCAGCAATTATCCCCGGCTGAATATTCCTACGGATAATAGACCGATTTCTATTCCGGTGCCTCCTCCGGGAATGAGTTCTCCGCAACCGGCTGGCGGTGCGGTTCCCATTGCCGTACCCTCTCCCCAAGCAGGCTCGGAAATATCCCCTTCTCCGGGGGTTCTGCCGGTTCCCAGTCCCGATATTCCAGGGGGCGGCGTTCGCCCGCCACGGAGCCCGCTTCCTTCTAACCTCAGCAGTTCTGCCGGTGGCCCTCCGCCGCCGCCTGCGGGGGCTGCAGCCCTGGGTTTGCGCTACCGGGTGATTGTGGAGGCGAACGGCGATCGCGAACAGGCTCGCGTGCGCCGTCTGGCTCCCGAAGCGTTTGCTACTGTCCTCAACGGGCGATCGGTGATGCAGGCGGGCGTGTTTAGCGATCGCGACAATGCCCTGGAATTGCTGCAACTCCTGCAGAGTAACGGTTTGAAAGCTTCTCTGGAGGAGTTGCAATAATCTGGGAACTGTGGCGATCGCCTCTGTCTTGTAGGACGTTTCAAAAGAAAAGGGCAAAAGAAAAGAGGTTTTTATTTGTCTCTTTTCTTTTCGCTTTTTTTTTACTCTTTTGCAGTTAAAGCGCTTTGATTTGAGTGGTCAGCAAATGAGCATAAATCATTGCAGTAGGGTTGTGGGAGTGCGGGATAGAAGCCCGCACCTCAAAGAAGCGGCTTCTAGCCGCACTCCTTCTGTAGGGTTGTGCAATTGATTCTGCATAATTGCTTAAACCTTCAGAAACCCGGTTTCTTCAAGAACTTGGGTTTCTATCCGTCTGAGGCATTCACCAATCAAACACAACCGCTATAGCAAGCAGATATAAGTAAATTTCAGGCAATCAGACAAAAGGTAAATTGAAGTCCGCGTAAAGGATTACCCATCGCGTTTTTTGACTTGCCAACAACCCAACGCCGTACTAAGATAGAGAAACCCGATAACCTTTGAAAGCAACCCGGATGTAAACCGAGCAAATCTAATGCAAAAACGGGTAAAGCCCGATCGAATCTAAAATATAAGATTTGTATAAAATAATCTCCATTTAGGTAGTTTTCGGGAATCTTTCCTGTGGGGGATGCAGGAAAGATTTCCTTTCAAGTAAAAGTAGAAGAACTAGGGTTCCTGCGAGGATGGAGCGGCAGGTCTGCAGCAAATTTCTCCAGGAGGGCGGGCATCGAAGGCAAACGCAACAGAACATTAAGCCTCTCGCTAAGTGAGAGGTAAGATTATGCGAAAAATACCCCCATTACTGCTGCGCTACGGAACGGCACTCTCGTCAGTGGCGATCGCGCTGTTGCTCGAACTATTGCTGAGATCGGTAATTCAACCTATTCCTGCTCTGCTATTTGTTGCTGCCGTGATGTTCAGCTCCTGGTACGGCGGGTTCGGACCGGGTCTGCTCGCCACAATTTTATCGGCTTTGTCCATAAACTACTTTTTCCTCAAGCCGATTTACGGGCTGAATTGGACAGCAACCGATCTCTTCCTGATGAGCGTGTTTGTCGCCGTCTCGCTGTTGATTAGTTTCCTCAACTCAGCCCGCAGGCAAGCCCAAAAAAGCCTACAGCGCAGCGAAGAACTAAAACGCTTGTTACTCGCAGGAGTCAAAGACTGCTCTATTGTGATGTTAGACCCTCTCGGGCGGGTGGCGAGTTGGAACGAAGGAGCCGAACTGATAGCGGGCTACCAGGAAAGAGAAATCCTCGGTCGCCATTTCTCGTGTTTTTATGCCCCCAAAGCTATCGAAGAAGGCAAGCCCGATCGCCACCTAGCGATCGCCGCTGCCAGGGGTCGGGTTTCGGAAGAAACGCAGTGCGTCCGCGCTGACGGGTCGGAATTCTGGGCGGATTGCACGATTGAAGCCTTGCGAGACGAGGGCGGACATCTCAGAGGCTTTGCGAAAGTCATGCGCGATATAACAGCCAATAAGCAGACCTTGGAAGCGCTGCGCCAGAGCGAGGCGAGACTGCAGGCAATTCTGGATAATTCGCCCGCCGCAATTTCCCTCAAGGATACCCGATGCCGCTACATTCTAGTGAACCGCCAATTTGAAATTTTATTTCACCTCACCCGAGAAACCGTGGCGGGCAAAACAGATTTTGAGCTGTTCCCTTTGGAGATGGCGCGGGCATTCCGGGCGAACGACGAAAAAATACTCGAAGCAGAAACGCCTAGAGAATTTGAAGAGATTGCCAGTCACGCCGACGGAATTCACACTTATTTATCAATTAAATTTCCCCTGTGCGATGGGCAGGGAATGGTTTACGCCATCGGGACTATTTCCACCGACATCAGCGATCGCGTCCGAGCCGAAGAAGAACGCGATCGCCTGCTTTCCCAACTCGAGCGGCAATTCCGACTGCTAGACGACCTCCTCGACGCCTCCGCCGATTACATTTACCTGCTCGATCGCGCGGGCAAGTGCGCCTACGCCAGCCGGACAGCAGCCCGAGCCTTGGGATTCAAACTGAGCGAATTAGCCGGCAAGATTTGGCGAGAGATCGGGTTGCCCGCCGCAGTGGCAGAACGATTTGAGGCCCAGCGCCTTGCCGTCATGGCCACAGGCGAACCAGTCCGAGACGAAGCCAGCTTGCCAACCGCCAGCGGAGTCAGGGACTTCGAGTACATCCTCAGTCCGTTTCGCGGGGCAGATGGCAGCGTCGAAGCAGTCGTCGCCACCTTGAGAGACATCACCGATCGCAAGCAGGCGGAGCAAGAGCGCGAGCAACTGCTCGAGTGCTTAGAGGCAGAACACAGCCTGTTAGAAACCGTACTGCGGCAAATGCCTGCCGGCGTCGTCGTCACCGAGGCGGCATCGGGGCGAGTGATTCTCGCCAACGAGCAAGTCCGCGCGCTGCTGCGAAAACCCTCTCCGGCAGTGGATAACCTCGATGAATACTGCCTCGATCGCAGCTTCCACCCCGACGGACGTCCCTACAGCCGCGAAGAATGGCCAATAGTCCGCGCCATTGCCGAGGGAGAAGTCGTCATCGGCGAAGAAATCGAAATGCTGCGCGGCGACGGCACTTGCGGCATTCTCTCCGTCAGCGCCGCCCCCATACGCGATCGCGCCGGACGCATCGTTGCCGGAGCGGTGACGTTTGACGACGTCACCGAACACAAAAGAATTGAAAAAGCCCAGCAGTTTCTTTCCGAAGCCAGTACCTTGCTGGCGTCCTCGCTCAATTACGAAATCACCCTGCGGCGCGTTGCCCAACTGGCGGTAGACTTCCTCGCTGACTACTGCATTATTTACCTGCTCGGCAAAGACGGGCAAATGAGAGCCGTTGCCTCCAGCCATGCCGATCCCGAAAAAACCGAATTGACGCGCGAGTTAGAAAGGCTTTACCAGCCCGATGTCAATAATTTCAACAGCCCGAGCGTCAGGACAATTCGGACGGCGCGATCGCTGCTGATTGCCGAGGTGAGCGATTCCCTGTTGCAGCAGGTGACAAGCGACAGCAAAGTTCTGAGGATTTTTAGGCAACTCGGGCCGCGATCGGCCCTGGTGGTGCCGATGATCGCCCACCAGCGGGCGATCGGCGTCATCAACTTTGTCACCAGCGATTCCGGGCGGCGCTACTGCGCAGACGATCGGGCGATCGCCGAGGACCTAGCCCGCCGTGCCGCCCTGGCGGTGGAAAACGCCCGACTGTATCGAGAAGCCGAGGACGCCAACCGCCTCAAAGACGAATTTCTGGCGATCATTTCTCACGAACTGCGCGCCCCGCTCACCGCGATTCTGGGTTGGGCGCAGTTGCTCCGTCAAGGGCATTTTGACGAACCCACCTGGAATCGCGCCCTCGACACGATCGTCCGCAATGCCAAGTCACAGGCACAGTTAATCGAAGATTTGCTGGATATCGCCCGCCTGATGCGAGGCAAAATTCGCCTGCAAGTTGGCCCAGTCGATTTAGTTGCCCTCATTGAAGGCACCGTCGATGCAATGCGCCTAGCCGCAGAAGCCAAAAATCTGCGCCTGGAAGCCGCCCTCGATCGCGCCATCCCTCCCATCTCCGGCGATGCAGAACGACTCCAGCAAGTGCTGTCGAATTTACTTTCTAATGCCATTAAATTCACGTCCCCCGGGGGGCGCGTCGAAATCCGACTCGATCGCGTGGATTTCAGCGCCCAGATTCAAGTCGCCGACACGGGCAAGGGCATCCATCCGGCTTTTCTGCCGTTTGTTTTCGAGCGCTTCCGCCAAGCCGAGGCGACAACCAGCCGCGCTCAGGGGGGGCTCGGCTTGGGGCTGGCGATCGTCCGCCACCTCGTAGAGCTACACGGGGGAACGGTTCGCGCCGACAGTGCCGGGGAAGGGCAGGGGGCAACCTTTACGGTGACGCTGCCGCTTTATAAGAGTGCTGAGGAACGAGTGATGAGTGTGGAGCCTAAAAACTTACTCAACACTCAGCACTCATCGCTTTCTACCCTCTCTGGCTTGCAGATCCTCATCGTCGATGACGAGCCCGACGCGCGCGACTTTCTGGCAACGGTGCTGGAGGAGTGCGGAGCCGAAGTCAAAACAGCCGCTTCCGTTCGCGAGGCGATCGAGATACTGGAGCACCTCCAGCCAGATGTCTTGGTGAGCGATATCGGGATGCCGGGAGAGGACGGCTATTCGCTGATCCGCAAAGTCAGAGCCATCGAGGCTCAGACGGGGGGGCGCATTCCCGCGATCGCCCTGAGCGCCTATGCCAGGGAACAAGATCGGGCGGCTGCTCTCTCGGCAGGTTTTCAGGTTCACGTTCCCAAGCCTATCGAACCCGATCGCTTTACCCGCGTCGTTGCCAACCTGGCGATCGGCACCAAGCCCTAGGGAGGCAAAGCTGTCTCGCATTATACTTGCGACTTCCCCGCCTCCCCCCTCTGAGCCGAAGCTGAAAACCACTCACCACTCCCCACTCCTGTAGGGGCTTTTCGCGAAAAGCCCCTACACACTCAGCACTCAGCCGAAGCCGAAGAGCACTGACGCACTCCCCACTCAGCACTCATCCTGCTTTGATTTCCCGAACCACCCAATCAAACGTTTCCAAAACTTGGGCGAGTGTTTCTTCGTCGAGCAAGGTAGACAAGCGAATGCTCGGCAATCTCCGCTCTGTCGAATCGGCAGGGAGCGCCAGCCCGATCGAACTCAGTCGCGATCGGAGTTCTTGCCAATTTTCCTCAGAATCAAAGGGGGCATGGGAGGCATAAGAACTCGATGAAATTTCCAAGCTGCCGGATATGCCAATTCTGAAAAGTTCCAGGGATTTTCTGGATTTTTGAGCCAGCTTGGCTGCGAAGCCGCCGTAAGTATCGCCCGTTCCCCACTGGATTTCTACTTCCGGGTATTTGTTTTCTACCCATTGATGGATTTTTCGGCCAATTTCCGCTTCATCTCTGCCCCGTCTGGCTTTCATTTCTTCAAAAAATGAAATTTCGTCCCACCGCCGCCTTTCTCTCGTCGCGCTGGATTTCTTCTGCTTGGCTTCTGCTGTTTGACCGATGACTCTGGGCACGAGGGTTTGCAGCCCGTCCTCGCTGACGTACTGTTTGATTTCCACCGCGACTACCTCTGCAGGGTCCATTTGTTCGTTGAGGAATTCTACGACTCGTCGCAGTTCGCTGCTGACTTCATCTGCGACAAAGACTAAGCGAATTTTGCCAGCTTGCAGGTTGGTTTTGACTTTCTGCCAAAATTGTTCTTCCTGAGCATCCGTGCCCAGAAATTTTTCAAAAACCTGTTCGGGATCGCGCCCTTGTTCGCGGCAGTTGGCTTCAAATTGGGCGACAATGGATTCCATCGGCCAGTAGACTAGGGCGTTGGCGGCGTAGTCGAGCATCTCGCCGACAATTTCTCGGCGAATGCGGCTGTCGCTGCTGCGCTTGACTTCGACTAGCGTCGGAATTGCATCTTGGTCGAGGAATAAGTGAGCGATCGCCCACCGTCCACTCCCTTCTTCTTCTAAATTCGTTGTAATCTCGCGCGAAATCAGCAGCCACCGTCTCGGCGTCGCCCTATCGATCTGGTCTCCCGCTAAAAGCTGCGGATATTTTTCCAGCAGTTCTTGCAGCCGATCTTCTGTTTCGTAGGCTTGTTCTGTCATTTCTACAAGCCGGTCGTCATCCTGAATCAGATAAATGCCACCACTCATCGAAATCCCCTTTACGATCGCTGATTGGCTAGATGCGCCACTGCTTTCTCTATTTTTTCTCTTGAATTCTATTTTCTATAATTTTCTGCTCTCAGTAAATTGTTTCCCTTTTTGGTTGACTTCTATCACCTCACCTGTTTTTTTGTTCGATCTCGTTCAACTTCCCTGAATTTTTAGTTAGAAAAAAAACAACCATAGAGAGATTTTTTTGAATTCGCTCGCGACAGGCGGCTAGGGGAGAAGGGAGCCCGTCCGGACTGGAAAGACGAGGGTTTCACGCGATCGCCCGGGACAGTTCCAATCGAGGTAGGGAGGATATAATAATCACCTGCCTACTCGACAGGGGAGATTTTAGATTTTCGAGTCATCTCCAATCTAAAATCTAAAGTTCCCTAAATCCTGCCCTCGAACGCGCGGACTGCGGGGCCGGTCATGTATAGCCGCCCGTCTGCGGCGGACCATTCGATTTCCAGACAGCCGCCGGGAAGCTCAACCGTGGCAAGGCGATCGCTCCTTCCCGTCAAAACAGCAGCCACCAGGGAAGCACAGGCTCCGGTCCCACAGGCCAGTGTAGCACCTGCGCCTCGTTCCCACACCCGCATTTTCAAGTAATCCGAGCGAATCACCTCGATAAATTCCGTATTGGTTCGCTTGGGAAAGACTGGGTGATGCTCGAACTGGGGGCCAATAATTTCTAAGGGAATCGCCGCCACATCTTCTACAAAAGTAATGCAGTGGGGATTGCCCATGCTGACGCAGGTGACTAACCAAGACTGACCGGCGACTTCCAGGGGTTCCTCGACGACTTTGCGATCGCCCGCCACGAGCGTGGTGGGAATCTCGGCGGCGAGCAGTCGCGGCGTGCCCATATCCACCCGCACCTGCCCGTCGGGACGCAGTTGGGGCACCATCGTGCCTGCCAGGGTGTGGATGGAATAGGCTGCGGCAGAACCCTGCGTCTGAGTGCTGGCTGGCTGCGCTCCCAAATCGGCCAGAAACTTGGCCAAACACCGGATGCCATTGCCGCACATCTCCGGTTCGGAGCCGTCAGAGTTGAAAATTCGCATCGTGTAATCGCTGCCGTTTTCTCCGGGCATGGCAAAGATAACCCCATCGGCACCGATGCCAAAGTGGCGATCGCACAGTTTTACCGCCTCTTCCGGCGTCAGCACCGGATCAGATGCGGCGCGATTGTCAATCAATATGAAATCATTGCCGAGTCCGTGATACTTTGTAAACTCAATGGCCATTCAATGCTCCGCGTTCAGCTATAGCGGTTTTCGATGGGGGTGAACCACCCACCCCTACTAAATGTGCTATTCTATCTGAATCGGTGGGGGCGACGCACGAACGAATCCACGCAACGAATCCACCAGCGGACTGCGATCGTCAAGCCTTTCCGCCCATTCGCCTCCCGAGAACACCGCATCAAATCGCGATCGTCGAGCCTAAAAGCGCCTCACGTTTCCAACGCTTGCAAACTATCTTCTAGGAACCTTTCTGATTATGCCCACCTTCAATACAGGTTTGCCCAGCATTCGCCAAATTCAGACCCTCATTCGCGAGAAAACACAGGTCGAAATCAAGCTCGTCACCGCCGACCTGCTAGAGGGCCAAATTCGCTGGCAAGACGAAAACTGTCTTTGTTTGGTGGATGCACACAATCAGTCTACTATCCTCTATTGGCACGGGATTGCTTACATCAAAGCCAAATCGTGACCGGAGTGGGGAGTGCTGAGTGGGGAGTGCTGAGTGGGGAGTGTAGAGCGTTGAGTGTTTAAGATTTTATTTCCTCACTTCAGGCTTCTCACTATAACCCTCTCACCCTCACTCAAAACTCAAAACTCCTTCCTGAAAACTCTCCCACTCCTTACTCCTTACTCCTTACTCCTTACTCCTTACTCCTTACTCCTTACTCCTTACTCCTTACTCCTTACTCCTTACTCCTTACTCCTTACTCCTTACTCCTTACTCCTTACTCCTTACTCTTCCCGCCACTGATCCGCTGGCAAAAACTCTTTGAGGGGCTCGCTGACAGCGGCGCGGACGACGGGAATCGGCAAAATCGGCAGATCGTTCGAGGGGACGAGCCAGTGGCGCGCGGAATTGAGCGATTGGAAGCCGCCGCACAAAAGCAGGCGATCTCCCGCTTGTACGTCCGTGTCGCCGTGAGGAAAGCGAATGAATTTTCCCTCGCGCCGAATTGCCTGTACCACAACCCCGTGTTGCCGGCGCAAATCGAGTTCGCCCAGCGTCGTGCCCGCAGCAGGACTCTCGTCCGGTACAGTCAACCACTGGCAAGACGCACTTTCCGGCGGGACAGCGACTTCCCCTTTTGCCAGTTGGTCGAAAGCCGCCAATTCTTCCGATTCTCCCACGACTAAGAGGCGATCGTCCGCATACAGAGTCGTTTGCGGATCGGGATAGTCAATCTCTTCCCCCGAGGAGCGCCGGATTGCCATCAGACTCACGCCGCTCAGACGCCGCAAGTCCGTTTCTTCCAGCGTCATGCCTGCCAGGGGAGAAGTCTGCGGCAGAGAATACCAGCGACTGTTGAAATCTTGCGCCGCCGCCTGCAACTCCCGCGAAATTGTTTGAGCCGATCGCTCCGGGCGGAAAACCATATAGTGGCGGTTGCGGATTTGCGCCGCTTCTCGCTGAATCGCACCGCTAGCCAATCCCATCCCCGCCAGCAGGTGCGCCGACAGTTCCAAACTCGCCTCAAATTCCGGCTGCACCACCTCCCGCGCTCCCAACTGGTACAGCAGTTCGATGTCTTTATCTCGCGTGGCTCGGACGACGACATCTAAATCGGGAGCCAGTTCTAAGGCGCGTTTGAGGCACAGGCGGCTGCTCGTCGGATCGGGCAGGGCGATCGCCATCGCTCGCGCCTTATCCGCACCAGCCGTTTCCAAAACGTGCAAGCTCGCTCCATTGCCATAAACGTAAGCCACGCCCGCTTCTCTCACCTGCTGAATCCGACTCTCTGACTGATCGACAACCACCACCGGCAGTCCGTGTTCTTGCAGCAGTTTGACCAAATTGCGGCCCACCCGCCCGTAACCGACGATGACGACGTGATTTTGCTGCGGCAGCTCGGCAGACACTTCCAGCGGGACGTCCGCGTGGCTGAGATATTTTTTCAGCCCCGGCAATTCCAAGAGTTTCGGCACCGCGCGCAAGACAAACGGCGTCAGCACCAGCGTTACCGCCGTCGTACCCACAATTAACAAGTAAACCCGCCGCGAAACTAGCCCCAGGGACTGTCCCGCACTCGCCAGCACGAAGGAAAATTCCCCGATCTGCGCCAGCCCCACTCCGGCAATCAAAGCCGTTTTTAGCGGATAGCGGAAGGCTCTGACAATCGGCGTCACGATTAAAAATTTGCCCAGCAAAACCAGCGCCACCAGTCCCAGAATCAGCTCCAGGTTGTTCCACAGGAACAAGGGATCGATCAACATCCCCACCGAGACAAAAAACAGCGCCGCGAAGATATCCCGCACCGGCTCGACGTAAGTTAAAGTTTGGTCGGCGTATTCCACCTCTGAAATCATCAAGCCGGCGACAAATGCACCCATCTCGATAGAAAAGCCCAACTGATTTGTCAGCAGGGCAATCCCCAAACACAGGGCCACGACTCCCAGCAAGAACAGCTCCCGGCTCTCTGTTTTCGCCAGAAATCTCAGTAAGGGCGGGATTGCCCAAATGCCTGCAGCGATCGCCCCTGCCGCAAATAATCCGATCCGCAGCAGCGATTGGCCCACGGCTAGTCCCAGGGCTTCTGCGGGCTGGTCGAGGGCCGGCAGCACTGCCATCATCAGCCCCAGTGCCAAATCCTGTACCACTAAGATCCCCAGCATCACTTGCCCGTGGGGCGTCGAAGTCTCGTTGCGCTCCATCAAGCACTTGAGCACGACTGCGGTAGAAGATAAGGAGAGAATGGCTCCCAAAAACACTCCCTGTGCCGGTGAGGACACCCAACCCATGCCCACTGACACCGCAGTCGTGACTAGGATGGTTAGGGCTATTTGCAGCCCGCCTCCCCCCAAACTTATTTTTTTAACCTTGTTGAGTTCTGCGAAGGAAAACTCCACGCCCAGGGCAAACAGCAGGAAGGCAACCCCGAATTGAGCCAGGGTTTCGACTTGGACTAATTCTTTGATCAGTCCCAGCCCTGTGGGACCTACCACGACGCCCCCTAGCAGGTAGCCCAGCAGAACAGGCTGTCTCAGAATCGCCGCCAACAGTCCACCTGCGGCGGCAGCAGCGAGAACCGTTACTAAGTCAATGATTAGGCGAAAGTCTTCTTGCACGGCTTTTATGAGACAAACGTTAAGTTATATTATCTTAACGCAGAAATTCAGTGTAGTTGACACGAGAGGCGGCCTGTGGTTAGATAAATGTTTAACTAATGCTCAGTTAATGCCCGTTCAAACAAAAACGATCCTGTTGAGCGTTTTTTATATTTAAATTTTTGGAATTATTGAGGTTATGATTTTCAAGTTTTCTTGAATTGCGGCGAATTAGTTTGAGTTCGATAAAGTCAGGCGGTATTTTTTTTGAAGAATGCGAAATCAACAAGAAAGCGATCAATTCGACCACAACCGATCGTCTTTTAAGATTATATAGAAAAAATCATATAGTAGGGGGTTTGACTCTGAGAAGTCAAGATGATGTCTGCCGTTAAAAATTAATTATTAAATCAAGAATTAAGAGAGAGAAGTTAAAAAAGAAAAGCGATCGCGAAATAGAAAGGGCAATGATTTAAAAAACAGCCCCCCATTCACAACCCAAATATAGCGGGGAAGGAATGCCTGCACGCTATGGCAAAGCAAGATGAGGAGAAAACGGCCACTCCCTGCGTGAAATTCGGTAATCTTGGGAGCTGAAACACGATTTTCAGGAGTCCGTCACTTCCTCAGATAACAGGACAGGTCAGCTAAAGCTGCGAACTAATTGATTTCAAGTCTTATCTGGAAAAAGGACGGATTTCTCGGAAAATAAAAGAGTTGTAAATCCGAGTATGCAAACGCTAAGCTATCAGTCAATGGCCATAAGGAGGCTTGCATGACGAACGCACCCCACCGAGCGACCCCGAACAAAAAGGGGTTGCTCAGTTCAACGCCAAAAGCGGGAATTGCCGCCGCTGCTGTCTCTTGGGTGCAGCGCAGAGTCACTGGCAAAGCGGCGAGAATCGGTTTGATGGCGGGCATGGCAGCAGCGCTAGTTGCCTGGGCTGCGCCGGCGCGATCGCTGCAGGTTCAGCTCTCACCGACAAATGCCCAGCTCGGCGATACCCTGTCGGTAACGATACAGGTGGACGCGCCCGGAACGGAGAATCCACAGGTTTTGATGAATCAAAAAACCTACCCCGCCTTTCCCATCGGGCAAAATCGCTTTCGCGCCTTGCTGCCTACAACGCCCCTCGATCGCCCGGGAACGTGGCAAATCCAGGTAAACGGGGAAGGGAAACAGCAACAATTGGCGGTGCGGGTGAGCGATCGCGACTTTCCCACCCAATCCATCTGGCTGCCCCCCGGTAAAGACGGAGACGTCAGCGATTACGAATTTGATATCGTAGACGCCTTCAAGAAATTGCAAACCCCCGACAAATTCTGGAACGGGCCATTTCTGCGCCCCAACGCCGGAGAAATCACCACCATTTACGGCGTCCGACGCTACTACAACGGCAAATTCGCCGAAGATTATTACCATCGCGGCGTAGATTATGCCGGTGCTTATGGTTCGCCGATCGTCGCACCTGCAGCCGGTCGCGTGGCTTTAATCGGACGCGAATCGCAGGGATTCGTCGTTCACGGCAACTGCATCGGCATCGATCACGGTCAGGGCGTCCTCAGTATCTTCTTGCACCTGAGCGGCATTGACGTCAAAGAAGGGGATTTCGTCAAAGCCGGTCAAGTTATCGGGAGGTTGGGAAATACCGGGGCATCAACCGGCCCTCACCTGCACTGGGGATTGTATGTGAACGGGCAGTCCGTCGATCCGGTGCCCTGGCGATATCAGGGGTTTGAATAGGAGGCTTGTGGCTGGTGTGGGGCGAGCGGCTAGAATGGTTTTACCCCCTTTCTTTCAATCTCTCACAGAGATTCAGTCACGTTCAACACCAGCCACTTACTTAGAATAGCGTATTTATCGTGCTTTTGGCGAACTTCAGGGCAATAAAAAGCGCTATAACTGCAACGTTAATCCCCTGTAGGCCGTCCCGTGACGGGCGGCGACGGGTTTACCTACGAGGTCTTTGTTATGAGTATTGAAAAAATTGTCGAACAGGCACTGCAGGATGGCTATCTGACCCCAGCGATGGAAGCCGAGGTGGGACGCATTTGCAACACGGCTTCTGAATTGTCGATCGAAGAGTACATGGCGCTCGATCGCCTGATGGGGGCGCTGTTAACCGGCGAAGTCGTCGTCCTGCCGCGCAAGCAATTTATCAACGTTATGGAAGAATTGGTACTCTCCGAGGCGATCGCCCGGGTGGCAGAAATAGAAGCCACCAGCGACAAAACCCTCGATGTCGGGGATATCGCCGCCTACGCGCTCAACCGACTCCCGCCCCTGTATGCCACCACCGAGGAAGGTGCCAACTACCAGCGATCGCGCGCCAAAGAACAACTCCAGGATTTAATCGCCCAGCAAGTCAACGACGCGATCGCCCGCTATCTCGACCGTCCCGACTTCTACCCCGAACGCCAAGCCCTCGGCAAATCCTCCGACAACGAAGTCCTCTCGCAAGTCAGCACCCTCCTGCAAACCTACGCCGGCCAATTTGAACAAAAACCGAAAAACTTTCGCTGAAATCAACCCGTCAACCCTCAAACCCCCCATTTAGCCGCGATTTTACGCCCATTGCTTCCCTCAACTTGCCAACTTTTTTCTCAAATCGCTGGCAGTTGGGGGTTGCTTTTATCTGTCTTAGCAGCTAAAATCGAAGATTTGCTAGTCAATTTCGATGCTTGCTGAAAGGAGACGCCGCTATGGCCCGCATGTACTACGACGCCGACGCCAATTTAGACCTCTTAGCGAATAAAACCGTTGCCATCATCGGCTACGGTTCCCAAGGTCACGCCCACGCCCTCAATCTCAAAGATAGCGGCATCAATGTCATTGTCGGGCTGTATCCGGGAAGTCCATCAGCAGAAAAAGCGAAAAACGCCGGTCTGCAAGTCCACTCAGTCGCCGACGCGGCTAAAGCGGCTGACTGGATCATGATTTTGCTGCCGGACGAAGTGCAGAAAACCGTCTACAAAAACGAAATTGAGCCCAATCTCGCCGACGGAAAAGTGCTGTTTTTTGCCCACGGCTTTAACATTCACTTTGGGCAAGTCGTGCCGCCGCCGAATGTAGACGTGGTGATGGTCGCTCCGAAAGGCCCCGGCCACTTAGTCCGGCGCACCTACGAACAAGGGCAAGGCGTGCCCTGCTTGTTTGCCGTCTATCAAGACGCCACCGGACAAGCGCGCGATCGCGCAATGGCTTACGCCAAAGGCATCGGCGGCACCCGCGCCGGCATCCTGGAAACCACCTTCCGCGAAGAAACCGAAACCGACCTATTCGGCGAACAAGTCGTCCTCTGCGGCGGATTGAGCGCCCTGATCAAAGCCGGCTTTGAAACCCTCGTCGCCGCCGGCTATCAGCCTGAATTGGCCTACTTTGAATGCCTCCACGAAGTCAAGCTGATTGTTGACCTGATTGTCGAGGGCGGCTTGGCGAAAATGCGCGACAGCATCTCCAATACCGCCGAATACGGCGACTTAACCCGTGGCCCTCGCATCGTCACCGACGAAACCCGCGCCGAAATGCGCAAAATCCTCAAAGAAATTCAATCCGGTCAATTTGCCCGAGAATTCGTTCTGGAAAACCAAGCCGGCAAACCCGGGTTTACCGCCATGCGCCGCCAAGAAGCCGAACACCCCATTGAAGAAGTGGGCAAGGATTTGCGGGCCATGTTTAGCTGGTTGAAGAACAGCTAAAGTGGGGAGTGTCAGGAGTCAGGAGTCAGGAGTCAGGAGTCAGGAGTCAGGAGTCAGGAGTCAGGAGTTAAATTCTTCCTCACTTAAAACTCAACACTCAACACTCCTGTAGGGGCGATTCGCGAATCGCCCCTACACACTCCACACTCTACACGCTGCTCACTTTTTAGCCGGTTGGGGTTTTTCTTGTTGCTCGACCGCCTCTTTCGTCCGCTCGTTCGGGTTTTTGGGTTTCCAGTTCGGAATCAACCCGGTTACAAATTTAGTAATGGACGTTCGCGTATTCAGGCTGTTCGTCTTCATCGGTTCGGGGAGGACGCGATCGCCAATCCCGACAAACAGCCCGAACAGAACCAAGAAAACTATAGCAAATGTCTTTAATGTACGAGGACTCATAGCTGACACGCGGATTGACTTTGTTAACCAGATTTATATTACTATTCGCAGAAATAGCCTACTGGCGACTAACGCATAACCGTCAGATGAAGGATTCTACGAAAATCCAGCCCGCCCGGTGGGTGGCTTGTACAATAATTGTAACGCTCCTGTCGCTGGCATTGACTTCCTGCGGCAGGCTGGGCACGACAACGCAGGACATTACACCGCCCCCGACCCGCCCAGCCGTAAAATCTATCACTAATTTACTGCCTTTTTTCGACGATCGGAATAATCCTGTTACCGTCAGCGTTCCTGCGGGCCAGAAAGTAGACATGACGCCGCCGCCGCCCCCCTTGAATGAGTTCGATCGCGCCGTCCTGAAAACCTGCGGGCCATTTGGCAACCGCGTCAAGCCCGAAAGTTTCAAACAGCTTTTAGTCCAACACCCGGACGTTTTGCGCCAAATCAAACAGGCAGTCGGCGGCTACCTGCATCCGAGTCGCAGCAGCGACAGCGCCTTTCTCGACGATTTAACCACTATCTGGTTCAACCGCCGAGGCTTTGAACATATTTTTTGCGGAGAAATCTCTGGAGAAAACAAACTTGGCGGCCTGCATTTTGCCGGCAGATACCTGCAACTTCAAAACGAAAAAATAGCCGGACGCCTCCCCAATAACTCCAAACGAGAAGAAGTCATTCCCGGCGTCGCCTATACTCTCGGCGTAGAAATCAAAAAAGGCGATCGCTCTGTCCGAACTAACCTCAAAAGTTACCCCTACATCAGCGATGCCCGCGAAATCCTCCTAGAGGCAACAAAAGCGTTCAAATCTCAAAAAAATACCGACGGAGCCTGCATTTACAACGTTCGAGATAAAGACACGGGAAAATCCTACCCGGCTATTCTCGTAAAAAATAGTAGCGCCATTATCACCTTTTATTCCGAAGTTACACCCAAAGGCAACGCCTGCAAAAATTAGCCCTTCTGTCAACTACCATCCTGCAATTTCTCAATCCGCACCTCTTTTCCTCCCTTCTTTCCTCTGCGCCCTCTGCCTCCTCTGCGGTTAACTAAAAAAAACTAGCAGCAGAAACCCGGCTTTTTGAAAAAGCCGGGTTTCTCAATATAAATGGCACATCAGAGAGCAAAAGCTGGACGGTTCGCGCTCCAGGGTTTCGCCGATTCAATCTGCGCCGCCAAGGCAAGGAGAGTGGCTTCTGCTGCCGGTTTGCCAACCAGTTGAATCCCCACCGGTACGCCGTTGCTATCAAAACCCCCGGGAAGGGCGATCGACGGCTGCCCGGTAGCATTAAATGGTGGAGAGGGAGCAATCCAATTAATGATTTTTGGCATAATTTCTTCAGGGCTCAAAGAAGCCCACTCGCCGACGCGGATGGTGGGGTGCATGTAAACGGGCAGCACCAGCACGTCGAAATTGTCAAAAAATGCCACAATTCCCCGAGCGATCGCCTGCATTTGGTAAACGGAGCGGAGGTAATCCCCCGCCGATCCCGTCGTTTCCAAAAGCCAGCGCGTGAATCTTTCCAATAAGGGGGCAGGAATGCCAGACGCCCCCACGCCTGCTTGCCAAACAACTTTAAAAGGCTCAATTAAAGGCGTGAAATCCGGGCAAGCCTGTTCAACCGCGTGACCCATATTTTCCAGCAGCTTCACCGTATCTAAAACTGCCTGCTGACACGCGGGTGCTGCGTCGCCGATTGGCGGAATGTTCGTTGCAACAGCGATTCGCAGCTTGCCTGGATTCTGGCGAGTTGCTTCTAAAAATGAAATATCCGGATCGGGCAGCCAGTAGGGATCGCCTGTAACGTAGCCTTTCAGGACATCCAGCAGAGCGGCGGCGTCAGCCACAGTGCGGGCCAGTGGGCCACTGGTGGCAATCCCGCTTTGATACTCCCCCACCGGCGCTTGAGATACGCGCCCCCGCGAAGGTTTCAGCCCCACGAGCCCGCAGCACGAGGCGGGACCCCGAATTGAGCCGCCGCCATCCGATCCCTGAGCCACGGGGCACAACCCTGCTGCTACGGCTGCTGCTGCGCCGCCGCTAGAACCGCCGGGGGTGTAGTCGAGGTTCCAGGGATTGCGGGCGGGCGGGAAGCCTTCGGGTTCGGTATAGGGGAGCGAGCCCACTTGAGAAGTGGCGGTTTTGCCGAGAATGACGAAACCGGCGTGTTTGAGGCGCAAGGCGCTGGCGTCGTCGTGACTGGCGGGCTGGTTGCGCAGTGCTGCTACGCCGTAGGTGCAGGGAAGTCCGGCAACGGGGTTGAGGTCCTTGATCGCAATCGGCACGCCGAAGAAGGGGGGCAAGCTGGCGGGATCGCTGGTGGCGGCGAGTTGCTCGGTTTTGGAGCGGGCATCGGAGATCGCGCTTTCAGCGGCAACGTGAAAATAGCTGCCCAACTGAGTGTCTAATCGCTGGATGCGTTCCAGGTAAAGCTCGACTAATTCTAAGGGCGAGACTTCTTTGCGGCGAATGAGTTGAGCTTGTTCTAATGCTGGCGTAAAGGCTAAATCGGTTGGATTCATGTTTGAGGGGCAAGCGATCGCTCTTTTTTTTATTAAAACTCTTGCGCTTGTAGGCGGGAATAAACTGCACAACCCAGGGGATTCTGCTAGCCGATGTTATTTTTTCCTTCAAATCTCAATTGCAGGGGGTGAAGCAGACAGTTGCCGAAGGGGCGTGGTAATGCCCTCCCCCCGCTCTCCTCAAATGGATAAAGCCGCTAAACCTGCGAGCGATCGGTCAAAATCTCATAGCCGGTTTCCGTCACCAACACCGTATGCTCGAACTGAGCCGAGAGCGCATTATCCACCGTGACTGCCGTCCACTTGTCAGCCAGCGTGCGCGTGCGTTTGGAACCGGCATTCACAATCGGCTCGATCGCTAGCGTCATGCCAGCGCGGAGTTTCACGTTGGGCAGTTCGCGGGTGCGGAAATTGAACACCGAAGGTTCTTCGTGCAGGTTCCGCCCCACGCCGTGCCCGGTGAAATCCTCGACGACTACAAAGCCATTTGCTTCGACGTGATCTTGAATTGCACCGGCAATATCGAGCAGGAAATTCCCCGCCTTCACTTGTTCAATGCCCTTGTAGAGCGCTTCCTCTGCCACGCGAATTAATTTTGCTGCCTCTTTTGTCACCTCGCCGACACCGATGGTGATGCAGGAGTCGCCGTGAAAGCCTTCGTAATAGGCTCCGGTGTCCACTTTCAGGACATCCCCCGCCTTAATGACTTTTTTGCGATTGGGGATGCCGTGTACGACTTCATTGTTAATGCAGGCACAGATAGAGGCGGGAAATCCGTGATAGCCTTTAAAGCTGGGAGTTGCTCCCATTTCGCGGATGCGCTTTTCAGCGTAACCGTCCAAGTCGGCGGTGGTCATTCCCGGCTCAACCGTCTGGGAAATCTCTTTGAGGACTGTTGCGACAATTTTTGCCGCCTGCCGCATGATTTCGATTTCGCGCTGCGACTTGATCTCTATGCCACGGCGCTCCTGCTTTTTGACGCGAGGAGGCTGAGGAGCTTTGGGGAGGAGATTGCCGAGAATGTTCATTGTATGGATGCGTGTATGAATGCGTGTATGGGTGGGTGGCTTGGTTCGTCACTCAACTGGACTCAGCAATGATGGCTAGTCCGACGCTCAACGGTTGAGCTGCTGCGTGTTTCGCAGCGATCGAGGGTAGCGAATCGACGCCGCATGACTGGGGCAACTGTGCCGGATAATTGGCGGTTGCGATCGCTTTTTCTATTTGAGTGAGTTCAATACTCTGTCACTAACTTAACAGATCGCCGGGGAATTGTTCCGGCGTCGAGGCTTTGGGCCGATGTTTTTTTGATTTTATCTTGAGGTGTTGGGAGGACGAGACGGGGGCGCGAGAACTTTTGAAATATTTTGTTTGACAGGGAAGCCAGCGAGATATAATTTGCCTGTTTAACGCAAATTACGGCTAGGGTCGAACAGACCTGCGCTGGGGGCGATCGCGCCCAAACAAACTCCACCGCTTTCCTGAGCGTCTTTGCGATCGGTTCGGAGTATCCCTGGCAGATAATGCTATAATTTGCAGCTAAACGTGGTAAAATTCAGCTCCACTGAGCACCTTGAACCCCGCAGCGGCGATCGCCATTACTTTGAAGAACCAGTTTTCGCTCAAAAAGCTACCCTCTCACCCGACAGGTTTTGCCGGCACTCCCGCTCGGCTGTGGATTGCGCCAAAAGGCCAGAAAGCGAGCCAGATGGCGAAGCGCGACAGGCATATTTCCGCCGCGCTGTCGGGAAATCGGGCGATCTCTCGATGTAATTCGCCGAGCGGAATTTCTCCTGTCGGGGCAGTTCGCGTCTCCCTACCTTAACATGACCGAGCGATCGAACGGCTCTCGCGCTTGTGGCTAGCAGATATCTTCTGCACCGTTCGCTTTTACTTGCCATTTGATAGTTTTGCAAAAACGGGATGTCCCCGATTTTACAACCCATTCAGTCACGCCTTCTAGCTACCGCTGAGATTGGCCCCGTCTTGGGAAATATTTGGATCGACATTGCGGTACTGGCGTTGATGTTGATATTCTCAGCCTTCTTTTCGGGTTCGGAAACCGCGATTACAGCCCTCGACAACCTCAAACTCAGAGCGCTCATCCAGGAACAGGGAGATCCGAAACGGCTCTTCAGACTGGTACTGGAGAAGCGGGGGCGGTTTATTACGACTCTCCTCGTCGGGAATAATCTCGTCAATAATTTCTCCGCGATCCTGACGAGCAACCTATTCGCGATCTGGCTGGGAAATGCCGGCGTCGGCATTGCCACGGCAGTTGTCACCTTTCTGGTGCTGATCTTTGGCGAAATCACGCCTAAGTCTGTGGCCATTAATAACGTCATGCCGGTGTTTAGGGTGGTGGTGCGCCCAATTTTTTGGCTTTCTATTGTCCTGTCACCCATCATTTATGTCTTTGAGAGCATCGTGCAGGGCGTCCTTCGCCTCTTTCAGGGCAGTGGCGTGCAGCAACGGGAGTCCCTGCAAGACTTGCAGTTGATGATCGAGATTTTGGGAGGCCAGGGCCAGCTAGACTTGCAGCGGCATCAGATTCTCAAGAAAGCGTTGATGCTCGATCGCCTCAGCGCTCGGGAATTGGTCAAACCTCGGATTGAAATGCGTACTATTTCTCACGAGGCGTCGCTGCAGGATTTGGTAGACCTGTGTTTGGAGACGGGCTATTCCCGCATTCCGGTACAGGAGGAGTCCAAGGATCGGATTGTCGGAGTTGTCCACATCAAGCAAGCCCTGCAACAGATGGCCAGCTTGCAAAAAGAAGGCAGCAGCAGCGCGCGGGTGACAGAGGCGATGGACCCGCCGGTGTACGTTCCCGAAACCAAGCGGGTGGCCGACTTGCTGAAAGAAATGCTCCAGCAGCGCCTGCACATCGCGATCGTGGTGGACGAATACGGGGGGACTGTAGGGTTGCTGACCTTAGAGGATATTTTGGAGGAGCTGGTGGGAGAAATTTACGACGAGAGCGATTTCCCGATGCGGGCTCGCAGTGGCAGAAAAGCCGGCTCTCCGGACAAGGCCCATCGCCTGGGGCGGACCTAGGGCGATCGCTCCCGTCCGGGGACAATAAGTGGCCAAATATCGGCAAAAAAAAGCGATCGAAAAAAATTTTAAAAAAACTCTTGCATTTCACAGCGGTTATGCTAAAGTATATAACTGTGAGTCAAATGGGTCGATGCCCGAGTGGTTAATGGGGGCGGACTGTAAATCCGCTGGCTATGCCTACGCTAGTTCAAATCTAGCTCGGCCCACCATTTTAGTTACAAAATCAAAGTGTTGTAGGGGCAACCCTAGCGAATGCCCCGGAGTATTGAGCCACAAGCTCAATACTTTTAGACAACACTTAAAGAGAAAAAAATAGGACGCCCGTGTAGCTCAGTGGTAGAGCACACCCTTGGTAAGGGTGAGGTCTCGAGTTCAATCCTCGTCACGGGCTTTTGAAAAGAACAAATAAAAAACTGTAGCTTTTAAAGCGGGCAGTGCGTCGAAGTTCAACAACAGGGATTTAGGGCAGTAGCTCGGATAGTTCTTGACGTTTGGGCTACTTCCGAACCCGTCTCCCCTCAATAGCCCTAACATTCGCCAAGCTGCACGCCTCCGATAGGTGCTTTTTGAGGAAGGGCAGCCAGAGGGGAGAGCGAAAACGCCACACGGAGCCTCAAGGCGGATACCCCATGCGGCGGAAATCTATTCGCGCAGGCGTGCCCATCGGCGTCCTGGCCTTGTCGTGCCGGAGATTGGAAAGCCCCCCAGGTAGGACTCGAACCTACGACTCTCGGTTTAGAAAACCGATGCTCTAATCCGGCTGAGCTACTGGAGGAAAAGAGAGCGAGGGAATTGGCTTGGAGTGAGGGGTAGTTGCTGAATTGGCAGAAGGGTCGCGCTCGGCGATCGCCCCACTAGACAGCGGCCCTCATTCGAGCTACTCAGATATAGTAGCAGAATTTTAGCAGAAGTGCGCCGACTGAAGCAAGATATAAGGCCCAAATTTACCTTTTTTCACCCTCGTGCAAGTGATTTCAGGATAAAGGTACACTAAAAACCAGATAATGGGGCATAGAGTAAGAGAGGAAACTAAATTTTAGTTGCCAATTTACTTGACATTACTTGACAAACTGGTCAAGTTTTGCTAAAGTCAAACAGCCAAAGTCGGGAGCTGTTACCCGACGTCCGTGACAAGGATAGCCTAACTCAAGAGCCGGATGAGGTACGCTGTACGGTTCGGTTCTGGAGGCGAGGCGGGGTAAGTAACTCTCCAGCCGACAGTAGCTGAATGCAGCGATTGATTGGATGCAGGGCCCTTGAAGAAAAGATAGGTCGGGCTACGACCGAATCTAACGCCTGTGGAGAGGATGGAGCCGACTCCCCTCGTAGAAACAGGAAGTAGACAGCATTGTCGGGTTGCGGTCGGGCAATGTATAAGTTCTATGTAGCAGTTTACCAACGCGATGTCCAATTTCCTTGGACCCGCGCTGGCGCTATCGGGGCACGTCGCCAAGCGATTCGCGATCGCGATAGCTGGCGCTTCACTCACTTCTGCGGCTCGGCTAATTTTGACTCGATCGCTGTGCATATCGAGACCGTCACTCTCGTGATGACCATTTAGCCCCACAGCACCCCCGGCTCTGACAGGACACAAGTGGCATTGTCATGTTTATTCTGAAACGGCAGGATGTTGATATCTCTAGCATTCAACACCCCAAAACTGGCCAGCAAGTTCCAATTCTCAATTATCAGGGACAGACCTTTCGCTTAATCAGCGTATTCAGCGCCAAGCAAGAGGAAGAAGCCAAAGCCTTCTGGCGGGATCTGACTGACAACCGTGGAAAGGCTTGCGTGTTGCTAGAAGAGCCAGATCGATACAGTGTCTGGGGCAAAATCCGAATCGAGCAGCTCAGTGACGAGCCCCAAGGGGGCGGTGTTGCAGCGGCTCCGTTTTATACCCAAGCCTGTCTGTTGCTGATGCAAGCCCTTTACTATGATATCGAAGACTTGCTGGGCCCTCGGCAAGCTGGCTCGTTCCAAAAGCAGGTCGCCGACGTCTTCAAGCAGTGGAAATTCCCCCAGACCGATTCCGCTGATGCAGTCAAACAACTGCTATCCTCAGATCCGCTAGAAGGCTCGCAAGTGCCTTCCTGGCAAGAGCATCACCTCAATACGTTATTGCAAGAACTCCACCGCCTGGGCAAGGAGTATTTTGGCAATACCAGCTTTACCGAGCGAACGATTGATGCCTTGCAAGACATGCCCGATGCTGAGCGCAAGCAGTTTATCGGTTGGATGAATCAATCCCGCCTCGGCCAACTCTGGGCAACAGCTTAAAGAATGGTTTACAATTTCGCTGCAGGGCTCAGGGATATGCGACGCTGGATTACACATAGGTACTGAAACGATGGGAATTTAGCCCGCCTAGGAGCTTTTCGATCGCTTCAGCAGCCGAATAGTTATTTATGCCTCTTGGAACTCCTATGAGTAGCACATCCGACAAGTCATCTACTCCTCAATCATTCCTATCAGCTCAGACGCTCGTGATCGGTGGCATCGCTTGGGGAGTGATGGCCCTCTTGTATTTTCTGCTGTTCAGCGTTCCCGATGCAGCCACTGGGGAGAAACCCCTCTGGTACGTTATAGGGACCTATATTTTTGAATGCGGGGCCTTTCTAGCAGCGTCGTTCGCGTGTCTGAGGAATTGGCAGAGTCCTCAAATCGTCAGCGGGCGGAATGTCTGGCTGGGCATTGGTCTGGGAATGCTGTCTTTCTTTGTGGGAAACTTGCTGTTTGGCTGCTGGGAACTGGTGTGGGCCCTCGATCCAGATGTGTCCCTGGGCGATTTCTTTTACATGCTCACCTACTTGTTGCTCGGCTGGGGAATGTTTCTAGCCGTGTTCTCCAGACGACTGAATCTAGAACTCTGGCAGTGGGGGACTTTGGTGGCGATCGCTACGGCGGCGATTGCTTTGGCTGTTTGGGTTGCCACGCCGCCTGACCAATCAGCAGAAACAGCGATCTCGCCACCGGCAGCGGAAAAAACAGTCTCGGCAAAACCAGCAACGGCTAAGCCTGCCGCCAAAGCTCCTGCCGTCAAGCCTGCCGCCAAACCTGCTGCCAAGGCTCCCGCCGCCAAACCTGCCACCAAAGAATCAGAAGAATCGGAAGAGTCAAAGGCTCCCGGTTGGGTTGTCACCCTGACCGAGCAACTCGAACCGTTTGCCAAGATTGTGAACCTGTTTTACATCGTCGGCGACGTTTTATTGCTGATTATTGCGACTGCGCTACTGCTGGCTTTCTGGGGAGGAAAATTTTCTAACTCTTGGCGAATGATTGCCGCAGCTACCTTTTCGCTGTATATAGCGGACATGTGGTTTAAATACGCAACCAGGCTTCAAGGCGAATATCAAAGCGGCGGACTCCTTGACGTGTTTTACGTTTTCAGTGCTGTCCTATTTGGGATTGGTGCCGTCTTGGAATACGATATATCGACTCGTTCTCGCCGTCCCGGGCGCAAACGCGGCTAGTCTGGATTTTAGATTTTAGATATTAAATCTGAAATTTCTCATTCAAAATCCAAGTCCTTGCCTGCAAATATGTTGCAGGCAAGTTTTCATTCTCTATACTTTTCCTCTAAGAAGAAAGCGGAGGCGGCATGACTCCAAGAAAACTCACCGATTCTGACAAACGGGAAATCCTGAAGCTGTACCGACAGCCAGGAGAAACGACCCTCACCCTAGCGAGTCGCTACGGCGTGAGCAACTCCACGATCAGTCGCATCCTCAAGAGCAGCTTGTCGGATGTGGAATACGAAGCCCTAGTCCAGCAAAAAAGGGCCGCTCGCTTTCCCGGCAGCGCCACAGAAACCGCTCCCGAACCCGAGGAAAAACCGACAGCGTCTGCGCGCAAAGCAGCAGCAGAGCCTGCGCCAACTCCTCCGACGAAACGGCGGCGAGCGCGCGCCTCAACTGAGGAAATTTCCGAACCTGCAACGAAGACCGTACCGGGCGAACAACTGGAACTTTTGGAGATATCTCCCTCTGGCGAATACAGGAACGCCGGCACTCTGGCGGATACAACTCCTACAGAAGCCAATGCTTTTAAAGAAATATTCGGCGAAGACTTGCTCGATCGAGAAGAAGATTTCGGGGATCTGGAGGAGGACGAGGACCTCGAAGACCTCGAAGAAGACGATCTCGATGACTACGCGCCTGTGCCGAAACGAGTGCGATCGTCTGCAACGGTTCAAGTTTTGCCCCTGTCTGACGCCTCTCTTCCCAAAACCTGCTATCTAGTGGTCGATCGCTCGGCGGAATTGATTACTAGACCGCTCAAAGAGTTTGCCGAGATCGGTCAAATTCCCGCCCAAGAAATTCAGCAAAAAACCCTGCCGGTTTTTGACAATCACCGGGTTGCTCGCCGATTTTCCAATCGCAGCCAGCGCGTGGTGAAAGTGCCCGATGGGAAAATGCTGCAAAAAACAAGTCCTTATTTACAGGCAAAAGGCATCACCCGACTGCTGATAGATGGCCAGGTCTATTCGATTTAGGGAATGGGGAATCGGGCCTGGGGCGTGGGCGATGAGTAATGGGCGATGGGTAATGGGAAACAATTTTCCCCACTCCCTCCCTCTCTCACTCCCCCCCCTCTCCCACTCCCCCCTCTCCTCTTAGCGCCGACGCCCGTTTTGGGGCTGAGAGCCACGCCAGAGCATCTGGGCGATCGCGCCGCCAATGACTCCCACGCCAGCGCTCATGCCCAGGACAATCCCCACCGGCATCTGGATCGATTGCAATCCCAGAAACCGCAAAGATACCGATTCAGCGTTTTGCACCGAGAGGATGGCCATCGCAACCATCCACAGGGCGACAGCGAGGGAAGTCAGTATATTAGCCATACACGGTTGGGGGCTAGTAAATGTGAGTGCACACAGCAGTAAACAGTGCTGAGTGCTGAGTGCTGAGTGCTGAGAATTAACTCGGGCTTAAAAGGTGAGCTGCTAAAAGTGAGGAGTGAAGAATTAAATGATTGTCTTTTGCTGGCACCACTCAGCACTCAATAACGGGCTTTTCGCGAAAAGCCCCTACGCACTCAGCACTCATCACTCAATACTCCACACTCCACACTCCACACTTTTATACTAGACTGCCACCGGTTCGAGCTTGCCGATGACTTCTTGCATGTACTCGGCGACGCGGGCTTGTTTTTCAGGAGAATTCGTCTCCATATAGACGCGCATCAGGGGCTCAGTCCCGGAAGGACGCAGCAGCACCCAGCCGCCGTCTTCTAGGTAGAGTTTGATACCGTCTTTGCGCCCTAATTCTTTGACGCCGATGCCGGCGATGTCCTCGGGCGGATTCTTGGTGAAGGAGTCGAGAACGGCTGCTTTGTGGGCGTCGTTCAGGTGCAAGTCGAGGCGCAGGTTGTACAGAGGGCCACCGGCTTCGGCGATCGCCTCTTCCACGAGCTGAGACAGCGGCTTGCCTTCATAGGCGATCGCCTCGGCAACCAGCATGTCGGCTAAAATGCCGTCTTTTTCGGGAATGTGGCCAATCACGCTCAAGCCGCCGGATTCTTCGCCGCCGATGAGTACCTGCGTCTCGCGCATCTTTTCTCCGACGTACTTGAAACCCACCGCCGTTTCGTAAAGCGGCAGCCCGTATTTCGCCGCTAGGTTGTCCAGCAGGTGAGTGGTGGCCACTGTGCGGACGATCGCCCCCGTCTTGCCCTTATTTTTGATCAGGTGCCGCGCTAGCAACAGCAGGATGGTGTTGGGCGTGAGGACGTTGCCCAACTCGTCCGCGACGCCGAAGCGATCGCTGTCCCCATCCGTCGCCAGTCCCAAATCAGCCCCATCTTTTTTCACGGCATCGATCAAGCCTTCGAGCTGTTCCCCTTTGGGCTCCGGCATGCCGCCGCCAAAAAGAACGTCGCGCCATGTGTGGAAACTTTCTACATCACAGCCGCACTCCTGCAACACGGCATCCAGGTAGCCGCGAGAGGTGGAATAGAGGGCGTCGTACTTCACCTTTAGCTTAGCGCTGCGAATTCGCTCTACATCTATAAGCGTGTAGAGAAATTTGAGGTAATCCGGCTTGGGGTCAAAGGTAGAAATTTTCCCGGCATTCTTGCCAGTGGGAGGCGCGTCCGACGAGCCCTCTATATTCGCCACAATTGTATCCGTAATTTCCTTAGTGGCTGGGCCGGCATAATCGGGGATGTATTTGATGCCGCAGTAGGGCGCTGGGTTGTGAGAAGCGGTAAACATCAGAGCACCTGCCGAGTTGAGGTGCTTGGCATTGTAGGCAATCACCGGCGTCGGGCAATCCCTATCTACAAGCTTGACATTCCAGCCTAAATCTGCTAAGACTTCAGCCGCCGTGCGGGCAAACTGGTCGGCTAGAAAGCGCGTATCGTAGCTGACTAACACAGGGCGGTCTTTGCTGTAGGCGGTTTCCAGATAACTGGCGATCGCCCGCGTTACCTTGCACACGTTGGAGAAGGTAAAGTCCTTGGCAATCAGACCGCGCCATCCATCGGTTCCGAAGACAATCTTTCCTGAATTGCTGACTGCACTCATGTTGACCACTCCGTCCTTGTCCTCCAATACTATACAGGACAGGATGCCTCTCGCACCTCCCGTGCGGGTGAAGTTATCGAGGAGGGGAAGCGCCTGAGCGCGCCCTGTTGGCGCTGGGGGAAGGGCAGCGGAGGCGCAAAGCAGCCGGGGAGAACCCAGAAATTACAGGCATCGGTAGTCTGGTGGCGCTGCGAGAGCTTGCCAAGCACCCCCCGCCAGCGCGCGAAGTGTTGGCTTTTCCAGAGGCGATCGCGTCGCTCCTGGGCGATCGCTGTCAATTTCTAGAATTTCGTCCCTGCGAACACATTAATCTGCCTGCATTGCTAGTTTTTCTACTTAGCAATAGAGAGCGAACAGTCAGATTGCTCTTTGACTCAGAAATACTGCGGTCAATTGAACGACTTTTCTACTACCTTGTTCTCCTTTCTCAGTAATTTTACGTCCGAAAAGCCGGATGGCTATATTTGTTACAAACATGAGCAGACGTTAAATTGCTCTGTGCCAGGCTTGGCACTGCAACCAGAACAATGACACCGAGCGTCTTGTTTTGAGGCTGTGTAAAAAAACTGATAAGTAGCATCCCATCCCTTATCAGATAGAAAACCGCATCCGGGCGATTGCGTAAGTTTGAATATAACGGCAAAAATTTTACAGATTAAAATTGCTCAAAGTCTTTTGGAGTAAGACTTTGAGCGATTTTATACTTTTTTAAACTGAGTCCGTAAAAACTTGTAATTTTCTGCTATAAAAAAGATAGAAGTCTGTGATCTTGCGGAGATTTAAGTCACATTAAACTATGACGAACATCACGACAAAGCATGACTTAAAACACAGCAATTAATCTGAAAGTAAAGCACAATAAAAACAAGCAGGCAAAGAGAGTATTCCTGAAAAGCGGTCTAAAATGTTTTGAATTAAGGAAAAACATGAACCGCAATAGCTAGAGGAAGAAAAGACAAGTGTTCAGGGAGTTTGGCGCACCAAGGAGTGCAAAAGGAAAAAACCATACACTTGTTATTTAACAAATCTACAGAATGCTATATCCTGACTTTCAGCCATTTAAAGGACAGAGTTCATCAGGGACATTTTAGTAGTTTTGTAAAGGGTTAAATTGACAAATAAAAATAGAGGCCATTCTCCGCAACGGGGCAGGAGACAAATGCAAATTAGATGCCCGCTGGATAACTGACACCGCATTACCTCACAAGGAGACCGATTATGTTCCGCAAGACTTCTTCGATAGCGATCGCGATTACTGTAGCAGTAGCTTCTCTGGGTGCGACGTCACCTTCTCCTGCAGGAGCAAGTGACGTGCTGAGAGTAAACATTATTGAAGTCCAGGGCACTACCCCTCTATATAGCACTCAAACTGCAAAAAAAGATAAGCTAAGCTGCACGCCGATTCCTTTCTGGCCTTGGTGTATTTGATAATTCTGGCAAGTAAGCAGTAAGATAGCCTTTCTAAATGATTTGTGAAATCTCTAGGTGGCAGAAACCCGGCTTCTTTGAGAAGCCGGGTTTCTAAGCTTTCAGAACTCAAATAGAAACGCTATAGTTGAATTCGTCGTAAGATCAAAAGCCTTACCAACTGTCTTTTCGCTCTGTTGCTCTTGAAGTCTGAGGAAATCACGGATAGACTGGGAAAGCAAGTCAGATATAGTATATTCCTGCATCAAGCAATAACCTATGGTATGAAGCCCCCTGTTTGCAGACTCTTATGGCTGGCTGGTAATGTAGCGGCGTGCTGTTTGATTTCAGGTACTCCGGCGCGATCGCAAATAGCAGCGGATGGCAGCTTGCCCACCCAAGTAACCGGAGCGGATAGCGTCAACTATACGATCGAGGGCGGCAGTCGAGCCGGAAATAATCTCTTCCACAGCTTTCGGGAATTTTCCGTGCCAACGGGGGGCTCGGCTTTTTTCAATAACGCCCCAGACGTGCAAAATATCATCAGCCGCGTCACGGGTAGAAATATCTCCAATATTGACGGCATTCTCAGAGCCAACGGCAGCGCCAATTTATTTATACTCAATCCCAGTGGGGTGATATTTGGCCCAAATGCCAGCCTGGAGATTGGCGGCTCCTTCGTGGGCACGACAGCCAATCGCCTGAAATTTGCCGACGGCGCGGAGTTCAGCGCCACCGATTCTACAGCTCCACCGCTGCTAACCGTCAGCGTTCCGGTGGGGCTGCAATTCGGTGCAAATCCAGGCGCGATCGTCAATCGCTCTCAAGCAACTGTAGCGAATTCACCCACAGGGCAACCGGTCGGTTTGCAAGTGCAGTTAGGGCAAACTTTGGCCCTTGTAGGCGGGGAAGTGCGTCTGGAAGGGGGCAATTTAACGGCTCCAGGGGGACGGATTGAATTGGGGAGCGTGGCGGGCAACAGCTCAGTCAATTTGAACTCCACAAACGGAAATTTTGCCCTCAGCTATGAAGGGGTGCAAAATTTTCAAGACATTAACTTGTCCGGAGGTGCCAGCGTTGACGTGACCAGTTTCAATCCTGCGGCAGGTAGTGGAAATGTCCGAGTGCAAGGGAGGCACGTTACCCTTTCCGAGGGTTCGCAAATCGCGTCTTTCACGAGCGGAACGTTATCGTCTGGAAGCATCGCGATAACGGCTGCAGAATCGGTGGAATTGATGGGCACTGGTATTAAAAGAGATCCGAGAGGAGATCGTCCGGTTCCGACTAGCTTGGCAACCACCACAATAGCTGATGGAGATGCGGGAGATTTGACGATCGCTACTAAACGATTGATCGTGCGAGATGGAGCCGGGATATTCACTGACTCTGTTGCGTTCCCCATGCAGAACCCTCAAGGTAGCGCTGGCAACTTGAGAGTGACTGCCTCGGAGTCGGTAGAAATCAGCGGTAGTTCGCCAATTTTGGGAATCAGTACATTAAATGTTGAGACTAGAACAAGTGGAGATGCCGGTATTTTAGAGATTGCAACTGGACGGTTGATTCTCAAGGATGGAGCGAGGGTATCAGCAGCCACTTCTGGTGTCGGTCGAGGCGGAACTGTACGGATCGTGGCTTCTGAATTGGTCGAGCTATCTGGGAGCGGAATTGATAGTAAAGGTGAGGTAGTGCCCAGCAGGTTGAGAGCGACGAGTACAGGGGCGGGCGATGCCGGCAACTTGTCGATCGCCACCAATCTCCTGAGTCTCCGTGAAGGCGCTGAAGTCACTGCCAGCGGTACGGGCGCGGGAGGAGCGGGTAACTTGCAAATCCAGGCTTCTCAGCTTCTCCTCGATAATGGCAGTCGGCTCAGAGCCGAAACTGCCGCAGGCAACCGGGGCAGCATTCAGCTCGATTCCCGCAATATCGTCCTGCGCCGCAACAGTTCTATTACCACGGAAGCAACCGGCACGGCATCGGGCGGCAACATCGCGGTCAGCACCGACACGCTCGCTGCTCTAGAAAATAGCCAGATTATCGCCAATGCCATTCAGGGTGCTGGTGGCAATATTCAAATTAATACTCAAGGGATTTTTCTGTCTCCCGACAGTTCGATTACGGCGAGTTCCCAATTTGGCGTTTCCGGCACCGTCACGATTAATAATCCAGATGTAGACCCCAGTTCTGGCTTGGTTGATTTGCCGGACGCGCTCACAGATCCCACCGAACAAATTGCCGTTGGATGTGCCGCTGATGAAGGCAATTCCCTCACGGTTACCGGACGCGGCGGCTTGCCAGAAGATGCGACGGCGACTGTGAGCAGTCAAGCGGTTTGGCGAGATTGGCAAGATTTTTCAGCAGAAGGTTTGGAAAGTAAGAATTTCTCACCCCCGAATCTCCGCGCTCTGGCACCGCAGCCACTCCCCCAACTCGTAGAAGCCACCGGCTGGACGCTTGACGGGCGGGGAAATGTGACGTTGGTGGCGTCTGTTGCCGATGAATCCACGCGAGGGAGGTTGCGGCAAATGCCCGATTGCAAGACGCTGGAGCGCGTGAGCAGCGATCGCCCTGGCAATCGGATCGGGGAAAATCCTTAAACTCCGAGTCCGCAATGACTCCAGCGTGCCAGTTTACCGGCAAGCCAGACGCTCCACCCCGAAGCCGGAATGGTGAAAGGCGAGTCCACAATCAATGTGGCGGCGATCGCAGAAGTGCTTTGTCTTTAGGCTACGCCTGCGGACGCGGAAAAGCGAAGCGACTCTTTTTGCGATCCCGATCTCGTGGTTTTTCTGAGGGGGCTGGGCAAGCCCATCTCATTGCTGAAACCCTTACCAAATCCCCCGTTCGTCTCGTAAGTAATTTTACTTACGCTGAGCTGAAAGGCTTAATTTGACTGGAGTTTAAAATAGATATGGGTTGCTCCTACTAAAAAAGAAGCCGCATATCTTGACAAAAATCGCTTAATGTGCAGGGCAACATCTCGCCGAGCGAGACGTAAATAAGAAGCACATAACACGATAAAAATCTGTGATTTAAATCACACAAATAAGCGATCGAAAATACATATATCCGATGAAAAAAATAAGATTAAATTATCCGAAAGAATACGGATAGAGATTCCTTATAGCTGTAAGGTAGTATGTGGCGGTTATAAAGGGTTTGATATAGGCGATGGGTGCAGGGAAACGCAATAGCCAGAAGCAGCCCCGTACTCCACATACCCGAGAATTGCAATAGGTGCATTCTAAAAAATGCAAAAAAAATCCAAAGGAGGAATAATGTTGCCTAGGAAAAATTACCCAGCGATCGCGATCGGCTTATCGCTGGCTGCTGTTGCCTCAACGATTTCTTTTTCTTTTCCGGCAAGTTCTTTCTCTGTAGAAAAGCTTGCAAAAACCGAGCAGTTTTTGCCTCAAAAACTAACCCAAGAGTCGGCTTTCTCTCCTGTGTACGTCAGACGGTGTTTTCCCGTTCTACCCGGAAGAGTAATATGTATACCCTAGTTTCTGGAAAAGGGTATAGATCGGATGGAAAAAATTCGCGAGGCTTTTTCCAGATCGATCCGCTACCGACGATAAGTAGGTAGAAATAAATCAATAGAAACTATCAAAACCAGGTTTTTCAAAGAACCCGGTTTTTTTACTAACTGCCTGTTGATTTCACTGACATGTGCCGAGACATCTGCCGATTGAGAATCAAAAATACAAGCTCAGTTGGGAGCATTCCGATGCAGACAAATATCCGCAGTAGGGCTTTCGCGTTCGGACGATCGTTGCTCGGTTATCACCGAGAGATTCTTCGCCCGGAGCCCTTTCGCCATGCCCCGGCTTGAGAAAGCGGGAAAGGCGCTTTAGGATGCCAAAAGTTCTCCCGCATTAGAAAATCGGGATGCTACTGGCTGGGTAACTTAGTCGCAAGTTGAATGAACGAGAAAGAGGTTGAAAGGGGCTCTCCAGGCTTCGCGGTGAAAACCCCAGCTTATCGGGGCATGAAGCATGGGGCATGGACAATGTTCTCAGTACAAGGTTTCCAGCCATTTCATAAGTTCGATCGAGCGCCGAAACCAGGGGAGATTCCATTGAAGGGTGCAGTGCCCTCGTCAAAACCTGCAAAGAGGTATGGATAAAAAAACGCACTTTTATTAACAGTTATCTGACTTCTGTAATTAAAAATTCTTCTGGAGAGTAGCGGGCTACCCAAAGAATTTATAGGAGTATAATTGGCTACTCTTATAATTCTGAGGAAACTACTGAAGGCTGAAAGAAGTAGGCTGATGTAAGATATTAGGGCATCAAGCAATGACCTATGATATGAACCCCCCTGTTTGGAGACTCTTATGGCTGGCTGGTAATATAGCGGCGTGCTGTGTGATGGCGATCGCGCCGGTGCGATCGCAAATAGCAGCGGACGGCAGCTTGCCCACCCAAGCGAACACAGGCGATAGCGCTAATTTTACGATCGAGGGCGGCAGTCGAGTCGGAAATAATCTGTTCCACAGCTTTCGAGAATTTTCCGTGCCGACAGGGGGCTCGGCTTTTTTCAATAACGCCGCAGACGTGCAAAATATCATCAGCCGCGTCACGGGTGGGAGCATCTCCAACATAGACGGCATTCTCAAAGCCAACGGCAGCGCCAATTTCTTTCTGCTCAACCCCAATGGGGTGATATTTGGCCCCAATGCCAGCCTGGAGATTGGCGGCTCCTTCGTGGGCACGACAGCCAATAGCCTGAAATTTGCCGACGGCACGGAGTTTAGAGCCAGCGATTCTACAGCTCCACCGCTGCTAACCGTCAGCGTTCCGGTGGGGCTGCAATTCGGTGCAAATCCAGGCGCGATCGTCAATCGCTCTCAAGCGACGGTAGAGAATTCACCCACAGGACTACCGGTCGGTTTGCAAGTGCAGTTGGGACAAACTTTGGCCCTTGTAGGCGGGGAAGTGCGTTTGGAAGGGGGCAATCTCACCGCTTCAGGGGGACGGATTGAATTGGGGAGCGTGGCGGGCAACAGCGCAGTTAACCTGAACCCAACGAACGCGGGTTTTGCCCTCAGCTATGAAGGGGTGCAAAATTTCCAAGATATTCACCTGTCTGGAGGAGCGATCGTTGACGTGACCAGTTTCACCCCCGAGGTGGGTAGTGGAAATGTCCGAGTGCAAGGGAGGCAGGTCATCCTATCGGAGGGTTCGCAAATTGGGTCTTTCACGACCGGCGCACTATCGTCTGGCGGCATTGCAGTAACGGCTTCGGAATCGGTGGAACTGCTCGGTATAGGTACTAGCGGAGATGTTTCGTTTCCCACGAGCTTGGCAACCACCACCGCTGCTGATGGCAATGCTGGAGACTTGACCATTACCGCCAAACGTTTGATCGTGCGAGACGGTGCCGGGATATTTACGAGCTCTGTTGCACTTCCTGACGAGAACCCTCAAGGTGGGGCTGGCAATTTGAGAGTGACAGCCTCGGAGTCAGTAGAAATCAGCGGCAGCGCTCCAAACGTGGGAGGAAGTGCATTAAATGTGGAAACGAGAACCAATGGAGATGCGGGAACTTTAGAGGTTGTCACGGGACGGCTAATTCTCAAGGATGGAGCCGAGGTTTCAGCAGCCACTTCTGGTGCCGGTCGGGGCGGAACTGTGCGAATAGTGGCTCCCGAAGGGGTAGAGCTATCTGGCAGTAGTATTAATAATGAAGGTACGGTCATCCCTTCCAGATTGAGAGCAAGCAGTCGAGGGGCGGGGGATGCCGGCAATTTGACGATCGCCACCAATCTCCTGAATATCCGCGATGGCGCTGAAGTCACTGCCAGCGGTAGGGACGCGGGAGGGGCGGGTAACTTAGAAATCCGGGCTTCTCAAATTCTCCTCGATAATGGCGGGCGTCTCAGAGCCGAAACTGCCGCAGGCAACCGGGGCAGCATTCAGCTCGATTCCCGCAATATCGTCCTGCGCCGCAACAGTTCTATTACTACGGAAGCAACCGGCACCGCTTCTGGCGGCAACATCGCTGTCAGCACCGACACGCTAGCTGCTCTAGAAAATAGCAAAATTATTGCCAACGCTATTCAGGGTGCTGGTGGCAATATTCAAATTAATACTCGGGGGATTTTTCTGTCTCCCGACAGTTCGATTACGGCAAGTTCCCAATTTGGCGTTTCCGGCACCGTCACGATTAGCAACCCAGAGGTAGATCCCAGTTCGGGTTTGGTGGAATTGCCGGACGCAGTAGCCGATCCGAGCCAACAAATTGCCGTCGCCTGTGCCGCTGATGACGGCAATTCCCTCACGGTTATCGGACGCGGCGGCTTGCCAGAAGATGCGACGGCGGCGTTGAGCACTCAAAACGTTTGGCGAGATTGGCAAGATTTTACAGCAGAAAGTTTTGAAAGTAAGAATTTCTCACCCCCAAATCGCGGCGCTCTGGCACCGCAGCCCCTCCCCCAATTGGTGGAAGCAACCGGCTGGACGCTTGACGGGCGGGGAAATGTGACGTTGGTAGCGTCTGTTCCCGATGAATCCACACGAGGGAGGTTGCGTCAAATGCTCAATTGTAATAGAATAGAGCGATTGCGAAGCGATCGCCTTGGCAATAGCCTAATGCCAAATCCTTAAACTCCCAGTTAACAACGGATCGAGGGTGCAAGTCTACAGGAAACCTAGAAATTTAAACAAGTAGCTATCAGGATGTAATGGAGTCAACCCAATGGTAAAAGTCGCGCCCAAAATCACCCTGCCTGCGATCGCAAAATTGCCCTGCTTTGAGTCTAATCTGTCTAGTCTTCTGGACAAGGAAACCCTACAGTTTGTTCCCAATTTTATCAAGGAGATGCAAGAAAGTGAAGTGGCGAACGGGCGATCGCTCTCTCGGAGGAGAGAAATCGCCCGATTCCCGAGAGACTCGGCATTTTGCATCCCTAGAAACAGAGCAGCCAGCGCGATAGCTACTGAAAGTCTCCTATCAGTTATTTGGAGAATAACCGGAGGAATAAAAAATGGCAACTAACCGTCTGAAAAGCTTGTATTCCTTCCGCTGGTTGCCGTATAAAGTCATGCACCAAATAGGTCAGCGCCTCAAAAGACTGTCTTTTATGGGGTTAGCATTGGCGACGCTATTGGCAATTACGGTAGGGGTGCCGGCGATCCCCTACGGGATAGCTCCGCTTCGCGCTCAATCCCCCCTATCTCAACCGGGATCGGCTGCTTCCCAACCGCTGCAACAGGGCAAGCAACTCTACGAAGCCGGACGCTTTTTTGAAGCGGCTGCACTCTGGGAAAAAGCAGCCAAAGACTATGAAGCCAAAGGTGATTTTCTCAACCAAGCTCTCAGTTTAAATTATCTGGCGTCGGCTTGTCAAGACTTGGGAGAATGGGAGCGATCGCGCCTTGCCATAGAGAAAAGCCTGAATTTATTAGAAAATCAGGAAGAACTCGATCTCAAAGGAATCGGAATTCTAGCGCAAGCTTTGAACAATCGGGGCAGCCTGCAACTGGCGATCGGACAAACAGAAGCAGCCCTAGAAACCTGGAAGCAAGCTGAAATCACCTACGCGCGCGCGGAGAACGAAACCGGCAAGTTAGGCAGCCAGATTAACCAAGCCCAAGCCCTCCAAGCCCTCGGACAGTATCGCAGGGCAAAAAACCTTTTAGAATCCCTCGTGGAGAAAATAAAAGCCCAACCCGATACGCCACTCAAAGCGATGGGATTGCGGAGTTTGGGCGGGGTGCTGCACAAAATAGGCGATTTAGTGCAAGCCAAAGAAATTTTAGAGCAAAGTTGGGAAATCAGCGCTAGCCTCGGCAACAGTGCCGACACCAGTGCCACCCTCCTGAGCATTGGCAATATCGCTAGAGACTTGCAGCAATATGACGTAGCTGCAGCCTACTATCAACAGTCGGCGAAAATGGCGCGAGACGAGTTCGCCCGCTTGCCCGCGCAACTCAATCAACTGAGCTTGTTAGTCGAAGCCGAAAGGCGAGAAGAGGCGATCGCTCTAGGGGCGCAAATCAAGACAACCTTATCGAAATTACCCCCCTCTCGCGCCGCCGTTTTCGCGAAAGTCAATTTCGCAGAAAGTTTCATAAAAATGAAGGGTGACGATCGCGCCCTCGGACTCGGAGACATTGCTAAACTGCTCGCAGGTGCCGTGCAGGAATCCAGGCAACTGCACGACGCGCGAGCCGAAGCTTCATCAGTCAATAAACTGGGAAACCTCTACGAAAAAATCCAGCAGTGGGAAGATGCTAAAAACCTGACGAGCCTTGCCCTGCAAATCTCCCAAAAAATAGACGCTACCGATATCATCGCGCGCTCGGCTTGGCAGTTGGGACGCATTAGAAAACAGCAGGGGGATATCCCGGCAGCGATCGCCGCCTACACGGAAGCCTTTGAGGCGCTCCAATCCCTGCGCAGCGATCTCGCCGCCATCAATTCTGACATTCAGTTTAACTTCAAAGAAAGTGTCGAACCGGTTCACCGCGAACTGGTTAGCCTGCTGCTGCAACCCAATACCTCTCAAGCTAATATCGTCAAAGCTCGCGAGGTGATTGAAGCCCTGCAACTGGCAGAATTGGACAATTTTTTTAGAGACGCCTGTTTGCAAACCCGTCCCGTGCAAATCGATCGCATTGACGCGCAAGCAGCCGTCATCTACCCGATTATTTTGAGCGATCGCCTGGAAGTCATCGTTTCTGCCCCCAATCAACCCCTGAGCCACTACGCCACTGCTCTCCCCAGTCGGGAAATTGAAAATATTCTTCAAAAATTGTACTCTTCCCTGTATTTGGGATATTCTGGTAGTGAGAGGCTGCGTCTTTCCGAGCAAGTTTACAACTGGCTGATCCGGCCTGCGGAAGCGGAACTGGCAGCTAGCAACACGAAAACTTTAGTCTTCGTGCTAGATGGGTTCTTGCGCTCTTTGCCAATGGCTGCTCTCTACGACGGGCAAAAGTATCTCGTCGAGAAATACAACGTCGCCCTCAGTCCGGGATTGCAACTCTTTCCAGAAGGGCTAGAACGCAGTAAACTCGAAGTTCTCGCCGCAGGACTCACCGAAGCGAGAGCAGGATTTTCCGCTTTGCCGGGAGTCGAGGTAGAGGTCAAGCAAATTGCCTCTCAAGTCGAATCAAAGGTACTGCTGAATCAGAAGTTTACCCGCGCCTCTTTTAAAAGCCAGATGGAGGAGAGCTCGCCGCAGGTGGTTCACCTAGCCACTCACGGGCAATTCAGCTCTAATCCAGAAGAAACGTTTTTGCTGGCGTGGGACGGGCAATTTGGGGTTAGGGATTTCGATCGGGTGCTGGAATCGCGCGATCGCGGGAATCGAAACCCGATTGAATTGCTGGTTTTGAGTGCCTGCGAAACGGCATCGGGCGATCGCAGAGCGGCACTGGGCTTGGCAGGATTTGCCCTGCGATCGGGCGCGCGCAGTACCCTGGCAACATTGTGGTCAGTCAGCGACGAGTCCACCGCTGCACTGATGGCAGAGTTTTACCAAAAACTAACCCAGTCTGGTGTCAGCATGAGCAAAGCGCAAGCTCTCCGAGAAGCTCAGTTGACTCTTTTGAAAAATCCCCTTTACAACCATCCCTATTTTTGGGCACCCTTTGTATTAGTAGGGAACTGGCTGTAAGTTTTCTATTGCCAAAAATTTTACAGCGAGGTACTGAGTATGACAAAAGACCATCCCTCAATTTCTCAAACTGTATTTTCCCTTTCCCTAACCGGGGCGCTGTTAGTCGGGGCGGGCGCGTACTCCGAAGTGCGGGCTGATTCCAGTCTGACGCAAGCCGGTGAAACCACCGGGGAAACCCTAATCAGCGTGCAATTTCAACCGCCAGGAGATGTCGCACCCCGCAGCACTAATGGCGGGGGCACGCGCGGCAGCATCCAATTTGCACCCCCTGGCGATGCGGCACCGAACAGCAGCACAGGCGGGGGCACGCGCGGCAGCGTCCAATTTGCACCCCCTGGCGATGCGGCACCGAGCAGCAGCACAGGCGGGGGCACGCGCGGCAGCGTCAGTTTTGCGCCGCCCGGGGATGCAGCACCGAGCAGCACCGCAGGCGGGGGCACGCGCAGCGGTGTCGGCTTTGCGCCGCCCGGGGATGCAGCACCGAGCAGCACCGCCAGCGGGGGTACGCGCAGCGGTGTCGGCTTTGCGCCGCCCGGGGATGCGGCACCCACCAACACTGCTAACGGCGGCACTCGCGAGGAGGCTGTCTCGACGCTCGTGGCGCTGATTCCGCAGACACAAGTAGGTCGAACGGTAGCAGCTCGTCCGACTTTCTCGGTATACGTTCCTGCAATGGCTTCAAACGAGGTCTTTTTCAGCCTGCAAGACGAAAACAGAAATCACCTCTACCAGACGACTTTGAAAATGTCGGGGCGGGGCGGGATTGTGCAAGTGACGCTACCTGCAGATGCGCCGGAACTGGAAATCGGGAAAAATTACGTTTGGTTTTTCGCGGCGATCGATCCGGGAGATATTTTGCGTCCTGACAGTCGCGGAGTCAGCGGCTGGGTGAAGCGCGTCGAACCGCTGGCAAATAGCGCTCATACCAAGTTGGCTAACTTAGTATTGTTACATTTTTTTATATATCCCGGAGC
>CAYOOD010000064.1:0-17813 GCA_964405435.1 uncultured bacterium
ACTCAGCACTCAGCACTCAGCACTCAGCACTCAGCACTCAGCACTCAGCACTCACCACTCAGCACTCAGCACTCACCACTCAACCAAATAATCTTGCCTGCCCCTGCGGTTGCGCCGTTCCCAGGTAAATTTTGCGGGTTCCCTGGGGAATGTGAATCCAGCCGAGATCTTTGAGGCGGTGATTCAGGTTCGAGATCGTGACGCCGAGTTCCTTGGCGATCGCGTACAAGTCCGACCACTTCGTCAAATCCCGCCCAGTTCGCTTTTCCTCCAGAACGTGCCTCGGCATCAGCAGGCAAGTCGCAAAATATTGAGCTTGCCACTCGATCGATTCCACCTTCGACAGCCCGATCGCCCCGCGACACACGAATGGCCCCTCTGACGCCGCTGCTGGATTTCCCAGCGCCAGCTCTAGCTGTTTCGCTGCCCCATCCACTTCTTCTTGATTGACGTGCAGCACCCAGTGGCCGATTTCGTGGGCGATCGTCGATTCTTGAAACCCTTGCGGCAGCTCTAAAATCTCTTCATTAATCTCGATTTGCCGCTCGTGCGGCAGAATGCGAGCGGCGATCGCTCCTTCCCCATCCGGCGGGATGCGGTCCCACACCACCCCCAGATCGAGAAAATCGGCCACGAGACTGGCCTCGAATGGCCACCTGGGGGCGAAATTGGGCACCCGCTGCATCCGCATCAGCAGCGCAAAAGCCCGCCGCTCGATCTCGGCTTTTGAATAAAAGCGATACGGCTTTATAACACTCAAGGTTTCTTGCCCTCCTTACTCCCCGCTGTCCGCTGAGAGTGCTGCCTGGAAGACCTTTTGCGCGAATTCTGGATTTTCCCGCATCCGCCTGAACAGTACGGGCATGTCTTTGTAGTTCTCCTTGAGCAAATCTTCGTCCCGTTGCGGAATCCGCCCCGCGAGGAAGATCAATTCTTCCTCGTTCAAGTCCAGATGCCGCGCCAGAGAGCGGATCACCTCCTCCTTGGGCGCGTACTCCGCCCGATCGTTCTCCAACTTGGACAAATAGGTAAAATCCACCTGGAGCAACACCGCCAGCTCTCGCTGCGAGTACCCCTTGGCTTTGCGCGCTTGCCGGATTAGCTTGCCAAAACTGTCAGTCACATCTTCTCTTTGTCAGACTACACCTGCATCATAAGCCGTTTTGAAGAAAAAATCAACTTGCCTCTTGACGAAAAAGTCAACGCCGCGTTACAGTTAAGGAGGTTGAAGAAAAAGTCAACTAAGCGGGCAAGCGCGAGACGGAGGGACACAAAGCCAGACAACAGAAAGCCAAACGGTGGAGAGGAGGGGCGAACGGCATTATTCAGGCGATGAGAGTTTTGCGGTGCCCCCAACCGCGATCGCGACAGAGCAGCAATAGTTTGAGTCAACTTTCGTCACGTTAGGAGAGTAACAATGCTCAAAAGTTGGACGGATACGCACTACAAGCTTAGCGAAAGTGACTGGCTGTACATAGCCAAGCACGACCGACAAGGATCGGCGTCCCTCGTTTGTCCGGGTTATGCGCGGGACGGGCAAGGCTTCAGCATCCATTTTAGCAGCGCTCAGATTGAAATTCTCGAGCAGTTGCTAGAACTGCTGCGTGCTCTGAGAGAAACTCCTATTGGCGCTCTTCAGCCTCAAGCCTCAGCGATGAGCGATGCCCTTGCCAGGGGAGAAACCCCCTCTCGCCTGCGCGACAGCAGCGCCAGCCGCGCCGCATACGACGCGCAAAACTATCAGCCTTCACCCTCTAACCAACCGCTCGTTTATCCAGTGGGGCGAGAAAAATAAAGCGCTTTTTTCCGTTCTCAGCCACAGTCGAATCGCCGATTGCTGGACTAGCAAAAAACGAAACTTGACACACAACTACTAGGACTTTCAATCATGTCTAAGCAACCTAAACTCTCAGTTTTTGGCAGCAAACCGAATAACGCAATCATCGTTCCCGAACTGCCGATCGCTGTCCGCAATAATTGCCAGTCTGGGCGCTGGACAATCGGCGACCAAGAGTATGGCTCTAAACTGGCGATGACGATTGTCAAATTCAGCAAATTTTTCGGCAGTTTGGGTCAAACTCAAAATACTTTATGGGGGCAATTGTGGTTCGTTGCAGAAGCCGGTGACTTGCCGCAAGGCGTCGTCATGGTGACGTATATCAAGGGGCGATCGCTCGGCGATTTTAACCGCAAAGTAACCGAAGTCATGGCACGCGGAATCGAACCTGCCGAAGGACTTTTTGTTCCCGATTTTATCAAACATTCCGGTCAAAAACCGGATGAATCGGGAGTGCTGAAGCCAATTAATTATTATTCGCTTTCCTGGCAGTGGTACGAGCGCGGCGCGAAATTCTCCAACGTGCAAGACCCCGTTCTCAAACAGATCGACGCGCAAGCTGATAAGGCGTGGGCGCGGCTGGATCAAATCGCTGCAGCCCTGGAAGATCAGAACAATCAATCGCGATTGATGGATTTGGAAGGAACGCGGCAGATGGTTTGTCTCGACCACTTGCCGCCGCACGAAATTGTCCGCTTAATGGCGGCAAATGCCAGCGGCGACAGCGCGCCAGAAGGCTTGTTGCTGCCTCAAAATGGCAGCGAATTGGCAGCCAGTGCTGTTAGTTAATTGAGGAGCTGGATGGTGTCACCTGATGCCATCCAGTTCTGCCGCGCGATCGCCCTGTAGGGGCCACGAATTGGAAAACTGCGATCGCAACAAATCCCCGCGCAAAATTGCTGAACTCTTATGAAGAAAAACGCATCTACCTGCCAATTTGTAAAAAACATGAAAAACAATTCTACCAGCCGAACCAGTGAAATTGTCCTCACCGCTCAATTAGAAGTGTCTGATGCTCTGAGTCAAGATACTTTAGAGCATATCGAAGACTTGCAAGAAGATTTAATATACGTTTCTCAATCCATTGAGCAAGCTCACCTTCGCTTTGCAAAAGTATTGGCAGAAAATCGCAAGCTCAAATCTTTTTTGCTCCAGGTTATAAAAGATTGTTGGTGTGCGGAAGGCAACCGCTGCACTCAGTGTCATAAGATTTTGAATGTTCTCAGTAATTTTGACATTTAAACTCAGCATATAGGCTTAAATTATTGCACGAAAACGAGAACTAGAAACCCGGTTTTTTGGAAAAACCGGGTTTCTTCTCATTCAGCTAGCTTTCCCGATCTTTCGGGCGATAACTAAAAGTTATAGCGTTCCTTGCAGGGATTTGTGAAAATCCGAGTGCGGGCTAGAAGCCTGCGATCCGTAAGATCCGGGGAGAGAGCCCGCACTCCTGATATAAAAATACTTCACGGCTCAAATATAGCGGTTTTCAGGCAGATGAAGTACGAAAAGAAACCCGGCTTCTTCAAAGTTGCCGGGTTTCTCAGTACCTCACGAGGATGAAAACCGCTATAGAACCGCTATATAGAATGACTGAAAGCCCGGAAATAGAAGAATTTTCTATGCCCATTACCGCCACCATGCCCGAAAAGGCGACGGTTTCCACCGCGAGTCATGGAGAGCCAGTATTTTTCAGAGCGCGTGCTAAACTAGGATAGCCAGGGTAAAACGAGACAGTAAGAGCCTCTCGCTTTTGTCAAAAGACCGTCAGCACTGCGCTAGTGAAGAAAACTGCGCTAGCGCGAACCAGAAAGCGCGCGTGTTTTTAAGAATTGGCGCGCTGTTTGGGGCACGGGACAAAATTGAGAGGCTCCCCAGACAGCCAGGGAATTCTTGCAGAAAAGGGGTGCAGTGAAAAGGCTTTCGCCCAAAACGCGATCGCGACGGGTGCCGTGCAGAGATGCGATCGCCCCCTTCCTAAAACAAGCCGATGCGACGCGGCAGCGCAAGCCTCGTCAGGTTCGGAATTTTTAAGTTTTTGTATAGTATTTTAACAAGTTGTTTAATTTATGGTAGGGGTAGGGCACGATTTTAGTAGGTTTTTTTACAAAACTCCCAATCACTAACATTCTTAACAAACTCCTATCTCCTGCCACACCTGCCATGCCAGTTAACAACGCACCCCTTTATTCAGCCGCGCTCGAGTACGCGATCGACCCCAGTCCCCTAGTCGTCGCGCCGGAAACGCCCCTAGTAGACGTTCTGACGCTGATGAGCGAAGTGAGAAGCACCTGTAACTTGCCAGTTTCAGGCTCCGCCACCGATGCGAACGTGTTATCCGAAGTGCGAGCCAGTTGCGTTTTAGTCATGGAAGGGGTGCCGGTGGGGATACACTGCCAGTTGCCCGGGACTCCAACCAGCAACTCGCGCATTCTGGGGATTTTTACAGAACGAGATATCGTCAAGCTGACTGCTGCCCGCAAGGATTTGAAAAACTTTAAAGTCGCTGACGTAATGAGCGCGCCGGCGATTACCCTGACGAAATCGGACTCGCAGGGTATTTTTACAGCCCTTGCCCTGTTTCGACAGCACCGGATTCGCCACCTGCCGATAGTAGACAAACAGGGGCAGCTCTTGGGGATGGTGACGCCCGACACGATTCGCAGAGCGCTGCAACCCGCCAACCTGCTGACGCGGTTGCGCAGTGTCAAAGACGTGATGAGCGCCCGAGTCATTCAAGCGCCGCCCGCAGCCTCGGTGTTTGAGCTAGCCCAGTTGATGGCAGAGCATCAAGTCAGTTGCGTGGTGATTGCGCAGGAGAGTGGGGAAGGGGGCAGCGAAGAGGGGGAGAGGGGGGGAGTGGGAGCGGGGGAGAAATTCTCGATTCCCAATGCCCAATGCCTCATGCCCCATGCCCCATGCTCAATCCCCGTGGGCATCGTCACAGAACGCGACATCCTGCAATTTCAGGCGCTAGAGCTGGATTTATCGAAGATGCAGGCACGAGACGTGATGAGCGCGCCGCTCTTTTGCCTGAATCCTTTGGATTCTTTGTGGGAAGCCCATCAACAGATGCAGCAGCGACACGTTCGGCGCTTGGTGGTGACGGGCGAGCGGGGGGAATTGCTGGGAATTGTTTCTCAGACGAGTTTGCTGCAAGCGCTCGATCCCAAGGAAATGTACGGGATTATCGAGGTGTTGCAGCAGGCGGTGGAGGAGCGAACTTCGGAATTGAAGCAGACCAACGATCGCTTGCAGCAAGAGATAGTGGTGCGCCAGCAGGCAGAGGAAGCGCTGTTATCCGCTCGCGACGACTTGCAAAGACAGGTAGAGGAACGCACGGCGGAACTGCAGGCGATGAATGCGCGACTTTTGCAAGATATTCGCGATCGCCAGCGGGTAGAGGACGCCCTGCGCCTGTCAGAAGGGCAATTGCGACAGCAAGCCCAGCAGCTCCAAAAAGCCCTGCACGAACTGCAGCAAACCCAATCCCAACTGATTCAAGCCGAAAAAATGTCTTCTCTCGGGCAATTGGTTGCCGGCATTGCCCACGAAATCAACAATCCCGTTAATTTCATCTACGGCAATCTCTCTTATGCCGGTCAGTATATCGAAGATTTGCTGCGCCTGCTCGACTTGTACCGGAAAGCCTGCCCCATCCCCACTCCCGAAATTGTAGAACAATCAGAAACCGTCGATCTAGATTTTCTGATGGCAGATTTGCCGAAATTGCTGGATTCGATGAAGTTGGGAGCCGAGCGCATCCGGCAGATTGTTCTGAGTTTGCGCAACTTTTCTCGTTTGGATGAGGCAGATAAAAAGCGGGTAGACATTCACGAGGGGATTGACAGCACCTTGCTGATTTTGCAGCACCGCCTGAAAGCCAAACCGGGACATCCGCCGATCGAAGTGATTAAAGATTACGGCGTGCTGCCGCCAGTCGATTGCTACGCCGGCACTCTCAATCAAGTGTTTATGAATGTTCTCAGCAATGCGATCGACGCCCTCGAACAGGCGAATCGGTTGCGGAATGCTGCGCATGGAGACGATAAAGTATTGCCCATGCCCAATTCCCAATGCCCCTTGCCCGCGATTCGGATTCGCACGGAAATGATTGAGGGCGAGCGCGTTGTGGTGCGGATTTCAGATAACGGGGTGGGAATGCCAGAATCGGTGCGATCGCGCTTATTTGAACCGTTCTTCACCACAAAGCCCGTGGGCAAGGGGACGGGATTGGGGCTGTCAATCAGCTACCAAATCGTGGTAGAAAAACATCACGGACACTTGGAGTGCGTTTCCGAATCGGGCAAGGGAACGGAGTTTATTATTGAAATTCCCGTCAAGCAGGCAAAGCGCCACCAACCGGCTTTGTTTTTGGAACATTCGGCGAGTTAAAAAAAATTCTCCCTATATACCCAGACAATGGCGAAGCATTCGGATTATAAATTTTCGGTTTTGACTGAGAGATTATTCGCCCGTTAGCGAAGCCATGCCCGAAGGGCTATATGCTTTCCCGCAGTACCAAATCGGGATGCTCTTATAGAAGGCGGAGCGATCGCCTTTTTTTGGACGCCTGAGAAAGTTAAAAAAAGAATAAAATTTGACTGGCAGGTAATTTTCAGATTTTATGATTAAAACACGGCCATTCTCAAGGTTGAGAAGATTGGCATAATCCCATGAAAATAAAATTATTTGCAAAAATGCTGGCTGGATGGGCGCTGCTGGCAGTCGGCGCGACGGCGTGTAACGGCACCCCTGCCAATTCTGCCGCAAATCAGCCTAACTCGGATGCAATTAAAGCCAGTTCCGAACGAGGCAGCAGTTATTTCTGCGATCGGAGTAAAGACGAGACATTCACAACCTTTGCGCGAGCGTCCACAGGTCGAATCCCCGTGATTCGCTGGGAGTCCAAATATTTCGAGGGTTCTGGCTATACCCCAGAAAAGCGCTGCCTGGAAGTCTCGGAAAAATTCCAAGCTGCTTCCAACAATGGCCTGCTAAATTTCATCACTACTGGCATGGAGAATCGCCAGCCCGTCGTCTGCGTGTCCAGTGCTTACGGAGGGCCATGCAAGATGACCCTCTGGACTCTCAAGCCTAGCGATAATGCCAGTGAGGTGATTCAAAAACTATGGCAGGGTGCTTACGCGACAGGGCCACTTTCGCAAAGCAGCGGCGGTTCTCAGATCTATATAGATATGAAGGAGTTTCTCCGCACCGCGCCGGTTGAAGAGGGGAGTTAACGAGTGGTTGCGGGTTGCTCTCGTTACCAGGCTCAGCCTGGTAACGAGATAGGGGAGACTCCGCCTCCTGATGATTGAGACGGGTGCAAGAGTTCAGGGGAATTTATCCCCCGGCTGGCGAACTTGACAAACACGCGATACAAAGAGGGGGTTCATCGGATGAAAGGGCGATCGCTCGTTTTAATAGCCTGCCTGGGCAGTTTATTGCTCTTGCCCGCTGCACTGTACGGGTGCAAATCCGAGCCAAAAGTTTCAGAGCAACAGGCGATCGCGCGCATATCATCCGACGAAGGGCTGCGTCAGATAGCGGATTCCATCACCGTCAAAGTGCTTGTAGGGGACAGTGCCGGTTCCGGGACCTTGATTCGCAAAGAAGGGCAAATTTATACCGTTCTCACTAATAACCACGTTTTGACAGGGCGAGAACCTTATCGCATCCAGACGCGAGACGGGAAAATCTACACAGCACAATTAGCCAAAAATGTCAACTTTCAGAAAAAAGATTTAGCGCTGTTGCAGTTTAGCGCCGATGCCGATTATACCACCGCCAACCTAGCAGAAACCCGGTTTCTGGGAGACAGCGAATTTATCAAAACCCTGAAAGTGGGGGAAGAAGTATTCGCCGCTGGGTTTCCCTATGACGCTGATAGGCTGGCGTTTTCCACCGGCAAAATCGCCCTGTTGCCCGATAAAGCTTTTGAGGGAGGATACCGAATAGGATACACCAGCGACATCCAAAAAGGCATGAGCGGCGGGCCGGTATTGAATCGTTGGGGCGAAGTTATTGCTGTCAACGGGATGCTCGCCTATCCTCCGTTAGGCGATCCGCATGTCTTTGAAGATGGCGATCGCCCCACTGACGCTCAACGACAGGAGATGATTCGCTCTAGTTGGGCAGTTCCCATCCAAACCCTCGCTCAACTCGCACCCGAATTCGCCACCGAACCCGAACCACCCTTCACAGGGTTGGTGAAAGAAGTCAACGACATTGCCAAGCAGATTACCGTGCGGATTGATTCTCCTGCCGGCAATGGATCGGGGGTGATAATTGCCCACCAAGGCAATACTTATTACGTCCTCACGGCAGAGCATGTAGTGCGGTATGAAAATACTTATGAAGTCGTCACCCCTGATGGTCGGCGACATCCGGTAGACTACAGCACCGTGAAAAAGATGTCGGAGTCAGATTTGGCGGTGTTGCAGTTTGCTAGCAGCGAAACTTATCGAGTGGCAACCTTAGCGAATTATGATTTAGAAAAGGGAAATAGATGGGTTTTTGTTTCTGGGTGGCCTGGGTTAAAACAAACAAATACCGAAGCAAAAAGACGTTTTTTTAATATCGGCCAACTTTTAAATAAAGAAGATGGCCAGTTTCAGGCACAGAATTCTGATTCTCTCACTTATGGCTATGGGTTAGTTTATAACAATATAACGGTGGAAGGAATGAGCGGTGGGCCATTATTAGATAATCGTGGCTACGTCATTGGTATTCACGGAAGAGCGGAGGGAGCTTGGGATAAAATTAACAAAGCTCAAATCTATCTTGGGTATAGCTTGGGAATTCCTATAAGCACTTTTTTAAGTTTAGCAGAAACCTTACATATAGACCTAGAAAAACTGAAAATAGCCACCTCTCCCCCACTGATACTTACTGAAATAGAGAAAGATTTAATTTCCAAATCTTTACTAACCTTACAAATAGCTAAAGATAGCAAAAATGCTCTGGCTTTTGTCAATTATGGCAATCAATTATGGCGATTGCATCGGTACAACGAAGCGATTGAAGCTTTTGATAGAGCCATTCAAATTAAGCCAGATTTTTACCAAGCTTGGTACGCGCGCGGTCTTACTTTTATGTTTCCTAATTTTTCAAAGATTGACATTAAAGTTGTGACTTTAGAAAACAAAAATTTAAAATTTGTAGCGACTGTGCCAGAGGAGTATGAAAAAGCAGTGCATTCTTTCGATAAAACTCTTGAAATAGAACCTAAATTTTATCCAGCTTTGCGTTTGCGAGGAAATGCACTGATAAACTTGAACCGATATGAAGAAGCGCTAAAGTCTCTTGATAAAGCCCTTGAATTGAACCCTGATGATTTTTCTGTGGAAATGTTGCGAGGTGACGCGCTGAGTGATTTAAAACGTTATCCATCCGCCATCTCTGCCTACAGTCGTTCTCTTGCAATTAATCCTCATCCTTGGGTCTACTATAACCGGGGTGTTGCCCGTCTGAAAACAGGAGACAATCAGGGGGCGTTAGACGATTTTACCGAAGCATTACGTCTTAAGCCTAATTATGTAAATGCCTACAACAATCGAGGTGTTGTTCGCCTTCAGAGAGGAGACTATAAAGGAGCGATCGATGATTTCACCGAAGGATTACGCTTCAATCCTGACGATGCGACCGCTTACCTTAACCGGGGTAGTGCCCGCGCTGCAATGGGCAACTATCAGGAAGCTATTGCAGATTACAACAAAGTCCTGCGCCTCAATCCTGATGAAGGTGATGCTTATATGGGTTTGGGTGGTGCCCACGCTGCAATGGGCAACTATGACGAAGCTATTGCAGATTATAACAAAGTCATTAAACGCAAGCCTGACGATGCTACAGCCCACTATAACAGAGGTCTAGCCTACATTTTAAAGACAGATAAGGAGAAAGCAATTGAGGATCTGCAAATCTCTGCACAATTGTTTCGTAAACAAGGAGATATATCTGGTTATCAAACAGCACAGCAAGTCCTTGGCAAGCTTCAGCAGTAGTAGATTGCCAGCAGATTTTTTAAGAGACGATCGCATCTGAGTTATCTCTGAATCCTCTGGGTGCAGGTGCAGGGCTGAGTTTAGCCGAAAATTATTCCCTTGCTAACTTTATCCCCTAATCCCCTCATCCCGGCTCGCCACACCTCTTTCGGTGGGGAAAAGCGGGCGCGGATTGTCAGTAGGGGCAGCAACGCGATCGCTCTTTGGCTAAAAACGGGCGATCGCTCAATCTGCCTGTTTGAATTAACCCCTTTTTTATACTACAATAGTATTGTCAACCTAAAGAATAAGTAATATGCCAGAGATTCAAACCATTCAAGCCATCTATGAAAATGGCGTTTTGCGTCCCCTGCAAACCTTGGAAGACTTGCCCGAACATTGCCAGGTTAAAATCACAATTGAAACCCAGCCACAACATCCGCTATTAGAATTTGCAGGAATTCTCAGCGATGAAGAAGCCGCTGAGTTGCGGAAAACTATGAACGATGAATTTGGGAAAGTCAATCAAAATGACTGGTGAAACTGCTCTCGACAGTAATATCGCGATTCGGTATCTTAACGGGGACACAAAAGTTATAGCAAATGTGCTGGCATTGCCTGCTGTAATTTTGCCTTTACCCGTTGTAGGGGAATTACTCTTTGGAGCGGAAAACTCCGGGCGTTCTCTGACTAATCTTACCCGTTATTTGCAGTTTATTGATGCTTGTACTGTAGTACCGATAGGACGACAAACAGCACATATTTACGCTAAAACCAGGCTGGGTTTGAAGCGCAAGGGACGCCCAATTCCTGAAAATGACATCTGGATTGCCGCCCAATGTCTGGAACAAGGTTGGAAATTAGCGACGGAAGATGAACATTTTTCCTATGTAGATGGGCTAGCGATCGAACGCTGGTAATGTATGTCTTGTTTTGTTCCTATAGCAGTTTTCAAGCTACTGAGGTACTTCAGAAACCCGGCTTCTTGAAGAAGCCGGGTTTCTTGCCTGTACTTCATCAGGCTGAAAAACGCTATAATCTCTCCAGCTAATACCAAAATTGGGGGCGGGCACGGGGGCACCGCCCCTACAAAACTTGGATGCTCTTCTTTTCCCCAGCCCTTAGCGAATTTCCAAGAAACTTATCAGTTCTTTTGCTCTTTTCTCAAAATCAGAAAATTTCCCCTTTTCTGCCGTATAGGTAATCAGGTAAGCTTTGAGATTTTGAACTTTCCAGAGGCGCATCTTTTGTACAGTATACTGCCCCTCGCTAGCTGTATAAACGACTTGATAGCCGCCGTCTAGCAGCGGCGATAAAATCGGTTGGGAAAGTTTTTCGCCTGTCTCTTGTTCTATTTGCTCCATCACCAATTGAGTATAGCGATCGAGGGAAATAGGGCGTGCAGAGAAATTCTCAACGCTTATACTGACCTGCTCCGGCAAGGTATCTGATAGAAATGTTACCCCATACTCGCCAGTTATTTTGTCGCTGACGACTTGCGGTTTTGACCAACTCGCGGGGTATTTCATTTTGATTCCAGAGTCGGGATTTTCATAAACTAAGAAATTTTTAGAGACATCTGAATCCAAGTTTAAAAATTTCCTGACTTCCGGAACGACTATCACAGCCGCAATGCAGGCGATAATCCCCGCAACTAGGGAAATCGTATTATGGACTTTAGACATTTTCTTGCGTTTGCTTCGCGATGGGAAATTCTGAGACGAAGAACCAGAGGAGTTGGGCGACGCGGGGGCTGGAGATGGCACGGTGGGATTTAGAGGAGAATTGGATAAACTCTGCAGTGCTTGCAGCGCCTCGACTGCCGAGGGATAGCGCTGCCGGCAGTCTTTGCGAACCATCATATCGATAATATCTGCCAGGGCGTCGCTGACTTGGGCTTTGTCGCGCCAGCGAATTTCCCCGGTAGCGGCATCTGCGGGCAATCCCCCATTTTTGGGATTGGGGTCTAACCCTGTCAGGGCTTGAATGGCGATGATTCCTACCGCATAAACATCGCTGTTGTATTGGGGTTTGCCATTCGCTTGCTCGTCTGGCATGTAGCCCCGCGTGCCGATGCAAACGGTGGTGGTGACTTCTCCTTGAGAGTTGGCGCTCAAGGAGCTGATTTCTTTCACCGCCCCAAAGTCTATCAAGCAGATTTTTCCGTCAGAAACTCGGCGAATGAGGTTGGCGGGTTTGATGTCCCGGTGGATGACTTGCTCTTGGTGGACAAAGGCTAAGACTTCCAGAATATCCAGCAACAGGCTTGTCACATAGGGGCTGTTTTTTGCCGCGCCCCTGCTCCCTGTCGCCAATTCGCGGCTTAAATCCTCGCCCTGGATTAATTCTTCTACTAAATAAAATTCTTGATTTTCCTGAAAGTGTGCCAGCAGGCGCGGGATTTGCTCGTGGCTGCCCAAGCGCTGCAAAACCTGGGCTTCTTTCTCAAATAGCCGCTGTGCCGTCTGCAAGACAAACGGTTTATTGGAAGTGGGCTGCAGTCGCTTGACGACGCAGGGGGGATGCCCCGGTAAATCCCAATCTTCTGATAAATACGTTTCCCCAAACCCGCCGCTGCCCAATTTTTTGATAATGTGGTAGCGTCCCCGCAGTGGTGTGCCTGACATTCGTTTCGGTGCAATTCGCGAAATTATTGTTATTGATTTTGACACAACTGCGGCTCGAATCGCCGGGAATGGGGAAACGGATAAATTGGAGCGATCGCTCCTTATTTAATTAAAACATTCGGGCTCGAAAAAGTCGCTGCGAACCCAACCGGTAGCGCGAGTTTTGGGAAAACCCACCCTGTACCAGCTATAACCTTGCGTGTCGGTGCGAATCGCCAGCCGTTCGGGATCGCCATTGGCAGTTTCCCGCAGCAACATGACGCGATCGCCTGCGATGCCGTAGTGGAGTACGCGAGAATTCAGCCCTGCCCCTTCGCGAATGTTAATACGAGCGCCCCGCTCCTGCGCTTTCAGCGTCGCTTGACAGTAAGAATCCAAACCGGGAAAAGGATTTCTTTGCGCGTGGGTTGCAGTTGCCGCGCTCAGCGCAAACGACGCGGCTGCGATCGCGCTGGCAATTAGAGGTTTAATGTTCATAAAATTCCCTCTTGCTCTCTATTTTTTAGGCTCGTTCGGCACCCTGAAAAGCCTTTTTTTCAATGTAGCACATCCTTTCTGAAGGCCGCTTCAGGAGTGCTGAGTGAAAAGTGCTGAGCGCTGAGTGTGGAGTGTATAGGGGCTTTTCGCGAAAAGCCCCTACAGGAGTGTGGAGTGTCAGAATAATTTAACTCATCCCTGGCAATTCATTACTCCTCTCTCAACACGAGAGCGCTTTTTCCCCCTTACTCCCCTCTTCACTCAGCACTCAGCACTCTGGCACTTTTCACTCTACAACAGCCCCGCCGACTCGTAGAATCGCCGGACGACTGCCATAATTTTCGTGCCATACTGGAGATCGGCAGACCACCGCCCGCTCAACTGCTCCACCGTAGGAGCAATCCCCCGACGGATAAACCGAAATCGGGGAGCGACGATTTCCTGCACGATCGGCTCCGTACTGGCATAAGCTTTCAACTGCTGAATGTGCGCTCTGACGCCGAGGCGGGCGCTGGGAAACGAAGCCGCCTCCGCACCGCCGCCAATCGCTCCGATGCTGGCGAAGTTATTTTGCGTCGGCTTAATATCGCCGCCAAAGCGCAGGAAGTTCGTCTCGAAACACATCTGACAGAAAGCAATGTCGTGGTTGACGCCTTCGATCGCTCCTTCCTCTCGGTACAACTTGGGAATATCCGGGAACTCCTTAAGAGCGCTTTCGTTGCTGGCTTTGAGAAACATCATCAACTGCACCTCTGTCGTATTGCCGCGCCCCATAATCCGATTGATTTGGCTGGCATCGAGCTGCAAAATCGTGCGCAGGTTCAGCGTCGTGGTGGCATTATCCCACGTTACCGATATATTGAAATCCCGCAATTCTACGGCTCTGACGTAAACGACGCTTTTATAACTGAGGCGGAGGACTTTGGCGGTTTTCGACAAGTCGATGCCCAAAGTATCGACTAAATCAACTGGGATAAAAGCATTGCCGCTGATGACGATGCCCTGTTCGCCGTGAAGAAGCCCGTTGATGTTGATATTGCAGGGCGGGTAGGTGGGGGGGGGAGTGGGTGCGGGTGTCGCTGTCGGTATGGGCTGGCTGCGGCTCCAGGCGGCGAGCCCGTCTGCGATGCCCGCTGCCATGTCGCGGCGGCGGTTTTGCAAGAGGGAGCGATCTTCTGCATTGGTGAGAAAGCCTACTTCCATCAGCAGGGAAGGGCTGACAACCCGGCGGCAAAACCCCAAGCTACCAGTAGCGGCTGTGCTGTCTGGTCTAGCTCCCCGATTCACCAACTGCGGCACCCGCCGCAGCAGCGCCAGCAGCATTTGCTCTGCATCTGCCTTGCGCTGCTCGTTGTTGGCAATGTAATAGACGCTCGCTCCCCGCACTGCCGGATCGGGAAAGGCATCGGCGTGGATTTCCAGGGCTACGTCGCTCTGGACGTAGCGGGCGTTAATCCATGCAATGCTTTCGTCGCGATTCAAGTCGTCCGGCACGGCGAGGACTTCCAAACTGCGCGATCGCAGCTCCGCCACGATCAAGTCGCGCAGCAATATCATTTCCTTGGCTTCCGTCGTGCCGCCGGCGATCGCTCCCGGGTCTGCCATCGCATTTTCCCCGCCGCCGTGCCCTGCTGAAATAAAAATTCGTCCCATCTGCTCTTTCCCCTAACGAGATCAGTATCTTATAGCGGTTTCTTAACCTTCGGGAAACAGGGGCTTGCCAGCCGGAAAGCCCCTGCTAAATTTCCTATCCTATCGAAATCGGGAGGGGGAGAGGGGGGGAGTGGGAGAGTGGGAGGGGGGGGAGTGGGAGAAAGGAAGAACTTTCCCCATTGTCTCTCGCTACTTCCAAATTCTGGCCTAATTTTGGCCTTCCTTTTAGAGCCGGCGATCGCAAATTTATAAAGTTGTGTTGCAAGTTGCAACGGTTATTACCAAATTTAAAACTTTTGTATCTTTATCCGCCAAACTTGCCGGCAGTAGTGTTCAATAAAAATTGACAGAGCACGCGGGTAAGGGTGAACTCCTCAATCGGTAGAGTGGTAGCTGCTGGGCGAGGAAATGTCGCTTCATGGTATTTGCCACCCTCCCAAATGCTCTCATTTTTTTTTAGGGGAATGGGGGCACCACGCGGATTCGGACACCGATACACGGATATTTCAGGAATAAATCCCTGTATCTCTGCTCCCCGTGTCGGGCTATTTGGGGGGTAATGGGTAATGGGTAATAGACAAGAATCATCCTGCCTATTACCCATTACCCATTACCTATTGCCATAACGCATGTACTTTTTCTCCCGATCGGGATTCATCCCTTTTAAAATCTTCTCCAAACGCGCCTTAACTTTCCCGTGCCGCTCTACTCCCTCGTAAGTATAGCGATTGTAGCCATTGCGCTGAATCAGCTTTGCTAAATAGTCAATCCGTTCCGTCGTCGGCGGGTGGGTAGACAGGAAACTCAGGAAACGCCCCGAACCTTTGCGCTGTTTGAGCGTCACCATCAAATTATACAAACCATCCGCCGCATAGCCCGCCGCCACGAGCATCCGCGTTCCCAGGATGTCAGCCTGCCGCTCCTGTTCGCGGCTGTAATCGAGCATGACTAAATTTGTCACGGTGCCGCCCAAGGGAACCACTTGCGTGATGTTGCCGAGCAAGGTTCCTTCGGCGATTTGTTGGAACCCGTGGGATAAAACGGCGTGGGCTATTTCGTGGCTGAGCAATCCGGCTAATTCTGCCTCGGAGTTGCTTTGCAAAATCGCTCCAGCATTGATAAAGACTTTCCCCCCTGGTAAAGCAAAAGCATTCAAATCTCTGTCGCGGACGACATAAAATTCGTATTCAAAATCTCGCCCGCTCAATTGGGCTAATTTTTGACCGAGTTCGTTAATGTAGGCGACAACTTCTTTATCTTCAATGATGGGCAATTGCCGTTTCGCCGCGCCGGCAATTCGTTCGCCCAAGGCGTTTTCTCCTTGCATCAGCAGTACCCCCGTCTGCGCGGCGGATAAGGTGCCGAGGGGACTGCCCGTGAGGGCAAAAGTGACGACGCCGGTTATAACACTGGCGATCGCATTTTCGCGCAATTTCCGCCGCAGGTGCCGGCGAAAGCGTTCCATATTCTCCTCAGCCAACTGCAAAAATTCCGGCGCTTGCGGGTGGTTGGGATCGAGCAGGGCAAATTGCCGCGCCGCGATCGAGGCTTCCAACCACTCTTCGTTAGCAGCGAGGAGTTCGATTCTCTGGCGCAACAGCTCCGGGCGATCGGGAAATAAACTCGTCGCTTTCTCCAAAACCCTCAGCGCTTCCACGGTATCGCCGTATTCCAACAGCGCTCGGACGTGCAGCTCGTAACCGGGGACGAATTCCGGATGCGTATCGAGCAAAAGTTGCAGCGCTATCATCGTTTTGGTCGGCAGCTTCTGCTCGATCCCTGCTTGCGCTTCCCGCCAGTAAACTTGCCCCGCTCCAGACAACTGCTCTACATCCGTTATCGGTTCCCCTATCTTCTCCGCCTCCTGATTCTCGCTGGCGTTGGGAAAAGGAGACTTGAGCGATCGGTAGAGTTTCTCTGCCGCCGCCACCTCTCCCGCCCGATACAGCCTATCCGCTTCCGCAAACTTTTCCAAACGGGCAACTTCCTCAGAAGACACAGCCGCAGTTGCTTGCGCCACGATTAAACTTTCTCCCGATAAAACCCCGGCAAAGCACGAACCCGCAGGCAGCAGCGCCAGCGACAAGACAACGGGCAGCGAATTCAAAGCCCATCTCATCTCAGCTCCCCCTTTTTTATTTCCAGTGTATGCAGACTGACGGTTGAGCGTTCTGTTTCGCCAAATCGGGGAACTCTCAAAATCCCCAAATCCCCAAATCCCGGCTTTCACCCCATCCCACAAACTTATCAAACCCTTGTCGGCTGAAGATTTCGGCGATATCCGACAAAATGCTTGACAAATTCGCAGCCGTTGTGATATGCTAACTCAATCGGTTAAATCTCTAATGCCCTCAAAAGCTCATCAATAGCTTTTGGAAAGGCACAGATCAAACTGACACAACCAGTCTGGACGCTAGGTAAATCCTAAAACTTCCCTAGCAAGCCTGACTCGGTAAACCAGCAAAGCGAGATAGCTACAGCTTTGCAAAAAAATAAATCCGATTGAGGAAAAGAGGGTGCCATGAAAAAGACTTTAACTTGGGAAATTGCAATAGATTTGAGCGTATTGACGAAAGCCATCTCCTCGATGGAGCTAGCGCGGGCGATTCGGGTAGCGGCAGAGAAAATTATTAAATGGCGGGAATATAACGGGCGGATTCTGGCGAGCGTCAGCGGCAAAGGCGGGCGGTTTGTGGGATTTTGGCAGTTGGAAACCAGCATAAAGTGGCTAGTGCGGGCGATCGCTTCTTGGACGTGCGCGAAAACATGGCCTTCCCTGCGACAAGCCATCTACACCGGGCTGAAACGCTACCGCCACGCCCCGGAATCGGGAGATGCGATAAAGCGGGCGCTGCAGCAAAAAGAAGCGTATTTCGCGCGGGAATTGCGCTGCCACCACTGGGCGGATTGGCTGATTGACAAGATGAGCCAGTGCGAAAACTTGCAAGCCCTCGCGGAAATCGAGCAACTGTTTTGGCGGCAGCGGCGGCTGTACGAATCCTACCCAACCGAAATCAAACGAGTGCTCGCAGCCGTCAAACAGCAGCACCTAACCCTCGCGCAAGGTGCGATCGCTGTTTGAACCGATTCGATCCGATCGCCGAAGATGGGCTGCGCGCGCGATACTCAGCACTTTCCACGCACTCAGCACTCAGCACTCAGCACTCAGCACTGTTCACGCACTCAGCACTCAGCACTCAGCACTGTTCACGCACTCAGCACTCAGCACTCAGC
>CAYOOD010000064.1:17913-43638 GCA_964405435.1 uncultured bacterium
CTCAGCACTCAGCACTCAGCACTGTTCACTCACTCAGCACTCAGCACTCAGCACTGTTCACTCACTCAGCACTCAGCACTCAGCACTCAGCACTAAATTTTAGGCAAGCGCTGCCGGAGGGCTTCGAGCCCGTCGCTGAAGCGGCGCAGTTGCTCGGCAGCCTCAATAATGCGATCGCCTTCCACTTCTACCTCAGACGTGGGATAATTTTGGATGACTTCCAGCAGGGAAATTTTGCTGTCGGCAGCAGCAGAGAGAACCACAGCAGAGCGCAACGCTTGGCGGTTAGCTTGGTTCGAGGGGGTATGCACGACCTCGCCGAGTTTATCCAGCAGCAGTTCTCCGAGGGGGTGATTGAGCGCCCGATCTAAAAGCAGAAAATCCACCGGCACCTCGCGAGTGAGCGCGTGGCGAACCACTTGCGGATCTTGTTTGGTTGCCTTGACAATTTCGCTGAGCGAAGAAGTCACTTCCCCGGTTTCGGCGAAGTATTCGAGCTGGCTGACGGGTACGGAGACGCGAAACATGCCCGCTTTGACGATGACTTTTTGGGCAGCGACAGCAGGGAAAGTGGGGAGCGCCGTTCCCGCAACTGCGAGTATGAGACTGGAGATTGCTCCTAAAAATAACCCGCGACGCCGCCGAAGGTTTGGCCATTTCATAAGTTATACTTGCGCGTAATTCATCAGGCTGAGTGTCAGTCGTGAGGACAACAGCCGCGCGGGCGAAAGAGTCCCGCCTTCTTCCATTTTATAATTTATATCTTGGCTTGGGGGAAGCGATCGCTCGAATTCTCGAAAAAATAGCGTCTCAGACAGTACCCTTTTTTAAAATATCTGCAATTTTAACGCAAAAGATTAAATTTTTTAGGGAGAAATGCCGCAAGCGCTCGCGTGAGGGGTTTGACTGTTTGAGAAAGCTGTTTGATCTACCCTGAAAAAAACCATCCTAAAAAAATTTATCTGCGTACTCAAAAAGATGCCATGTCCGCAACCACCGCAAAATTAGCAATCTATAAAAACAAATCGGCAGCAGGAGAATTCCCGCTCGCTCGCGACGAAATCAAAATCGGGCGGGCACCGGATAACGCCCTGATCCTCAGCGATCCCGCCGTGTCGCGCTACCACGCTCAAATTATCAGAAATGCCAGCGGATACGCGATCGCCGACTTGGGCAGTTCCAGCGGCACGCGGGTAAACGGCCAACCGCTGCCGCCGCAAACGCCCCGCCTCCTCGACGAAGCAGATGTCATCGCGATCGGCATCTTTGAACTGCGATTCCACGGGGAAGTCGCCGCCACCCCATCGCACCCGAATGCCTTCAGTGCTCCCCATTTTTCGCCCCTGCCAGACACGGCGGTGATGCTGGCAGAGGGCTCGCCCGTGCTGGAAGTCAAAGCCCCCTCGCGAACCCGGGAATTCCCCCTCAACCGAGACGTGCTGACGATCGGGCGCTCCCCGAACTGCGACATCTGCATCGACGCGCCCGTGGTATCGGCACGGCACGCCGAACTGCGCCGCATTGAAGGGGGCTGGGAAATCGCCGATATCGGCAGCACCAACGGTTTGAGCTTTGCCGGCAAGCGCATTCCCACAAAGGTACTGCGCGACGGCGACGTCCTCTATATCGGCGCAGAAGTCAGCCTCACCTATCGAGCCGCTCCAGCCGCCTTTGCCAGCGCTGCCGCCGCAGTGCTTTCCCTGCGCGATCGCCCGGTTCTGACTCTGGGGCGCGATCCCAACAACGACGAAATTATCGACCATCCCGCCGTCTCCCGCTTCCACGCCCGCATCTACAAGCGATCGGACGGTTCCTGGGCGATCGCCGATTTGAACTCCACCAACGGCACCTTTGTCAGCGGCAAGCAAGTCATCGGAGAGCGCGTTCTCCTCTCCGGCGATAACATCCGCATCGGCTCCTGCAGCCTGGTTTTCCAACCCGACGAAACCCTAGTCCGCCAAAACGAAGCCGGCAACCTCCGCCTCGACGCCTTGAAGCTGAAAAAACAAGTCAGCAAAGACAAAAACCTGCTGCAAGAAATCTCCCTCTCCATCCAAGCGCGGGAATTTGTCGTCATAGCCGGCGTCAGCGGCGGCGGCAAGTCCACCCTCCTCGACGCCCTCAACGGCTTCCGCCCCGCCACCAGCGGGCAAGTGCTCGTTAACGGCGTCGATTTGTACAAAAATTTCAACGCCTACCGCACCGAGCTGGGCTACGTTCCTCAAAAAGACATCGTTCACACGGAATTAAGCGTCAAGGAAGCCCTCGATTACGCCGCACAGCTCCGAATGCCGGCTGACACCACCAAGGCAGAGCGCAAAAAGCGGGTGGAAGAAGTGATGGACGAACTGGGACTGAGACACCGCGAAGACGAGCTGGTGAAAAATCTCAGCGGCGGGCAGCTCAAGCGGGTATCGATCGGCGTAGAATTGCTCACCAAACCCAGCCTGTTCTTTTTAGATGAAGCGACATCGGGTTTAGACCCCGGAACCGAGCGCGAAATCATGGTATTGCTGCGCGAGCTCGCCAATCAAGGACGCACGATCCTGTTAATCACTCACGCCACAAAAAACGTGGTACTCTGCGACTTGGTGGTATTCCTCGCCAAGGGAGGTTATGTTGCTTATGTAGGTCCTCCGCAAGAAGCCGCAAAGCATTTTGGCGTGCAGGATTTCGACGAAATTTACACAAAAGTCGAACACGAGCGATCGCCGCAGGAGTGGCAAGACGAGTATTTGAACTCGCCCCAGTATAAAAAATATATCCTCGATCGGCAGCAATCCTTGCAACCCAAACAGCCCATTTCCGGGAACGTTCGCCCCGCTCAACAAGCGCCAGGAGCAAAAGTCAAGCGCGTTTCAGCTTGGGGACAATTCTTGATTCTTTCGCAGCGCAACCTGGCGATTTTAATGCGCGATCGCGCCAGTTTAATCCTAATGCTGGCACTCGCTCCCCTGTTAGGATTGCTAGACTTCGTAATGTGGAAGCGCCACATCTTCGACATCGAGAAAGGCGACGCCAGCCAAATCTTCACCATGCTGTTCGTCGCCGTACTCGTCGCCGTGATGGTGGGCGCTCTAGCAACCATGCGCGAAATTGTCAAAGAAGCCGAAATCTACCGCCGGGAACGCGCCATCGGCTTGCAAATCGTTCCCTACATTGTCTCAAAACTGTGGATAGGCGTTTTGCTTGCCCTCTACCAAGCCGCCATATTCTTGCTGACGAAAAAACTTTCCGTTGACATTCCCGGAGGGTTCGACGTCACTGCCAGCCTCTACATCACCCTGCTGCTGACAACGATTGCCGGGATGGTGATGGGGTTATTGGTTTCGGCGGTATCCCCCACCCAAAACATGGCACCTTTGCTGACAATTCTGTTTATCGTGCCGCAGATTACCTTTGCCGGAGCCATCTTGCCCTTAAATTCCCTCGGAGGAGTCGGGCAACTCATCAGCCAATTGGCGATTACCCGCTGGGGTTTTGAATCGATGGTAACGATTACCGGGTTCGGGCGAGATGTCGCGCAGGATTCCTGCTGGCAACTGCCAGAAGACGATCGCAAAAAACTCACCGAAACCGAAAAGAGCGATCGCTGCCAGTGCATGGGACCAAAATTATTCCAGCGCTGCCAATTTCCCGGCATCAAAGGGAAATACGACCCCGCCGTAGACGAGCCCGAACCTGTCAAACCCGCCGAGCCCGGGGAGTTGCCCGCCACCCCCGACAATCCCGCCGAATTGCCAGCATTCCAACAGGAACTCAACGAGTTCAAAGAAAAATCCGATAACTACCAAAAACAACTGGAAGACTACACCAAAAAATTAGAAGACTGGCAGAAAAACCGAGGGGGTGCTATCACCACAGCAGAGGCACTCATCGAGCGATTCAACAAAAACCAAGGAGGTGCTTTCAACGTCAGCGTACCCGGACACTGGGGAAAACTGGGTCTAATTATGGCCGCGATGTTTGGCTTAATTTTAGGCGTGCAGAAGCGCAAGGATACTATCTGAACGATTTGAGATAAGTAAACCCAAGTTTGAGAAACCCGGCTTCTTTAAGAAGCCGGGTTTCTGGCAAGCGTCGCGTTAGGTTTATTCCTGAATCACCCTGCCCCTAATCCCCCAATCCCGGCAACGCTCCAACCAACCCGCCACACGCTCCCGCATCACTTTCTTATCTGTTGCTGCAATTGTTCGAGAGCTTCTGCGGCAGGGGCAAAGTTGGGGGAAAGTTCCAGGGCTTTTTCATAAGCTTCGAGCGCCTCTTCGGGGCGCTGCAATTTTTCCAAAGCTGCTCCCCGTTTCAGCCAGATATCGGGATCGTCGGGAGCGATTTGAGTGGCTGCATCCAAGGCAGCGAGGGCTTCACCGCTGCGCTTGATATCGGCGAAGGCGCTGCCCTTTCCCGCCCAAGCTTGACTGTTATTTTTATCGATCGCCAGTGCTTTGCCAAAAGCATCCAGGGCGTCTTGGGGGCGCTGCAATTGCAACAGGGCAAAACCGCGATCGCTCAGCGCTGGAGCAAATCCGGGGGCGAGGGAGATGGCTTTGTCGTAGTCTTGAATCGCCTTTTGCCATTCTCCCTGTTGCGCGAACAGCCGCCCCCGTTCCCGCAAGGTGACGTGAGAATCCGGTTTGATTTCTAGGGCTTTTTTGTAAGCGTCGATCGCGTCGGAGGAGCGCCCCAAATTCTGGAGCGTGTTGGCTTTGGCTCGCCAAGCCGGAAAAAAGTTGCCACTGACGGCGATCGCTTCTTCAAATGCCGTTAAAGCTTCATCAAGACGCTGCAATTTATTGAGGATTTGACCGCGATCGAGGCGCGATTGCACGTCTTTGGGGTTGGCATTGATGCGATCGTCGTAGGAAGCGATCGCCTCTTCAAATGCCTTGCGGGCTTCATTAGAACGCCCCAAAGATGCCAGGGCTAAGCCTCGATTTTCCCAGGCTTTGGGGTCATTGGGCTGCTTTTTGCGCGCGAGATCGAAGGCGTCGAGGGCTGCCTCGTAGCGCTGCAGCCCCATCAGAGCCAGTCCCTGCCCGTTTAAAGCTGGGATGTCGCTTCCATCCAGGGCGATCGCTGCTTCAAAAGCCGCGAGGGCTTCGTCGTAGCGCTGCAGTTCCAACAGCGCTTCGCCTTGAGAACTCAAAAATTGGGAGTTTTTCGGGTCGAGTTGCGTTGCTTTTTGATAGCTGGCGATCGCCTGGAGGTAGCGTTCGGAGGAGAGCAAAACATCGCCGCGAATTTTCCAAGCTTGCGGGTTGTCGGGTTGCTTCTGAAGCGCCCTTTCCGAAGCCGCGATCGCCTCGGGAAAATTCTGTTCTCTCAAAGCGTTGCGGGCGGCGGTGAGGTCGTCCGAGCGGGGCCAAAATACCACCCCTGCCGCCACTGCCGCGATCGCTCCGGGCAGCAAAACATACAGCAGTTTTTGAGGCAATCTGCCCCTAGGCGAACCCGTTCCCGGCTGGTTGCGCAAAGGCTCCGTTCGCGTCGGTTCGCTCCCCCCTATTTGGGATTGTATCGGCTCAGAATTTCTCAGCTTTGCTAAATCTGCCAGCACTTCTTCAGCGGATTGGTAGCGATTTTTGAAATAAAAACAAACCATCTTGTTCAAAATCGCCGCCAGCCCTTCACTCACGTCTATTTCCTCCTCGCGCCACTCCATTTCGCAGGTTTGCGGGTGCTGGCGCAAGCGAGACGGTTCGATCCCCGTCAGCGCTTGAATGGCGATCGCGCCGAGGGCATAAATATCGCTGTTGGGGCGGGGAGTGCCGGCGATCTGTTCGTTGGGCATGTAGCCGCGAGTGCCGATCGCGACGGTCAAAGTTTGGCTCCCGCCAGAACTGCTGACTTGCTTCACCGCCCCGAAGTCAATCAAAACTAATTTCCCGTCGCGGGCGCGGCGGATAATATTCGCGGGTTTGAGATCCCGGTGGATGACGTTCTGTTGGTGAACGAACGCCAGCGTCGGCAAAATATCCTCCAACAAGGCGATCGCGTATTGTTCCCCCCAGCGCCTGCCCGGTTTAATTTCGCGATCGAGCGACGTGCCCTCTATCAACTCCTGCACCAAAAAGAAATCCTCTTGTTCCTCAAAGTGCGCTAGCAGGCGCGGAATTTGGGGATAACAGCCCAATCGGTGCAGGACTTTTGCTTCCGTGTCGAACAAGCGCCGTGCCGTTTCCAAAGTCGGGGCATCTTTCGCTTGCGGCTTGAGTTGCTTGACGACGCAGCGAGGATACTCCGGCAACTGCAAGTCTTCCGCTACATAGGTGCGACCGAAACCCCCTCCCCCCAAGGAACTGAGGATTTTATAGCGTCCGCCTATGACAGTCTTCTCCAACACTATATCCATATCGGTGATTAGAGCAGCGGCAGTCAGCCCGGGCAGCAATCTGCCGCAGTATAGCAGGTTTTTTACTTCGTCACTATCACTGTATCGCGAATCTCAACCCGCCCTGCCACCGGCAACGCCGAGCATCCCCTGGGCAAGTAATTTCTTTCTCCCCCTCCCCCCCTCTCCTGACAAGTGTAGGTTTTTTATCTATCCGAGCTCTGCAGCTTCCGTAAATCGATGAAACCCTTGTCTTTTCATTCTCCCCCCTCTCCCCCTCCCCCCTCTCCCTTGCTCCCCAACTCCCGGCAGCAAACAAGCTGGAACAACCGCACAATCCCGGTAAATCTAGAACGCTATAGCGATCGCGTATTCTTGCCCTTACAATGACAGCGACGCCCTCAAACCCGAATCACTGCGCGCCTATGAAACTCACCCTTTGCACGATCGTTAAAAACGAAGAAGCAACACTGCCCGCCTGCCTGCGCAGCGTCAAAGACGTGGCAGACGAGATCGTCGTACTGGATACGGGATCGGGCGATCGCACCCCCGAGATTGCCAGAGACTTCGGGGCTCGCGTCTGCGCCTTCGAGTGGGGCGACGACTTTGCCGCCGCCCGCAACGAGTCCCTCAAATACGCTACGGGCGACTGGATTCTGGTACTGGATGCGGATGAGGTACTCGCGCCCGAAGTCATCCCCCAGATGCAGGAAGCCATGCAAAACGAGCGCTTCATCCTCATCAACCTCATCCGCCACGAAGTCGGAGCCGCCCAATCTCCTTACTCCTTGGTGTCGCGACTGTTCCGCAATCACCCGGATATTTATTTTTCTCACCCCTATCACGCCAGCGTCGATGACAGCGTTGCCCGCATTTTGCAGCAGGGAGAGGCTCGCTGGCAGGTGGCTGACCTGTCGCCAATTGCGATTAAACACTTCGGCTATGAACCGGGAGCGATCGCCTTCCGAGACAAATTCAAAAGAGCCCAGCAGGCGATGGAAGCCTATCTGAAAACCCACCCGAACGATGCCTATACTTGCAACAAATTGGGAGCCCTGTACGTCGAAGCGGGGCAAGTCGAGCGGGGGCTGGAATTGCTAGAATTAGCCCTGCAAGGAGTGCCAAGCTGGAGCCAGTCGGAATTTATCGAACCCCCAATCCTGTACGAAATTCACTATCATTTAGGTATCGCCTGCACGCGCCTGAAAAAGCTCTCGAAAGCCAAGACGCACTACAAACAGGCGATTCAGGTGCAAGTCTTGCCGCAATTGAAACTCGGCGCTTACAACAATTTGGGGAGTTTGTTGCTGCAAACGGGGGATTTGACGGGTGCAAAAGCGGTTTACGAGGCGGCTTTGCAAATCGATCCCACTTTGGCTGTCGCTCACTACAATTTGGGGATTGTCCACAAACAAAAGGGGCGTTTTAAGGAAGCAATCTCTGCCTATCAAAAGGCGATTCAGCTCAATCCCGCTTACGCAGAAGCCTATCAAAATTTGGGCGCGGTGCTGTTGAAAGTGGGCAGCGTTGTAGAAAGTCTGGATGCGTTTCGGGACGCGATCGCTCTCTACGAGCAACACCAGTCACCCGCCGCTCGCCAGTTGCGTCAAAGTTTGACAGAAATGGGCTTGCGCGTGTGAGAATTTTCCGCTCCCGGGCTGTCGTGTCTGGGAGCGGAGATTTTGAGAAACCGCCAAGGGGCAGAGGACGCAGAGAGAAGAAGAAGAAGAAGAAGAAATAAATAAAAAAAAGAAAAAATGAATGAGAGGAAAGGGGATTGGGTTGTAAGAGATTGATGTCAATTTTAATTTTATGATGGAAAGTTCTATGAAGCTAAGATTATTTGTGTATTGGTTGGCGGGTACGGTGCTGGCTGGGGCGGCGGTGTCGGCGTTGGCGAGTTGCGATTTGTCGATATCTCCGGCGAAACCCCCGCACATCCAAGACTCGCCGGCACCGGTGAAGCAGCAACCGATGGCGGGGGGGAAAATAGAGTTGCTGCGGGCGTTTGAGGAGCCCAAAAGTGCGGTAGAGGCGATCGCCTTCAGTCCGGAGGGCGACAGATTAGTCAGCGGCGATCGCTCGGGAACGCTGAAAATCTGGAATTTAGGGGCAGGGAAAGTCGAGCGATCGCTGGAAGGTCATGCAAAGGGGGTAGAGGCGATCGCCATCAGCCCCGACGGGAAAGCGATCGTCAGCAGCGGCGGCGGCACGGCGAAAGTTTGGGAGTTGAAAACGGGGAAATTGCAGCGATCGTTTCAGGTGGGGATGCCGGTGCAAATCAGCGCCGACGCCAAGGTTCTCGCCAGCGGGTGGCGGGAAGGGAGGGTGCGAATTTGGGACGTGAAAACGGGGAAAGTGGCGGGGATTATGGGGGGCAGTTCGCCGCTGGCTATCAGCGCCGAGGGTAAATTTGTCGTCAGCGGCGACAGCGACAACTCGACGAGTTTGTGGAACGCGCGCGACAAGAAATCTATCCGTTTTCTGGAGAAGTTCAGCGGCGGCGCTTATGTTCTCAGCCCTGACGGGCAAATTCTCGCCAGCGGGAGCGATGAAGGAATGGTAAAAATTTGGAATCTCGGCACTGGGGAAGTAGAGCGCACCCTGAAAGCCGGCGTTCCCCTGGCGATCGCTCCTGACGGGCAAACTCTTGCCACTGCCCGAGACAAAACCATACAACTGTGGAATCTCAGCACTGGGAATTTATTAGCTTCCCTCGACAGCAGCAACTCAGTTACGAGAGCTGCTTTCAGCGCCGATGGGAAACTGCTCGCCAATGCTATTGCGATCGCGCCCGAGGCAAGCAATACACGGCAGGGAGCGATTCAGGTGTGGCAGGTTATTCCCTGATGCCGAGAAAAACATTAAGCGATAATAACGACTTTGCCGTCATCTAAATCGTAACGAGCGCCAACTATTTTCAGCTTGTTTTCTTTCACCAGCTTGACTAAGATCGGTTGGGAAGATTTCAACTTATCCACAACCATTTTAACGTTGGCTCTAACCGCATTTTCCCAGGCGTCGCCCGGTTGACCTTTCACCTTTGCCACGGCGGGATTAATGGCAGCAACCAAACTGCCAATATGACCGGGAACTGGCTTTCCTTCTAAAGCCGCCTTGACAGCACCGCAGCGTTCGTGCCCTAATACGACTATCAAGGGGACGCTTAATTCTGCGACTGCATATTCTATGCTGCCGAGTATGGCGTCGTCGAGAATATTGCCCGCCACCCGGATGTCAAAGAGATCCCCCAATCCCTGATCGAAGAGAATTTCTGGAGAAACCCGCGAATCCGCACAACCGAGGACAATCGCAAACGGGTGCTGGCTGGGGGCGATTTGGCGCAAGCGATTGCGATCGTGGTGGGGGTGGATAGCTTTTCCCCGGACGTAACGGTTATTGCCGTCTGTTAATTTTTTCAGGGCTTGGTTAGCGGTGACGCGCCGTGCCGCACTTTTTTCTGTACTTTTTTCTGCGCTGGCTGTTTCAGGCGCGACGAGCTTGGCACCCAGCCCAGCGGCGAGTATGCCGGCTCCGCCTATTTTTAATAAATCCCGTCGGGAGAAGCTTTTGAGGGGCTTTTTGCTTGCCATAGTCTGTTGTTCGGTTCAAATCTGGAACAGGGAGATTTTAACTGCGAGAACTCACAGGGCTCTGATTCTTAAGCTAGTTTTTGAGATTCACTTTTATACGCCGCAACCTAATGCAATAAATCTTCATAAAGTGGGGCGGGGTGGCGCGGCTGAGGGCCATTTTTGGGGGTTGGGGCGGGCGGTAAGCGAAGCGGGAAGGCGATCGCCTCCTAGTGTAAAGTCAACTGATGCGGTGCCATATCTTTCACTTAATTTTGCCCATTGATTTTTATTCCACTGAATGATATAATATGGCGCGTCTAAATGATTCGTAACTGTCGGATCGGGGCAGCCACGGGGGGACTGCCCCTACAGAACTTGTATATGAGATTTAGGTTTGCTATACTATCAAGTAAAATAAAATATAAAATCTCGACATGGCTATTAGCAATCGCGAACAAATTGCCAGGGCTTTAACCCTTTTAGGTCAGGGGTTATATCCTTATGTTGAAAAAGAGATGCAAGCGGTTCACCGAGAAGGCTGGCTGACAGCCGCCAAAACCTGCTTGCGCGACGACCCAACCTCGAAGCGCGACATAGCAGACATTTTGCGTGAAGATGTTTCTGCTCTGCTGAACGTTATTTCTAAGCAGTGGGATCGGGTTTTCAAAAAAAACACAAACTTGGGTCACGCTGAACGCGCTTTGGTGAGCGAACTTATCGAAGTACGCAATAGATGGGCGCACCAGCAACAATCTCCGTTTTCCGCAGAAGACACCTATCGGGCTCTCGACAGTATAGCGCGACTTCTGAAAGCCGTATCTGCCCCAGAAGCAGATACGGTAGAGAAGGAGAAGCAAAAAGCCCTGCGAATTCTCTTAGATCCAACCCGTTCCGAGCATCGGACACCTTCTGCTGAAGACTCCCGTCTCAGACAGGAATTAGCTGAACTACTCAAAAAATTGCCTTTTCAAGATGCTTCTCGTTTAACTTGTGCCCTCACCCACCGCTCCTACCTTTATGAAAACCCGAAAGAAGTCAGCGAAGATAATGAATTGCTGGAATTTCTGGGCGATGCTTTGTTAACTTTTTTGAGTGGAGAATATCTCTATCGGCGGGCACCAAAAAGTGAAGAAGGGGAACTGACTCGTTTGCGTTCTGCTTTGGTAGATAAACCACAATTAGCCAAATTTGCAACCGAACTGGATATCGGCAAGTGGATGCGTTTAGGCAGAGGTGAACTAGCGGGTGGAGGAAGCGCCAAGTCTTCCCTCCTCAGTAATACGTTTGAAGCGATTGTCGGCGCGTACTTTCTCGATTCAGGGATTGAAGCCGTTCGCGATTTTGTAGAACCGCTGTTTAACTCAGTCGTTGAAGACCTTATTTCTGCTCAGCCAACTCCTCAGCAAAAGATTCTTGTAGACTCTAAGAACCAGTTGCAGGAATGGGTGCAGGCAACTATCGGTCCGACTCCTCCGAAATATGTAACAGTTCAGTCTGGCGGCTTCGATCACGCGCCGGAGTTCTTGGCTAAGGTGTTTGTGGGCGAGAAACAGTACGGAGAAGCGACGGGGCGCAGCAAGAAAGATGCGGAGAAGCGGGCGGCTGAAGATGCGCTCTCTCGCCTGAAAAGACAGGGGCTGATGTAGTGCCCCATAGCCTCTCAGGGCGAAGCATTCGCATATAAGCTTCTCGAATAAACCGAGAGCATTTCGGCGCGAATGCTTCGCCCCTACAAACGCGAGAGGTTCCGGTGGCTTTTCGGGAAAAGACGCTGCGATCGCTCTCTATTTCACTGTTCTTGCTACCCCTGCGAGGCTTGAATACTTGCTCAGCTTTTTTACAAATCTCCAGAAATTCCTGAGAACGGGTAAAAGTTTTAATATTTTTTTAATATTTTATGTCCTGAAAAAATGAAATCCCCAAAACCCCCTGCTGCGAATGGGTTCAGGCAGGGGATCGCGGGTTTAGAGGCGATCGAGGCGATCGCGGAGCTTGACACTGCGCAGAAATACTGACATACTAGCTTAGAAGCAGAAACAAGCGCGATTCGCTCATTTTCTAAGGAATCCGTTATAAAAGATACATTTCTTTACGCCGAGCTGAAAAATGTATCTTTTGCTACTACTCGCCTTCATATTTTATCCATTTCTCAGAACCAGGCTGAATAGAGAGGTCATAACATGCACCCAAAACAAGAAATACGATGCCCCAACTGCGGCAGCCAAGCTGAACGCCAATATCTCGCCAGCCGACAACAAACTCAGACGCAATGCCCCGCCTGCGATTATTTAATGATTACCTGTTCGCTGACTTGCCGGGTTATAGAAGCTTATGCTCCGGGCATTTACTATCGCCGATAGAGGCACCGACAAAACTATCCAGGGGGAGGGGATCTCTTTTCCTCCCCGTTGAATTTGCCTTTAATTCGCGGCTCGCGACGCCCGCAACTGCCCGCACGCGGCGTCGGCTTCTAACCCGCGAGAATAGCGAACGGTTGCGGCAATGTTTTTCTGCTGCAGCGCTTTGGTAAAGGCTTCGACGCGCTGGCGGCTGGGGCGCTGGTAATCTACTTCGCTGATGGGATTGTAGGGAATTAAGTTGACGTGACTCTGAAAGCCGCGCACTAATTGCGCGAGTTCGGCGGCGTGTTCGGGCAAGTCATTCACTCCCGCTAAAAGTATGTATTCAAAAGTCAGACGGCGACTGGTTATCTTGACATATTCCCGACATTCTGCTATTAGTTCTTGCAAGGGATAAGCGCGGGCGGTGGGAATGAGCTTTTCTCGCAGCGGCTGGTTGGAGGCGTGGAGGCTGACGGCGAGGGTGAATTGCATTTTGTGTTCTGCCAGTTGGCGGATGCGATCGCGAATTCCAACGGTAGAAACCGTAATATTGCGCTGCCCGATGCCGACATCTTCATTGAGCGATCGCACTGCAGCCAAGACATTCTCGACATTCAGCAACGGCTCTCCCATCCCCATAAACACGATATTGCTGACGCGCCGCCCGAAGTCTTCCTGCACTGTCAAAACCTGATCGACGATTTCGCGGGCGGCGAGATTGCGCTTGAAACCGCCCTTGCCCGTCGCGCAGAAATCGCACGCCATCGGGCACCCCACCTGCGAAGAGACGCAAACTGTGAGGCGATTTTCTGAAGGAATGCCGACAGTTTCAATAATCAAGCCATCTTCCAGCTTGAGGAGATATTTCACCGTTTCGTCTGGCGCGACGGAGCGGTAGTGTATGCTCGATCGCCCGATGGGGACACCTGCCACCGTTTCGCGCCACTGCTTCGGAAATACCGTAATGTCGGCAAGCGATCGCGCGCCTTTGTGATAAATCCACTGGTACAACTGCTGACCTCGGTAAGCCGGCTGCCCCTGCTGCTGCACCCATGCGGTTAACTCAGCTTTAGACGCCCCCAACAGGGGGGGTATTGAAGCGGCGGGCGGTTTCTCCGCTCTCGGCGGCGCGATCGTCGCTATATTGCTGGGTTGATTTTGACTGTCGCTGCCCATAGCCGATTTGCCCTGCACGAAAAAAAATACATCTGACATTTTCCATCCTAGCATTTCGATCGGGCTTAACTCGCCTTCAAACCCGTCCGAGCCGCCTGCCTGATGGGAATCTCAATAACAAACTCTGCCCCCTGTCCCGGTTGCGAGAAACAGTTCAACCGCCCGCCGTGTTTTTCTACGACGATTTGATAGGCGATCGACAATCCCAATCCCGTCCCCTCCCCGACTGGTTTTGTCGTGAAAAAAGGGTCGAACAGTCGCGACAAAACGGCTTCCGTCATGCCCGAACCGTTGTCTTTAATGCCGATTCTCACCCAATCCCGATTTAGCACTTCTGTCGAAATAGCAATGGTGCTGGAAAACTTTTGAATTTCCTTCGAGCCTTGCTGCTTATTATAGTGAACCAGCGCGTCGATCGCATTGTTCAGGATATTCATAAATACCTGATTCAGAGCGCCGGCATAACATTCGACTTCTGGCAAATTGCCATAGTGCTTGACAACTTGAATCGCCGACGGTCCCGGATTGGCTTTCAGGCGACTCTGCAAAATCACCAGGGTGCTGTCTAGCCCCTCGTGAATGTTGACGGCTTTCATCGCGGCTTCATCCAGGCGAGAAAAATTCCGCAAAGTCAGGACGATTTCGCGGATGCGATCGGCACCGATTTTCATGGAGATTAAAATTTTTGGCAAATCTTCACTGATAAAATCGATGTCGCTCTCTTCCAGAAAGTTTTGAATTTCCGGCGTTGGCTGTGGATAGGATTGCTGATAAAGCTCGATCGCGTCGAGCAGGTGGTTGGTGTAATCGCTGACGTAAATGAGGTTGCCGTAGATGAAGTTGACGGGGTTGTTGATTTCGTGGGCGATGCCGGCAACCAAAAGCCCGAGGCTAGACATTTTTTCAGTTTGAATCAATTGAGCCTGGGTTTGCTTGAGATCGTGCAGGGCGCGCTGCAACTTTTCTGCTTGTTGGCGAGATCGCATCTCCGACTGCTGCAGCGCCGCCTCGGCTTGCTTGCGCTCGGTGATGTCGCGCACGATCGCGATCGCTTGTTGTTCCAGCAGGGGCAGAAGCCGAGCTTCATAGTGTTTTTCCCCCTCTCCCACCACCAGAGAATATTCAATTTGTATCGGCGGCTGGAAATTATCCTCACCGCCACTGGCAGCGAGACGAAGCCGCTGCAGCCCTGCTTTAAATTGACGGGATACAAGCGGTGGCAGCACGTCTACCATGCGCTTTCCCGGAAAAAATTCTGAAGGGATCTCGAAATCAGTGGCTTGGTTGCCAGTCTTGCAATCGAGGATCGTACTGTCGGCATCCAACAGAAAATACAAGTCGGGAAAGGCATCGAAAATCGCTTGCAATTGCGAGGCGGTTTGGCGCAGTTGCTCCTCGGCTTGTTTTTTTTCGGTGATGTCGTGCAGGATGGCAAAATATTCTTGCAGGGATTGATTTAAATTTTCCGAGAGCAATAGCTCGACGGCGTGGAGTTTTCCCCCGAAAGCAGCGATCGCCACTTCGCTGCGCCGAGCCCACTGCTGCGGTTCGCCCGCCAACCCAAACAGCAACTCGACAAGACGACGCCCGATGAGATAATGACTCCTCCTGCCAAAGAGTTTTTCTGCAGCGGGGTTGGCTTGACAAATGACACCTTTATCATCCAATACGAGCAGCCCATCGACCGAGGTATCGAGAGCGGTGAGAAAGAGATTTTCTGCCTTTTGGCGGGCGTCAGCAATCGCAGCAACTTGAGGCAGCGTCGTCCAAGTTGCGATCGCCACCGCCAAAAAAGCAACATTCACGATCGCCACCACCAAAAGATGAGTATTGGCATGGCTGGAAATCCCGCCGAACTTGGCGCGAATTGCCCAGCCTGCAGTCGTAGCAAGGCACGTCAGCGCGATGAGCACGCCAACCTGAAGGGCGACAAAATCTTTCACAGGCGCGATCGCGCGATTCTCAGCCAGCCGAGCCCACCAAGCGAGGTGAAACGGTGGCAGCGGCAGGCGGCGAATGGCGCGATCGCACGCCAAAACCGCCAAAGGCAGCAACAACCCGATCGCCCAGTCTTTCCAATTCCACGCCAAACCGCCAACCACGAGCACGAACGACTCGACAGCGAAAAAACACAGAGACAATTTTGGCCACAGCACCTCTGGATCGCCGCGACGCAGCCACAAACCCAGGTGCAGCGCCATCATCGAGATCAGGTAGCTCGTACCCGTCACCATCACCACGCGAGCGACATCGCCCCAGACGAGACACAGCAGACTCAGCAGCAAAGTCACCAGCAGCGCCGGCGCGAGTACCCCCTGCCGGGAAACCGCTGCAAAGACGGGAGAAACATATCCGTCTTTCGCGAGCTGGTAGAGAATGCGGGGAGAGTTGGAAACTGCCGTAGCGCTGCCAATCAGACAGCAGCAAGCCAGCAAGAAGGTGACGAGTACCGAAGCCCACCCACCCCAAAACGGCTCTGCAGCAGCGACTAGATTGAGGAAAGTATTGTCGCCCAATCCCGGGGAAGTTGCCAAACGCATCAGTATCCACGAACCGCCCAGATAGACGGGGGGAATCAGCCACGTTGCAAAAGCAAGACACTGCAAAGTCCGGTGGGGGCAGCGGCTGTCGGCGACAAAAGAGGAAGCAGTTTCGCAGGCATAGACGGCGTAGACGGCGATGAAATACCACTTTGCCCACTCCACAACTGTCAGGGGCGTTGTTGCTGCCCAGGTGCTGGGGAAAAAACCGGGACTGTCGGGAGAGAATGCCAGCCAGAGGGTGCCCTGAACGCAAAAAGCCAGGAGAAATCCCAGCGCCGGAACGACTGCAAACAGATGCAGAATGCCCAGCGCGCGGGTGCCGCTAAACGCCACAATAAAGGCGAGGCAGGTGAATGTAATTTTCAGGGGCATTTCCGGCGTCTGAATGCCGAGGGGATCGAGGTTGGCTTTAATCAGATCGGTGAGGACGATCGCATTCACCGGCGGCACCGATACCCACCCGAGCAGGTATCCGATCGCCGCATAGCGAGCCAGCCCCGGATAGTTTTGCAGCAGCCTGGTTGTATAGTTGGGCGTTCCGCCAGCAATATCGGGCGAGCGATCGCCCATTTTTTTCACCTGCAGGTTCAGCAGGATGCTGACGATCGCTCCGGGCAGCCAGACGAAAATCGCTCCCGGGCCGATCGCCGCGTGCATTGCTGGCGCAGTCCCCAGCCACAGCAGGTATCCCGTCAAGCCGAAACCCCAGGTTTCCGGGGTACTCAAGCTCCTAGAGAGGCGCATTGAAGAACGCTCTTTGCCGTCGGTATTCGGACTCGGTTCGTGCTGTGCCGTCACTTTGCCTTTCATCAGCTTTTCTCGAGGTTCTGTTGGCATTGATTGCGCAGACATTCCTCAGCGCTTGACTCGCCGCTTTCCTCGACGCGATCTTCTGAAATCCGGTTGTTCAGTGCTGTAAAATAGCTATTTTTCCCTACACCCTGGCGCGCAGCGCCGAGTTTTGCCTGCTGCGATTTTCGATCTTACAAGCGATCGGGGAGAAGTTATTTATATTTTTTTAACAAAACGCGAGAGTGACGCTAACATGTGCCCGCAGCGACGGGGCGATAAAATCGGAAGATGCACCCCTTTGGCGATCGCGAATTAACTCACCGCCTGCGCCACCTTAACATTCTGCCGGACGGGAATCTCAATGACGAATTCTGCTCCCTGTCCGGGTTCTGAAAAACATTTCAACTGCCCGCCGTGCTTTTCCACCACGATTTGATAGCTGATAGACAAGCCCAACCCCGTCCCCTCGCCCACCGGTTTTGTCGTGAAAAAGGGGTCAAACAGACGCGCTAAAACATCAGAACTCATCCCCATGCCATTATCTTTAATCCAGATTTGCACCCGCTCCTTGCCAGTCATTTCAGTGCGGATAGTAATGTGACTGGGCTGCTTAGCAATCTCGTCAGGAGAGCGCCGCTTGTCGCGCTCGTGCAGGGCATCAACCGCATTATTCAGGATATTCATAAAGACCTGATTGAGCTGACCGGCATAACATTCGACTGCCGGCAAGTTGCCGTATTCCTTCGCGATTTGAATGCCGGGATATTCGGGCTTGGCTTTAAAGCGGTTCTGCAAAATCAACAGCGTACTTTCAATTCCCTCGTGGATATTGACCGGCTTCATGTCGGCTTCATCCAAGCGAGAAAAATTCCTTAAAGTCAGGACAATTTCGCGAATGCGCTCAGTGCCGACTTTCATAGAAGACAGAATTTTCGGCAAATCCTCAATTAAGAAATCGAGTTCGATATCTTCAATCAGATTTTGAATTTCCGGGGCAGCGCTGGAATAGCCTTGCTGGTAGAGTTCGATTAAATTCAAGAGGTTTTCTGCATATTCGCCGAGGTGGGTGAGGTTGCCGTGGATAAAATTGACGGGATTGTTGATTTCGTGTGCCACGCCCGCCACCAGTTGCCCGAGAGAAGACATTTTCTCAGTTTGGATTAATTGGGCTTGGGTTTGCGTGAGATCGTGCAGGGCTTGTTCGAGTTGCTTGGCTTGCGCCCGAGCCGTTTCCTCAGCAGTGCGACTTTGCTGGTAGAGTTCGGCTTGCTGAATGGCGATCGCGGCTTGGTTGGCTAATTGCTGCAGCAGCTCAATTTCTGCCTGCTGCCAAGCCCTGGGTGCAGAACATTCGTGCGCGATTAACAACCCCCAGAGAAAATAATCGATGCGAATCGGCACGACGAGATTAGCTTTCACCCCGATATCGTGCAAAAACTGTTTGTGGCAGGGATGGAAATCTGATTCGGCAATATTGTCAGTGGCTTTGGCTCGCCCGTAGCTGTAAAGGCGGGCATATTCTGTCGGAAAGCACTCGTCAGGATATTTGTTTCCCTGAAGTAATTGCCATTTGCCGCTCACGGCTTCCACGACGACTTCGCCTTGCCAGTTTCGGTTAAAATGGTAAATCATCACGCGATCGGTGCGCAGTAGCGCGAGAACTTCTCGGACGATGGTTTCCAGAATTGTTTTTAAATCCAATGTCCGGCGAATTTGATCGGTGACGTGCGTCAGCACCCGATCGGATTCTACAGACTTTAGCAATTGAGCCTGTGTTTCCTGCAATTCGCTCAGGGTTTGCTCTAATTGTCTGGCTTGTTCCGTGGCAGTCGCTGCCAGTTGCTCTTTGTGCTGTAGGGTTTGCTGGAGTTCCGCCTCGGCTTGCTTGCGAGGCGTAATGTCGCGCAGGATGGCGATATATTCTTGTTGTTTGCGGTTGGCTCTGTAAGAAATGGTTGCTTCGATCGTGCGGTTCTGAGTAAAGGTCTGTTCGCTGAATTTTGGCCAGAGATTGAGATCGGCGGGCAAATCGGAAAAGAAAGAATTGAGACTGCGGCCAATTAATAGGGCCATATCCGCCCCGAAAAGGGCTTCAGCCGCCGGGTTGGCTTGTTGAATGACGCCGCTGTCGTCGAGAATGAGGACGGTATCGGGAACGGTATCGAGGGCGGCAATCAATAAACTTTCCGCGCGCTCTCGGGCTGCAGCGAGGGCAGCAACTTGCGGCAAACTCGTCCAGCAGGCGATCGCGATCGCGACAAAGGCGATCGTCAGCAGAAAAACGACTAACAAATCGTTGTTGTTATTTTCAGAGACGCTATCTAAAATAGCCCTGAACACCCAGCCAAAAGCTCCAGCACCGCAAACCAACACGATCAGCACGACGACTTGCAGCACCACAAAATCTTTTAACAGCACGGGAGTTCGCGCCACCTTTTGCGAAATCCACCACTGCGGCTGAAAAACAGGCAGCGAAATGCGGCGGATTGCTGCATCAAACGCCAACACAACCACAGGAGACAGCAGCCCTAAAGTCATATCCTGCCAGCTCCAGAGCGCGCCCAAACTGGCCAAAATAATTGCATTGATTGCGGCAATTCCTAGCGATACCAGGGGCCAAGGCCCTTGTGGAGAGCGCCGAAACAGCCACAGGCCCAGATGAAATACCATTAAACTTGCCACATAGCCCGAACCGCAAATCACTGCCGAGCGAAAGAGATTGCCGAAAGTGAGCGAGAACAAATTGATCGACAGCGACAGTAGCAGCGCTGGGTAGAGTACGCCCTCGCGGGAAACGACGCCGAAAACCGGTGCGAGGTATTCGTCTAGGGCGAGTTGGTACAAAACGCGGGGAGCGTTGGCAGCAGACGTAGCGGCAATGAGAAGACAGCTCGAGGTAATCAGGAGCGTCACGGGCAAGGTGGCGGCGGTGCCCCAGAAAGGGGTAGCCGCCGCGACGAGATTGGCGTAGACGTCTTCGCCCAGCCCCGGAGCAGTTGCCAACCGCGCCAGCACCCAGGAGCTCCCCAGAAACAGGGGTGGCATCAGCCAAGCTGAGAGGGAAAGAATTCGCAAAGTTTCTCCGGGGCGGCGGCTGTCGGCGACAAAAGAAGAAGCCGTTTCGCAGGAACAAGTGATGTAAATGGCGAAGAAAAACCACTTGAGCCATTCGCTAACGGTTAAACTTGGCCAAGTTGCGGGAAAAAATCCGGGGCTGTGGGGAGAGAAGGCTAGCCATATCGAGCCTTGAATGGAAAACACCAATAAAAAACCGAGGGCTGGGAAAATGAAAAAAGTCTGCAAAATTCCCAGGGTGCGGGTGCCGCTAAAGGCGACGATATAGGCGATCGAGGCGAAGCCAATGTTGAGAAGCGTTTCAGGACAGGCAACGCCCCACGGCTGCAAGTGTGCCTTGATGAGATCTGTGAGGAGGAAAGCGCAAATCGCCGGATAGGTTGCCCACGATAAAAAATAGGCGATCGCCGCATAGCGAGCGAGCAGCGAGAGTGGGGAATTTCGCGATCGCCCTTGTTGCAGCAGCTTGGTGATGTAATTGGGCGTTCCGCCCGACATTTCCGGCCACTTTTCCCCCAAGCGCTTCACTTGCCGGTTCAGCAGCATCCCCAGCAACACTGCAGGCAACCAGACAAAAATCGCTTGCGCTCCGAGAGCCGCGTGGATAGCTGGTGCAGTCGTCACCCATCCCAGATGACCGGCAAGCCCGAATCCCCACGTTTCCAGAACGCTCAGACTGCGGGGGAGGCGCATTGCTGAAGGGCGATCGTTATCCACACTCAAACCACGCTCACTAACCATTTTTACCCCATACCCACTCAAAGCTCTTTAGTCATACTCTATTTTTTACTTTGACGACAACCGTGTAAATTCTGAATTCTTAAAATTTTTGGAATTGGTGAAGCGGCGACGCACTCTCCGGGAGAGCCCGCTTGCGGAGAGCGCTTCGCTTGCGATCGGATTGGCTTTGAAGTCGGCAGGCGATCGCGCTTTTTTTTTACAATCCCCAATATGGCGAGTGCGATCGGCAGAAACATTAATTTTTACATCCTACAGGCAGTGTTATAGACTTCGGTCGTCTAAATATACCTAGGGGATGGGCTGGCGCATTGGCGAACAAATATTTCGGCTAAACCGAGACGTTATTTGCGCCAATGCGACTGGAGGCAAAATACAGGCGCGAGCCCAAAAATTAACAGAGTAAATGCAATCGCCTGCCACTCCGCAAGAAAAGCGATCGCATCAAAATAAGCTCGAAGCCACTGGCAATCTATGAAAGGCTTCGCTCGCGCGATCGCCCCTCCACACTAGCCCCCACTCAAGGGGGGCTTTCCTTCGATCGCGATCTTTTCTGGCGAACAAGGGCGGTACAACTCTGAAAAAGTCTATACTAATTTTACCAGATTCACCCCAATGCACGGCTATGGTTGCGCAACTGCCATCTCTCGAACAACAAGCAATTACTTACCCCGACAGCGACGGCGAACCTATGGCGGACAATACCCAGCAGTTTGAATTGATTGTATGGATAAAAGACAACGTAGAACGCTTAGTCGCGAATGACCCCAATGTTTTCGTCGCTGGCGACTTGCTGTGGTATCCCGTGGAAGGGGATAACAGAACTCGTCAAGCTCCTGATGTTATGGTGGTGTTTGGCAGGCAAAAAGGATATCGGGGGTCTGATCAACAGTGGCTCTAAAATAATATTGCCCCGCAGGTGATTTTTGAAATTTGGTCGCCCAGAAACCGCCTGACTCCGATGGCGAGAAAACTCGATTTTTACGATCGCTATGGTGTGGAAGAATATTATCTGTACAAGCCCGATGCGGTGGATTTGGCGGGCTGGCTGCGTCGGGAAGGACGCTTGGAAGCGATCGCAGAAATGAACGGTTGGGTGAGTCCCCGATTGGGCGTTCGCTTCGAGGTAGCCGAATCCGCCCTGCAGATTTATCGCCCTGACAATCGGCCATTTCTGACTTATTTGGAATTGGCTCAGTTGCAGGAGCAAGCCGAGCAGCGCGCCCGGGAGTTACAAGCCGAGCTAGAACAGCAGCGGCAGCGATCGCAAGCTCTCGAAGCGCGCCTGCGCGAAATGGGCATCGATCCCGAACAATTGTGAACTCCCAGAGATATCAAACACGCCGAGTAGGGGGTAACGGCAATGCCATTACCCCCCATCGTTTATAGACTCCCCGGTATCAACCGGAGAGTACTCTGCGGACGCTATCAGCTCTTATTGCCGTTGCCATTGCCGCCGGTTGTCGCGAGCACGCGCTTGGCGATCGGTTCGGGGACTTCTTGCAGGTGGTCGAATTTCCAGTTGAAGTACCCGACGCCCAAAGTGAGCGATCGCAACTCCACGATCAAATCCTGCATTTCCGCCTGCGGCAAGTACGCCGATACCTTATCCCAACCTTTCCAATCGGACATGCCCTCGTAGCCCAAAATTTGGCCGCGACGCCCGCTGATCAGTTGCAGCACTTTCGCGGTAAAGTCGCTGGGGGCGCAAATGTCCACAGAGGCGATCGGTTCCAGCAGGGTTGGCTCGCATTTTGCCATCCCTTCCTGCATGGCGAGGCGCGCTGCTTGCTTGAACGCTTGCTCGGAACTGTCCACCGTGTGGTAAGAACCATTCACCAGCGTGACTGCTACGTCCACCACCGGGAAGCCCAAGGGGCCAGTGGCCAAATATTCCCGCACGCCGGTTTCGACGCCGGGGATGTACTGCCGGGGCACGACGCCGCCGACAATCGTTTCGTTGAAGTTGAAGCCTTCGCCGCGCGGCAGGGGTTTGATGTCCAGATAGACGTCGCCAAATTGGCCGTGGCCGCCACTTTGGTGCTTGTAGCGCCCGTGTACGTCTTTCACCTGCTTGCGGATGGTTTCTTTGTAGGGGACGTGGGGCAGGTGCGTCACCATCGGCAGGTTGTACTTGCGGCGCAGGCGATCGAGGGCGACTTTCAGGTGAATTTCGCCTTGTCCCCAGAGGATGATTTCGTGGGTGTCGCCGTGCTGTTCCCACGCCAGGGAGGGGTCTTCTTCCAGCAGCTTCGCCATTGCGGCGCTGATTTTTACTTCGTCGTTGCGCTTTTCGGTTGCGATCGCCAGCGCGAACACCGGCGCGATTTGCTCGGCTTTCGGCAATTCTGAGGGCAGTTGCCCGTTGCTCGTGAGGCTGTCCCCGGTTTTAATTCCCTCCATCCGAGCCAGGGCGACAATTTCACCGGCTTCTGCCACCTGCACCGATTGGGTTTGCTGCCCCATCATCCGGTACAAACCGCCAGCTCGCACGCCATTGAGGGCCATGCCGTCCGTTACTTGGCCCTTCCACACCCGCACCAGGGAGAGTTTGCCGCCTTGGGGGGTGTAATACGTTTTCAGAACTTGCGCCACGGGCGCGTCGGTTTTCAGGACGATGCCCCGGCGTTCGGTGGTGCTTTCCGGTTCGGGAGCTTCCCGCAGCAGCGCTTCTAACAGCGGGCGCGTGCCGTAATCTTGCTCGGCAACTCCCACAAATACCGGCACGATCAAATCTGCCCCCAATTCCATCTTCAGGTCTTTGATGATTTCTTCTTGGGGCGGTTCGATTTCTTCGAGCAATTCTTCGAGCAGGTGGTCGTCAAAGTTGGCCAATTCTTCCAGCATTTGCGTCCGCGCCGCGTGCTCGGCTTCTTTGAGAGCTTCCGGCATGGGCACGGGATCGGCGGGAGCGCCCGGGTGGTAGTGATAGGCTTGTTCGCTGACTAGATCGATATAGCCGACGAGCTGCTCTGCGTGCCCGATCGGGTATTGGTGCGGCACGACGGGACGGCTGGAGACGGTTTTGAGCGCCTCGATAACGCTGACAAAGGTGGCGGCGCAGCGCGTCTCGTCGGTGCAAATCCGATCCATTTTGTTGATGAAGACTAGGTGAGGGATTTCCCAGTCGTCGAGGAATTTAAACAGGGGGGCGAGGGTGAGGATGCGGGCGCTATCTGGCTCGCAGACGACGACGGCGGCATCGACGCCGACGAGGGCATTGTAGGTTTCCTGGGCAAATTCTACCGAGCCGGGGCAGTCGAGGAAGGTGAAGCGCACGCCGCTGTATTCGGTGTTGGCGGCGGAGACTTCGACGCTCATTTTGCGATCGCGCGCCTCTGCCGAACTGTCTCCGACGGTGTTGCCTTCCTTGATGCTGCCTTTGCGGGAAATGGCCCCAGTTACGGACAGCAGGCTTTCTAGCAATGTGGTTTTACCACTTAAATACGGGCCAACAATCGCGACGTTGCGCAAGCCCGACGATACTTTTGCGGTCATATTTCCCCCAAAAATCTATACAATCCAAATGGTTTGATAAATTAGGTGACAGGCGTTCAACTGATGCGCTTATTTTTTTGATAACTATCTGACGAAATCCAAATCTCCTTGAGACAGTTTTTCAGAGCCTCGACGTTCCGGGACTGCGCGATCCCCTCGTTTGGGAGGGATTCTCTAGAAAGCCGAACAGATCTCGACTGCTGCTCTCATGCGGCTCCCGGCGCGACTGCTGAGGGTGCTTGCTCCTGCTCGCGGGCGATTCGCCGTCCGTTTTTTCGGTAGGAGCTTTGTTTTTACCCTATGATTTTGAGATTACCTCATTCTTGCGTCTCGCCTATAAAAATTGTATTTTTTTTTAAGGTATCGTTCTCCTCGCGTTTTAAGTAAAATTAATAAACACAAATTTTTGATAATTTTTGTAAATTTTTTCTGCAAAATATGGCAAAAGTCAGCCGTTGGGGACTGTTCGGCAGCGGGCAATCGGACGAAACGGCTTTCGGCAAGGGGGGCGCGCCTCTTAACATTTATCAAAATAAATGTTAAAAAACTTAATAGAAGGCAGTGAGGCGACAAGCGCGGGGGGACAGACAACTGGATGCAAAGGCAACTCAAATACTGGCGGGGGAGGGCGGTGCTGCTCCTGGGGCTGTTAGTCGGGCTGGCAGCGCCGGGGGCGTGGCTGTCGCAAAAGCAAGCGATCGCCCAAACTCAGCCCAGCAGCCAAAGCGCGGCAGAGCTAGTCAATCGCGGGCTGCAATTGGTGCAGCAGGGGAAAATGCCAGAAGCCACCGAGGCATTCCGGGAAGCCGCCGATCGCGATCCCAATCTGGCACCCGCCCACTATAATTTAGGGCTGGCACTGCGGCAGCAAGGACAGCTACAGGCAGCAGCAGATGCCTTTTACCGCGCCGCACAAGCCGATCCCCGCTTCGCTCTGGCTTATGCGAATTTGGGGGCAGCGCTGTTAGAAGGGAGCAACCAAGCGCAAGCGAAAGATTACTTGCAGCGGGCGATCGAACTCGATCCCAAGCTGGGGCTGGCTCACTATAACTTGGGGCTCGTGCAGGTGCAGCAAGGATTTCTAGAAGAAGCGATCGCGTCGTTCAAAAAGGCGATCGAGTACAGCCCCAAAGCCCCGGAACCCGCCTATCACATGGGGCTCGCCTACCTGCAACAGGGCAAACTCGACAAAGCCAAGGACGCTTTTCGCAAAGCCATCACAATCACGCCCAATTACCCAGAAGCCCACTACAACCTCGGCTCCATCCTCTTCAACGAGGGCAAACTGGAAGAAGCCCTCAAATCCTTCCGCAAAGCCAGCGAGATTAATGCCAATTACGCCAATGCCTATTACGGCGCGGGGCTGGTGTTCTTGCGCCAAGGGCGCTACAGCGAAGCCCAACAAGTTTTGCAATACGCGAAAAACCTCTATACGTCTCAAGGAAACAGCCAGTGGGCTGCCCACACCGAGCAACTGCTGCAGCGCGCTCGCGGAGGAGGGGGCGAGGCGGGGAGTGGGAGAGCGGGGGAGTAAGGGGGTTCAGGAACAAGTGTTCGAGGGTAAGTTTTTTTATCTGCGCGCTCGAAACCGCTGCAGGAAGTATCCACAACCCTTAATATTTTCATTTTCTCCCCCTCCCCCCCTCTCCCCCTCA
>CAYOOD010000065.1:0-43440 GCA_964405435.1 uncultured bacterium
GGACGGCATGATATTTTATCAGCTTTATCTGTAGCCGGATTTTAGAGAATTGGTAGTATTTTTACTTTTGCGCGATTTGATTCACGAACGCACGGGAGTCAATTACGAAGATGGCAAGCGGGACATTTTGGCAGACAAACTGCTGCCCCGCGTCAGCGATCGCGGCTTGGACTCGTTTTTGGATTACTACTATCTCCTGAAATACGACGCATCCGCCCCAGAAGAATGGAAACACGTCATGGATGCGATCTCCGTACCGGAAACTTATTTCTGGCGAGAGTTCGACCAAATTCAGGCCCTCGTTAACGTGCTAGTGCCCCAGTATTTCGAGCTTCATTCTTCGGAACCCCTGCGCATTTGGAGCGCCGCTTGTTCCACAGGAGAAGAACCGCTCTCCGTGGCGATGGCTCTGAACGAGCAAGGTTGGTTCTGGAAAGCGCCCATTGAAATTTATGCCAGCGATGCCAGCAAAAGCGCCATCGCCAAGGCGCGCGGAGGGCTTTACCGAGAGCGCTCGTTCCGCACTTTGCCCCCAGCTATCAAGGAAAAATATTTTCGCGAAGAAAACGGAGCTTGGCGGGTGGCACCGGAGATTCACGCCCGCATCAAGTGGACGACAGCAAATTTACTCGAAGAGTCGGAAGTAAAGCCGCTAGCCAAAGCTTCCGTCATATTTTGCCGAAACGTCTTCATTTACTTTTCTGAAAAAACAATCCGCAAAACAGTGCGCTTATTTTGGGATGCCATGCCCGCTCCCGGTTATTTATTCGTGGGCGCGTCTGAATCCCTACTAAAGTTAACGAATGAATTTGAATTAGGAGAGATAAACGAGGCGTTTGTTTATGTCAAAAAATAACGGCCAAGCTAGCCGTATATTTGACCGATTGGCAAGGGCACAAACGATGGGAAGGAACGGGTCGTCGCAACCGACGGCTTTAATTTTTGCCTTCTCTGGTTGGAAGAACGCGGGCGCGGCACGCCCTTACAGCTATTCGGCAAAAAACCTGCTAAATTTTACAATCTGACAATCTCCGCGCTTTCAATCCCGAAACCGTACCCCTTTTTGAGCGCCAAAAAATGGCGGATAAAATTCGTGCTAAAATCAGTATAAAATCCGCAAGCAAATAACTTTCATCAGGCAGGAATGAAACGAAGCCCTAACAGCTAAAGGATAAAAATAAATGCTAAGTTCAAGCGCAATAGGAGAAATACCTCATGGATAGAGTCTTGAGAGTTTTAGTCGTGGACGATTCCGCTTATGTGCGCAAAGTCGTCAAGCAGATGCTCTCTCGCAGCCCGTTTATCGAAGTCGTCGGAATCGCGCGCGATGGATTGGAAGCGCTGGAAATGGTCGAGCAACTCCAGCCCGATGTGGTGACGCTAGACCTGATCATGCCCAACAAAGACGGGGTGGACTTCGTGCGCGAGCAAATGGCCCGCCGTCCGGTGCCGATTATCGTCGTCAGCATTGCCAGTGAAGGCGGCGAACAGACGCTTGCCGCTCTCGATGCAGGGGCGGTGGATTTCGTGCAAAAGCCGACAGCGCTGGCGACGGAAAAGATCTTCGAGATCGGTGACGAACTGATCGCGAAAGTGAAAGCGGCTGCTAACGTGCCGCTGAACCGCTTGCCCTCGGTGCCAGTCAAGCAAAACGCCGCAGCGCCCCCGATCCCCGTACCGCGATCGGGAGGGATCGATCTCGTAGTCATAGGCATTTCTACTGGCGGGCCGCAAGCCTTGAGTTTCTTAATTCCGCAATTGCCTGCAAACCTTCCCGTGCCGGTGGCGATCGTGTTGCACATGCCGGTGGGTTATACAGAACTCTACGCGCGACGCCTCGATCAGCTATCCGCTCTGAAGGTGATCGAAGCGCGGGAAGGAGATGTGGCGATGCCAGGGGTGGTGCTGCTCGCGCCGGCTGGTCGGCACTTGACGTTTGTCCGCCAAGCAGACGGGAAGGTGGTCGCGCATCTGGACGCTCGACCTTTCGATACCCTCCACCGCCCTGCGGTTGACGTCTTGTTTCAATCGGCGGCAGAGGTGTTTGACGATCGCGTCCTCGGTGTGGTGATGACCGGCATGGGTTCTGACGGCAAGCAAGGCGCGGCATGGATCAAATCTCGCGGCGGCTCGATTTTCACCGAAGCAGAGGAAACCTGCGTGGTTTACGGTATGCCCCGTTCCGTCGTTGAAGCCGGCTTGAGTGACAAGAGCGTACCCCTCCACGAAATGGCGCAAGCTATTTTAGAGAAACTGTAAGCGAACTTCTGGATCGAGGCTTTTCTGGAGAAGCAGGAAAGAGAGGGAGGCGAGAACCAAACTATAGAGAAAAACCTGGCAGGCTACTTCTGCTAGTTGTCTCGAAAACTTGCTCGATCGATTTCCCCTGAGAAAGGAGAACTCCCCTAGTTTTTCCTTTTCTTTTTTTCTTGTCTCTTTCAGCGGGTAGTCGCCAATTTTTGTAAAAAAGAAAAAATTTTTTCTTGAATTTATTTCTCCCGCTCTCCTTCTTCCTCTCTCCCCCGTTGCCCGATCGCTTGCTGTCCCGGAAGCTCCTACTATTGCCTTCAAAGGAGGTTGATAATGCTACTGACCAACCGACAGAAAGACGCTCTGATAAAATTTATGAATATTGCCCTCGATCGCAGCGCTGTTTCTCTTTCAGAACTCGTCGGCGTGCGCGTGCGGCTGGAATTGCCGGAGGTTTACCTGCACCCAGCCAGCGGGTTGGCAACCCACCTCTCCGGTTTTGCAGACAGCGATATAGCAACCGTAAGTCAGATTTTCAAAGGCTCCATGTCCGGCAATGCGCTCTGGCTGTTGAACTACAACAGCGCTGTAAAATTAATGAATTTGCTGAGCGATTGTCCCGACTTAGACGGGAAACCTCCAGACGTTTCGGCTTACGAAATGCTCACAGAAGTCGGAAATATCTTGTTGAATGCGTGTTTGGGAATGTTGGGCAACCTCCTCGACATGAAAGTCTTTTTTTCCATGCCGCTTTTGAATCTCCAGAAGCTCAACGTGCTGCTCAATTCTCTCGTCGCTGGCAAAAATGAATTGCGCTATTCCCTAACGGTGAAAACCACTTTGCACCTCTACGAACATTCCGTGAGTGGTTATATTTCTGTGGTCTTGGGCGTTCCGTCCCTGTATCAGTTGATTAAAGCCATAGAAACTTGGGCAGACCTTTCGGTTCCGAATCAACCTGCCCAGAGCATTTCTTTCAATTCCTAAATTTTCCCGATCGCAAAAGCTGTCGAGCGGCGCTTTTCCCGTACAGATAAGCGCGGGGCTGTGGCGCGCTCTCCAACACCAGCCAAAAAACTCTGCGATCGCCAAAAGCGCTCCGGCGGGGAAAGCACGTCCGATCGGCCCTATCGGCAGGGGAAAATGACTCGAGCAAGTCCCGGAGCGATCGCACTCTACAGATGGGGAGATCGGACGAGGGACTGCCGAGACACCAACTTCTCAAACTGAGCCTGAGTCTGCTGCAAGAGCTGCGCTCGACTATCCACCGCTTCGGTGAGCGTCGGAACCAAGTTGCGGGCTTGTAAAGTCATGTGGAGCTGAAGATGGGCCACATACTCGCAAATATCTTCCCGATCCGAATAGCTGGAGTTTTGAGACAGTTGCGCTTTCAAAGTGTTCTCCTTATCTCTGTGCCTTTTTTCAACACCCATAGAAGTTACCATATCTCCCGCCGCTGCTTATCGAACTGTAATAAAGCTTAACGTAACTCGCCAGGAAAGATTAAAAAAAGTAAAGGGAGTGGAGAAGAGAGAAGGGGGGAGTGCGGGCGGCAAGCGGTGAAAAGCGCCGAGTCTCGAGTCAAGGGGAGGGGGGGGAAAGCAGGAGGCGATCGGGCGCGTCCAAAGCCAGAGGCCAGATTAGCTGCACATACAGGGCGGACAAGTCCGAAGCGTCAAGCACCCTAAAAACGCCAATTTTCTTGCTATATTATACGCAGCAGCAGTATCGAACATGACTGAATCCCTATGAGGGACTGAGATAAATTGTACCAACAGGCAGTATTTTTTGAGACGGGTTCACTCTCAAAAATCCGCCCCGCGCTTTTTGGCAGGATAAGAGACGAGAACTGTACTAGCAGGAGCGCTGAAATTTTCCAGCCCGATTGTTTTCTCCCGAAGACCGAGCCGGATAGCGCTGCCAGTCAAACAGCCGCCCTCCTCAACCTGCTTTCAGCGTCGCGCCAGTTCTGCCTTGCCAGCGCAAGTGGGCGTAGCCCTGCGAGATTGGAAAAATTGTCTTAAATCCTTTTAAAGAATTATATAATCAAAAAGGGGGTTGTCAGGCCCCCGCAATAAATGCGCATTCATAAGTTTTGCGGAACCAGCCCCGAGGCGACAGCCCGATAGTGGATTAAATCGGTATTGGCGAATCAGTAATTAATTACCATTGCAGCGTCGCTTCCTTACGGCAAAAAGAATGCTTTCGCCGAAAAGTCGATGCAAGAGAGCTAAAGAATCTGTTAAAACTTTGAACAAGTGCAGGCTGCTTCCCGCACGGATGCCACCACTCATGCTCGTTATTGGACTTAACCCATGTACGTCCCAGACAATCCAGAGCTGTTCGAGCTGTTTTTGAAACATACCCCTACTGCTGTGGCAATGGTCGATCGCCAGATGTGCTACCTGCTAACTTCTCAGCGGTGGCTGACTGATTGGGGTTTGAGCGGCTGCGAACTCATCGGTCGTTCTCATTACGAAGTGTTTCCCACCCTGAAAAACACTCGAGAAGAAGACGAAAGGGGAAAAAAGGAATTAATTTATCCAGAAGCAAAAGCTGAGGCACTCGGCGCGGCAGAGCGCTGGCGGCAAATCCAAGCCTCGTGTTTAGCGGGAGCAGTGGAGAGATGGCAAGAAGAGTGTTCGATCGGCGATCGAGAAGGGCTGCGAGTCAAGTGGGAGGCGCATCCTTGGAGGGCACAGAGCGGTGAAATCGGAGGGTTGATTCTGTTTGCAGAACAAGCAGGCAACAGCGAATCGGACGATCGCGCTTTCCAAAGGAGCGCGGCGGCGGCAAAAGAACGAGCCCGTGCCGACGAAAACTCCCTGCGCCGGCAGAGCGAAGTTTTGGTGCAATTGTCGAAGAGCCCAACCCTAAAAGGCAGCAATCTCAAAGCTGCCCTCAGAGAAATTGCCTCGTCAGCGGCGGCGACGCTAGAAGTGAGTCGGGTGAGCGTGTGGCTGTATAGCAACTCCGACAAGCGAATTAAATGTATCGAAGTGTACGATCGCGAAAAAGGAAGTCACGGCAGCGGCGGAGATTTGCTCAGCGCCGCCGATATTGCGAATTGCTTGCAGGCATTAGAAACCGATCGGGCGATCGCCGCCACCAATGCCCGTCTCGACGCGAGCACGCGATCGTTTGCCGAATTGTATCTCAGGGGCGGCGAAACCGCCGCGATGCTCAACGTTCCCATCCGCATCGGCGGGCAACTGGTAGGATTCATCTGTCACGAACAAGCCGGCAGGGAAAGGCGGTGGCTGTTAGGAGAAATCAATTTTGCCGCCTCTATCGGAGACTTTACCGCCCTCGCCTTGGAAAGCTGCGATCGCGCCAAAGCCAAAACCGCGCTCTTGCAAGCCAAAGACCAACTGCAAGCCGTTTTAGACGCCGTGCCCGGGTGCGTTTCCTGGTTCAGTTCCGACTTGAAATATCTGGGCGTCAACGGATATTTAGCCCAAACCTTCAACATGAAACCGGCAGAATTTGTCGGTAAAACCATAGGATTTTTGCACGGTTCTCCCGAATTTAACAACCTGGTGCCAGATTTTTTTGCTTCCCCAGAAAAAGAAGCCAGCCGAGAAATTGAAGTAGTTGTCAAAGAAGGGAAGCGATATTTTCTAGTCGTTTCTCAGAAATACCTAAACGGGAAGGCGGCGGTATTTGTGGGCTTCGACATCACCGATCGCAAGCAAGCCGAAAAAGCCCTGGCTGAGGCAAACGAAGCGCTGGAAATGAGAGTCGAACAGCGGACGAGAGACTTGAAAGACGCGATCGCGCAATTGCAAGAAGAAATCGAACACCGGCAGCAAATAGAAGAAGTGCGGAACGTCCTCGAATTCTCCATCAACCAAGCAGCAGATGCCGTTTTCTGGCTGACGCCAGAGGCGCGATTTTTCTACGTCAACGATGCCGCCTGCCTTTCGCTAAACTACAGCCGAGAAGAACTCCTCTCGCTGACCTTGCACGATATCAACCCGGACATCCCCGCCGAAGTCTGGCCGGATTACTGGGACGAAATCAGAGAATTTGGCTCCGTCAGACTGGAATCGAACCACTGCAGCAAAGAAGGGCAGATATTTCCGGTAGAAATTACTATCAATTATTTTCACGTCAACGGCAATGAATACAATTGCATTTTTGCCAGAGATATCAGCGATCGCAAGCAAGTCGAATCAGAATTGTACCAAGCCAAACTCGCCGCCGAAGCCGCCAACCGAGCCAGAAGCTCTTTTCTGGCGAATATGAGCCACGAACTGCGCACCCCCTTAACCGCCATCATCGGCTACAGCGAACTGCTGCAAGAAGACCTGCAAGATCTGGGCATGAGCGATACAGATTTCATCCCCGACTTGCAAGCCATCCACACGGCGGGCCAAAAGCTGCTGGCCCTGCTCAGCAACATCCTCGATTTCTCGAAAATCGAATCGGGGCAAATGGGGCTCGACCTCACCTCGTTCAGCGTCGCTCACCTGCTAGAAGAAGTCGAGAACATCATGCGCCCGCAGGTGGAGCAAGACGACAATACCCTAACCGTCACCTGTAACGAGGACGTGGGCAGCATGTACGCCGACTGGCACAAGGTGCAGCAGATTCTGTTTAATTTGCTCAGCAATGCCACCAAATTTACCGAAAACGGCACGATCTCCCTGGATGTCTATCGCCAAGACACCCCTGATTTCCGAGCCCTCCGATCGGGGGCCAGTCTCGCTCGCAGGGAGGCAAAAAACGCAGGCAGCGTCGATTCGTGGATTGCATTTCGAGTCAGCGACACCGGCATCGGCATCAGCCCAGAGCAGATCAAAACAATTTTCCAGGCATTTACCCAAGCAGACGAATCCACCACGCGCCGTTACGGCGGCACGGGCATGGGATTGGCTCTGAGTCGCAGCTTGTGCCAGATGATGGGCGGCGAGATCCTCGTCGAGAGCGAGCTCTCAGAGGGCTCGACTTTTACGGTTTACCTGCCTGCGTGCGTTAACCAATAAGCAGCAGGGAGGGGGGAGCTTTCAAAAGCGGGTGAGAGTGGGAGAAAAGAAAAATTTCCCCCCTTTTTTTCTCCCCCCGTCTCTCGCTGCTCGGGCGCGATCGCCTTCACAAAATATGTCGCGGCAAGTTAGAGTTTCATCTATGACAAATGCGGGCTTTTCTGTTGGCGGCGCTTTCCGGACTGGCTTTTCGCGCTCCTTCCGCTTGGAATCGGGCACTCCGGCGCTGCCTCCCGCGCGAAAAGTCCGCGAAAAAACACTCGCCGACGGTGCTGGCAGGCTGCACGCATCCCCGATAGAGCGCGATCGCGCGATCGCCTCCGACACCTTCCATTAAAAACTCCCTGCTCCCACAATCCCTCGAGTGGTTGTTGTTATGGCCAACATTTTAGTGGTTGACGACGATTTGACCGTTCAATTAGTGCTGCAAGATTTGCTGGAGAGCGAAGGACACGAGGTAACGGTCGCTCCAGACGGCTCAGAAGCCCTAGAATTGGCCCTGCGCCTGCATCCCGACGTGATGATTTGCGACTGGATGATGCCGGTCATCGACGGGATAGAACTGTGCCGGCGCGTCAAAGCCTCTCCAGAACTGGCTGCTACTTTTTTCATCTTGCTCACCGCCCGCGAGCAGCTCTCCGATCGCGTCAAAGGGCTCGACGCCGGCGCTGACGAGTTCCTCTCCAAACCGATAGAAACTGAGGAATTGCTGGCGCGGGTGCGGGCGGGCTTGCGATCGCGTTCTCTCACCCTGCAGTTGAGCAAAACCTTGCAAGAATTGCAGCAAACGCAGGCGCAACTGGTGCAGAGCGAAAAAATGTCCTCCCTCGGGCAGCTCGTTGCCGGGATTGCCCACGAAATTAACAACCCCGTCACCTTCATCTACGGCAATCTCGCCCATGTAGAAAGCTATTCCGCAGAACTCATCGAGCTGCTGCAGCTTTACGAGGAACTCGTCCCCAACCCGCCGGCAGCGATTCGCGACAAACTCGCCGCCCTTGACAAAGATTTTTTGATTCAAGACTTGCAAAAAGTCATCGATTCCATGCAAACCGGGGCCGATCGCATCCGCCAAATTGTTTTATCCCTGCAAGATTTTTCCAGAAGCGATCGCGCTGGGTGGCAGATGGTGGACATTCACCAATGTCTCGACAATACTTTAGGGCTTTTGCAGCACCGCTTGCACTTTCCCGCCAGCGAAGCGGCTTCAAAGGCGCTAGAGAGTTCTGGCATTGAGGCGATCAAAAAATACGGCAACCTGCCCGAGGTAGAATGCTATGCGGGGGAATTGAATCAAGCATTTTTAAACATTCTTAACAATGCTATTGACGTTCTCAGCCAAAAAGACAAGCCGCGATCGCCTCGCATTACCATCACAACCGAAATAGCAGATGCCACTTCAGTCAGAATTCGGATTGCCGACAATGGAGCAGGCATGAGCGAATCCGTCAAATCTCGCATTTTTGACCCCTTCTTTACCACAAAACCCGTGGGCTCTGGCACGGGCTTGGGGCTGGCAATCTGCTACCAAATTATCGTCGCCCAGCATGGCGGAACCCTGCAATGCTTTTCCGAACCCGGACAAGGGTCAGAATTTTGCATTCAGCTTCCCACGCGCCCGAACCGGCATCCCTAGTGTTTGGTTAAGATTGTTGTGGAGGCTGGGTGGGAGGGTTGCCGGGAAAAGGGGGAGAGGGGGGGAGGGGGAGAGGGAAAAATGAAGTGGCTTGGCTTAATTAGCTGACAGAACAGTAGGCGCAGCAGGAAGCCGTCCAAAAGGAGAATGAAAAAGCTTTTATACAGCTATCAATCCTAATTTTTTTGCTCACTTTGGCTTTTTTTCGTTCGCGTCGGATGCTTGGCCAACTGCCTGACTGCTTATTTTCATACCTGCAAAACCGCTGGAGTTCTCGTGGGCCAAAATTCGGGGAGTTGACGATGACGTAACTGTTCTATTCAATTGTAGTGTGAGCGTCCAGCGCGCCCTCCTGAAAAAACGTCTTTTTACATGCCCAGGGATGCTCGCCTTGGATGATGCCGAAACTGGATGGATGAGAACTTTGCTGGCGGATCAAAGCCTCGCCAGAACTTGCGACAACTTTTTGTATGCAGGGGGTCATAATGGAATCTGAAAATCCCTCGCTGCTCTCCCAGTATAAAGACTGTATTGAGCGCCACTGTATCGCCGTGGCTGCCGATACCGCGCTACTGGACGCTATAAAACTGATGGGGCAAACCAACGATCGCGACTTCGGCGTGCAGGCGCAGCCGGAAGTGAAACCAGAGACAGCCATGCGAACGAGCTGTGTTTTGGTGGTGGAAGGCGATCGCCTGGTGGGCTTGATGACAGAACAGGACATCGTGAGGATCGCCGCGCGAGAGGGCAGCTTGCGGGAGGTGACGGTTGCTGAGGTGATGGAGCGGCAGTTGATAACCTGCACGGAAGAAGAAGCGCGAGAACCCCTGCGAGTCATCCAACTATTGCGCCAGCACGGCATCCGCCACTTGCCCGTCACGAACGAGCGAGGTCAACCGCTAGGCATAGTGACGCCAGAGAGCATTCGCGCCACCTTGCAATCAGCAGACGTACTCAAGAGCCGAACCGTCCGAGAAGTCATGGCAGAAAGGGCGATCCACGCCCCAGCCAGCGCGACGCTGCTAGAGGTGGCCAAACTCATGGCCGAGCATCGGGCGAGCTGCGCGGTTATCGGTGCGGAGATCGCCCCGGCAAAAATTCGCCCTCTGGGAATCGTGACGGAGCGGGATCTCGTGCAAGCCCAAGCCCTAGAAGTGAATTTGAGAGAAGCGATCGCCGAACGGGTGATGAGCGCTCCCCTATTTCTAACCAGTCCCGACGATTCCCTGTGGGAGGCTCACCAACAAATGCAGCGGCTGAATATCCGGCGCTTAGTCGTTGTTGACCGCGAAGGCTATTTGGCGGGACTGGTGACACATGCGAGTATTTTGCAAGCGATCGATTTAAACGAACTGCACGGAGTGATTGTCGCCTTGAAACAGCAGGTGCAGCAACTAAAAACCGAGAACGTCGATTTGCTAAAGCGCCTGAATAGCCAGCTCGCGCGAGAAGTGAGCGATCGCGCCGCGAGGCTGCAAGAATCCGCGCAGAAAAATCAACTCTTAGCCGATATGGCACTGCGGATTCGCGCCTCTTCGAGTTTAGACGCGATTCTCAATACCACCGTCGCCGAAGTTCGCCAACTGCTGCAAGCCGATCGCGTCATCATTTACCGCTTCGATCCCGATTGTAGCGGCAAAGTGATTGTAGAATCTGTTGAACGAGTGGAATGGTCTATTATCAACAGTGTTGTCAAAGATGAGTGCTTCGAGGCCGGATGGTTCGCTCCGTATAAAAACCGCCGTTCCAAAGCGATCGCCGATATCGAAAATGCCGGATTGAGCCCCTGCCACGTTGATTTTTTAAAGCTGTTTGACGTGAAAGCTAATCTCATCGTCCCCATCGGGTTTGACGAGACGTTGTGGGGACTTCCGATCGCGCATCAGTGTGCGCGATCGCGGCAGTGGCAGCCGGAAGAAATAGAATTTCTGGAAAACTTATCCGTCCAGGTAGAAATCGCGATTCAGCAAGCGACACTGATCGAGCAAATTCAAACCGCCAATGCACAACTCGCCAGCGAAGTCGCCCAGAGAACCGAGCAATTGCAGCGGGAACTCGAACGCACGCAGCGAGCCGAAAAAGCAAGCCGGGAACGGGAAGCAGTGCTGCGGAGCTTCTACGACTCTGCACCGATGATGATGGGCGTTGTGGAACTGTTAGACGATGACATCCTGCATTTATCGGACAACGCGACAACGGCGCAATTTTTCGGAACGACTCCGAAAGCAATGCAGGAACGATGCGCCAGCGAAATGGGGGCGGAACGAGAATATATTCTCTGGTGGATTAGCTATTATCGGGAGAGCCAGAGATTAGGTCAGCCCGTTCGCTTTGAATACCAGCACGAGCGAAAGGGAACGGTCAAGTATCTGTCGGCAACCGTTTCCTACATCGGGCAAGGGGAGAGCGATCGCCCCCGTTTTTCCTATATTGTCGAGGATATAAGCGATCGCAAGCTCGCAGAAATAGCCCTGCAAAAAAGCGAGGAAAAATACCGGCAAATTGTCGAAACCACCTCAGAAGGCATCTGGGTGCTGGATGTGGAAAACAAAACCAGCTTTGTGAATGCCAAGATGGCAGAAATGCTCGGCTACACCGTTGAGGAAATGCAGGGAATGCCTTTGTTTGCCTTTATGGAAGCCGAAGAACAAAGGCTGGCGCAAGCTTATTTAGAACGCCGCTATCGGGGGATTAGCGAACATCACGATTTCAAATTCCGCCGCAAAGACGGCTCCGATCTGTGGGCGATGCTATCGACGACAGCGATTCTCGATGCGGCAGGCAACTATGCTGGTGGTTTCGCAATGCTTGCGGATATCAGCGATCGCGTGCGGGCAGAAGCCGCCCTGCGAGAAAGCGAAGAACGCTGGCAACTGGCGCTGCGCGGCACTCAGGACGGGATCTGGGACTGGAATGTCAAAGCCCAGCAAGTTTTCTTTTCCGAGCGCTGGAAGGCAATGCGCGGGTTTGAACCCCACGAAATCGGCAACTCTCTACAGGAGTGGTACAGTCGCATTCATCCTGAAGATGTGCAAAAAGTCAGACAAGCGCTCGACGATCACTTTGCCCGCAAAACGCCTTTGTTCACCGCTGAATACCGCGTGCAGCGCAAAGATGGCAGCTATATGTGGATTCTCGACCGGGGACAGGCGCTTTGGGACGAAACCGGCAATGTCGTGCGGATGGCGGGATCGGAAAGCGACATCAGCGATCGCAAACAGGCTGAAGAATCCCTGCGCCAGAGCGAAGCCTCCCTGCGCGCCTTTTTCCGCGCCATTCCCGACGCCATCTTTCAAGTCTGCAGGGATAGAACCTGTGGCGACGCGGGCGATTTGCTCTTGCACGAGCTAGCTTCATGCGGCTCTGTGAAAATCCTCAAATCCAACCAAGAGACGAACGCAGGGCGAATTCCAGAAATCCTGCCCCTGGCTCTGGCACAGTTGCCGGTGCAGTACCTCGATCGGGCGATCGAAACTGGCGAGCTGCAAGTTTGCGAATACGAAATCGCTCTCGACGGCGAAACGCGCTGCCAAGAAGCCCGCATTGTTGCCAGCGAATGCGATCGCGCTTTTGTAGTCTTGCGCGACATTACCGAGCGGAAAAAAACTGAAGAAAGATTGCGAAAATTTGAAGGCATTGTCTCGAACATTCCCGATGCCATTTTTTTGATCGACCGCGACTATACCTATCAAGTTGCCAACCAGACTTATTTAGACTGGCACGAAACCTCCGCCGCTGAGATTGTCGGACGTTCGGTTGCCGACATGATAGGGCAGGAAGTCTTCGAGACCGTTGCCAAACCTCACCTCGATCGCTGTCTGGCGGGAGAAATTGTCCGCTACGAGCAGTGGTTTGAGTATCGCCACTCCCTGCCTCGATTTCTGAGCGTCACTTATGCGCCTTACGCCGAGCCAGACGGCACCATATCGGGCATCGCCGTCAGCCTGCACGACTTGACAGAACTCAAACAAGCCGAAGAGGCGTTATGGCAGAGCGAACAAAGATTTCAGATTGCGATCGAACACATGCCAGATGTCTGCGTGATTTACGATCGCGACCGGCGATTGCAGTATGTCAATCAGCAGGGATTGGAGCGGACGGGATGGCCCTTAGAACAGTTCATCGGCCAGCGAGATGAAGATTTATTTCCTCCCGAAGTGACTTCTAGCTATCTGCCGATTTTGCTGCAGACTGTTGCGACGAAAACCTATCAAGTAGGAGAGTGTACGATTCGGCTTCCCGATGCAGAGCCCTACACCATCATTGCCAAGTACGTCCCCCTGCTCGACGAAGCGGGCGAGATTCAACAAATCCTGGGCATCACCTTTGATATCACCGATCGCCAGCGCTCCGAAGAAGCCTTGAAAGCGAGTGAAGCTCGCTTCCAAGCCTTCATGCAAAATATTCCCGCTGCCACTTGGATTGCCGATGATGCAGGCATATTAGTCTATGCAAATGCCTCATTTATGAAAGGGGTGCTGTTGTCTCGTCAGGATGCGATCGGCAGAAATCTGTTTGAAATTTTTTCGCCGGAAATGGCTCAGCAATATGTAGAGAATAACCGCCTTGTTGCTCAAGCGCAAACGGTGCTAGAAACCATTGAAACGGCAACCCGATCCGATGGTTCGCTGGGCGAATACCTGGTTTACAAATTTCCGATTCCCTCCACGTCTGAAAACTTCCTCATCGGGGGTGCGGCGATCGACATCACCGAGCGCAGGGCGCTAGAGCGAGAGCTAGCCGCGAAACAACAATTGCTGGATGCCTTTATCACGAGCGCTCCAGTGGGCATGACGGTACTCGATCGCCAGTGCCGCTACGTTCTCGTCAATGAAGCTTTAGCAGAAATTAATGGGCTATCAGTAGCCGAACATATCGGGAAAACCCCCTGGGAAATCGTACCCGATCTGGCACCGAAACAAGCGGGCATCTTTGAACATGTCCTGACAACGGGCGAACCTGTCCTCTATGTAGAGATTGCTGGAGAGACGCAGAAACTGCCAGGGGTATTGCGGACGTGGTTAGTTTCTTATTTCCCGATTCAGTCGCCGGAAACCCAACCCATCGGGCTCGGCATTGTTGTTGTCGAAATCACCGAGCGCAAGCAAGCAGAAGCCGCGCTGCGCGAGAGCGAGGAAAAGTTTCGCCAGTTGGCCGAAAACATTCACCAAGCCTTTTTTATGACTGATAAGAAGGGAAAAGTTCTTTATATTTCTCCAGCCTACGAGCGAATATGGGAGAGAAGTTGCGAAAGCCTGTATAAAAATCCTTTATCTTGGATGGAGTGCATCTATGCAGATGATTATAAACGAATCCAATGGGTTTTCAGCAGGCAATTGCGATCCAGTATATCCGTCGATGAAACTTATCGAATTGTCCGATCGGATGGACAGATTCGCTGGATTGTGTCTCGCTCGGCTCCTATTTTCGATGAAAGGGGAGAGGTTTACCGCTTTGCCGGCATTGCCGAAGATATCACAGAGCAAAAATGGGCGGAAGATGCCCTCCAGCGGCAATTGCAGAAAGCGTTGCTCCTGCAAAAAATCACGGATGAAATCCGCCAAAACCTCAACACGCAGCACATTTTTGAAACGGCTGCTATTCAAATCGGAGAGGCATTTGGGGTGAATCGCTGTCTGATTCACGCCTACATTGCCCAACCAGAACCGAGGCTGCCTTTGGTGGCGGAATACTTGCTGGGAGGCTATCCGTCGTTGAAGGACACAGAAATTCCCGTTGCAGACAATATTCACGCCCAAACCGTGTTAAGAGAAGAACGGGCGATCGCGACGCCGGATGTCTACAGCGAACCGCTATTTGAGCCAGTATTTCACCTGTGCCGTTACCTGCAAATCCAGTCAATGCTGACGGTGCGGACTTCTTATCAGGGCGAACCGAATGGTTTAATCGGGCTGCACCAGTGCGATCGCGCCCGCGCCTGGATGCCCGATGAAATTGAATTGCTCGAAGCCGTCGCCGCTCAGATGGGAATTGCCCTGGCGCAAGCGGCTCTCTTAGAACGAGAAACCCACAGGAGCGAAGAACTGGCGCTGAAAAACATCGCCCTAGAGCAAGCGTCGCGAGAAGCCGAAACCGCCAACCGCGCCAAGAGCGAATTTCTCGCCAATATGAGCCACGAATTGCGCACGCCATTAAACGCTATCCTGGGATTTGCCCAAGTGATGGGCGGCGATTCGTCTCTCAAAAAGGAACACCAACAACAATTAGCGATTATCAATCGCGCCGGCGAGCACCTGCTGGAATTAATCGACGACATTTTAGAAATGTCCAAAATCGAAGCCGGTAGAGTCACTTTAAATGACACGAACTTTGACCTGCTGCACCTGCTCGATACCCTCAAAGAAATGCTGTACTTAAAAGCGCGGGCAAAAGGATTAAATCTCGCCTTCGAGCTAGCTGCTTCTCTTCCCTCCTTCGTGCGAACGGATGAAGGGAAACTGCGCCAAGTTTTGCTCAACATCTTGGGCAATGCCATTAAATTTACGAAATCGGGCACCGTCACCCTGCGCGCGAAAGCGAACGCGATCGAAGCAGGCAGCGGGCACCGCGAAACAGCCAGCCAAGCCCGTTTATTATTTGAAATCTCCGATACCGGCCCCGGCATTGCCCCAGCGGAAATGAACAAGTTATTTGAATCCTTCGGACAAACCGAAACAGGCCGAAAATCGGGACAAGGAACGGGGTTGGGATTGCCCATCAGCCGCAAATTCGTGCAACTGATGGGAGGAAATATCAGCGTCAAAAGCACAGTCGGACAGGGCAGCATTTTTAGCTTTAACGTTCCCGTCACGCTCATCGACGCGACGGATGTTCTGCTGCCGACGCGGCAGCGCAAGATCGTGTGTTTAGCCCCCAATCAGCCGAGCTATCGGATTCTGGTCGTTGACGACATCTCCGACAGCCGCTTGCTGCTTTCGCAAATTCTCGCCGCCATTGGCTTCGAGGTGCGGGAAGCGGAGAATGGGCAGCAAGCCGTTGATTTGTTGCACAGTTGGCAGCCGCACTTGATTTTAATGGACATGCGGATGCCGGTGATGGACGGCTACGAGGCAACCAAACAGATTAAATCCGGCTCGAACGGAGAGGCTACAACGATTCTTGCCCTGACGGCTAACGCCTTTGAAGAAGACCGCATAACTGTTCTGGCTGCCGGGTGCGATGATTTCATTCGCAAGCCTTTTCAAAAAGAGGAGCTTTTAGAAAAAATCGGAAAGCATCTCGGGCTCGCCTACATCTATGAAGAGGAGAGCAGCTTCAGCCAAAGCGATCGGCCAAAAACTGAAGGGATTTCTTCTCCGGCTGCGGCGATCGCGCACTTGGCTCAAATGCCGCCGGAATGGGTAGCAGAACTCTTCAAACTGGCGTCTCAATGCAGCGACGACTTGATTTTAGAATTAGTCGAAGAACTTCCCCCCGATCGCGCTCCGCTAGCAGAAGTGGTTGCAGATCTTGCCCATAACTTCCAGTTTGAAAAAATTCTGGAATTGCTCGAACCGATGGAGAGAGCCAACTGATCGGCTGCGGCGAGGGGGAGAGCGGGAGAGCTTTCTGCCCCGTCAAATCACAAGCCTAATCGCTTATCGCGGGGGAGCATCCCATTTTTGGAGTGCGTTCGCGAAGCGGGTGCGTAAGCGTTGCGGCTCTTTTATGAGCTAGCACCAACGTCTCGTTCGCTCTTGAATAGATAGGGAGCGAGACGCTCCCACTTCTGAAAAAAGGTGTTTTGACAAAAACGGGATGCTCCCCTTATCACGTCCGGTGGGATGGGCTGTACGATCTAGAGGAGGGCACGCCGACGGCGGGGAAACTCCGAAACCGTCCGCCTTGCTGAGGAACTTGGCAGCGTCGCGATCGAGACTCCCTATTTTTTTTACTCCCTTTTCGGTCTAAAATTGCCGTTGGCTGCTATTTCTCTTTTTGCCGCCTCCCCCCCTTCCCCTTCTTGATCGGTTTCTTGCGGCGGGGAGGGAGCCAGTGGAGGCAACCTCTCACTTTTGTAGGGGAAAACGCATATAGCCCTTCTGCACAGGGCTGCGCTAACGAGAGAAGAAGCTCTCGGTTTTCACCGAAAATCGATGATGCGAATGCTCTTTCGCGACGCCCGGTATCTACATGTACGCTTGACGATTCCGTCAGAGGAAGAGAGGACGATCTCTCTGAAAAGTTGCTTTTTACAGCCGATCGATGGAAAAATTATACCTGCCAGTCATAAAAAATGAGTAAACCTTCAGCGAAGTCCTATAAAGGTGACATTCTACTGGTTGACGATACCCCTGACAATCTGCGGGTTTTAGCTTCTCTCCTAGAGAATCAGGGGTATCGCATTCGCAAAACCTTGAATGGGACGATGGCTTTAACTGCCTGTGAAAACTTGTTGCCCGACCTGATTTTACTGGATATTTTAATGCCGGATATGGACGGATATGAGGTGTGCAAGCGGCTGAAAGATTCCGAAAGAACGCGGGACGTGCCCGTGATTTTTATTAGCGCTCTCGATAAGACCCTTGATAAGGTAAAGGCGTTTAAAGTTGGGGGTGCAGATTACATCAGCAAGCCGTTTCAAACTGAAGAAGTCATCGCTCGCGTCACGCACCAACTGACGATCCAGCAGCAGCACCGCCAACTGATCGAACAAAACGCACAACTGCAAAAGTTGAATGAAACCATCACGCGCTACAATGCCGAAATCGCCAAATCCAATGCCGAATTAGAACAATTTGCCTACATGGCATCCCACGATTTGCAATCGCCGCTCCAGCTTACGATCGGTTATGCAGATATACTGCTCTGGAAATACGAAACGAATCTCAATGAGGAGATGAAACGCTATATTGGCGAGATTGTGAAGGCGGGTACGCGGATGCAGCTGCTCATTAAGGATTTGCTGGCTTATTCTAGGCTGGGAGCGCGCCCTCCCCAGTTGCAAGCGGCTGACTGCCAACTCGCTTTAGCAGAGGCGCTGGCTAATTTGAGCGAGGAAATCTCTGCCAGCGGGGCGGTTATCACCCATTCGGATTTGCCAACCGTCACGGGCGATCGCACGCAATTGATGCAGCTTTTTCAAAATCTCATTGGCAATGCCATTAAATTTCGCCGCCCGGACATTTCCCCCTCATTTTTGAGGTTTTCCAGCGCCTGCACCCGCATACGGCATACCCGGGCACTGGGCTCGGTATGTCTATCTGCAAAAAAATTGTCGAACGCCACGGCGGGCAGATTTGGGTTGAATCTGAAGTCGGAGCGGGAACGACGTTTTATTTTACACTTCCTCGCATGGAAGAATAAATCGGCTGGGAAGTGTTTTAAAATCGATGCAAGCTTTCTCTATCGGTTGAATGGCTGGCCGCATCGCTGGCACCGGATTCGTCGGGAGGCGATCGCGCGGTCTGGGAAAAAATACCTTCTAAAAATGCCTGTGATTTATATCACCATTTTTCGGTGTTTGACGTCAGCCAAACGACCGATCTAAATCATTCGCGCCTTCCCCAAAATAGATAGGATAAAAGAAACCAGCCAACCAGAAAAGAGGCTCGGTAGGGAGAGTAAATTTAATGAAGACTGGCGATCGCATCAGCGAAAATCAAACAGATGAAACGGGAATTGCCAGCGGCGTCATCCGCCTGAAACCCCAGCAGTTCATCCACATTCTAGATAACAACACGGGCGTAACCCGGCTGGAAGTTGGCCCGCAAACGATTACCCTGCGCGATCACGAGCGGCTGGTTTTAAAACCGCAAGCAATGGTAATTGTACCGCCTCGATATTACTGTATCGTAGAAAATCCGGTTCTGCGGGATGAAGAAGGAGAGCCGATCGCGGACGAACACGGGCAGGTAAAATTGCGCTACGGCGATCGGGAAATTCGCTTCGCGCAAGAGCCGTTTCCCCTGTATCCGGGTGAAGAATTAGCCGGAAAAGTGACGCAATTGCAGGTGGTAGAAACCAATCAAGCGCTGCGCTTGAAAGCGATTCGCGACTTCAGCGATCGCGCTTCTGCCAGCCAAGCGATCGCGCGCCGAGCCGGCGACGAATGGCTATTTGAAGGCCCGGGAACCTACCTGCCGCGAGTCGAAGTAGAAGTCATCGAAACCGTCGCCGCCCGCGTCATCAAACCCAACCAAGCCCTGCGCCTGATGGCACGGCAAAATTGCACCGATCGCCAGGGCAACCGCCGACGAGCCGGTGAAGAATGGCTCGTCAGAGAAGAAGGAGCTTATTTGCCGGGAGTCGATGAAGAAATCGCCAGCATTATTAATGCGTGCGTCTTGACAGAACGGAAAGCCCTGCACCTGAGAGCCAAGCGGACTTTTACAGATATTTTCGGGCGGCAGCGCAAAGCCGGCGATGAATGGTTAGTCACGATCGACGATGCCGAAATTCACATTCCCGACGTTTATGAAGAGGTGGTGGGAGAAGTTGCGATTACCACCCTGAGCGATCGCGAGTGGTGTACCGTCGTCGATCCGATCGGCGAAGACGGCAAACCGCAATTAGGCAAGCGAGAAATCCGTCAGGGCAGAACTTCCTTCTTTTTGCACCCCGGCGAATCCCTGGAAAATGGCATTCAAAAAGTCTACGTTCTGGGGGAACAGGAATCGCTTTTACTGCGAGCCAAAGAAGCTTTCACAGAGGGAGCGGGCGATAATCTCATCCAGCGACAGCCGGGAGATTTGTGGATGATAGCCGGCCCTCGGGACTACATTCCTCGCGTGGAAGTAGAAGTTCTCGAAAAACGCAAAGCCATTCCCCTCGACAAAAATGAGGGCATTTACGCGCGAAACATTCAAACGGGGGAACTCAGGCTGGTCAGTGGCCCTCAAGCGTACATGCTCAGCCCTTATGAGGAACTCTGGCAAAAAGAGCTTTCCCCAGAAGTCGAGGAACTGCTAACGCAAAAAATCGATATTTTTTCGAGAAGAAACTGGCGACCTCCCACAGAGGAGCGTGCCGAAGCGAAACCAGAAACCGCCCAAGTTGCCTCGAAACGCGATAAAACCAGAGCAGTTGTCTTTCACGTTCCGCAAAATGCAGCCGTACAAATTCACGACTACAAAGAGAGAACGGCTCGCACGGTATTCGGCCCGGATTTGGTCATGCTCGGCCCCGACGAAGCCTTTACCGTCTTGAGTTTGTCTGGCGGAAAACCCAAGCGTCCGAATTCGATAAAATCTCTGGCGTTATTATTAGGGCCGGATTTTATGACGGATATTTTTACCGTGGAAACCTCCGATCACGCCAGACTGCAACTGCAATTATCTTATAACTGGTATTTTGACGTTGACAGAAACGACCAACCGGCAGCCGCCAGACTGTTTCAAGTGCCGGATTTTGTCGGGGATGCGTGCAAGGCGATCGCCTCTCGCGTGCGGGGCGCGGTTGCGGGGGTGCAATTTGACGAATTTCACCGCAATTCTGCTAAAATAATTCGCCTAGCGGTATTTGGCACGGACGCGGAAGGGCGCGTGCGGGATGAATTTCGCTTCCGGTCGAATAATTTAGTGATCACGAATATCGACATTCAATCCGTCGAACCAGTAGACGAGCGGACGCTGGAAAGCCTGCAAAAATCGGTACAAATTGCCATTCAAATTACGACAGATGCACAAGAAGCGGCAGCGCGGCGCGATGCGGATCGGATCGAGCAAGAAGCGAAAGCGCGACTGGAGCGGCAAATAATTGTCGATAAAGGGGCGGCTGAAGTTGAGCGCAAAAAACTGCTGGAATTTCAGGCAGAAAACGCGGCGATCGAGGCGGCGGGGCAGGCAACCGCTGAAGCGAGAGCGAAGGCAGAAGCGGCTCGGATTGAAGGGGAATTAGCGGTGAATTTGGCGCAGCAAGAAGCCGAGGCGGAGCGGATTCGCGCGGAGGGAGAGCTAGCGCAGCTCAGAGCGCGGCAGGAGGCGGAATTAGCTCACCAGCAGGCGATCGCTCGCTTGGAGATTCAAAAAGCAGAGCGTATGGCGCAAATTAACACCACGGAATTCGCGCAAAAAGTGGCGGCGATCGGTCCGGAAACGCTGCAGGCGATCGCGCAAGCCGGCCCCGAAATGCAGGCGCGATTGCTCCAAGGTTTGGGCATTCAGAGCATGTTGATTACGGACGGCAAAAGTCCTATCAACCTGTTTGGTGCTGCCAGCGGTTTGATTAGTCCGATGCCGCCGCAAATAACGCCGGAAAGTTAACCCCCAGGGCGAGCTTCCGCGCTCGCCCCTACCCAGAAAAAGGGAGAAATTTTTGCAACTTTATTGTCCGCTGAGAAGCTTAATTTTATAAACCTTAAACCCTTGCCCCCTCGGCAGGGGTTTTCGATCGGGTCCCATAGGATACTGCTCCCAAGGTCCTTGCGGCGTGTACGGCTGGGCGGCGACGTATTCGCCCTCGACTTCTACGCGCTTTTTTATATAATCTCGGAAGCTCTCGAAAGGCACCGCTTCTGAGGGGCGCAGGATGACGCCTTCAGCCGCCGATCGCTCTGCAATTTGGGCATCGCCAACGTCGAGGACGTAGTAATTGCTGCCGCCTGCTGTCCACGATTCGACGGTTTGACTCCAGGGTTTTTCGATAACTGTGCCTGTGAGGGTGAGAAGCGATCGCTCTTGTTCCATTTTTACCTGCCCGGATGGTTTTTGTATTTCTTCAGACGCGGGTTTTGAGCAACCCTGTAAACTGCCTGCCAGCACCAGCGCGATCGCGGCGATCGGCAGGCAACTACTTAGAATTTTATAGGGTTTCATATTTGAGACAGTTACTCTTAATATAGAGTATAGTTCAAGGTTAATCGAACCGCAAAGAGGCAGAGGACGCAGAGGAAAGAGGAGAAAGAGGAAGGGAGAAACCCGATCAAATCTGCTTCGGGCTGCACGAGTCGTGCTATGATTGAATTTTATCAGGGATGGCGGGATAAGTATGCCAACTTACTTGAGCGGAGTAAAAGATTTTATTAAATCTTGGGACGATCCCTTTGTGGAGGAAACCGGGGCGGATGTCATTCGGGAAAGCTCCCAGGGGCATATCAATACTGACGGGACATCAGCGTGTTATAATTCGCCGGCTTTTACAAAATACCACCGCAAGTTTAAAAAATCTTTAGAACTGGGAGTCAGGGATTTAACGGTTGCTTTGATTTTAAAGTTTAACTGCATCACTTATTCGAGCTGTCAGGGGCACCGTTCCACTGACGATGCAGTGATGCGGCAGCGATATGTAGGGATTTTGCCGAGAAATAAAGCCGAGTACGAGTATTTATACGGGTTGTTTCAAAGTTTGGCGGCGCTGGCAAATTCGCTCTCCGGCGACAGTCCCGTGCAAGTTTACATTCAAGAAGATACGTTGGAATCGGAAAACTGCGTCATGCCCTGCTTTAATTTATTTTTTGTGGGGGTTCGCGGGGATGAAGAAACCTATTTTCAAGAAATCGAGGCGGTTTATCAAAAGTTGATCGGTATCGTGAACGCGCGATCGCAATAAGGCGCTTTCTGGAGCGCTAAAGCGATCGCGATAGAGGCTCCGCCCCCCATCAAGCGCGCCAGCGCAGCACCCGTTCTTTTACTGGATTGACAAAGGCGCGCCCCTCCGCTGCAGCGCGGGCAAATTCTGCCTTCAACTGGTAATACCAGCGAGCCTGCACGTCGGCATCGTCGATGAGCATTAAAGTGGGATTGTGTTGCAAGCCGATTTGTTGCTTGACAACCACTTCGCGATCTTGATTGAGAAAAGCTCGCGCGAGCGGCTGCAAGAAAGGCGCGATCGCTCCCAACCAAGGCACCGTCCAATAAGCTAGAAACGTAACTTCGCTTTCCGTTTCCGAAATCGGCGTTACCGCCGTCAAATTGCAAATCGCGTGAGCGCTTGTCGTAATCGTTTCGATGCGAACTGAGGGCAGGCGAAACGAGATTTCTACTTCGGGAACTCCCCCAATCAGCCAATACCCGCGACCCATATTTTCCAGCTTTTGCCCCTGCATGGTAAACCCGTAGGGCGAGGGAACAAATTGCTTGACCTCATCAAAAAATTTGTGCCCCGATCGCCACCACCAAGCGCGATGTACGAAAGGCGAATGCGCGGGGTCCATCAAACCCACCACGGCATGATCGACGTAACACGGAAACCGCATCACCTCGACAAATTGATAGGGTTTCTCTTTAAAATAGGGAACAATTGGGATTTCCATTTCCGGCGTTTCGGTTTCCGCTGAATTGCCTTCTGCCATGTAAATCCAAATATTCCCCTGCACTTCGCGAACGGGATATTGCTTGACGCGCAAGCGGCTGAAGTCAAACCCTTGCCCTTCGGCGAGGGAGGGAATCGCCGTGCAGCGCCCGCTCGCGTCGAAGCGCCAGCCGTGGTAACAGCATTCGACCTCATCACCGTCGAAGCGCCCGCAACTGAGCGGGATGCCGCGATGCGGGCAGATATCGCGCAGGGCAAAAACTTCGCCGCTGCGACTGCGGGCGAATAGTATCGGTTCGCCGAGAAGGGTTTTTGCCAGCATCGCTCCCGGTTTGAGGTGGCCACCCGGTAGCGCGTAATACCAGACGTTGCGCAAGAAAAAGTTTTTCTTTTCTATCACGGCCTGTTTTTCCCCAGAGCTTTGGTCAAGTAATAGTACCGCAATGCTGCCCTTTCAGGAAGGAGAGCTTCAGACTTTCGGCTCTGTCGGCTACTTCCTTCCCGCTCTCCCCGCTCTTCTCTAAAGTTCTTTGCGACGAAAGCGGTTTAAAAATAAACCAAACAGAGCAGAGAATTTCAGAAATCAAAGATATCTAATTGTTCTGAGGCATCCGCGACTTGACCGTTGCGATCGCTCGATTTTCCCGCCGCCCCTTCGCGTAGCCCCACGGCGATTTTGCTGTGCTTTTCTATCTGCCCCATCACTTGCCGCGCTCGCTGAATGACGCTCGGCGGCAACCCTGCCAGCCGTCCCACTTCAATCCCATAGGATCGGTCAGCCCCTCCGGGATGAACTTGGTGTAAAAAGACAATTTGGTCGGGCAATTCTTTCACCGTGACTTGATAATTTGCCACATTCGACAGCAGCGATGCCAGTTCGTTTAATTCGTGGTAGTGGGTGGCGAAAATCGTGCGCGCTTTGATTTCTGTCGCCAGATGTTCCGCCACCGCCCAGGCGATCGAGAGCCCGTCAAAAGTCGCCGTACCCCGCCCGATTTCATCGAGCAGCACGAGGGATTTCGGCGTGGCGTGGTTGAGAATATTTGCCGTTTCGTTCATTTCCACCATAAAGGTAGATTGCCCGGTGGCTAAATCGTCCACGGCACCGACGCGGGTGAAAATGCGATCGCAGATTCCCAAAGTCGCCTCCGATGCCGGCACGAAACTCCCCACCTGCGCCATCAGTTGAATCAACCCCACCTGCCGCAAATAACAGCTCTTGCCGCTGGCATTCGGCCCTGTTAAAATAATCAGGTCGGGCGTGGGAAAATCTGGCTCGTCGCTGCCCAATTGCGTCGAATTCGGCACGAAAAACCCGGGGGGAAGCGACTGCTCGACGACGGGATGGCGACCTTCTAAAATACTAATTTCCCGGCTTTCTACCATCAGCGGACGGCAGTAACCCCGCTCGGCTGCGAGTTCTGCCAGCCCGCACAAAATATCTACCGCCGCCACCGCCTTTGCCACCTTGCGAATTTGTTCGGCATATACGCCCACTTCGCCGCGCAATTGGGTAAATATCTCGTATTCCAACTGATTCAAATCGTCTCGCGCTGTCAGAATCCGGTTTTCCCTTTCCTTCAATTCCGGCGTGATGTAGCGCTCCTCATTCGTCAGCGTTTGCCTGCGGATGTAATCGTGCGGGGCTTGGTCGCTTTTCGACTTGGAAATACTGATATAATAGCCAAAAGTTTTATTAAATCCCACCTTGAGCGTGGGAATTCCCGATCGCTCGCGTTCCCTAACTTCTAACTCGGCGAGCCACTGCCGATCGTCCTGAACTTGTTGGCGCATGGCATCGAGCTGCGCGTCTACCCCTTCGCGAATCAAACCCCCTTCTTTCAAGTGAATCGGCGGTGACTCAACTAAATAAGCGTGCAGCCTGCCGGCGAGTTGTTCGAGTTCTGGCGGCACGTTTTGCAGGGCTTTCAGGTAGAGAGACGATCCCTGCAATGCCAGGGATGCCAGTTCGGGTAATTTTGCCAGAGAATCTGCCAGAGAGACTAATTCGCGCGCGTTGGCTGCACCGCTGCCGGCGCGAACGGTGAGCCGTTCGATATCGTAAATCTGTCGCAGTTGCTGCTGCAGTTCTTGTCGCAGGGAAGTGTTTTGTACGAGTTCCTGAATCGTATCTTGTCGCGCCCGGATGCCTTTGATATTGAGTAGGGGTTGCAGCAGCCAGCGGCGCAGGGCGCGCCCGCCCATTGCGGTACTGGTTTTGTCGATCGCCCACAGCAGCGAACCGTGAAACGTGCCGTCGCGCACGGTTTGGGTAATTTCCAGGTTGCGGCGAGTTTGGTGATCGATAATCAGAAAATCGCTGAGGGTGTAGGTGCGTACCGGCTGGAGGGGAATTTTTTCGCTGTCTCCGGTTTTTTGTTCAAAAGTTTTTTCCAGATATTCCAGCAAACCGCCGGCAGCGCGAACGGCGAGGGGGAGGTGTTCGCAGCCCATGCCTTCGAGCGATCGCACTTTAAATCGGTGAATCAAGCGCGTTCTTGCTTCTGACAGCATGAAGGATCTCTGCGATCGCAGGGAATAGCAAAAAGACGAGGGCAGGCAGCTCGGAACGTGTTCGGAAGTTTCGCCCGGGCGCAACAAACTGCCGATCTCCGGCGCGTCGGTAGGAATGAGAATTTCCGACGGTTGCAAGCGCATTAATTCCTGCGCGAGCTGCTCTAAATCATCGGCTTGCGTCGTGAAGAATTCGCCCGTAGAAATATCGGCATAAGCCAATCCCCAGTGATGGTTTGCTAGCACCACGGCTGCGAGAAAATTATTGCGCCTCGCCTTGAGCATTCCTTCTTCCAGTACCGTGCCCGGAGTGATGACGCGCGTAATTTGGCGATCGACCATGCGGCGTTCTGCTGCCGCTTCTGAGGATTCTTCTACTTGATCGCAAACGGCGATCGCGTAGCCTTTTTCTACCAACTGCATCGCATAGCGTTCGATCGCGTGGTGCGGCACCCCCGTCATCGCCACCCGCCCGATTTTCCCGCCCTCTTTGCTCGTGAGAACGAGTTCCAGTTCCCGCGCCACCGTCACCGCATCTTGAAAAAACGTTTCAAAAAAATCCCCCACCCGATACAGCAGCAGCGCGTGAGGATATTGCGCCTTCACCTCGACATAATGCCGGTACATCGGTGAGAGATCCTCCGGCGCGATGTTCCGGTAGTCTTCGCAGAAGTTGGATTTATTGAACTTTGTGCCGTTGGGCTCTTGCGGGGTAGATGCGTTGGGGGAACGAGTCATGGGCCAGAAGTCAGGATTTGGGCAGTCTGGGATATGGAGATTTTAAGTCTAGAAGTCGGCGATCGGGCAATATTTAGAATAAATTTAGAATTTCGCCTGAATGGCCACTGCCAGAAGTGGGCCACATCTCTTTTGATGGGCTCGGCCACTCGTCAGCCAGCCGCGATCGGATTTATAGTAATATAGCAATTCTGTGCAATTGGCTTTCCGACTGGGGGAATAGACATTGACGGAGCGACGGCTTGCGCCGTGCCTTTACAACAAACTGGCGTATAACTCAAAAGCTTTTTTCAGGAATTTCACCCGTGAAACAGATATCTTTGAACGCCGATAAACTGAGCGACTACCAGCAGTGGAAAGAAGCGAACAGCGACGATTTCTCGCTGTGGGACTATCTTTTTGCTATCACTGATGTTGAGATTGCGATCGCTTTCACCAAATTATTTTGGCCGGATTTTGTGGAGCAGGAAGGCGGGATTTTTTTGGCAGAAGTGTTTGAAAGTGAACTATACGAGCAGTTGAAAGCCGAACTGGGGGAAGAAGATATCACCGCGATCGAGCGGGATCTGAACCAGCAGTACATCGATGAAATGTTGCCGGGAGCGGAAAAAGTAGGGGCTGATAACGTGCTGTATTTGGGAGAGGCGATCGCCCAAATGTGGGACAGCCGCCTGAAATCCCTGTATCCCCAGAGGCGCTTTCAAGTCGAGTGCAAGCAGAATGAATTCACAGTTTCAGTGACATTCTATCAGATTCGAGACAATCGGTAAATGAATCTTAATAAAGATAACCTGACGGGAGTTAGAAACCCGGTTTTTTGAAAAACCCGGGTTTCCTAGATATTCGGCTTTCTGAGTCAGTCAATCATCGCGGCTTTGCCAGTTATAGCAGGACTGTTTGGCTCGCTGGTAGTTGGCATCGAGGGCGGGTTCTAAGAGCAAAATAGCGGCGATGCGGCGAGCGATATTCGTCACTGTGCTGACTTCTTCGGGCCAGAGCGATCGCCCCAATATTTTTTCCTCCCGATAGCTCAGCCATTTTTTAATCACTTGATAGCCGCCGATGGTATAATCCCAAACCTTGATCGGGATATTTTTCCAGCAGGCGCGATCGTTCAGGTAAATGTCGCAAGTGGTTGCGCCGAGCTGCTGCATAATTTCCACAGCGGCGCATTCTTCAGGGGTGTAGGAGCGCTTGAAAATTTTTCCCTTCCCCGGCATGGTGACGCCTCCCTTTCCCGCATACCCCCAACCGACTGTAATTTTTAAATCAGTATCGGCTGGAGAAAAAAGCGCGATCGCCTGCAATTCCGGGCGAATTTCCCCCGATGTCGCGCCAGAAACCCCACATTCTATATCCAGCAGCGCCGCCACTTGACGCCCCAATTCTGATGAAGCAATTAACAATTCTTTGGAATCGGGCAGGGGAATATGGGGCCAATTTTGGCGAATGCCGTCCGCATTTTCTTGTCGGTAAATTGGCGAATAACCCACAGCCAAAACGTGCCGCCAAATTAAGCCGGCTGTTTCCGCATCCGCGTCAGGGTTGCAGATATCCAGGCGATGGAAATACGCGCGAACGGCTGGGGAAAGATTGGCAGTTGGTGTCGCATTTTCTATTTGACAAATGCGGAAAGGAAAATGATAGGAATGCCCCCGCATTAAATCAAAATCACCCAAAGATGTGATAAAATAAAACGGGACACCTTCACGGCTAGCTGCACTGTTTGGGCGGCTGACTAAAAAAGCATTGTCGGGGAACTGGTGAATGAAAAGGGAGGGGCGGGGTTCGTTCCACAGGGGGCGCAGTGAAGTATAATAACACCATTTTAATTCATAGGGACGCAACGCATAGCGCATCAGTTGTCGCTCGTCATAGCGTTCTAAATTTAAAGCTTTTTTTCTGGCTTTCTCGGCATCGAAGCGGGCAGCATCTCGCGTCAAACCCGCGCCAGAGGCTTTGAGTTCCTCCCAGCTAACGGAGGAGTCAAAGTATTTTTGCATTCGCTCGGCAAGGGCAAATCTGTCACTGTCAATCAAACTATAGCCGCGATTTTCTTTATAGCCCGTAATGGGAGAAATCGCGCATAGATCTGTTAACTTTGGCCATTTTGAATAGGGGGTATTTGCTTCGCAGGGGCGGAAAGAGTAGCGGTTATTTTTGGTTGGGTTGACAATCTGATACTGAGCGTTAAAATCTGCAACGTGCAGGCTGGCGAGCAAGTCAGATCGTTTTTTTGTCCCCCAAAAATGGCGAAATCGGACGATAGATTGCTCGGAGGTATCCGCCAGGCACGCCATCAAAGCGATCGCAGTTCCGACGCGAATGCCTTGCGGGTGATATTCTGTAGAAAAAACGCTGGGATCGGCTTTCCCTTCAGGCGTAATTTTTCCGGTTTCGCGGCTGTCTCCATTCAAACAATCAAACCAGAGTTTGTCAAATTTTTCGAGCAATCGCTGCCGCATGACGGCGAAAGAGGGTTCGCTCAGATAGGAGAAATTTGAGAGGTAGCACGCCACTGCCCTGCTGTTATTTTCTGCAATCCACTGTTCGGCTAAACGGAAAAAGCGAATGTAGAGATCGTCGAGATTAAATTTCCGGATTCCCCACTCGGCATTCAGCCCTTGTTTGTAGGAGTCGGCGAATTCTCGTTCGCCTTTCAAGCCGATATCGGCAAAAGCGTTGTACGGGGGATTGCCTAGAATTACGAGAAGTGACTGAGAAGGAATGGGCGGTTTCCAGTTTGTGAGTGCATTGGCGAGATAAAAACCCGATCGCTCTTTTTCGCCAGACAAAGGCACGCCAAGGTTTTGCAATAGCAGCCCCAATTGCAAGTGAGCCACGACAAGCGGGGCTGTCAAGATGTCGCAGCCAAAGAGCCGCGCGATCGCTGCTTGTTTGACATCGCCTCCGGCGGCAGCAATGCAGTTTAAAACTTCGACTAAATACGCCCCGGTTCCGCAACAAGGGTCTATAATAAAAACATTGGGATTTGCCAAACCGTTTTCGATTTTAAAGTCTTCCCGCAAAACGGTATCGACGCGGGCAACCATATACTTGACAATTTCACGGGGAGTGTACCAAACGCCCAATTCTTTGCGCAGTTGCGGATCGAATGCTTGCAGGAAAGGTTCGTAGAAATACTGAACGGCTTGCGTTTCGTCAAACTTAGAAAAAAACGCGGCGCGATGGCAGCGGTTGAGGGCTGCTGCTGCTCGCTCCAGCACTTCGGTTAAGTCTAACACTGCGCCGCCTGGAGGCTCTGCCTCTAGATAAGAAAAAATTGCCGAAATTTCCGGCATCTGAAGATAGTGGGGAGTTGCCTTCCACTGAAATTTATCGGAGCGGGTGGGGTTTTCTCGGTGCCACAGTACCCAAGCGGAAAAGATGCCGTAAAAAAGCGTTTGAACGAAAGTAGAACAGAAGAAATCCTCGCCTGATTCTCCTTTAAATTTAACGGCTAGCGTTTCTTCAAACGCCAGGTGAACCGCAGCCAGCGCGGGAATATTAATCCGAGCCATTCGAGATTTAGCATCGCGGGCGAAAGACGCCAGAAACCAGGCTAAATCTGCCGGAGTCGCGATCGCTGCAGCGTGGCGCATGACGCGCTGGAGGTAGTCGAGAAAGCGATCGCCTTCTGAAAGCGCGATCGCAGATGCACTGACACTCCAGAAATCCGCTTCGTTCTCGGCGAGGCGATAGCGTTCCACCAGCACCGGTTGCCGGTTCGCATCCCATTCGATTAGAATAAAATCGCGGTAATTGACAACCAAAACGAGGCGATATTGCTGCAAATCCCCGGCAAGGCGATCGCTGCGGGCAATCTCCCAAATCTCCTCGCCAGTCTCCCGAATCTCAATAACGCCGCGATCGCAATTTTGCCAGTCGAGGCTGGCTTTGTCCGAAACCTTGCGAAACTGGCTGGCACTGAAGAATCCCCCATCGGGAATTTCCGCGTTTTTGGCGTTTCTGCTGACCGTGCAGCAAACCCTCGGCTTGAGCGTTTTGCCAACCTCGTTAAAAAGAGTTTCTAAAGCGCTGCGGCAGTCAATTTCGGTGGCGAATCCGCCAGAGGAACGGATGTCGCGCAGGTGACGGAGGTAGATTTCGAGCCAATTCATTGTAGCACGTCAGCCCTTTAATTCAATATCCCTGCCCCGCAGGCTATCTGCGGTATTTTTGATAAAACTGGCGAGCGGTACGGCAATCAACAGCCCCAGCACTCCTCCTAATTTAAATCCTAGCAGCAACGCCACCAAAATCCACACCGGATTTAATCCCGTGAACCCCCCCAAAACGCGAGGAGCGACAATATTAGAATTTACCCAATCAATGGTAAAAGCAACAATTAAAACTTTGACGCCCAACCAAAAATCTTGCAGTGCCAGCAGCAGACTGACTAAAACGATACCCACCCCCGTCACCAGCGGGAAAAACGCCATAAAACCGAGGGCGAACCCAAACAGGAGGGCTAGAGGCACGTTTAGGATGGAAAATGCCAGCGTGATTGCCAGCCCGCTCGCCGCCGCCAAAGTCGCCTGACCGATAAAATAATTGTGAAAATTCTGATAGAGCGATCGCCGCACTTGCACCCCCAATCGAGAAGGGAACCACTGAAAAAGTCCGTCCCAGAGGCGCTCGCCGTGGAGGACGAGGTAGAAAGCCAGCACAGCCGTCAGAAAGACATTGAGGATGCTGCCGATCGTGTCGATCGCGAAGCTGAGTACCGTTCCGGTGAGGGTTTGTATTTGCTCTGTCAATCGCGCTGTCACTTGTCCAGCCAAGCCGCTCAAATCAATCGGCAAGTTGCGCGTCAGAGCCCATTGATTGAGAATCAGCAATTGTCGGCTGCCCGACTCAATCCAACTGGGGAGGCGGTTGGCAAACTCATTTAACTGCTTCAAAAAAATTGGAACAAAAATCAGCCCTAAAGTCGTCAGCATGACGCTGCCAATTAGAAAAACCAACCACAAAGCATTCTCCCGCTTTACGCCTCGTCTCTGGAGAAATCTAACTGGATAATCCAAAACAAAGGATAATAAAATAGCAGCCAAAAAAATGCTAATTTGCGGTTGAAAAAAGTGCCAGAGCTGAATCAAGATCCAGCCATTGAGAACCGATAGGGGAAATCCCACCCCCACGACTAACCATTTTGGCAGTTTGTTAACGGATGACTTCATAAGCCTTTTTTTTATGGATTCGCTTGGGGCGTGGGGAGTGGAAGAGTGCTGAGTGCGTGGGAGCAGTGAGAGAGCGGGGTTGTAGGAGCGCGTCCCCCCAAGCCCCAGAGTGGGAGAGGAAAAGTCAGAACCGCTACTCTTTTGTCAGTATCTTGACAAAATGGGGACGATCTAGGGCAAAAAAATTATAGCAATGATAAACTAAGATACGGATTGAGCGCAACTTTGGGGCGATCTCCGCGCGCGCGAGAAAGCGCTCGCAGCTCGCGATCGCGCTTCACGCCCGCGCGATAGCGCTTGAGGCAGTGCAGCAGCCCCAATAATCTAAAAGCGTCAACTTGTAGCAAGTTCCCGCGCTCGCTGAACCCGAAAGAGTACGCAGATAATTGCAGCCATTCACCAACATCAGGAGTTATCCAGCCTTTCCGGGCGGCTTCCGGGAAGAGAAAGCAGGCTGCCACCAAAATTAAAATAGAGATAAAAAAAGACAGGGTTAGACAGGAGAGCGGGCTATTGACAGAGGCGATCGCGCCCCCCAGCTTTAGCTCGGTACAGAGCCTCATCCGCTGCGGCAATCAGGCTGGAGGCACTGCTGTTGGGAGCCGGCACCTGCGTGGCAACGCCGATGCTGAGGCTGACGAATTCGCTCGCGGCAGATCCGGCATGGGGAATTTTCAGCGCCTTGACGCTAGCCCGAATGGCTTCTGCCACGCACAAAGCCCCCTGCAAATCCGTCTCGGGCAGGATCGCGGCAAATTCTTCGCCGCCGTAACGGGCAACCAAATCAGCCGGGCGCTTCACGGCTTGGGAGATTGCTGCCGCTACTTGTTGGAGGCACTCGTCCCCCTTCTGGTGCCCGTAAGTGTCGTTATAAACTTTGAAAAAGTCAACGTCGCACAGCAGCAGCGAGATCGGCGCTTGTTCGCGTGCCTGACGACGCCACTCGTGCTGCAGGTACTCGTCAAAGCGGCGGCGGTTGGCAACCTGAGTCAGGTAATCGCACGCAGCAAGGCGCTGCAGCTCTCGATTCGCCGCCGCGAGTTGCTGGTAAAGTTCGGCTTGCTGAATGGCGATCGCTAACTGATTTGCCAGTTCCTTTAACAACTCAATCTCCAACGACTGCCATTTCCGAGGCGCGCGGCTGTGATGGGCAACCAACAGCCCCCACAGTTGAGAGTGGGGAGCGTGCAGTAGGGGCGGTGTCCCCAACAGAGCCCCGCCCCCGCCATCGCCCCTGCGCGGGGAGTGGGGAGTGGAAGAAAAATTTTCTTGTGACTCATCGCTCCACACGCCTAAGTCCACATTCTTTTTCAAAATCGGGACAACGAGCAAACCCCTCACCTGCAATTGCTCCAAGAAATCCAGGTGATGCGCGGCTAAATTCGCCGTATAAATATCTTCGACCGCGAAAATGCGACCGTGTTGGTAGTGAGGAATGCAGCTTTTGGCAAAATCGGGATCTGTCAGGCTAGCGCCCAGCAGGGAGAAGGAGCGCTCGCCGATGGATTCGACGGCAACCGTGCCGCTCCAATTCTCTTGAAAGCGATAAATCAGTACCCGATCGGCGTGCAGGAATTGCCGTACTTGGGCAACGGTGGTGTTGAGAATGGTATTTAAATCTAGCGACTCGCGAATGCGATCGCACACGCTAGCCATCAACCGTTCCCGCTCTGCTGCCGCCAGCACAGCCGCTTCAGCCTGTTTGCGTTCCGTGATGTCAGTCACCACCACCATACCCGCGAAAATTTCGCCGCGATCGTTTTTCACCGGCAGAGCGTGAATGCAGTAATATTGGTCGGCATAAGACAATTCAGAAATCGTCGTTTCTCCTGCCAGAGCCGCCTGATAGATCGGATCGATTGTCTTGCATATCTGTTTGGGAAATACTTCCCGATTCGTTTTCCCTTCCAGCCGTTCGCGACTCAACCCCACAGAAGCTAGACCTTTTCCCTCTGCGATTAAATAGCGGCAGTTTCTGTCAAATAACACGACCGCCCCGTCAGGGAAATTTTGAGCGAGGGTGCGGTAGAGTTCTTCGCTGCGGTGCAGCGCCTCCAAAGCCTGCTGCTGCTCGGTGATGTCTCGCGTCGCTCCGAAAACTGCCACCACCCTCTGTTGCGTTTCGTCCCAGACCGGGCGCACGGAATCGGAAACCCAGCGGATTTCGCCTTGTTTGGTGACAATCCGATATTTTGACGTTACCGGTTGGTTGTTGAGTACCTGTTGGAAAGACTGCTCGAGCTTGGAGATATCTTCGGAGTAAATCATCGCACGCCAGCCACCGCGACTGTTTAATTCAGACATCGTGTAGCCGGTAATGCGATCGAAGGCTTCTGTTACCCAGTCTACTAGAACTTGGCCGTCAGGCGCGAGGCTGGCCATAAATACATAGTCCGAGGACAACTCGCACGTCATCCGATAGCGCGTCTCGATTTGTCGCTGCTCGGTGACGTCTCGCGCGACTCCGCACGCGCTCCCTTGCGGCGATCGGCAGACGCGCCAAACCAAAGTCCTATAGGTGCCGTCTTTGTGGCGGGCGCGCTGCTCGAAGGCGATCGCCGTTTCCCCATTGCAGCGCCCCATTGTCCGAGAGGCTGCCACATCCTCTGGATGCACGAACTCGTTCCAGGGGCGCGCCCTCAATTCTGCCGAACTCCAGCCGAGCACCTGCTCCCAGGCGGGATTGAGAGGCTGCAAGTACCCGTCTGCTCCCCAAGTGCAAAACAGGTCGCCAGAAATTTTTAACAAACTTTTCATCTCGGTCAGATCGAAAATGGCATCGGAAAACCCTGATTTCATGGATGCGTGCACTCCAAACGCGATGTCGATAAATATCGGACATTTCGCGGTTTTAGCCAGCGATCGCGCCAGCGCCGAGGGGCGATCGTTTCTCGTTTCCTTACTGACGGAAAACCGCACTTGGCTGCGATCGACGTCACATCAGAGCCATTCTCGTCATCGGCTTGGAGGGGCGATCGCGCCTCCAAGCGTCTAAGATCGGAAACAGAGCCTTATCGCGCCGTTGCGTCGCCGTTGCCCATGCCAGCCACCACACACACCCGCGCCTCTCACTTAGAGATTACCTGGCCCCTCCTGCCCGATGATTTTGTCCTGCCAGACGACCCCGTGGAAGATACCGAACACAATCCATTAGCCACTGCCCTGAGTGAAGCGCTCACCTCAGCGCCCGAACTCCTGCAAGACGCCCTCATCACCACCAACTTTGCCCTGTGTGCAGGCGTCAACAACCGCACCACCTGCAAAGCGCCAGACTGGATGTATGTACGTCCCGTTCCAGCTTGGCCCCATTCCCATCCCCGCCGCAGCTACACCCCCCACACTGAAGGGCCAGTCCCTTTGGTCGTGATGGAATTTCTCTCCGCTGGCGACAATGACGAATATTCCATGCAGTCGCAACAGCGCATCGGCAAGTGGTTTTTTTACGAGCGGATAATTCAGGTGCCGATTTACGCCCTGTTCCGAGCCGAAACCGCCGAGCTAGAAGTCCACGCCCTGGAATCAGGACTTTACCGAAACCAGACGCCCAATCCAGACGGGCGTTACTGGATACCCGAATTAGACCTATTTCTGGGAGTTTGGCAGGGAACGCGCTTCAGCCGCACTGGCGCTTGGTTGCGCTGGTGGAATGCGGCTGGCGAACTTTTGTTGTGGCCAGAAGAACGGGAGGCGCTACAACGCCAGCGTGCCGAGCAAGAACGCCAGCGTGCGGATGCTGCCGAGCAGCGAGCGGCACAACTGGCGGAGCGGCTGCGACAGTTGGGAGTCGATCCCGATAGTTGAAGGCGCAGCCGAGAGAAAGCCCTATAGCGGTTTTCATCCTCGTGAGGGACTTCAGAAACCCGGCTTCTTCAAGAAGCCGGGTTTCTGGCATCTAATTCATCCACCTGAAAACCGCTATATATTCCTAAGCAAATAAACTTTTTTATTATTTTTTTATGGCTAATATCCGAGTCGTAACTATCAACAATTAACGCAATTTAGTTGAGCTTTCGAGGATGACAGGGCGATCGCCTTCCCTATTTCCCGGCGAGACCGATCGGGTTACAATCCAATAGAGCGGGAATTCTCACAAGCCAGCATGATTGAAAATCTGCAAACTCAACTCTATCACCTCCAGCAACTTGCCAACAGCCTCGTCACCACCCAGCTAACTCACCTCACCGGGCTGAGTGTCGGCGTCTTATTTATCGCCGGCTTGCTCACCAGCTTGACGCCGTGCATGTTGTCCATGCTGCCCATCACCATCGGCTATATCGGCGGGTACGAAGCCAAAAGCCGCCTGCAAGCAGCCGCCCAGTCCACTTGGTTTTCCCTGGGCTTGGCAACGACGCTCGCCGGGTTGGGAATCCTCGCCGCGATCGCCGGCTCTGTTTACGGGCAAGTCGGCGTCGGCTTGCCCATAGTCGTCAGCATTGTTGCCATCATCATGGGGCTGAACCTCCTCGAAGCCCTCCCCCTGCAGTTGCCCTCCTTCGGCGGCATGGAGTGGATCTCCCAAGAATGGCCCGATGGTCTGCGCTCCTACCTGTTGGGACTCACCTTTGGGCTAGTCGCTTCCCCCTGCAGCACCCCCGTGCTGGCAACCCTGCTGGCTTGGATTTCGACCACAAAAGACCCGATTTTAGGCAGCGCCCTGCTCCTCTCCTACACCGCCGGCTATGTCGCGCCCCTGATTCTCGCCGGCACCTTTACCGCTAGCATAAAAAAATTGCTGGAGTTGCGCCGATGGTCGAGCTGGATTACGCCCGTCAGCGGCGCGCTCTTAGTCGGATTTGGCGTATTTTCCCTGCTATTTCGGCTGATTCCAGCAGTCTAGTCGCTTGCCATCCGTATTGCCCCTTCCCCATTCCCCTTGAGAAATGACCGCACAAGATTCGTTTTCATCCCATCTATCTAGTTTGTGGTTGGTTCCGCAGCGGTTTTTCCGCAAGGAAATCTTGCCGCTGCTAGCCGATTTGCGGCTGGCAATTTTGCTGCTGCTGGCGATCGCCCTATTCAGCATCTCCGGCACCGTCCTCGAGCAGGGGCAATCCCCCGCTTTCTACCAAGCGAACTACCCAGAACATCCCGCCCTATTTGGCTTTCTCACTTGGAAGGTTATCCTGGCTCTGGGATTAGACCACGTTTACCGGACTTGGTGGTTTTTGTCAATCCTGATTTTATTCGGCTCCAGTTTAACTGCCTGCACCTTCACGCGGCAGTTTCCCGCTTTAAAAGCCGCTCGGCGGTGGAAATTCTACGACAAACCCCGCCAGTTTGAAAAATTAGCTTTGAGCGCTCAACTGGAAACGAACGATATAGATTCTTTAGAGCAATTATTGCAAAATAGGCGCTATAAAATCTTTCGAGAAGGCGACACTCTTTATGCTCGCAAGGGTTTAATCGGACGCATTGGCCCGATTGTAGTTCACGCCAGCATGTTAATTATTCTCGCGGGTGCAATCTGGGGAGCTATGACGGGTTTTATGGCTCAGGAAATGGTTCCCAGCGGCAATACATTTGAGGTAAAAAATATTGTCGATGCGGGACCTTGGGCGACACCGCAGGTAACAAAAGATTGGGCGGTGCGGGTGAATCGCTTTTGGATTGACTACACGCCAGACGGGAACATCGACCAGTTTTACTCGGATTTGTCTGTCGTCGATAAAGAGGGCAAGGAAGTCGATCGCAAGACGATTTACGTCAACGAGCCGCTGCGCTATCGGGGGATAACGTTTTACCAGACGGATTGGTCGATCGCCGCGATTCGCGTGCAAATTAACAAAAGTCCCGTCCTCCAGCTCCCGATGGCTGAACTCGATACAGGCGGAAAAGGGCGGCTGTGGGGAACCTGGATTCCCACCAAACCCGATTTAAGTGCAGGCGTTTCTCTGCTGGCAAAAGATTTGCAAGGAACTTTATTAATTTACGATACCTCTGGAAACCTGACGAGTACCGCACGCGCCGGCATGTCAGCCAAAGTGAATGGGGTAACGCTGAAAGTTGTCGAAGTCGTCGGCAGTACGGGATTGCAAATCAAATCCGACCCGGGGATTCCGATGGTTTACCTCGGCTTTGGGTTGTTGATGCTGGGCGTGATGATGAGTTATGTTTCCCACTCGCAAATCTGGGCGCTGCAACAAGACGGGCAGCTTTATGTGGGCGGCAGAACCAATCGGGCACAAGTGGCTTTCGAGCGGGAAGCGATCGCAATTTTAGACCGGCTGCAGGAAAAATTGAGTGCTGGAAAGGAAGCGATCGCCTCGCCCTCTTAGCACCCATTGAATCTATTTTACTGAGTTTGACGATTCAAAAACCCGGCTTCTTCGAGAAGCCGGGTTTTTCTAACTTAGGCGATTTTGCGTATGTTTACGAGACAGATTTCTGGTGGCGCACCTCGATCGCCGTGTGAACATTGCCGCGCGGGGCGAAATCTCCCTTAATCGTGACTTCAAGGGGATCGCAAGCAGCTACAAAGTCATCTAAAATTTGGTTGACGGATTCTTCGTGAGAAATATAGCGATCGCGGTAACTGTTGACATACAGTTTCAGCGCCTTTAATTCCACCACCAGTTTGTCGGGAACGTAGGTAATGTAAATGGTGGCAAAATCGGGATATCCAGAAAACGGACACTTGCAAGTAAACTCCGGCAAACTGATAGAAATATCGTAGCGCCGTCCGACGCGCGGATTGGGAAAAGTAATCAGCTCTCCCTCCGCGATCGCGCGTTCGCCGTACTTCATCGGGCTGACTTCAGGGGACATTTCTTGCTGGATAGGGGTATGGCTCATAGTTAGCAATGGGATGCGATCGGTTTTCTCGACGGAGGTGCCGCCGATCTTCAGTATATTTGTAGTTGTTGGGAAAATTCCTTGACTTTCAACAGCTCAGCTTGTTCTAATAACAGCAATTCCGACGGCGAGAATGCTCCGATCGCGTGACGCAGCACGGGTATGACATTCTTGTAAAGGGGCGATCGCCCCGCGAGTGAAAGTGGGGAAGCTCTCAGAGCCCGCAACTTTCACTAAAATTGAGACGTTCCATACCAACACAGAGCCCTCTATGCGAAATGCAACTGCCTCTGGCAACTCCATGCCAACCGAAAACCACAGCTACTCTCCGGCTGTGCCCCTTTCCCTGTATCGCGAAGTCTCAGCGGATTTAGAAGCCACCAAAGCCCAGCTCGCGGAAACCAACGCCCACAACCAGCACCTGCTTCGCGAAAATCAGCAGTTGCGCCAGGAAATGGAAAAAATCGTTCAGTCAGCCTATCGGATGCAGCAGGTGCTCAACTCGCTACAGCCTTTCAACCCCACCCTCGCGCCCCAGGCAACAACGGCTAACCGAGGCTTTGGCGTCGAGCTGCCTCGCACTTCTTCCCGTGCCAGCGCCGAGCTGGATGCAAACGATCCCTTCTCCTTGCCAGACACCGATCCCGCCCAAACCGTCTTCTCAGCCCCACTCTTTACCGAAGAGCAAGAAACGCGCCCCCGTCGCGGGCAAAAACCGCGCGCCGCAGATATGGGAGGCATCTGGCTGAGTGTGGCCATTTTTCTGATTGTCGTCTGTGCCTTTGGTGCAGGCTATTTTGTTGTGCGCCCTATTTTGCTCAAGCGCTAGTTTGCCCCGCTTGCTTTTGGGGCGTTTTGTCTGGGGGCGCGAAGAGATGGTTTCGTTTCCCGGGCAGCCATCGCGCGGGCGAAAAGCCTGCGGCATCGCGAAAGCTAACCGCCGCCTTTTCGTCCCTACGCCTCTTAACGCCCGGTGAGAAAGTGTTGATATTTCAAATAGCCCCTGCCAACCTTCTACGGGGATTTGAAAAGCTGCAAGCTCTATCGCTTTACAGCCGACCTTTGCATCGATTATAATTGATAGTTAAAGTATATTTTCCAATTTTTGAAAAGTATAGGGATTCCTGGCGTGTCTTCTAAACTGGCAAAGCTGCTGGCAATATTTTTCCTCACGCTGACAATGTGCGGAGTGCTCGGCAGCACAGTTCAAGAAGGTCGCGCTGCCAACTGTCCGACAACAGCAACCAATAGCAATACAGTCGAGACTCTCGCTAAAATCCCCAACAGCAAACGCGCCGAAATTTACTTAAACGGAACTTGGCAATTTATCCCGGCGGTGGGCACGTCACAGCAAGAGCCTCCTAACAACGGCTGGGGTTCTATTTGGGTGCCCGGTGACTGGCAGCGGGAAAATCACGGCTCCGTACCGGGACTGATAAAGCGCTCAACTGGCAGCGAGTGGGACAATTTCGACGGCAAAACCCTGTCAAAGGCTTGGTATCAACGCAGCATCGACATTCCCGCCAATTGGGCAGGACGCGCCATTCTCCTCGACATCAGCCGAGTCAGTACCGACGCCATCGTGTACGTCAACGGCATCAACTGCGGTCAGGTAAACTGGCCTTACGGCGCTGTCGATATTACCAAAGCGGTTAAACCCGGTACTACTGCCACCATCAGCTTGTTAGTCGTTGCCGCCTCCGACGAGAAAGAAACAAGCGTCATCATGGGGCCGAATGAAATTTACACCACTGAAGCCAAACTGAAATCGCGGGGACTCATCGGCGACGCGCGCCTGCTAGCTCGACCTGCCGGCGCGCGCGTCAGCGACGTATTCGTGCAAACTTCGACGCGGCAAAAACAAATCAAATTAGATATAGAACTCAGCGACGTCGCCCGAGCCGGTCAAGTCAATATCGTCGCCCAAATGTTCGACGAGAAAGGCAAAGTAGAGCGGCAATTCACGGCGTCTGCCCGCGTCGAAGCGCAACCGACGCAGGTCGTGCAAGTGGCCTGGGATTGGCCGAATCCCAGACTGTGGGACGTGCGATCGCCGAACTTGTACGGGCTGCGGCTCTCGGTGCAGGGGAGCGGGCTTGACGACGAATACGACCAGCGATTCGGCTTCCGCGAGTTTTGGATTGACGGGCGCAAATTCTACTTGAACGGCAGCGAGATTCGCCTGCGACCGTTTCTCCACGATGATGAATGGCGGGGGTGGGGAGTCAGCGTGCACGAAGTCGCCGATCGCCTCCTCGACAGCTACTGCTGGGCAGGCTTCAATATCGCCGAGCTGTGGCCCTGGAATCACGACGAGCGGGGCCGGTGGCATTTCCGAGAGTTATTGGCCGATCGCGCCGATCTCAAAGGTTTCCCGCTCATGGCACCCGCGCTGAATATGGCTCGCCTTGCCAAAACGGGCGAGTGGAAGGATGAGGCGACTCGCAAGCGCTGGGAAGAACGGATGGTGGCAGAATTGCGCCGCTATCGCAACCACCCCTCGATTCTCCTGTGGGCAAATAGCCCCAATTTATTCGGTCACGGCGACGATCAAAATCCGCTCAGAATTGGCAAGAAAACGGTGGAAGGAACCCTCGGTGCGGACAATGACCGACGCTGGCAGCAGCTATTTCCCCTCGGCGAAGCGGCTGTCTCCACCATCAAAAAATACGACCCGACGCGCCCGGTGATGGTTCACCAAGGAGCGGCGGTTGGCGATGTTTATGCCCTGAATTCTTACTTAAATATGATTCCCCTACAAGAACGGGAAGAATGGCTATCGCACTGGACGCAGTACGGCGACATGCCCTATATGGTGGTAGAGTTCGGCACGCCCCTGAGCCCTACGATGATGCGGGGTCGCAATGGGTTTAGAAAGGCGATCGTCAGCGAACCGTTGGTGACGGAATATAACGCCATTTACCTGGGAAAAGAAGCTTACCAGTTAGAAACTCCCGAATACCGCCAGAAAATCCGCGAGTTTTTTATCCAAGAACAAGAATACAACAACTGGCACAATCAGAAAGAAATAGATTTTTCACCAGCCTTCCAAAAATTGCAGCAATTGTTTATTACAAATACCTGGCGCAGTTGGCGGACATTTGGCATAACCGGCGGGATGATTCCCTGGGCAAATGCCTACGGGTGGCAAGCTTCCGAGGCTGGCAAAGAAATGGTGAATCTTGGCCCGTTTCAGCCCGGTCGGCGCGGCCCTTATGTGAAGCAAGTGCGGAAATCTCTGTGGTACAATTTCCAGCTTGAGGGAAATATTATTCAGCCAGCGGGAATCGCCCTGATGGAAAATAATGGCCCGACGCTGGCGTGGATTGCTGGTTCTAAGGCAGCTTTTACGGCAAAAGACCGCAATTTTTCCGCAGGAGAAAAATTGCAGAAGCAAGTCGTATTGATTAACGATACGAGGCAACAACAGCCGTTTTCTTTTGACTGGGAGGTGTTCGTCAGCGGGCAAAAGGTCGGCAGAGGTCAAAAAGGGGGAAGTATCGAAACGGCGCAAACGCTGTTTTTCCCGGTAGAGGTGAATTTACCGGCAAAGCTTGCCTCGGAAAAGGTAGAAGGCGAGATTCTTTTAAATGCCCGCATCGGCACTCAACAGCATCGAGATCGCTTCTCTTTCCGCATTTTTAACTCGCCGCCGTCCAAAACCCGACAAATTGCTATCTTTGACCCCGCTGGCAAAACAACCGCCATGCTGCGACAATTGGGTTATGCCGTCGTGCCGTGGGATGGTTCCCAGACGCAAAATCTGGTGGCGATCGCGCGGGAAGCCCTCTCCAGCGGACAGAAATTACCCGGAAATTTAGAAACTTTCATCCGCAACGGCGGCAGGGCGATCGCTTTTTCTCAGAATCCCGAATGGATGCGCAGCACCCTCGGGTTTCGCGTCGCCCCCCACCTGAGCCGTCGCGTCTTCCCAGTTGACGAAACGCACCCCACCCTCAAGGGATTAGACGAGCTAGATTTGCGCGACTGGCGGGGAGAAAGTACCCTCGTCGCAGCTTATCCAAATACTCTCAATGGCGGCGCAAAACTCAGCTCTCACGGCTCTCCGTGGTACGGGTGGCACTGGGGAAATCGCGGCGCTCTCAGCAGTGCCTCGGTGGAAAAACCGCACCTGAGCGGCTGGCGAGCGATTTTAGAATCAGAGTTCGATTTGGCGTATTCGCCGCTGATGGAACTCGATTATGGAAAAGGGCGGCTGATTTTAAATACCTTAGATTTGGAAGATTATTATGCGGCAGATCCGGCGGCAGCAAAAGTCGCTCGGCAGGCGATCGACTACGCCCTGACGGCTCCTCTGTCTCCAAAAACAGACAAAGTGATTTTGATTGGCAGCGATGCCAATGCAGCGCGACTCGATGCAATGGGGTTGATTTACCAGCGATCGGATTCTCTAGAAAGTGATGCTGGGCTGGCGATCGTCGGGGCGGGGGCGAATGTCAGAGACGAAGCGTTGAGAAACTATATCAGTGCGGGCGGAAAGGTATTTTTCATGCCGCAATACGCAGCGACAGGGGCGTTGGGAACGCGATCGCGGTTTGCGAATAATTTCGGCGGTTCTCTCGCTGTTCCGAAATGGGCGGAAACTCGCGGGCTCAGTGCTTCTGACTTGCGATCGCGCTCCTACTACGATGCGTGGGTATTTGAAGCCGGCGGTGAAGTCGCGGCTGACGGGTTGCTCAGTCGCGTCGTTTTGGGCAAAGGCGTGGCGATTTTCTCTCAGATTGACCCCGATATTTTGAATGCGGATGAGAAGACTTACCTGCGCTTTACGCGCTGGCGGCACACCCGGGCGATCGCGCAGATTCTCGCCAATATGGGAGCCAGTTTTAAAGCCGACTCGCAGTTCTTTCGCGCGATCGCCCGATCGAACGAGGGCGCACCTTCCCCCCCCGCCGCCTCCGAGAGTTTCTATCACCCTGACTACCGCACCGATTTCGATCTCGGCGACGATCCCTATCGGTATTACCGCTGGTAGGGCTTTTCTCATTCTCCGAGGAGCGATCGCGATCCCTCCTCCAGTTATTTGTTAACCTTATACAATCCCGCCTCAATCTTCGCAAATGTTCGCAAATGCTGAGTGATACTAAGTTGGCTAAGATAGTATTATACTATTAGAGAAAAACATCAGGAG
>CAYOOD010000066.1:0-43331 GCA_964405435.1 uncultured bacterium
CTGATGCCCTTTTAGCTCAGCCACGAGCTTGCCGGAGCTCTCCCAAATCCGAGCGGTGCCGTCATCTGAAGCGGTGACGACGCGATCGCCTTTGGGGCTGAAAGAAGCGCTGTTGACATAACCCTGATGCCCTCTTAACTTATGCAGCAGCTTGCCGGTGCTATCCCATATCCGGGCGGTATTGTCATCAGAAGCGGTGACGACGCGATCGCCTTTGGGGCTAAAACTGATATTTCTGACAGAACCCTGATTCCCTTGGAGTTGATTCTGCTCCCAGATGCTGTCGAGAATGGTTTGCAGCGCCAGCATCGGGCTAACGGTTGGATAGTTTTCTATGGGGCGCTTGTCTTTCACCAGCGCTTGCAAGTCTTGCCCCGCCTGCATAGCTGCGCGCAGTGCTTCGATTTGCTGAAATTCAAAGGTTCGCAGGGCATTCGCTCCTTCCCGCTCCAATCTTATTACTTCCCGCTCCTCTTGGAGGGTTTGGATGCCTAGCAGAGCCGATACTCCTGCGATCGCTGCCACCACAAAGGATACAATCAGCACGCCCGAACCGAAGCGAATTCGCCGCGCTGCTTTTTTGTTCGCCTCCTCCAATATCTGCCGTGCCTTTTCAGCCCGTTCTAGTTCCTCTGCGGTTTGCTGGCGCTCTGCCTCTGCCTTCCGGCGCTGCTGCCTTTCTTTTTCCAGTTCGGCGATGACTTCATTTAACCGGGGTTTTTGCTGCTGGTTGATAAATGCCGCTAAATAGTCGTGTACCAGTTGATAGCGATCGGCGGGACTTTCCGGCAGCAGCAGCACCAAGCCGGAGCCGACAAATATCTCTAATATCAAATCCAGTTGACTCGATTCTAGAGACAACTCTGCTGCTAGCGCCTGCAAATCCCGTTCTAATTCCGATCGCGTTTTCAGCGGGCGGGTGCCTTTTTCATCCGTGAGCAAGTACAGCAGCAATTCTGCCGCTCGTATATTCTCAGTGCCGCACGCTTCTACCACTTCTGCTAAATAGCGCTTGACGTATTTTTCTTTCGCGCCTCCTTCCCGATACTGAGTCAGGGTGGTAATATTTTCCGCTTGCAGTTGCGCTCCCACGACTTGCAATTCGATCGGGCGCACTTCCCCCAAATCGCCAGCTAAATCCTGCACCAGCGCCTCGATCAGATCTCCATGTAGCCGAAACTGCGATCGCTCTGTCAAGCGCTGCACGATCGCTTTGGCATCTTCTGGCAAAAAGTTTCCCACCGGATAGCGGACATTTTTCGCGAGAATATCTTGCCCGATAATTTGCATCCCCTCCAGGCGATCGCACTCCAGCAGCAAGTGCAGGTAATCCTCCCGCAGGGAAAGAATTACTTTCACCAGACGAATATTCAGGCACGCTGCCATAAATTCAAAAAAATGCCTGCGCTCGGATGGGGCAGTACAGACAAAAAAGAATTCTTCAAATTGGTCGAAAATAATGACGGTTCGCAGTTGCCGCTGTTCGTTTCGCTGCAATTCTTCTAAAATTGCCTCTATCGAATTCGGCGCTACTTCTCGGCTGCCTCCCCGCTCGACAAGCGCCTCGGAAAGCGATCGCCCCAATTCTTCCGCCCAATTCGTATATACCCGTACCGACACGGGCAAAACATCCTGAATGCCGATCGCTTTCTGTTTCAGCGTCGGCACCAATCCCCCATTCACCAGCGAACTTTTTCCTACTCCCGATTGCCCGTGAATTACGATTAACTTGAAGTCATTTCGCCCGATGCGTTCGCTCAAGCGCTCTATGTCGAGCATTCGCCCAGATGCCGCTATTTCTGGAGCAACTTTCTCCTGCTTTTCTACCTGCGAACGGGCAAATTTTGCCTGTCGCTGCGGCTGTATCCGCCCCGCCCCGACAAATGCCCGCAATCCGTACTGCTGCTCGATGGATTGCCGATCTAATTTGATTTCAAAGGCTTTGAGATATTCCCGCTGCTGATAGTAAAGTCTCTGCAAAGCACAGAGAATGTCGAGATAAAGCTGGGTATCGTATTCAGGGCTGCCGATATTGGCAGCTTCTTCTAAATTGCGAAGGGCTTCTCGGTGTTGGTTGCAATTTTGCTGCGCTCTTGCTAGAATAAAAAGGTACAAACTGCGATCGCCTGAATTTTCCAGGGAGTCCGGTTGGGAAACGGTTGCGAGAAGTTGCAGCGCCCGCTCTGCCCATTCCCGCGCTTCTGCCCAACGCTGCTGCGCGATCGCTACTTCTGCCAGCCAGCCAAAATCCCGCGACACCTCTACCAAGTTATTGGCACTTTCATGCACTGGCAAGGCTTGCTGTGCCAGGTGTTGCAGCGCTTCCCACTCCTGCAACTCTCGCAGCACTCTGCCCGCGATCGCCAGCAATTCAGCCGCTAATTCTGGACTCTGTGCCCGTTCCAAAACTTCCAAGCTTTGCTGCAGGTAATGGCGCGTCACTTGCCAGCCGGGATGGTTTTTATCTCGCTCTTGAAACACTTTCAAGTAAGCGCAAAATGCCATTTCTCCCAGCAGCTTTGCCTGCCGTTCGAGATGATTAGTATTCTGCCACACTGGCAAAGCTTTTTGATAGTATTCTAGAGCGGCATCCGGGTTGTTGTGGGCAAACTCGACAGCTCCCAGCAAACAGTCTAACTCGGATTCCAACTCTACAGGTAAAGCGCGATCGCTCCTGAGCAAATCTTGGCGGGCGGCTCGCAAGTCGGCTGCTAATTGCAATCCGGCTTTGTGGGTGAAGCTGAGCGTATTGGCAAACCACTGCTCGGCGGTTTCCCTCACGAAAGTCGCCAGTTCTTCCCAATTGCTGCCAAACTCTATACTTATCGCCCAACTCTCAAAATCCGGCGCGATGCGAGCCAGTTTCTTGAAAATTTCGTCATTCACCCACAGCACCAGCGGGAAGTGAAAATTATTCTGAAATTCCTCCCGCACTTGATTGGCGGAAGCCAGCAGGCGATCGCGATCGCCCACCGCTTCCAAACCAAAAACCATCAGCGCCTGCGGCTGTTCTTCTCCTACCTCCGCCTGAATCCTGCCGTAGAGCGTGACTTCCGTTTCCTTCAATTCCAGAGTGCGGATTTCAACCGTGCAAAGTTGCTGCAATCGCTCTCCCAAGCGGCGGTGCAAGCGAGTTGAATTGCAGCGAGCTAAAAACAGCTTGAACTCGCCGCGAGAGGCGGCGATCGCCCACGCCAGTTTTCTCAGGGCTTTCTCACTCTCAGCCGCGATATTTTCCGAGGCTTGCTGTTCGCTCATGGCTGCAATTCTTTCGCCTCTGCTAAAATTGGATTGACATCAAACCACACTTCGCCATTGTAGCGATATTCAAAGACCAATCGGCTGCGAATAAAGGTCTGATATTCGCGATCGCCGCTAACTTTTTTGCGCTTCTGCACCTGCCTGAGCAACTCCCACTCGCTGTCATCCAGCGTCAGCGTCATGTCATTGCGGCGGGCGCGAATAGCTGTTTCTAAACTAGCGCCAGAAAGGGGTAATTCCATGTCCTCCATAATCCATCCATTTAGCAGCCGCAATAAATCTCGAACGTGCCCCCCGCTGACGCGACAGAGGCGATCGAGCGCTTCCGAACTCTCGAAAATCTCTGGAATGGCGGCAAGGCGCTCTTGCTCGTTGAAATCGGGAAATGCCCTCGCCAATACCATCTGCCGCAGCAGTGCCATTCCCTCCTCGCACTCGCTGCCATCCGGCAACTGTACCGGCACCATTGGCAGCACTTTGGGTTCTTCAAAGCGCTGAATCAGGTTGCCGTAATCGTCGGAAAATTTCAGCGCCAGCGGCATCGTATAGACGACGTGGCAGTGCAATTTATTGAGAAATTCCCCCTGATCGATAAATAAGTATTCCTGTTGGGGACGCCCCCACGCCTTGGCGCGGGCGTCTAGACGGTCGAGATTGTCTGCGATCGCCACTAACCCTTTTTTGCCCTGCTGTTTCAGTTTTGCGATCGCCGGTTCGAGCAATTCTCGATTGATGGCGTCCAAAAGTTGGCTTTTTTGCGGCCCGAGATACTGGTTGAGTTTCTCCCGCAGGCTGGCGTCATTCTTCGCTTTCGCTGTAATTTCCCCAATCCCCAAGGCGATTTTAAACTTGTCTCCCTCCCCGCTCACTTCAAAGTCGCCAAGGTTGGGAACTTTGACTTTTACCCCCTGCACGTCTGAATTCAATACCTCCCACGCCCCTTGCAGCAACGCTTTCAGCCTGTTGGGCTCATCCAGGTTAATTTTGTCGAGACTTTGCACGATGCGGCGGGCGATCGCCAGCAATATGTCTACAATATCCACGTCGCTCAATTCCAAATCTTCGCTCGACTCGAAATAAACGACGTGAAACCCTTCTCGTTCCAGTTCTGCTTTCAGCCGCAATAGCTCTGTCGATTTGCCGCAGCCGATATGTCCGGTAAACAGCGTGCAGGTAGGTTCGTCCGGGGACAAAAATGTGATTCTCTTTTTCAGCTTGCCGATAATATCGCCGCCCCGCACCGAAGAAAAATCAATATAATACTGCTTGTCTTCCGCATTTTCGAGAGCCAGAGGCTTGCCGGAGTTGACAGCTTGGAAAAATTTTTGCAAATTCACCTTCATATTTCTTCACAATTAACGGTATGTTAAAAATATATTTGAACAGGCGACTCACTGGTTCGCTGCCTGCTGGCAGGGAAAATCTATCAAATTACTTTGTACTATTTTATCAGCAGATTGTCAAGGCACATTTTAATTGTATCGGAGGAGTTTAGCGCTCCCCAAAACTCCTCCGAAATGAATCTGTCCAGACTGGCGCGATCGCCTACCTCTCACTAAAGTAGGGGCGAAGCATTCGCGCGTGAAGCTTCTGGGTTTGCAATAAATATTTATGCGCGAATGCTTCGCCCTTCACGGATGTTTGCAAAATAGCGATCGCCTAAACGGCAGCGCCTTGAATTTCTTTAATCGTTTTCAGCGACTCGTCTACATGCGCCTTGAAATTCATCATCGAGTTGAAGACGTGGCGCACGACGCCCTCTTTGTCAATCACATAAGTGACTCGTCCGGGCAGCAGTCCAAAAGCCGCCCCCGGCACGCCGTAGAGCTTGCGCAGTTGGTTGCCGGTGTCGCTGAGCAGGGTAAAGGGCAGCCGGTACTTCGTCGCAAATTGCTGGTGCGACTGGGGCGAGTCGGCGCTGACGCCAATCACCACCGCTCCGGCTTCGGTGAAGGTTTCGTAACTGTCGCGAAAGGCGCAGGATTCGGCGGTACAGCCGGGGGTGTCGTCTTTCGGGTAGAAATACAAGACGACGCTTTTTTTGCCCTGAAAGTCCTTGAGGCTGACGGGTTCGCCGCTTTGCGAGGGCAAGGTGAAATCGGGCGCGATATCTCCAACTTTAACAGTCATAGGTGCGGCTCGCTGTTCAATCTGAAAAAAATGTTAACTTTTGTTATGCTACCGCGATCGCCCCGACAAAACCAGCAGAGTAAGCATTAATGCAGAGCGAGCCCTCCCCCATCTCGCAAAGCGCGATCGCGAACTGTGGCGACGATGAGGATTGAATGGTTGCTGGGATAGCATCGCGCAAGCGATCGCGACGCGAGTACCGTGCGAGTACAGTTGGCGATTATCTAGCGCGTCTCAAGCGTGACTGAGCCAGAGGCGGGAAAAGAGGAAATAACGAAGAAAGAGAGAACCCTGGCGTCAGGAAGGCGAGGGGCGCGCTGGCGGTTGCTCCCGATTGGCAGCCAGGGCGAGCAGTTCGCAAACTTCTTCATCCGTGGTTTGGGAGAAATTTTCGTACCAGAGCCCGACGCTCACAAACGGATGCGGCGTTTCCACGCAGATAATTTCGCTGACTGCTTGCGAGAGTTCGCTGCAGGTTTCGGGTGCGGAAATCGGCACGGCAACAACAATGCTGGAGGGTTGCAATTGCTGCAGGGCAACAACCGCCACGCGCATCGTCGCTCCCGTTGCCAAACCGTCATCGACTAAAATAACAGTACGTCCGCGAATTTCAGGAGCGGGGCGGTTGTCTCGATAGAGGCGTTCCCGCCGAGCGAGTTCCTGTTGTTCTCTCAGAGCCACGGTTTCGATCGCCGCCTCGGAAATCTCGCCCGATCGCACGACCTCATCATTCAGCACCCGAACCCCACCCGATGCGATCGCGCCCATTGCCAATTCTTCACAACCGGGCAAGCCCAACTTTCTAACCGCAAAAATGTCTAAGGGAGCATTCAGCGCTTTTGCCACCTCAAAAGCAACCGGAACGCCCCCCCGGGGCAGCGCCAATACCAGCACGTCAGAACGATTGGCATAGGCTCCCAGTTTCGCCGCTAGCACTTGACCGGCGTGTTTTCGGTCTTTAAATATCATAATCCTCCTTTCGAGCGGGAGTGTTTCTCGGAGTACAGGATTTTTACGTTCCTTTATCGATCGTATAATTACCCCCCGCGCTCCTCACTCCTAAAAAAGGAAGAAAATCATCGGAAACTGTCTTACTGCTGCGGCTGTTCGGCTTCGGGGAAGTCGTCGGGATTCCACTCTTTCTTTGGCATGTTGTCGGGAGTAGCGGGCAAATCCTCAAGCCCTGGTTCGCCTGCTTCCGGGTAATCGTCGGGGCTCAATTCTGCCCGCCGGGGCTGTTCGGCTTCTTGCTGTGCTATTTCCGATTGACGGGCTGGCTGCGGTGCATTCATGGTTTGAACTCCTGTAGTCTGGATTGCGATCGCGCTTGTGCGTGTTATAAACTCGACGGAAACGTATCCGGCACCTCGCCCTGCTCCCAGTGCTGCGATCGCTCCAGCGGTTCGACGGCTTGCGTCTCGTCAAAGTGGATGACCGCATCGAACTGCTCGGACAATCGGGCGCGGAAATAATGGCTGGAGCGCTCGGTTTCGGGGCGGTAAATGACGCCGATCGCCCGTTCCAGGCGGGGGGAGCGCAAACACCAGATCGCGCGATCGCGCAGCGTCAGCAGGAACTTGGGCAAACCGATTTCGTGAAATAGGGCTTCGTAACTGCCCGCCAGTGCCGGACGGACGCGCTTGCGCTGTGGGGGTTCGCCCCAGTTTGTGGCGGCGGTAACGGTGCCGGTGTAAGTAGTAAAACCGATCGAAAAGCTGTCGCGATCGTGGCGTTCGCGGATCAATTGACCGAGGTTCAATTCGCCCATCGCGCCCATCTCAGTGGCTCGGGCGTCGCCTATGTGGGAATTGTGCGCCCACAGAACGATTTTAGAGCGCTCTCCTTGTTTGTCGAGGTAAGCAACCAGTGCATCGAGGGTTTCTGCCATGTGGCGATCGCGCAAATTCCACGAAGAATTTCGCCCCCGAAACATGGCGCGATAATATTCCTCGGCGTTTTTCACCAGCCTGGCATTTTGCTCGGCATAAAAGAACTCGTCCTCTAGCGCCCGCCCGTCTTGCTGGGCGTATTCAGCAGCACGGCGCTGCAATTCCAGCAGTTGGGTGACGGCGGCTTGTTCGCACGATTCCGAGATGCCGAAGCTCGTGACGTAGCCGTAGGTTTGGGGATCTTCGCCGAAGTGTTCAAAACCGGAATAGCGATCGCGCGCCCGTCGAGCAGCTTGCGGGTCGATGTTGTCCAGATAGTCGAGGACTGCTGCCACCGACGCATTCAAACTGTACAAGTCGAGCCCGTAAAAGCCGACTTTTTTGGCCTTCACCGGCAGGGTGTCATTGTAAGTCCGCAGCCAGCCCGCGAAGTCGAGTACGTCGGCGTTGCGCCACATCCAAGCTGGGAAGCGCTGGAAGTCAGCTAGCGCCTCGGCACTGGTGGCATCGTTGCTGACGCCCCGCACGAAGCGGTTGACGCGGTAAGCATCTGGCCAGTCTGCCTCTACGGCTACGGCGGTGAAGCCTTTTTCGCAAATCAGTCGTTTTGTGATGGCGGCTCGGGCTCGATAGAATTCGCTGCTGCCGTGAGACGCCTCGCCGATGGACGCGACGCTCTCGTCGCCGATCGCGTCTATTAAGGCATCGAAATTGCCGTCAGCACTGCTGAGCGGGTGGGCGCTTTCGCCCAGTACATCGGTCAGTTGTTCAAAGATCGCCTCGGGCATGGCTATTGCTCTCCTTTAAAAAAAACTCAGCGAAATGCCCTTTCTCTAGCAGGCTTGTCAAAATTGCAGGTCGGCACCGTCAATCTTTACTTCCCTCACCCCCTCACCCCCTTCCCCCTCCTCAGAAGCAAAGGATGTCTTGCCGCCTGCCACATCTTGCCGGATTGGTATTTGCGATCGAGCGTTATTTTTGCCGTCTTGCGAACACTATTTCTAAAGTATGCGCCCGGGGGTTCTCCCTTCTTCTCCCTCCAGTCAGACTGTCGGGTAAACTTAATCTGTTATTGTGCCTACAACCAGACCCTCCTGAAAAGGGAGCGTTCTGAGCAGGCGATAAGTAAGGAAGGGAAAATAGCCGCGCCTGTGATTTGGCGGAGGATGCTTTCACCCCCTAGGGGCTTCTCCGATCGCGGCGGCGAGAATTGTATCAGCCTGCCCCTATTTCCCGATCGACTGGCTGCGAGCATTGCGCCATCGGCTAGTTAGGTGGGCAATCTTTAACTGATTAATAGAGTAGGACAAGGCGATCGCCCTCAAGTGGAAGGAGCCTTTCAGTTTTGATGAGGAGAGAAAATTTTTCTTTGTTCCGTTGATTTTTCCCTCGCGCCCTCCCCCCGCGCCCTCCTTGCTCTCCCCTGAAGTATTTGTACAGGCATCGGGATGCGCCCCGAGTGGATGAGAGGGGGAGAGGTTTTGAGGGAGAGTGTCCCGCACGCTCTCTTGAATTATGTACACCTACTTATCGGCTATCAGCTATCAACTTTTACAGGAGCAAGGCGATCGGGAACTTGAGAATTTCTTCGGCGTCGCTTGCTTTTCGCCCCTAGAGGGCTGAAAGTCTCAGCGTCAAGGCTAAATGCTTGCCCGCAGGCGATCGCCCCAAATTTATATACAAGGGAGTAGTTTCAAAAAAAAGAACAGTGTTTTATAATAGTCGAGTTTGAGTAGGAGAAAAGGGCTAGGCCAAAAAAGCAGCCGTTCGCGCTGCCTCTGGCAAAAGATGCACCCTTCACTAAACGACTCGCGCCGCTCGATCCAGCTTGGGTCTTGTCGGTTTGAACGCTCCCACTCAGCTTTCCCTTGCCTGCAGCGTGGCGATCGCGAGTGCTGCGGGTAGCGGCAGATGACACCATGCTAAAATAAGGAAAAATTTGGTTCGGAGGAATCGGAGGAATTATGGCAACGGCACTTAAAGGAAAGGCACTCCTGCAGGAGATAAAAAAACATTCAAACTTGCCTCGCCGGGAAATAGCAAAGCGCTGCGGATACTACACCGAGACAAAAGGTGGGGAAGTTCGCATCAATCTCACGGAATTTTACGACGCCGTGCTGGCGGCCAGGGGGATCGAACTCGAGACGAAAGAGAAGAGAGAGGCCCGGGGCCGCGAGGCTTCCTACCGGGTGAGCGTCCACAAAAACGGTCAAATCGTCATCGGTTCCACCTATACGGAGGCGATGGGGTTAAAGCCAGGAGACGAATTTGAGATTCGCCTCGGATACAAGCACATTCACCTCATCTTCCTCAGCGACGCCTCCCAGTCTGCCGACCTAGAAGGCGAAGACGAAGACGAAGACGAAGAAGCTGCAGAGGCAGTTTGACAGGGGCGATTCGCGACTCTGGGTAGCGAAAGCTTCAGGCGATCGGGCTTTTCGAGCGCGAAGCTTTCGCTATCGAGCTTTCTAATCGCCCTGCCAAAGAAGCGCCCAAATCTTCTCTCGCGACGGGGCGCTATTTAAAAGCTGTTGGGGGCGATCCTTTCTTTTAAAAAGCTGGCGGCGGTTGCGGGTGAGGTCACTCGCACTGCCAGAGTCAGCCTGCTTGCAAAGAAAGGATATTCCCCGTGCCAGTCGCGGTAAGCTTTTGCCCTGCCGCGAGACTGCAAAAATCAAAACGTTAGGACAGGCAGTCGGACGGTTGAGCCGTTAGTTTTTACTGGTGGCGCGGTAGCGATTCGCGCGCGCGGCCTGTACGACAGGCCATCCCCTCGCTCGCTCTCAATCGCAGCCCGAGGCGAGTAAAGCGCGGGCAATTTTTCCGCAACCGGTCAGACAGGCGGCGATCGGGAAATCGGGAAATACAGCGATGTTTCGCCTTCCTCGGCACCCGGGCTCTCCGACAGCCACCCTCGCGCAATTGGGCGGGGCAATTGGGCGGGGCAATCTGAGATTGTAGAGTTTGGATTGACCCGATAAAAAAATCATCCTTGGCGGCAGCGTAACACGATTGAGTTTTTTTTTCAACCGCAAAAAGGAGTAAATGGCAAGCAAGTCCCGAAAATTTATAGATGAGAAAAACTTATTGCTGAAAATTTTGTTAAATTTTTATTAAGCAGCGGGATCGAATTAAACCAAAAATTGCCAAGCTAAAACCAGACGCTACAGTTCTGGCGTTGGGTATGGCGTTGGATGTGGCGTTTACCCACTCATGCAGAAGCCCAGTTTGTTTGGGCGTTGTTTAGTGAAGTCCGCCGACTTATGAGCCTAAATTTTCGATTTGCGATCGCCTCTGACTTGCACGTCGCGCTGCCTGAGACAATTTGGAATACTCACAGCCGCTTTCACTTGGTAGAAGTCAGCATCGCGGTGCTGGAGTTCGTTCTAAAGCGCCTCAGTCAGCTCGATATCGATTTTCTGCTCCTGCCGGGAGACTTGACGCAGCACGGCGAACCGGCTAACCACGCTTGGCTAGCCCAGCGCCTAGCCCAGCTCCCCTTTCCCGTCTATGTCGTCCCCGGCAATCACGACGTGCCGGTGCTGCAGCCAGATTCTCAGTCGATCGCTGCTGCCGATTTTCCGCGCTACTACCGCGCCTTCGGCTATGACAGCACGGAGAAACTGTATTATACGCGCGCGCTCTTGCCCGGGGTGCGCTTAATCGGGCTCAATTCCAATCAATTTGACGAGCTAGGTCAGCAGAAATCAGCGGGATGCCTCGATGACGAACAGCTCGAGTGGCTCAGAGAAGTTCTGGCAAGCGCTGACGAGCCGGTGATTTTGGTGATGGTGCATCACAATGTCGTCGAACACCTGCCCGGGCAGTCGCACCACTCCCTGGGGCGGCGGTACATGCTGGAAAATGCCCCTGCCGTGCTGTCGCTGCTCCGGGAAGCGGGGGCGTCGCTGGTGTTAACCGGGCACTTGCACGTTCAGGATGTGGCGAGCGATCGCGGCGTCTACGACATCACCACCGGTTCTCTGGTGAGCTACCCGCACCCCTATCGAATTTTGCAGTTTCAAATGGACGAGCAGGGGAGAAAGCGCTTGCAAATCGAATCCGATCGCGTCCAATCCGTGCCGGGATGGCCAATGCTGGCCCAAACGTCGCGGGAGTGGATCGGCGATCGCAGCCGTGGTTTCATGCTCAGGTTGCTCTGTGAGCCGCCGTTAAATCTGCCGCCAACCCAGGCAGAGGCGCTAGCGTCCAAACTCCGCTATTTTTGGGCAGACATCGCCGCCGGCGATGCCCTATTTGACTTTCCCGATTTCCCGCTGCCCGTTCGCCGCTACTTCGAGGCGTTTGGCGCGCTTTCGAGCGATCGCAAACCCGCATTCATCGACAACCACACCACCCTTTTGCTTTAAAAGGCAGAAAGGACGATACAGGATGCCCTCTCGCATTCAAGCTACTCGGGATCTACAATAGCTCCCATAAATAATATCAGCCCCGTTTCCGAATCTTGAATCGCGCAGAAAAAAGGGCGATCGACAATCATACTAATATCAGGTTTTCCCCCTCGACTGGCTCCTACAGCGGTAACGCCTGCCGCTTCGGTGCCTTCTTCATTCACGTCTAAAAAAGTTTTGTGTTTGACCTTGCTAATCTCGATCCCGCGAGCCGTCATCCCTGTAAAATCAGCACCCGGATTAAAAGCCGTTTCCATTCCCAGGGATTTTAGAGGATTTACTAAATCGATTTCGTACTCGATTTCAAATCGAGGCAAACCGACCAAAACTCCCCTTTCTTCTATCTGAAACTGGTCGAGCCATTGCTGCCAGTTTTCAGCCGTGAGATTTTCGTAAAAAGTTTTAAGGTTGACGTTTGGGTTCGGAAGAAAAATGTACAGGCTCAAGCGTCCCTCTCCATAGGGCAAAGCTACCGCTTGAAACAGTTCATTTTGGTAATAAGAAACATATTGAGCCTCTTGAAACATCATAAAATGCTGTTTCTGAGTGCCGTTGAGCAAGTTAAAAGGGCGAGGTTGAGTTCTGGCTTTGGAAAAGGGCATCGTCCAAGCCGCTTGAAAGTAAATCGCATCGATCAAAACAGCAACGGTTGAAGAACTGACATCTTCCCGGTGAAGAATCTTGTCGATTTTGCCGTTGGTACTTTGCCGAACCCAGCCGTTAACAATTTCCAGAGTTTTAAAATCGCCAAAATCCACGTTACTGACTCGGGCTCCGTAAAAATCGCGGGCTCTTTGGATGAACTCTGGCTGGAAAGGTTCGCCGGATTTGCCCCAGAGAGAATTCGCGATCGAAAGCTGCACCTTGCCTTCCAACGAGGTGAATGTAGAGAGGAGGGCGGCGTTGGCTTGGTTGAGTTCGGGCAAGCTCATTCCCTGCAATTCGAGCGTATTGGCGATCGCTTGCTCGGTAGAACCCCGAGCGCCGTTATAAGTCACGGCTAGCGCGATTGCCACACTGGCGGGAGAAATAAAAATATTTTTATTTGCATCCTGCTGGCGGATGGCTGAAAATAGCTTGAAGGCAAATCTAGTATTCGCAGCAACCAGCCGGTTGAGCGCCGCCTGACTGGCAGCTTGCGCGATCGCATTTTTAGCCGGCTGTTGGCGCGGCATTGCCCCCGGGGAGCATTCGACTTTTGGCAAAATGGCTGTACTGCAAGAAGAACACTTCCCCGCAGGGGCGATCGGTTTTTCGCAACGGAGCGGGCTGGAAGGCTCCACTGCCGCCCAAAAAGCAGCCGCACTGTGTTGGCGTGCAAAGCAGGTGCCGCTTATCCCAACAACTGCCAAACCGAACGATACAGCAATCTTTGCAGGCGAAAGCCTTAAGGGGCGACGGCAGAGAGCGGGAGAGCGGGAGAGGGCCAAATGAACTGAAGAGAAAAATTTTCTCGGATTCGCAGGGAAAGAGGCTGGGGGGTTGGGTTTTTTTTCCCTCGCGAGAGGCTGCCGGTACAGCAGCGGGAGATGAGCCGAGAGTCGCCGCACAACGCCTGAATTCTCAATCCCCCTCAAAGAAGTAAAAAAAAGTTTTCTCATAGGGTTTACCTGTCCTAATCGGGGTTGACGATCGCTCCCATAAATAATAGCGTGCCCGTTTTATTGTCGCGAAGAACGCAGAAAAAGGGGCGATCGACGGTCATTTTAAAGGGCGGCTGTGTCGGCACGCTCGTGGCAATCATGCCGGTGCCAGTCGCGGCGGCGGCTTCTGTCCCTTCTTCGTTCACCTCCACAAAGGTTTTGTGGGCAACGCGATCGATACTGGCTCGTGCTGGCGTCATTCCTGAAAAATCCGCTCGCCGCCGGTCGAAAGCCACTTGCATTCCCAAGGCTTTGAGCGCGTCGTCGAGCCGGCTCTCGTATTCTAATTTAAATCGCGGCAGTTCAACGGCACCTTGCCTGGATTTGAACTGCTGCATCCACTGTTCCCACGTCTGGGCATTCAAGCGGTTGTAGAAAGTTGGCAGCGCCGCGCCCGGTTTCGGCAGAAATACATAAAGGCTCAACCGTCCCGCTCCATAAGGCAAGCTAGCCGCCTGAAACAGTTCGTTTTCCAAGTAGCGATACGCGCCGCTTCCAGACATGAGCGGCAGTTGCTTCCTGCTGCCGTCGAGCAAGGTAAACGAATGCTCTCGGGTGGATGCTTTGCTAAAAGGAGTCGTCCAGGTGCCTTTAAAATAGATAGCGTTGACGAGAAAGAGAATTGCGTTGGGGTCGATGCGATCGACGATTTTGTCAATTTTGCGGTGGGTGTGCTGTTTGACCCAGTTATTAATTTGGGACGCTGCTGCGGCGTCTGTAAAATTCAGTTTGCTGATTTTGGCAGCGTAGAAGTCCTGGGTTGTTTCGATGAAGTCTGGTTGGAAAGAGATCTCTCGGTTCGCCCACAGGGAAGACGCGATCGCCAGTTTGACTTGAGGATCGGCTTCGTTGAGCGATGCCAAAAGCGCCGCATTCGCCGCGTTGACTTCCTGCCAGCCGAGCTGTGGCAATTCTAATACTTTGCCCATTGCCTGCCGCGTATTGCCGCCCGCCCCGCTGTAAGTCATTCCCAGAGCGATCGCTACACTCGTCGGCGAGATAAAAATATTTTTGTCTGGCGATCGCTTGCGGATTTCCTCAAACAGTTTGAATCCGAATCGCGTATTTGCAGCCACCAATTGGGGATTCACTTTTGCGATTGGCTTGACTTGGCTTGCCTGCTGCTGTTCCGCCCCCGCTGGAGAGCGGCGCGGCGAGGAACTCTCATTTTCTCCCGCTTGCGGGCTGCAGGACGCCAAAACCCAACTCAGGGCGGCGATCGCCCGAACGTAACTGACAAACTGCTTTTTCATTTCCAATCCGATTCCTTCCTCTTCCTCTAAAAAGCATCGGGCAGTTGGCAATCCCCTTTTCTCCTCATCCCCCTTTTCCCGGCTTTCTTCTTCCCCTGACTAATGTAATGACTGTCACTTCTGGCGGGCAAAATAAGCGCCCTGGAAAATAACTGCCCAACCCGCGACTGACGTACAGCAAGTTTCTCCCCACCCGGTGCAATCCCGACGCCCATTCCCAATGCTGTATGACTTTATGACAATTTCCTGACAAGTACGGAATAAAACGCCGGATCGGTTTGGGGGTAATCCGCTGCAAGTCTTTAACCCGATCGGCAATCGGCCCGATTTTGGGCAAAATAATTTGGCCGCCGTGGGTGTGCCCGGACAGTTGCAAGTCAACCCGCCACGGTTGCAGCGTCTCGGCGCTGTCGGGATTGTGGGAGAGTACGATGCGGGGGAGCGCCTCGTCGAGCTGGGGCATGACCGCAGCAGGATTGAAGGCGCGATCGAAGAAGTCCGGCAGCCCTACTAATGCTAGCTCAGGCCCGAGGGGATAGGCTACCTCGTTCCACAATACGCGAATCCCCATGCCACTCAGGGCGGCGGTGATTGTTGCTTTTGAGTGGGGGTATTTGAGGTCGTGGTTGCCCAGAACTGCGTAAATGCCAGCCCGACTTTGCAATTGTTTCAACCACAGCAGCAGGTTGTAAATCGCTGTTGGGTGTTTGGTAACGTAGTCGCCCGTGAGAAATATCAGGTCGGGTTCGGCTTCGTTGGCAGCGGCGATCGCTTCTTCTAAAAGCGCCTCTGACAGACTTTTGCCCTCGTAGTGGAAATCCGTTAGCTGGACTAGCTTTGTGCCTTCTAGGTGTTCTGGCAAATCGGCGATCGCGATTCTCAACCGCTCCACCCGCAAAGGCTCTGTCAATATATTGTGCATACCTGGCTGTTTCTTCAAAATCGGCTGGACAGCACCCTCATTTCAGCTTACACTTTTTAGTATAGCTTTTCCCTTCAATCACCCAAATCAAAAAATAGTACAGCCTGCATTCATGCGGATTTTATTCTCTATACAGGTGCTTTTTTTTAATCATAAAAGAAGTGATAATTTTTTTTGCGTTGTCAACTCCGGATTTAAAATCACTAGAGGATTCCCGCTCTCTAAGTTCGGAAAACGTTTTTCAATCTGATGAAGTGTAGTTAAGAAACCCGGCTTCTTCAAGAAGCCGGGTTTCTGACGGACATCACGCTTCTTTAAAAATGGTATAAGCCTGCATTTGAAAGCAGCAACCCGGTTTTTTTTGTTTGGTGCGGCAGTCCTGAAAAATCAGAAAAAACCGCTCAAACCTGGCGGGTGGATTGAGCCACCCCATCCGGCAACTGCCGCTTATTGTTGTGAAACATTATTAACAATAATCCGCTCAAATCCAGAATAGACGTTGAAGCGTTCCCCCCGCAAAAATCCGACGAGCGTGATGCCGAATTCGGAGGCGATCTGCACAGCCAGACTGCTGGGCGCAGAAACGGCACAGGCGATCGGAACCCCTGCAGCGAGACATTTTTGCAAAATTTCAAAGCTCGATCGCCCGCTAACCATGACAATACAATGATTTAACGGCAGCTCCCCAGCCAGGAGCGCCCAGCCGATTAATTTATCTAAAGCATTGTGACGCCCGACATCCTCGCGCGCCGCTTTCAGCGCGCCTTTGGCATCGAATGCCGCCGCCGCGTGCAATCCGCCGGTACTGGAAAAGACGCGCTGAGTCGATCGCAATTTCTCCGGGAGGCTGCAGAGAACTTCAGCCGGCACTTGCAGCCCGGGCGGAATGGGGCATAAGCCCCGCAGGCGCAAGGCTTCCAGACTGGTTTTGCCGCAGACGCCGCAGGCGCTCGTCGTGAAGAAGTGCCGCTCTAGGGTGGCGAGTTCGGGGAGGTTGTTTTGAGAGAGTTCGACGTTGACGATGTTGGAGCGATTTTCCGAGGGGACGCCCGGATCGGTGCAGTGAGTCATTCGCCGGATGTCCTGACGGCTGTTGATGACGCCCTCGCTGTAGAGAAATCCGGCTGCTAAGTCGAAGTCATTTCCGGGCGTCCTCATGGTAACAGCGACAGTGCGCCGCTCGGAGCCGGCAACGAGGCGAATTTCTAGAGGTTCTTCGGTGGCGAGAGAGTCGGAGCGCGATCGCGCCTGATTGGATTCTACCACCCAGACTCGGGCTTGGCTTTTACTGCGGCTCGGGGTTTTCACGGGATTGACTCAACGAGCAGGGAACGCAAATGAAGAATGCGATCGCGCCCGATGCCGATCGCTTGCAGGTACGCCGTCGCGCCGCCATAGCGATCGCGCCAGTAATCGAGGGTTTCCAGCATGATTTCCTCGCGGCACTCGAAAATGTGAGCGATGCCGCGTTCTCTGGCTTGCGGCAGTTCTGGCGCGAATAAGGGCGCGAGATACTGTTCGCTGAGGGCGTAGTCTGCCGCGATCGTGGCGGCTGGTACGCTGGCGACACTTAATAATAGTGCGATTATCAAACCGGTTCTGTCTTTGCCGGCGGCGCAGTGAACGACGATCGGCGCTGTTTTCGCTGCAGCGATCGCCTCGATAATTTCTCGAATTTGATTTTTACAGGACTCTATCAAAACGCGATACTGTCCTGCGAGAGTTTTTACCTGATTTAATTCCTGTAAAAGCGCGTCGTCAAAGAAGGGGATATTTCGATAAGTCGCAGCCGGGGCGATCGAGAAAACATTGGGTTTTTTCAGCGCTTCCGAACTGCGCCGCAAGTCGATAATCGTGGGCACACCGTATTCCAGCAGCGCTTGCTGGCTGGTTGGCGTCAGGCAGTGCAGGCTATCTGCTCGCAAAACTGTACGCCAGCGCGTTTGCCCTCCGTCGAGTGTCGAATAGCCGCCGATGTCGCGGATGTTGTAGCTTCCCTCCAGCGCCAGATACCGCTGTAAGGGCGTGCGTGAATTCAAAGACATTCTTTCCTTTTGGTAAAAGTTATGGCGATCGCTGCTGTTTTCATTGTAAGATTTTTACCGCATTTTCAGGAGAATATTAATCGGCAACATACCGCCAGTTTTGCGGCTCGTATTCTCGCTGAATTCGCACCATCCAGTTGCCTTGGGGAACAGTTATCGGCTTGTGTTCCTCGTGAGTTAAAGTTGCAGTTTCAGAAAAGACGCGCATGTATAGGGTGCCGTTTTTTTCGTACAATTCCGCCTGCCCGTCGCTGATGCGGTGCCGGTGCCCCGTGACTTCGCCCTCCGCCAGCGTCAGGTGAGGCAGCTTTTCTCCCTCGGCTTCCTGCACCGACAGTAAAATTACGTCGCCTTGTCGAATGGGTTTCATGGGCTGTTCTCTAATTCCTAAATCTGTTATATCACGGGAAGCCCCAACCCAAAAGCCCGATCGGTTGTTGTCATGCAGGTTCTCTGCTAAACTGTCAGGCGATCGCCTGTAGAAATGGACGCGATCGCACTTTTAGACCGGTTTGTGTCAGAATAGTCATCAGAACCTCATGCCTCAGCAGGAGCCCGCCGCCATGACGCCCGCGCAAACCAAACCACTGACTTTTGAGGAATTTCTCGAACAGTACCCGGAAGATGGAGGCATCTATGAGCTTGTGGACGGAGAAATTGTCGAAATGAGAGCCACAAGAGCGCATAGTAATGTAGCGCGTTATATCGCCAAATGTTTTGACAGAGAAGTCGAGCGATTAAACCTCGGCTATGTTGTCGAACGCACGGCAACCGTCAGAACGACAACCAAAGACGGAAGGGAGCAGGGCAGAAATCCTGATATCAGCGTGATAGATGAGGCACTGTGGGATTCGGATCTGTCTGCCTACGCGGCGCTGCGAGAGCCCCTACAATTAGCAGTAGAAGTCGTTTCGAGCAATTGGCGAGACGACTACATCGACAAAAAAGACGAGTACGAACGGCTGGGAATTCTTGAATACTGGATTGTAGATTATTTGGCGCTGGCATCAGCGGAATATATAGGTCAGCCGAAGGTTCCTACCGTGTCGGTGTATCGGCTAGTTGAGGGGCAGTATCAAGTCACTCAATTTAGAAATGACGAACGGATTGTATCGCCGACATTTCCTGAATTAGAGATAGCGGTTGCTTCGATTGTTGCTGCTAGTTTGCCCAGAGCGCGGTAGGTGGGGGGCGGTGGAAAGGGGAGCGATCGCCACCCCTGTAGCCTAGTTTCTGACAGCGGTTGAACTGCTAATCTGATTCGCCGATAAAACTTTTCTAAGAATCAGATGCAGTATTAGAGCGATCGGGTGGCAGCTCAACCTTACCATTGACAGGCGTTAGCGTAAATTCCTGCTTTGATGCAGCCTTATTAGCCTCAATTACCTCAGCGATCGCCTCAACAAAGTGAGACTGAGTAACGCGCTTTTCTTCTTTGGGCTTGTCTTCTTTAGCAGCAGCCACTACAGCTTTGAGAACAGCATTTTTGATGTCTCTTCCAGAAATTTCATCAAACTGTTTTGCCAGTTCAGCAAAATTTACCGACTTATCTAAGGGAAGCTTACTGGGAATTTGAGCGGGCCAAATTTTAGCGCGTGCTTCTTCATCGGGCAGATCGAACTGAACCTTCCACCGGATGCGACTGATGAAAGCAGGATCGTAGTTGCGGATTAAGTTAGTCGCAAAAATGACAATTCCCTCGTATGAAGAGAGTTGCATTATCATAACACTGCGGGTTAAGTTAACCGCTGTATCAGTGGATTGACTGACATTTTCCAGACGCTTACCCAGAAATGAATCAGCTTCGTCAAAAAATAGAACGGCTTTTTGACTGGTGGCAAACTCAAAGGCTTTGGCAATATTTTTCGGTGTTTCGCCAACATACTTCGATTCAAGCTGTTGGTAGGGAACTACTAGAATGTTCAGATTTAGCGCATGAGCAAGCGCTTCAGCACCTAGAGTTTTGCCTGTACCAGGGGGACCAGAGAAATTGACAGAAAGCGCTTTATCTAGTTTGTGCTTTTCACCCATGCCCCACTCGGTATAAATTAAATCTTCATACTGAATCTCCGCCAATATCGAATCTACTTGATGCCTAGTTTTTTCGGGCAAAACTACATCATTTAGAGTGTATTTTGGCTCTCTCAGATAGGGAGCAAAATCTATTGAAGAGCCTAAAGTTTCAGATTCACTCATTTCTGGTTGTTGGCTTACTCTTTCTTCGCCAGCTCTGTTGTTCTCATTTTTAGAAATTCCCGTGTCTCCTATGGCTTCTAGAAATTCCTTCCGTCTATCAGGTCTTGGCATAGCGACTCTCTGTTATTTTCTCAATCAATTTGTACAATTAAAGCATTGAAAAGAATTTTTCTCTTGGCTTTGCTCTTAGGATCTAAAGTTTCACCCAATGTTTGAAAAGCTTGAAAAATGGGATTGTTAGCCAAGATATCAGGCGGCTCTGGTGGAGCAATGAATTCTTTAAAAATGGGCGTGAAAAGTTGTTGAGCATCTCTCGCCCACTTTTGATATTCCGCTCCACTTAATTCATTATCAAGAATATAGATGGCTTCTAGCTTTGAGAAGGGGACATTCGAGAAGATAGGCAAATCCCGATTGTCAATGTCTGGAATTTTATACCCTCTTTCTTCCTCGCTGGCATTTGTGTCATACAGCCAAATTTTGATTTCTTGAAATTGAATCGGCAGGCGACTACTTAAAGCAAAGAGTTTTCCCACAATTAAATCGTCAAAAAATCTCTGCGTCTTCTGGCTAACAACCAACTCACCATTTTTTAGTCTTTGCCCGGGTACGCCTACCAGTTCAATCGTTTTCAAATTTCCTTCTCGGTAAGGCGAACGAAAACTAATGGCAGTATAGATGATTTCAGGTTCAGGGTTTCTTGACCTTTCAGGTTGAGAGTAGCGCGGCATATTTCAATCGCAGTTAGAGCTTCTTCAGTAAACAATCAATGAAATCAATACTGGATATTTTTCAGAGCCATGACTTTTGTCACTTGCGATCGCTGTCTGGGTAAGGGTGTATTCGCTGGTGCCTGCTCAATGCTAAACACCTCGGATGGTTTGTTTGAGTTGGGATTCCAAACCTCCATTAGAGTTTCATAGAGAACAGCTCCTGCGTAAAAGATCGCATATAATGTCGCTGCATATCCAAATGCTCCAATCAAAACGCCGACAATAGCTGAATACCACAGTGCTTGTATAGTGGCAACTAAGGCATTTATAAAGGCAGCGACGGCTCGTCCTAGCCAATCAAGCAACTGATCTACTAGACCGCCAAGCCAGGAAAAAAAGCCCATTGAAAATCCTCCGAACGTGCTTACGATAAACTTAGTGAAGTGACAAATGGGTTCTGCTCTGTGGGTAATTGAACGCCTTCTTCTTGATTGACTGATTTGACGGAAATTACAAATGGCTGTTTATAAGTCTGGTTTGGATCTATGAATGCTAGAAGGATATCTGAGCGATCTTGGAAGACCGCCAATAACCACTCCCTGCGATAACCAAACTCTTGCCGCAGGTAAGATTCAATCTCTGGCCAATTATTATCTAAAAATTGTGCTATTAAGGCTAGATAATATTTTGTTGCTTCTGTTACATATCCCCAAATTTCTTGAACTGTTGCAACTAGATTCTCCCATAACCTAGAAAAGGCTCTTGATAAAGCTTCAACAATCTCAACGAAGGCATAACCAGCAGCGGCACCAATGAAAAACGCAGCGGCAGCCTGTAGCAGAATATCCCAAACCATTGCTAGTTACTCCATCTGGTAGGACTTGTGTAGCTCAACTTTGGCACTCGTACTTTGAGGAACGCTCTAGAAGTTCGTCCTAATGTCGCTCACTTTTTAACTTCAGCCTGAGAGAGCCCGCGCTCATCCGCTACACCTTAAGTATTTATACTGCTGACTTTAGCCAGCTCAACTGTATCGCACATTACCATGATAAATTAGTCATACCTAGCTAGCGACTAGCTAAAGTTAGAATTTTTTGTTAGGCTGACGTAAGTAATTTCAGGGGGCCAGAAAATGCCATATAATAAGGAGGACATTTTCGCCGAAGCGTCCCAGCACTGGGATCTGCAACGGCTGTACAAGGCTCTGGGCGAGGCTAAGCGGCAAATGTCCCCCCGCGCGAGAAAGGGCCTTACTGATACGGAAAAGCTGTACCTGCGCGGTCTGCTTTGCGGTTACAGTCCGGCTGAGATGGCCCGCAAGCTTTTCCAGAGTCCCAAGGGCGTTGAGGTTTACGTTTCTAAAACTTTATATCAATATTTTAAAAATCTGGCTGATGTCCCTAATGAAAGAATGGGCAATTGGAGAAATATTATATCCGGTCTGGAGGATGCCGGATATAAAACTGAGTCGTCTAGCGAATCTAAATCAAGTAAGTCTAGATCGTTAGAGCCATTAGTGAACATAGTAAATATAGGGTTAGAAAATAATAATACAATCACAATTGACATCAAAGTTCGACTAGAATTGCCCTCACCTTCAGAACCCAAGAACACAGAAGAGGAATAAGCGATCGCTCCTCTTCCCCATGCAGCGCCGCGCGATCGCTTTTTCGCGCTATGCCCCCTGCAACCCTTCCAAATAAGCCACCCGCTGCCGCCAAGCGTCGCGCAGCCGTTCTAGCAGATGGGGAAACCGCGCCCACAAAGCATCGTGCTGCCGCACTAAGGGCTCGACTGCCTTTAAAAACGCTTTGCCGGTGTTGTGAATCACCGCCTCTAGGGCGGTTGCAAAGTCTTCTGCTTCTACTGCCTTTGGCTTGCAGTGTTCCAACTGGGCGCGGCGGCAGGATAAACGCGATCGCAACTCTTCCCGTACCTCTTCACAATAAATATCCCCATGTTTGACAAACTCGGCTTCTAGCGATTTCGCCAAAGCACACAAGCGACGCCAGCCCTTGCAGGTATCGATAACCTCCCGCAATCGAGGCAGCCAGGTGGAAAGGCGGCGAAAGCTGAAAGTGATGGGGAGCATTCCATCGCGCGTTACCCAGCCGCCAAAGCGCCAGTGATAAATTTTTCCAAGTTTTTCTACTGGCGTATTCGTCAGTGCGGAGATTTCAGCCCGGGGGAAGGGCAGACTTTTGGGCTGGACGAAACAGGGTAGGGGTATTGCAGTGGCCATTTTTCTGTTCTCCTGTGTTGGCACGTTCCCTTCTAAAGGTCTTAGCACTGTCCACGTTGGCTGTTTGAGGTGTCGGGACGGCTAGGAGAAAGTATCATTCTTGCTAGCTTCCGGACTGTATCGTAGTCTGTGAACACGATAGACCGCTCCAAGCTGTAGTAAGCTTTTGAGTGGTTGTAAAACTAAGCCCTGCTGGGTCTTCGGTTGATTTGACACTGCAAATCTCACCGATTGCCCTATCTTATCGTGCTTTGTGGAAAGTTGCAACGCGACTTTACAATTTTTCACACTTTTCGGACGTCGGAGGAAGGCGATCGCTCCTGTTCGCCCCCTGCCAGAAATTTTTCTCAACCCCCTTGACAATCTCCCGTATTTCGATAATATTAGAAATATGAGCAAGATAACTTCCAGTTCAGACAGCCCGCCAGTGGAAGCGATCGCAGAAATCTGCGCGGCGCTGGGGCAGGAAACGCGCCTGTCTATTGTGCGACTGCTGCTGAGCGCCTATCCCAAAGCCCTTCCCGCCGGAGAAATCCAGCAAGCCTTGAGGATTCCTGCTTCTACCCTTTCCCACCACCTCGACAAGCTCCGTCAAGTGGGTTTGGTGAAGGTGGAAAAGGACAAGCAGTGGATTTGGTATGCCGTTCGCTCGGATACTCTCAAGCTGCTGATGGACTTTTTTTTCACCGAGTGCTGCAGCAGAAATTCAGTCATTGCACCGGATGCGATCGGTCGCTGTTGCTAAACCCGGATATTTTTTTTGCTCAGTATTTCGATAATTCTAGAAAATTCTAAAAACCATGACTGTACTCAAACCGCACATTGCCCTCAACGTCACCGATATCGCAAAGTCTGTCGCCTTCTATCGCGCCATGTTCGGCGTCGAGCCGGTGAAGCACAAAGCAGATTATGCCAAATTTGACTTAGAGAATCCAGCGCTCAACTTTACCCTCAATCTCAGCGAAACCCTGCCTGCAAAAGGGGCGCTTTCCCATCTGGGAATTCAGGTGAGCAGTTCCGCAGATGTGGTAGCTGCGGGCAGGCGTTTTGCTGAAGCGGGATTGCAACCTTTCGCCGAAGAAAATACGAATTGCTGCTATGCTTTGCAGGATAAGGTATGGATAAAAGATCCGGACGGCAATGCTTGGGAGATTTTCGTTGTCAAAGTTGCCGATACTGCACCGGAGCAAAATATCTGCGCGACACCTAAAAAAGAGCCGTGCTGTGCTTCGAGAACTGCGGTAACTCAGTGCTGCTCTTGAAACGCTCGCAGTCTTTCATTTCATTCCAGCAATTCATCTACCGCTACGCTGAACCCTGGCAGCACTGCTTGGGTTCTCGCTACCTCGCCAGCACCAAACCACACTTTCTGAGTCTGGGTTATCGCAAATATCCACTTATTTTCTGGTAAAATCAGCCAGACTTCCTGGGAACCAGACTCTAAATACTCTTTGGCTTTGGCAAAAAATTCTTCGGCAAAATCAGTGGGCGAAGCTATCTCAGCTACGAGGGGGAAACTGACGGGTAAAACGGCGGATTTGCCATACTGGGCGACTAATTCAGGCGTTAAATAGGCAACATCGGGACGCCGCCCCTGCTGGTTAGTGCGACAGGGTGCTTCTGTATAAACTTTTCCCCCTTGCCCGCTGGATTCCTTGTAATTTCCCCAGAAACGGGACAGCTGAGATTGAATTTCACCGTGCGCTAATGTCATGCCATTTTTCTCCAGTAGATGCCCGTCTACCCACTCCATGCCATCAGGGGGATTTTGCAGGTAGTCTTCTAGCGTGAAGACTTCTTTTTCTGCAATGGCTGTTTCAGCAATAGCTGTTACCATATTAGTCTACCTTCTTTGGCTACACGTTTTTATTTCTATAATGTCATATTGACACCCTTTTGGAACGCTTGGGAACAAGGCGCGTAAAAAAGCCCGCACGGGCGGGCTTGTCTCGTACCTGTGAAGTTATTTCTATCGCCACTCTTGCAGGGCGATCGCAATTCCTTCTTTTAACGGCGCTGTCACCTGTTCGCTATGGGCTAGCTGCTCTAATTTCTGACGGGCTTCTACAGGAGCGAGTTGTTTTAAAGCGGCGATCGCGTGCAGGCGCACTCCTGCATCGGCATCGGCTAGTAGTTGAGTCAGTGTGTCGATCGCCTGCTGCTCTCCCAACTGCCCCAGGGCGTGGGCGATCGCGCTTTTTACTTCGGCATTTTCCACTAGCAACTGCTCGGATTTCAGAAATTCCGCGAGGATTTTTGCCGCCCGATACGTTGCAATCGGTTGGGAAAGCCTTCCCAGAACGGTTATAATTTCTTTGACCAGCGCTAAAGATTGCGTTTGGCTGGCAAGAATTTGCTGCAAGTATTCCACCGAGGAAGCCGTTTCCATCCAGCCCAAAACCCGCGCCACTTCCAGTTGTAGCGGCAGTGGCGTTGCCGGAGAACGCAGCACTTCAAATAGCGCCGCCGCTGCTGCTTCCGTTCCCAAACGCCCCAGAGCGATCGCTGCTTGCTGGCACACTTCAAGATTGAAATCCCACAAGCGATCGCGCAGCAGCGTCACGAGTTCTGCTTCCTCCAGCAATTCGGCGCGCAAACCCAAGCCCGTGACGGCTTCTCGCCGCACTGATGCCGCTGTATCTTTCAAGGCTGCTATTAAGACAGGGAGCGCGCGATCGTCGCGGAAATTGCCGATCGCTTGTACTGCCGTTGTTCGCACCTGTACTGAGGCATCTTTGACGGCGAATAGCAGCGGTTCGATCGCTTCGGGAGTGCCGATTTGCGCGAGCGATCGAGCGGCGAGCAGCCGCCATTCTTCCCGTGCCAAAAGCTCCGTCAGGGCTGCGATCGCGGACGCACCGATGCCCGTTAGGGCTTGCGCTGACATTGCGCTCAATTCTTCACTTTCGGAAGTTTGCAGCACCTCGACTAGCGCCTCGATGCAATCCGGGCGATCGAATTGTCCTAAAATGCGCGCGGCGAACCAGCGCAATTCTTCTTCCGCGTCTTCGTCTCGCAAAATCGCGATCAGGGGAGCGATCGCTTCTGTTCCCAAACTGGGAAATAGTTTCGCCACTTCCCAGCGTTCTTGGAAATCCCCGGCTTCTAACACCTCTACAGCCCAAGCTAGCAGCTCAGAGCCCGCCACTTTTAGCAGTTCCGATTTCCCGGATGCCGCGCCGCGATTGTCTCCCCCTAACAATTGCTGTAGGTAGTGATTGACTAATGACCAATTGGCTTGCTGCGCGGCATTTGTCGCTTGTTCTAATACTAAAGTTTGTGACATCATTATAGTTCAAACTCAACCATTTTTTACAAAAAATGTTCGCCAGAGAGAAGGCGGTACAGAATTTTTGCAACTCTAAAGCTTTGCTGGCTTTAAATTAACTACATTACTCTGAATTTACCCGCCATGAGGCGAGCTGAATGTAAAATAATCATTAATCTCATGCGGAAAATTCATCTCAGCTTTTTCTAGGGCGATGTGAAACGCGCGCTTGCAAAGCGCTTCACGCGCCTTCTCGCTGCTCGGGCGATCGTCAGGGAATTACCTTAAGTGAGAGTTGGTTGGAGAAAATTTTAATTACACAAAGTATATAAAACTCGCAGTCTGCGATCGCGATCGGTTTTCAGTTGCATGAAGTCGGCGCTTCTATAGCGGTTCTATTTGAAAAGTGAACGGCTGTACTGAGAAACCCGGTTTCTTGAAGAAAAAGGGTTTCTGAGGTTTCACGGTTCAAATAGAAACGCTATCTAGCGGTTTTGTAGAGACGCGATGAATCGCATTTCTACACCATGTGCGATACAGTGTGAGAGTTACTGGCAGGCGTTGCGTAAAATCCCAGAGTTCCAAAAACCCGGTTTTTCCAAAAACCGGGTTTCCAGGGCTGACAGCAAAGATTTAAACTGGCTGTAGGGCTTTGACGAGTACCGAATCTCCCTCGATCTTGGCTTGATAGGTTTTCAGGGGTTGCGTCGCCGGCCCTTTGATGACTTTGCCGTCGAGAGCAAAGTCAGAATCGTGGCAGGGACACTCAAAGAGCTTTTTATCGTCTTCCCATTCCACGATACAGCCGTTGTGGGTACAGGTGGGATTGACGGCTAAAACGCGCTTGGGGTCGGCTGGGTTGCGGATGACCAAAATAGGGCCAATGGCGAGTGTTTTGTTGAGGATTTTGCCCGCTTTATCCAATTCCGCAACCGTACCGACCGCCTGAAACTCTTTGGCGGGTGCAGTTGCTGCTCCAGGAGGCGGTGGGGGAGGGGGGGCGCTAGTTGCTGGGGGAGTGGTTTGTGCAGAGGGTGCCTGGTTGCCATCGGGAGAGCAGGCGGCGATCGCCACCGGCAAAGAACTGGCCAAGGTGCCGATACTGACCCAGCTTAAAAACTCGCGGCGATTCATACAATTTAGCCTAAATCAGAACTCCAGACATGATACTCAGCAGGTGATCGGCTAGCTCAGTGACCCCTTGGACGCGATCGCCTTTTCAAAAAAATAGGGCTTTCGCGCCTTGACAAAAAATCGTAGTTTTTGCTACAATTTTACACAGAAGTTAAACAGCTCTGCAAGACCCCGCTCCGGTCAGTTGCCCCTAAACTCGATGCGGCTGAAAGCAGGATGGGAAATTTTACCACTTTCCTTGCTTTCTCAAGCCTTGCCAAAAAATTTGCGGACATGCAAAAAAAGAATTAAAAAAATTCAAAATTTTCATGTTATATAGATTTCGGTAGTAATCTATACCGTTTCTCTCAGGTGAGTCTTTAAAGTTAAAAGTGTAGGTGCCTTTCAAATCCAAAAGCCGCTAACCGCTCTCTGGCGCGGCAAGGGCATTCAAAACCGCATTTCGGAAAGCGTTTCCTTTGGGCAGCGAGGCTGGCAACCAAGCAATCTCTCAAAACGCTCAATACGACCTCCCGCTCAGTCCCGATCGCTTCTCAGTTCTAACGTCCTCATGCAGCATTCAAACCCTATGACCGCAAACGCCTCAACTCTCACGGCAAGCGAGAAAAAGTGTCTGGGTAAAGTCTACTTAGTCGGTGCAGGGCCGGGAGACCCGGGCTTGCTCACCCTCAAGGGCAAGACGCTTTTGGAGTGCGCGGACGTGGTAATCTACGACGCCCTAGTCAGTCCGCAGATTTTGGCCCTGATTAGCCCCCATGCCGAGCAGATTAATGCGGGCAAGCGTCGCGGGCGTCACTCCATGATACAGGAAGAAACGACGCAGTTGATGATTGCAAAGGCGCAAACTCACGCCGTGGTGGTGCGGCTCAAAGGCGGCGATCCCTTCGTCTTCGGGCGCGGCGGCGAGGAGATGGAAGAGCTGGTAGCCGCTGGCGTGCCGGTGGAAGTGGTGCCGGGGGTGACTTCTGGAATTGCCGCGCCGGCTTATGCGGGGATTCCGCTGACGCACAGGAATTACAGCAGTTCGGTGACGTTTGTAACCGGTCACGAAGCGACAGGGAAGTACCGCCCGGATGTGAACTGGGAGGCGATCGCTCGCGGCTCGGAAACGATTGTCATTTATATGGGGATTCACAATCTCAGCGCGATCGTGCCGCAACTCATTGCCGCCGGTCGCAGCCCGCAAACGCCGGTAGCCCTGATTCGCTGGGGGACTCGCTCGGATCAGCAGGAACTCATCGGCACCCTGGAGACGATCGCCCAGCAAGTGGAAGAATCGGGGTTTGAAGCCCCCGCGATCGCCGCGATCGGAAACGTGGTACAGATGCACTCCCTTTTGGCGCACTGCAGGCCGGCAGTATTTTAGTGAGGTTTTTGTCGTCCCTCGCGTTCCCGATCGCGCGATCGGGAACGTTTTTTTATTGGGCATTTCCCCACCCTCAAGGGTTCCTTCGTTCCCCGACTGAGCCTCTCTTCCCTCGTTAACCTCACTGCGAACGCATAGGAGGGCGCGATCGATCGCGCGATCGATCGCGCGATCGCGTCCTCATGTAAAAGCTGCATGGGATAAATGCACGAGCTTCATAATTATAAAGATTTTGTAACAAAAGATACGAATTTCCCCGATTTCTACCCTTAACTTATCAACAATCCCCCTTGAATAAACCGAGGAAACCGCTGAATCCATCAGCCTATAGAAACATGCAGGTCACGCGAACGTGCTGCCGAGCTTAGGCGAATTAAAATTTGGGGTTTACTGCCCCCCTATAGAAATAAATTTTTCCCATCGCTCCTATAAGCGAAACCAATAATGTGCTGAAAAGCTACAGCACTCTATAAACAAAATTAGTTGAGGGTAAAACCATGACAGTTGCAGACGTTCAAACCGCCAGTCTGAATAAATTTGAGAAAATCAAAGCCGAGAAAGATGGCTTGGCAGTCAAAGCCGAACTGGAGCATTTCGCACGAATTGGCTGGGAAGCAATGGATGAAGGCGATCGCGACTACCGCCTCAAGTGGTTGGGCGTGTTCTTCCGCCCCGTCACTCCCGGCAAATTTATGATGCGCTTGCGGCTGCCAAATGGCATCCTCACCAGCGCCCAAATGCGAGCGATCGCCGAAATCGTCCAGCGCTACGGCGACGACGGCAACGCCGACATCACCACCCGGCAAAACCTCCAACTGCGCGGCATCCGCATCGAAGACATCCCCGACATCTTCAACAAGCTAAAACAAGTCGGTTTGACGAGCGTACAATCCGGCATGGATAACGTTCGCAACATCACCGGTTCGCCCGTTGCCGATCTCGATGCAGACGAATTGATCGACACGCGCGGGTTAGTCCGGAAAGTTCAGGACATGATTACCAACAACGGCGAGGGCAACCCAGAATTTACCAACTTGCCGAGGAAATTCAACATCGCGATCGAGGGAGGGCGCGACAATTCCGTCCACGCCGAAATCAACGACGTTGCCTTCGTTCCCGCCTACAAAGACGGCAAGTTAGGATTTAACGTACTCGTCGGCGGCTTCTTCTCAGCCAAGCGCTGCGATGCCGCAATTCCCCTCAATGCTTGGGTGCCGCCCAACGATGACGTGGTAGATTTATGTCGCGCCATTTTAATCGTCTACCGCAACTGCGGTTTGCGTGCCAACCGTCAAAAAGCGCGGCTGATGTGGCTGATTGACGAGTGGGGAATGGAGAAATTCCGCGCCGAAGTCGAAAAGCAATTCGGGCGCGAACTGCCGGCGGCGGCTTCCAAAGATGAAATCGACTGGGAAAAGCGCGATCACGTCGGCATTTACCGTCAAAAACAACCCGGTTTGAACTATGCAGGCTTGCACGTTCCCATCGGGCGGCTGTACGCTCCCGACATGTTTGACGTGGCGCGCATGGCTGATGTTTACGGCAGCGGCGAAATTCGCCTCACCGTCGAACAAAATATCATCCTTCCTAACATTCCCGACTCTCGCTTAGAAGCGTTTTTGAAGGAACCGCTGCTGCAGCGATTTTCCGTGAATCCGGCACCGCTGACGAGAACGCTGGTTTCTTGCACGGGCGCGCAGTTCTGCAATTTCGCTTTGATTGAAACCAAAAACCGCGCCCTGGCGATGATTAAGGAATTGGAAGCCGAACTGTCGTTTCCGCGATCGGTGCGGATTCACTGGACGGGTTGCCCCAATTCCTGCGGTCAGCCTCAAGTAGCCGATATCGGTTTGATGGGAACGAAGGCTCGCAAAAATGGCAAAGCCGTCGATGGAGTTGATTTGTATATGGGCGGAAAAGTTGGCAAAGATGCCAAACTGGGCAGTTGCGTGAAAAAGGGGATTCCCTGCGAGGATCTCAAGCCCCTGTTAAGGGATTTGTTGGTCGAACATTTCGGCGCGACGGCAAAGGAGGAAACGCTAGCAGAGTCAGCCGTTTTAGCAGGAGTCGGTGCGGTTTCGATCGCCCCTGCTGTCCCGCCAACCAACGGGCATCACGCTGCCGCCGCTCCGGCGATCGTTGCGCCTGTCGAATCGCAACCCGTATCTGAACCCGCTGTCGTTGTCTTGGCGAAGTCCGGCAAAGAAATCGCCTGCTCTAGCGCTGATTTGATTCTCGACGTTGCCGATCGCGAAGGAATTGACCTTCCCAGCAGTTGCCGGTCGGGAACTTGCGGAACTTGTAAGCAAAAACTCTTAGAAGGTAAGGTAGAATATGACGGAGAACCCGCAGCCTTAGAAGAGAGCGATCGCGAACAAGGTTACATCCTCGCCTGTAGCGCTCGCCCGATTGGTCGGGTCGTCATAGATGCCTGACAACTAGACAGAAAGCTTCTGGAAAAAAGTTACATTCTGATAGTTTGAATACTTTTTCTTCAAGCCTTTCTGTCTATACTTTAATCACTACTATCACTTGTTGAAAGCCACGGCGGGCGTCACGCCCGCGCTAGAGGGAATAGCCTGAACACTGATTGAAAGAAAATGACGAAATTTTCCCGCCGCCAATTCATCCTCACCGCCGGAGCAGCCACAGCCGGCACCCTGCTAGCGCACGGCTGTAGCTCTGGTCCGACCAACACAACTACAACCACATCCACCGCCGCGCCAGCAGTCAACGTCAACCCCGCTGACGCCCCAGAAGTAACCGCAGCGAAATTAGGATTCATTGCCCTCACCGATTCCGCGCCCCTGATTATTGCCAAAGAAAAAGGCTTGTTTGACAAATACGGCATGAAAGATGTCGAAGTCGTCAAACAAGCCTCATGGCCGGTAACGCGCGATAACTTAGAAATCGGTTCCCAAGGTGGCGGCATTGACGGGGCGCACATTCTCACCCCCATGCCTTACTTCATGTCCTTGGGGCAAACCAAAACCAAGCAACCCGTGCCCATGTACTTGATGGCGCGGTTGAATACCAACGGGCAGGCGATTTCTGTTGCCAATACTTACAAAGACTTTAAAGTCGGTTTGGAGAGCAAAGCACTCAAAGACGCCTTTGCCCAAGCCAAATCAGCCGGAAAAACCGATCTGAAAGCAGCGATTACCTTTCCCGGCGGCACGCACGACTTGTGGATGCGCTACTGGCTGGCAGCAGGCGGAATTGTTCCAGATGAAGAGGTTTCTGTCGTTCCCATCCCGCCGCCGCAGATGGTTGCCAATATGAGAACCGGCAATATGGAAGCCTTCTGCGTGGGCGAACCGTGGAACGCGCAACTTGTCAACCAAGGGCTCGGTTATACCGCCTTGCTAACCGGCGAACTCTGGAAAGACCACCCCGAAAAAGCATTTGCCATGCGCGCGGATTGGGTTGACAAACATCCCAAGGCAGCCAAAGCAATCTTGATGGCGATTCAAGAAGCCCAACAGTGGTGCGACAAGCCGGAAAACAAAGAGGAAATGTGCCAAATCGTCTCCCAGGCGAAGTGGTTCAAAGTCCCAGCCAAAGATATCATCGATCGCTCCAAAGGCAATGTAGACTACGGCGACGGGCGTCCCCTGGTTCAAAGCAGCCCGCTATTGATGAAATTCTGGGCAGATAACGCTTCCTATCCTTACAAGAGTCACGACTTGTGGTTCTTAACGGAAAATATCCGCTGGGGCAACATTCCCGCCGACGCGAACATCAAGCAACTCGTTGACAAAGTAAATCGCGAGGATTTGTGGCGAGATGCCGCCAAAACCCTCGGCATCGCAGCCGCCCAAATCCCCACCAGCCCCTCTCGCGGCGTAGAAACCTTCTTCGATGGCGTCAAATTTGACCCAGACAAGCCAGAAGAATACTTGAAGAGCCTCGCCATTAAAAAAGTCTAGTAGAACGGGTAAGGAGTAATGGGTAACTCAACACTCATTACTCAGCACTCAGCACTCAGCCGAGGCACCCTTGCACTCAGCATCAAGAAAGTTTAGTAGAACGGGTAAGGAGTAATGGGTAACTCAACACTCATTACTCAGCACTCAGAACTCAGCACTCCACACTCCACACTCCACACTCCACACTCCACCATGACTGCCATCAACCGACGTTCCAGCCTGCCACTCTTTTTGCCGAAGCCGATTCGGAAATTTGTACAAAACAACTCAAAAAAAGTTGTCAGACCGCTGATCGCCCTGATTATTCTTATGGTAGTGTGGCAAATCTTGTGCCCTCCCGGCTCCAAAGGATTGCCCGGTCCGATGCAAGTGCTGGCTGATACTTGGAATCCGTATATTATCAATCCCTTTTTTGATAACGGCGGCACCGATAAAGGTCTAGCTTTGCAAATTTTTGCTAGCTTGCAGCGGGTGGCGATCGGCTTCTCGCTCTCTGCCGCGTTCGGCATTGCATTAGGAATTATTATCGGGATTAATAAAGCCATCTACGAAGCCGTAGACCCGATTTTCCAAGTTCTGCGAACCATTCCTCCCTTGGCTTGGTTGCCAATTTCTCTCGCTGCCTTTCAGCAAAGCAATCCTTCGGCTATTTTCGTCATATTTATTACTGCAATTTGGCCGATCATTATCAACACCACGGCGGGGGTGCAACAATTGCCCCAAGACTACCGAAACGTCGCCAGAGTTCTGCAATTATCCGGTTTTGAATATTTCCTGAATATCGTATTTCCGGCGACGGTTCCCTATATTTTTACCGGCTTGAGAATTGGTATCGGCTTGTCTTGGCTGGCGATTGTCGCAGCCGAAATGCTCGTCGGCGGTGTTGGCATCGGCTTCTTTATCTGGGATGCTTACAATAATTCTCTGATCAGTCAGATTATCGTAGCGCTGATTTATGTGGGAGTTGTCGGTTTGCTGTTAGATCGATTTGTCGCTTATATCGCCTCAATTGTCGTGCCGTCAGAGCAGAAATAGTGAAGGGTTAATGGGGAATGGATGATAGAATTTCGCCGATTCCCCATCCCCAATTCCCCATTCCCAATTTTCCATTACCCATTACCTACCTCAGCCATGTCAGTTTTTCTCGAAGTCGATCACGTTGATAAAGTTTTTTCTCTAGGCAACGGCGGCAGCTATGTCGCGCTCAAGAATATTGAACTAAAAATTAATCAGGGAGAATTTATCTCCTTAATCGGACATTCTGGCTGCGGTAAATCTACCCTATTGAATATCGTCGCGGGCTTGGATAAAGCCTCGACGGGAGGGGTGATTCTGGAGGGCCGGCAAGTAAAAGGGCCAGGGCCAGATCGCATGGTGGTGTTTCAAAATTATTCGCTGTTGCCGTGGCTGACGGTACGCCAGAATATTGCTTTGGCGGTGAATAGGGTATTGAGAAATAAGCCGAAAGGCGAACGGCGGGGAATTATCGAGCATCACATCGATATGGTGGGATTGCGACACGCGGCAGACAAGCGCCCGGGAGAATTATCGGGGGGGATGAAACAGCGGGTGGCGATCGCTCGCGCTCTGGCGATTCGTCCGAAATTGCTGCTCTTGGACGAACCCTTCGGCGCTCTAGACGCCTTGACGCGGGGCGGCTTGCAAGAAAAATTAATGGAAATTTGCGAGGAAAGTCACGTCACCGCTATCATGGTGACGCACGACGTAGACGAAGCTTTGTTGCTGTCCGATCGCGTCGTCATGCTGACAAATGGCCCCGAATCTCACATCGGTCGGATTTTAGAAGTGAGTATCCCCCGCCCCCGCCACCGCATGGAAGTTGTCAACCATCCCAGCTATTACGGCTTGCGGAATGAAATGATAGACTTCCTCAACCAGCAGAAACGCGACAAAAAACGCAAGGCGAAACAATCGGTATCGGTGGGAGTTTCGCGTCGCAACTCGGAAAAAGTCCTCGAAAAAGTCAGCCTCGATATCGGCTTCCTTCCGGTTACAGACTCCGCTCCCTTAATCGTTGCCCAAGAAAAAGGCTTTTTCCAAAAACACGGCTTAGAAAACGTCAACCTCGTCCGCGAAACGAGCTGGAGCGCGATCGCAAATGGCATCGCCTCGGGACGTTTGGATGCCGCCCAGATGGCTGCAGCCATGCCCCTTTCCCTCACCGTCGGGCTCGGCAACCAACCCCCGATCCCCGTGCTCACGGCGATGGTGCTCTCTCGCAACGGCAATAGCATTACCTTGAGCAAGCGGTTTGACGAGCAAGGAGTGCGAACCCTAGCAGATTTTCAAGAAGCGATCGCCCAAACTCCCGATCGCGTCAGCACTCTGGGCATCGTCAACCAAGCTTCCATGCACAACTTGATGCTGCGCTACTGGCTGGCTTCCGGCGGCATCGATCCCGATTTAGACGTAAATTTAACGGTGGTGCCGCCGCCGCAAATGGCTGCCGCTCTCAAAGCCGGCAAGATTGACGGCTACTGCGCCGGCGAACCCTGGAACACTGCCGCCATCCGCGAAGGCTTGGGATTTGCGATCGCTACCGACCTCGACATTTGGCCCGGGCATCCCGAAAAAGTCCTCGGCGTGCGCGAGGAGTGGGCAAATAAATATCCCGAAACCCACATTGCCCTTCTCAAAGCCCTTCTGGAAGCGTGCGAATACTGCGACGAACGCCAGCACCGCCTCGAAATCGCTCAATTGCTGTCTCAGCCGCAGTATATCGGGTGCGATCGCGCCCTGCTGCTGCCGGGATTCGCCGAACTCTACGATCGCGGCACTGGCGCAGAACCCCAAATGCTGCCGCGATACAACCAATTTCATGTCGATCGCAGTAACTGCCCCGGGCGCGTCGAGGGATTGTGGATTCTCACGCAACTCGCCCGCTGGGGAATTACTCCCTTTCCGAGAAACTGGATTGAAATCCTAGAGCGCGTGCGTCGAGTGGACTTGTACGGCGAAGCCGCCCGTCAATTGGGATTGCCAGATACCGAGCCCGATCGCAAGTCATTTCAACTCTTCGATCGCGTCGTGTTCAACCCCGACGATCCGATCGGCTACCTGCAGCGCCTCACCATCAAGCGCGACATTCGCATCGAGGAAGTCTTCCTCGATTCCGCAACCACAGAAGTTGCATAGGGCATAGGGCATAGGGCATTGGGAATTGGGCATTGGGCATAGCTAATGGCTAATGGGAAAAAATAATCCAATCCATCCCCAATCCCCAATTCCCCTAATCCCGGCTCACCACTCCTCACTCAGCACTCAGCACTCACCACTCAGCACTCAGCACTCCGCCATCGATTATGCAAATCCAAACCAACCCGACAACTGAGCAACGCGCGACTCGCGAACCATTTCTAGCGATCGAGAACGTTTCCAAGGTCTATCCCACGGCCAAAGGGCCATACCCGGTTCTGGAAAATGTCAATCTCACCGTCTCTGAGGGCGAGTTTATCTGCATTATCGGGCACTCGGGCTGCGGCAAATCCACGCTGCTGAATATGGTGGCGGGTTTTCTCAAGCCCAGCGAGGGCGAGGTGCGCCTGCGCAACCAGCGCATCGCGAAACCAGGTCCCGATCGCATGATGGTGTTTCAGAATTACTGCCTTTTGCCGTGGAAAACGGCGTTTGAAAATGTCTACCTAGCCGTGAAGTCGGCGTATCCGCAGAAATCCCACGCCGAGAGAGTGGCGATCGCCGAGGAACACCTGGCTATGGTGGGACTCACAGAAGCGGCTCACAAGCGTCCCGGACAAATGTCTGGGGGGATGAAACAGCGGGTGGCGATCGCCCGCGCTCTGGCAATTCGCCCCCAAGTCTTGATTCTCGACGAACCCTTCGGAGCGCTAGACGCCATCACCAAAGAAGAATTACAAGAAGAACTGCTGCAAATATGGCAGGATCATCGCTGTACCGTTCTGATGATTACCCACGATATTGATGAGGCACTGTTCCTCGCCGACAAAGTGGTGATGATGACAAACGGGCCGGCTGCTAAAATTGGCGAGGTGTTGGATGTACCTTTCCCTCGCCCTCGGGTGAGAGCTCGCGTGATGGAAGATCCGCGCTACTACGAACTCCGTAACAGCGCCCTGGACTTCTTATTCCGCAGGTTTGCCCACACTGAAGATATGACTGCTACTGAAGAGGTGAATCCTGTGACTGCCAAAGCCGGCGTCCCCCGCGATGCCCTAATCACCCTAGCCGCCACCGTTTCTATTTTTCTGGTGGGCGGCGTATTTCACGCACTGGCAGATTTAAGCGGTGCCTACAAAACCTCCCCACAAGTTGCTGAGACTGCGCCAAGTCCGAGCGATTCTGCGCCCGCTAATTCGCCCTTAGAGTCGGCGATCGCTTCCGTGCCAGAAACCACCGCCACTCCCAGCGCCACGTCAGAAGCGGCGACTCCGACAGCCGAAATCACCGCCACTCCCAGCGCCACGTCAGAAGCGGCGACTCCGACAGCCGAAACCACCGCCACTCCCAGCGCCACGTCAGAAGCGGCGACTCCGACAGCCGAAACCACCGCCACTCCCAGCGCCACGTCAGAAGCGGCGACTCCGACAGCCGAAACCACCGCCACTCCCACGGCGGCAGCCATTACCGAGCCTGCTCAACTGGAAGCGTTGAATAAAACGCTCTCGGAAAAAATCCAGCAAAATTGGCAGCAAACCCCCACCTTTACGGAGAATTTGATTTATCTCGTCAAAGTCAACTCGGCAGGGGCGATAACCGGTTACGAGTTCGGCAATCAAGCCGCATCGGAATACGCCAAAGAAACGCCGCTTCCCGGCTTGGTTGATTCTGCCACTTCTGCCGCCGCTCCAGATGCCAAAGAATCTTTGGCCAATTTCCAAGTCGTGTTTACCCCCACAGGCGAGGTGCAAGTCACGCCAGCCGATCGAGAGTAAAGGCACGCGAGAGGCGATCGCGCCTTTCCCCAATTCCTCTCAAAAACCCGGTTTCTCCAACAAACCGGGTTTTTCAGTCTTTCGGCGATCGCGATGAAAGAAAAAAGAGGGAAATATCGGGGCGCTGCCCCCGGCAGAAGCTCCGCAACCGAAAAACGTGCGATGTAAAAACAGCATCCACCTCATGCACTAAATTCATTTATTGGAAGATTTTGTAATCAAAGATACGAATTCACCCTGATAAGCCGCTTAACTTAAACACAGGAGCAAAACAGAAAACAACTGGAGGCAGAAAACGGATGAATTAAAATATAAAAAGAAAGCAAGTAAGGGCCATCAAGAAACGTGTTTGGATGCCAGAAATTACCTGCGATCGCTCGATTCAGCAGAAACCAACCTATTAGTATTTCTAAGTGCAATCGAAGGATCAGCTTATATAAATTGAAACGAGACAACGCCCAAAAGCCGGAACAATACCATTTCATCTAGAGACAGAGCAAGCAGGGCGATCGCTGGAATCAGCGCAGCCAAAAAAATCCATCGAGCGGGATGTAGAATTTGAAATCTTCAAATCCAGGAAAATCTCAACTCCAAACTACCCAGCCTGCTAAACCGCAACTAACCACTCAGAAAGGTGTTCTTAAATGCTAAAAGGATTAACTTCATTTCAGGGCCGATATCGAATTTTGCACCTCACTTGGTTTGCTTTCTTTCTCTCGTTTGTGGTGTGGTTTAACTTCGCGCCCTTCGCCACAGCGGTGAAAGAATCGATGGGCATGACACCAGCGCAAATGAAGACCCTCGCCATCTGCAACGTAGCGCTGACGGTGCCAGCACGCATCATCATCGGCATGGTATTAGACAAATACGGCCCTCGGATTACCTACTCGGTGCTGCTGATGTTTGCCGCGATTCCGTGCTTGATGTTTTCTCTAGCACAAGACTTTAATCAGCTAGTCATCAGCCGCCTGCTGCTGAGCATTGTTGGCGCGGGTTTCGTGATCGGCATCCGCATGGTAGCGGAGTGGTTCCCTCCCAAAGAAATCGGCTTGGCGGAGGGAATTTATGGCGGCTGGGGCAACTTCGGTTCGGCAGCGGCTGCTTTTACCCTGCCGACAGTAGGCACCGTCGCTGCTTTTATGGCGGGAGGTCAAATTAACTGGCGGTTTGCGATCGCCATCACCGGCATCATCGCCGCCGCTTACGGCGCATTCTATTACTTCAACGTCCAAGACACCCCCTCTGGCAAAGTCTACCAGCGCCCCAAACGGCACGGCGGCATCGAAGTCACCAGCCGCAAAGACTTCTGGTTTATGATGGCGATGAACGTGCCCCTTTGCGGCATTCTCGGCGTCCTCGCTTGGCGCTTGCAAACGGTCGGATTTTTTACCACATCCCAGATGTACGTCGCCTGGTTCCTGCTCGTTTGCTTGTACGCTTTTCAGTCCTATAAAGCCTGGAAAGTCAACAGCGAATTGCTGCAAGGCGAAAAGATATACCCCGCAGAAGACCGCTATGAATTCTCCCAAGTCGCCCTTCTGGAACTCACCTATTTTGTCAACTTCGGTTCCGAGCTTGCCGTCGTTTCCATGCTGCCGGCTTTCTTTGAAACGACTTTCGGACTGAGCAAAATCATGGCGGGGGCAATTGCGGGAACCTATGCGTTTATGAACTTGGCAGCGCGTCCCGGCGGCGGCTTAATTTCCGACAAGCTGGGCAGCCGCAAAATGACCATGACGGTTCTCACCGCTGGCTTGGGATTCGGATATCTGATGTTCAGCTCAGTGACCAGCAGTTGGTGGGTGCTTGCCGCCATGTTTATGGTGATGATCGCTTCCTTCTTCGTGCAAGCGGCGGAAGGCTCCACCTTTGCGATCGTGCCCCTAATTAAAAAGCGCGTCACCGGTCAAATTGCCGGGAATGTCGGAGCTTACGGCAACGTCGGAGCAGTGGCTTATTTAACGCTGTTCAGCTTGTTGCCAGAAGGAGAAATCGGCAACCGCATTTTCTTCCAAGTGCTGGGAGTCGCCGCCATGATTGTCACCTTCCTGTGCTGGTTCTTCCTCAAGGAACCGAAGGGCTCTTTCTCGGCGCACCACGCAGATGAAACCCCCGAAAAATTTGCGCCCAATGAAACAGAAGTGCTGCCCGTGCTGACGTACAATCCAGACCAAAGACAAGGCTAGTTTAGAGGTTAGTTGTGAGCTGCCAGTTTAGCAGAAAAGCCTTCAGAAACAACTCGCAGCTCAGAACTTTTAAATTGTGGTCAGGACGGTAAATGACATGACAAATTCTACAAAAACTCTTTGTCCCTACTGCGGTGTCGGCTGCGGCTTAGAAGTTTCGCCTCCCGCTCAAGCAGGCAAGCCGACAAATCGAGACAGTCAAGGCATTCCTATCTGGAAAGTACAAGGCGATCGCTCCCACCCCTCCAGCCAAGGCATGGTGTGCGTCAAGGGCGCAACCATTGCCGAATCTCTCGGAAAAGACCGCCTGAAATATCCGATGATGCGGGACTCCCTCAACGAACCTTTTCGCCGCGTCAGTTGGGATGAAGCGTTAAATGCGATCGTCAATCGCATTCAAACCGTTCGCTTCACCGCCGGCTCAGAAGCTATCTGCATGTACGGTTCCGGTCAGTTTCAAACTGAGGACTATTACATCGCGCAGAAACTGATGAAAGGGTGTCTCGGCACCAATAATTTTGATGCCAATTCCCGCCTCTGCATGTCTTCTGCCGTCTCTGGTTACATTCAAAGTTTCGGTTCCGACGGCCCCCCCGCCTGCTACGAAGATTTAGAACTGACAGATTGTGCTTTTCTAATTGGCACCAATACCGCCGAGTGTCACCCAATAATTTTTAACCGCCTGCGAAAACACCATAAAAAAAATAAAAATGTTAAACTGATCGTCGTCGATCCGCGCTGCACTCCCACCGCAGAAGCCGCTGATTTGCACTTAGCGATTAAACCCGGCACCGACATCGACTTGCTCAACGGCATTGCTCACCTGCTGATGCGCTGGGGCTATCTGGATACGGCATTTATCGACGAATGTACGGCGAATTTTCCCGCCTATGCTGAGGTGATTCACTCCTATCCGCCGGAGCTCGTTGCTAGAAAGTGCGGCATTCGCATGGACGAATTAGAAACAGCCGCTCGCTACTGGGGCGAGTCCAATCGCGTCCTTTCCATGTGGTCGATGGGCGTGAATCAATCCTCCGAAGGCACGGCAAAGGTGCGCACCATCATCAACTTGCACCTGATGACCGGTCAAATTGGCAAACCGGGCGCAGGGCCATTTTCTCTCACGGGTCAGCCGAATGCAATGGGAGGGCGAGAAGCGGGCGGTTTATCTCACATTTTGCCGGGTTATCGGTTGGTGAAAAATCCCCAACACCGCGCCGAATTAGAAGCGTTTTGGAAATTGCCAGCGGGGAGAATTTCCCCCATCCCAGGGCGGAGTGCTTGGGATATTGTTACGGGCTTGGAAGCGGGCGAGGTTCAGTTTCTCTGGATTGCGGCGACGAATCCCGCCGTTAGCTATCCCGATTTGGAACGGACGAAGGCAGCGCTGTCGCGATCGCCTTTCACGGTGTATCAAGACGCCTACTATCCCACCGAAACCGCTCAATACGCTCACGTTCTCTTACCGGCTGCCCAGTGGAGCGAGAAAACCGGCACGATGACGAATTCTGAAAGAACGGTCACGCTTTGTCCCGCTTTTCGCGACGCCCCGGGACAGGCAAAACCAGACTGGGAAATTTTTGCAGAAGTCGGGCGGCGCTTGGGCTTTACCGAGCAATTTGCTTTCGCTAACTCTGCTGAAGTTCACGCCGAATTCGTGCAGTTGACAAAAGGACGCCCTTGTGATATGTCAGGGCTGAGTCACGATCGCCTGAAAGAAGGCCCGATTCAGTGGCCCTGTCCCGACGGCGAGAAAATTGACCGCTCGACGGCAAAGCGGCTCTATACGAATTTGCGCTTCAATACCCCCGACGGACGGGCTAGATTTGGGGCTTACCACTCGAAAGGGCTGGCAGAACCGCCCGATCCGAATTATCCCTTGGTGCTGACTACGGGGCGCTTGTACGGGCACTGGCACACGATGACGCGCACGGGACGGATTGAGAAAACGTCGGGAATGCACCCGCATCCGTTTGTGGAAATTCACCCCCGCGATGCGGAAAAGCTGGGCATTCAGGAGGGGGATTGGCTGGAAGTGCGATCGCGGCGCGGGAAAAGTCGCTTTCCGGCGAAAGTCACGAAGGCGATCGCTCCGGGGACTTTGTTCGTTCCCATGCACTGGGGGGCTCTCTGGGCGGATTCTGCCGAAGCGAACGCCCTGACGCATCCCGAAGCGTGCCCCGACTCGCTAGAACCGGAACTCAAAGCTTGCGCGGTGCAGTTGGCGCGCCTGACTGCGGAAATAGTCGGGGCTGAGGATGGGGAGCGATCGCGCCGCGAAGTGGCGATCGCTTCTGCTCCGTAGCGATAAGTTTCTTCTCTGGAATTGATAGGGGTTCCGACTCCGAGCGATCGGGTTCGGAACTTTTTTTGTGTTTGCCGGGAAAAGGGGGATTGGGGGATTGGGAGGGGGCGGGCAGTTTCTTTACCGCCTTTCCCTTAAATCCGAAAATTGTAAAAAGTTGTGAAGTCGCGTTGCAACTTCCCACAAAGCAGGTTAATATAGGGCAATCGGTGAAGTTTGCAGCGTCAAATCAACCGAAAACCCAGCAGGGCTTAGTTTTACAACCACTCTAAAGCTTAATCTAGCTTGGAGCGGCCTATCAAGTTCACAGACTAACATACAGTCCGGAAGCTAGCAGGTATGATACTTTCCCCTAGCGGTCCCGACACCTCAAAAAGTTCAAGTGGGCCATGCTAACGCCTTGGTAAGGGAACGTGCCAAGCAACAGAGAGACAAAAAAATGGCCAACGCAATTCCCCTACCCTGTTTCGTTCAGCCGAAAACCCTTCCTTTCCCCCGGGCTGAAATCTCCGCACTGACGAATACGCCTGTAGAAAAGATTTTGAAAATTTATCACTGGCGCTTTGGCGGCTGGGTAACGCGCGATGGAATGCTGCCCATCACGTTCAGTTTTCGCCGCCTGTCAACGTGGATTCCGAGGCTGCGGGAGGCGATCGATACCTGCAAGGGCTGGCGTCGCCTGTGCGCGTTAGGGAAATCGCTAGAAGCGGAATTTGTCAAGTATGGAGATATTTATTCTCAAGAGGTGCGGGAAGAGTTGCGCGCTCGTTTAGCTTGCCGCCGCGCCCAGTTGGAACACTGCAAGCCCAAGGCAGTAGAAGCAGAAGACTTTGCCGCTGCCTTGGAAGCCGTGATTCACAATACGAGCATTGCCTTTTTAAAGGCAGTCGAGCCGTTGGTGCGGCAGCACGATGCCCTCTGGGCGCGGTTTCCGCACCTGCTAGAACGCCTGCGAGACGCTTGGCGGCAGCGGGTGGCGTATTTGGAAGGGTTGCAGGGGGCATAGGGCGATTTTTTCAACAGATGCGTAATTTTTCAGCATTCCCCTGATAGCTCGGTGTCAGGTGAGAGCGCTATGAAATGAAAAACGAGGCGATAAATTATCAAAACTTCTGCAAGTGGCGGTTTTCCCGCGACATTCCGGGCGATAATCGGGGAGGGATTGACAATGACAGCCCCTGGGTGAATCGCGCGATGGATGGATTGGAAGAGCACCTGCAAAAACTGGTTGCGGAAGCGTGCCAGCATCCGCCAAAAAGCCGCCAGCGCCGGCAAGGCTTGACTGCGGTGATTCGGTTAATTGAGAATTCCGGCAAGCTGTGGCGGGAACATGCGCCTGACTACGAGGATGCTTTGCAGCAGACTTGGCTGTACTTTGCCAGGAATATCTGCGAAGCGGATAAGGGGGAAAAATACGACTCCGCGCGCGCGGGCGTGATAACGTGGCTGAATGGCGTTGCACAGATGCTGTATGATTCAAGAAGGCATGGGCACCGTCTTGTGTTT
>CAYOOD010000067.1:0-18473 GCA_964405435.1 uncultured bacterium
GCATGATATTTTATCAGCTTTATCTGTAGCCGGATTTTAGAGAATTGGTATTACCTGAGCCCGACAACCTGGGGGCGCATCACCCAAAATTTGGAAGAGGGTTATATCGACGCCACCAGTCGCTTCAACGAATTGCTCGAGCCCGGGCAGCATGTATTTGCTTACGGGGTCTTCTATCCCAAAGGAGACGGGCACAAATTTGAAGTCAAGTCGATGGTATTTCCCGGCGACGCACCCGGAAAATACCGCCACGAAGAACAGGACTGGTGGATTAATCAAGTACGCTCCATCGGCGACTGCTTCCTGCGGTGGCAATTCGGCTATCCCAAAAATGAAATCGATTACAAAGAATACCGCACCTTCCTGAATCTCGCCGGGACGAAAAAAACCGACGACTACCTGCAAGAAACCGACACCATCTCCCGCTTGGTTTACGGGTTTGCCTCAGCCTTCAACCTCACCGGGGAAGACCGCTTCCTCGAAGGCGCAGAAAAAGGCACCGAATACCTGCGCGACCACATGCGGTTTTACGACACCGACGAGGATTTAATTTACTGGTATCACGGCATTAAAGTCACCGGCAAGCGGGAGCAAAAACTGCTGACCTCAGAGTTCAGCGACGACTACGACTGCATCCCCGCCTACGAACAAATCTACGCCCTGGCCGGCCCCATCCAAACTTACCGGCTAACAGGCGATCCGCGCATCCTCAAAGATGCCGAGATGACCATCGATTTGTTTGACAAATACTTCTTAGATAAAGAAGGAGAAGGGTACTTCTCCCACATCGATCCCATCACCCTCGACCCGCGTGCGGAATCCCTCGGTCGCAACCGGGCTCGCAAGAACTGGAACTCAGTCGGCGATCACGCGCCTGCCTATTTGATTAACTTGTATCTGGCGACCGGCGAACAGAAATACGCCGATTTCTTGGAATACACCTTCGACACGATCGAAAAATATTTCCCGGACTACGACAACAGCCCGTTTGTTCAGGAAAAATTCTTTGAAGATTGGAGCCACGATCGGGAATGGGGCTGGCAGCAAAACCGCGCCGTTGTCGGGCACAACCTGAAAATTGCGTGGAACTTGATGCGGATGCAAAGCCTCAAACCCAAAGAAAAGTATGTGGCGTTTGCGAAAAAAATTGCCGAACTCATGCCCGAAGCGGGGAGCGATCGCCAGCGCGGCGGCTGGTACGACGTAGTAGAGCGCGTCAAGCAGCCCGGAGAAGATTTCCACAGCTTCGTCTGGCACGATCGCAAAGCCTGGTGGCAGCAAGAACAAGCCATCCTCGCCTACCTCATCCTGCACGGACTCTTACCGAGCGACGAATACCTCAAACAAGCCCGCGAAGCAGCCGCCTTCTACAACGCCCACTTCCTCGATCACGACGACGGCGGCGTCTACTTCAACACCCTCGCCAGTGGTTTGCCCTTCCTGATGGGAACCGAACGGTTCAAAGGCAGCCACTCCATGAGCGGCTATCACTCAATGGAACTGTGCTACTTGGCAGCCACCTACACCAACCTGCTGATTACCAAGCAGCCGATGGACTTCTACTTCAAGCCAATCCCCGGCGGCTTCAAAGACAATATCCTGCGGGTGTCGCCCGATATCCTGCCCCCTGGCAGCATCAAGATCGGCTCGTGCGAAATTGACGGCGAGAAATACGACAACTTCGACGCCGCCGCCCTGACGGTGAAACTGCCGGATACGAAAGAGCGCGTCAAAGTCAAAGTCAACATCGTACCGCAATAGAGTGGGGAGTGCTCAGTACGGGCGAGAAATCTTTCTCGCCCGTACAGGAGTGCTGAGTGCTGCGTGCACAGGCGGACAATTCCTGTAAGTCAAACCTCAAAACTCAACGCTCAACACTCAACACTAAAAACTCCACACTCCTCACTTTTTATTCAAAAATGGTGGAATATGGACATCAATATCAAGACGCTCGAACAAGTACAAGTAGTCGAGCTCGACGGTGACATCGATGCCAGTACAGCACCGTCGGTTCAAGAAAAAATTCTGCCGCTCGCCGAGCCGGGGAGCAAAATTCTCCTCGACATGACCAAAGTGCCTTACATGTCCAGTGCTGGATTGCGCGTGCTGCTGTCCGTGTACCGGCAGGCATCGGCCCAAGATGGCAAGCTAGTTCTCGTCGGTCTGTCCGAAGAGATACAAGATACCATGTCCGTGACGGGATTCCTCGACTTCTTCCAGACCTGTGAGGACGTGGATTCAGGATTGGCTTTCTTAAAGAGTGCTTAGCTCTCTTCGCGCAGTCGGGAGGGCGGATAAGTGCCAAAGACCTAGAAAAGATCGATGAGTTAATCGTCCCCCCGGCCAACTAAAAGCTTGCAGCTTTCAGGAATAGGAAATGAATAGGAAATGGAACGAATAGACATCCATCCAACTCACACCTACGGCGACTTCAAAATGCGTCGCGGTCGTCCCTTTCCTTTCGGGGCCACCCTCGTGCCGGGAGGCGTCAATTTCTCGATTTTTTCCAGTTACGCAACATCTTGCACGCTGGTACTTTTCAAAAAGCACGCCAAAGAACCGATGGCGGAAATTCCCTTCCCGGACGAATTCCGGATCGGGAATGTTTACAGCACGATTGTATTCGATTTGGATTACGAAAATATCGAATACGGCTACCGCATGGACGGCCCTTTCAATCCCGATGAAGGGCACCGGTTTGACAAGAGCAAAATCCTCATGGACCCCTACGCCAAAATTATCGGCGGTCGGGATAGTTGGGGCGTGACGCCAGATTGGAACGACATCTACCAGCACCGCGCTCGCCTTGCTTTCGACGATTTCGACTGGGAAGATGACCGACCTCTGGAAATCCCGCCCGAGGATCAGATTATCTACGAGATGCACGTCCGCAGCTTTACCAAGCACCCCTCATCGGGCGTGAAACACCCGGGAACATTTGCCGGCATTCGCGAAAAAATCCCCTACCTGAAGGAGTTGGGCGTCAACGCGATCGAGTTGATGCCGATTTACGAATTTGACGAATTTGAAAATAGCCGCCCCAACCCCACGAATCCCGATCAAATGCTGTTTAATTACTGGGGTTACAGCACGGTGGGATTCTTCGCGCCCAAGGCGGGTTATTCCGCCACCGGCAAGCTGGGAATGCAGGTAGACGAGGTAAAAGCACTCGTCAAAGAGCTGCATAAAAACGGCATTGAGGTCATTCTCGACGTGGTTTTCAACCACACCGCAGAAGGCGACCAACGCGGACCGACAATTTCTTTCCGGGGAATTGACAACAAGACCTATTACATGCTGACCCCGGAAGGGTATTATTTCAATTTCAGCGGCTGCGGCAATACCCTCAACTGCAATAACCCGATCGTCCGCAATATGGTACTCGATTGCCTGCGTTATTGGGCGGCGGAGTATCACATCGACGGCTTCCGCTTTGACTTGGCGGCTATCCTCGGTCGCGATCCGTGGGGAGCGCCCCTGGCAAACCCGCCCCTGTTAGAAACCCTGGCTTTCGACCCGATTCTGGCGAAGTGCAAGCTGATTGCTGAAGCGTGGGATGCTGGCGGACTGTATCAAGTGGGCTCGTTCCCAGCTTTCGGACGCTGGGCAGAGTGGAACGGCAAGTATCGCGACAGCATTCGCAAATTTCTCAAAGGCGACGGCACTGTCGGAGATGCCGCTCAGCGTCTCTCTGGTTCGCCGGATCTGTATGCGTGGGCAGGGCGAGCGCCGGCTACGTCGATTAATTTCATCACTGCCCACGACGGTTTTACGCTGATGGATTTGGTTTCGTACAACTCCAAGCACAACGAAGCCAACGGCGAAAACAATATGGACGGCAGCAATGACAACGACAGTTGGAATTGTGGCGTCGAAGGACCGACGGACGATCCGGGAATCAACGCTTTGCGGCAGCGACAGGTCAAAAATGCCGTGGCAATGCTGATGGTGAGTCAGGGCGTGCCGATGATTCTCATGGGAGATGAGCTGGGGCGCACCCAATTCGGCAATAATAATACATATTGCCACGATAACGAACTGAACTGGCTCGATTGGAAGCTTTTGCAATCCAATGCCGAGCTGTTTCGGTTTTTCAAGAACTGCATTGCCTTCCGCACGGCTCACCCGGTGCTGAGAAACCGCTATCACTTCCAAAATCGCGATTATGTGGGCAGCGGCTATGCAGATATCTCCTGGCACGGGACGAAGGCGTGGTATGCTGACTGGGCTCCCTACAGTCGCACGATCGCTTTTATGCTCTGCGGCAAGCACGCCAAAGAGGGGACGGTGCCCGACAATTATATCTATGTGGCGATGAACATGCACTGGGAAAGTCACTGGTTTGAAATTCCCGGTTTGCCAGAGGGAATGCAGTGGCATGTCTTTGCCAATACGGGCGCTGTCGCGCCGGCGGATATCTGCGCTCCCGGCAGCGAAGTCGTGCTGGAGAATCAGCAGGGCTTGATGATGGGCGATCGCTCGGTGGCGATTCTGGTCGGCAAGTAACAGCGCGCGGTAATGGGTAATGGGTAAGGGCCAAAATTTTCTCCCAACCCGAATGTTCCCAATTACCCTTATCATAGATAGCGGAAAATTGAAACCTAACTATTGAGGAAAGACAAAATTATGGCTTTCAGTGCAGATTTAGAAACCAAAGGGGTAGTGGCTATCATCAAGTTGAAAGGAGAGTTGGATGCCAGTACGGCTCCGACTTTTAAGGAATCGGTGGAAAAAGCCTCTGCTGCCAGTATCAAGCGCCTGGTTCTGGATATGCAAGGATTGGAATACATGGCTAGCGCGGGTCTGCGGGTGCTGATATTCGCCAAGCAAAAAATGGGCGCTGATGCGGATATCTATCTGATTGCCCCTCAAGAAATGGTGCTGGAAACTATTGAGAAAACGGGCTACTCCCAAAGCGTGATTATACTCGACGAATACGACGCCGCGCAAATAGAAACGGTCTAGAAATTGCACGGGGAGGAATGGTAGGTGGGCGGAAAAAACCGATCGCCTGCCATTGTCTCAAAACAATCCCTAGTTAAGGGTGCTTTTTGCCATGCAGCCTTTAATTGTACCCGGAGCGATCGACTCTTTGGGGGCGATCGCCAATTATGTCAAAGCAGCGGCTGCCGCAGCCAATCTCGACAAAAAAGCTACCTATCGCCTCCGCCTAGCCGCAGACGAAATCGCCACCAATATTATTACTCACGGTTACGAAGAAGCTGGGCTGGAAGGAGATTTATCCCTGCAAGCGACTATCAACGATCGCGCCTTAACCCTCACCATCGAGGATACAGCGGCTCCCTTCGATCCCCTCTCCAGATTGCCCCAAGCCCGGGAAATGATGCAGCGCCCGATCGCAGAGCAAACCCGTAACGGGCGGGGAATATTTCTGGTACTGGAAAGCGTCGATGAGTTCCGCTACGAGCGATCGGGCGATCGCAATCGCAATATCCTCACCGTGCGCCCAAAGTTCCCCATTCCAAATTAGACCAAAGGAGGGTAAAATGTAGAAATTCCCCAACTGCAAGAACTGCGGGCAGGCAAAAAAAGAGTAATCCCTCGATTTATCTCGATTTATAGGGTTGAGAAGTTCTTATAGGAAAGGACAGGTGGCGTGTCAACCAAAAGCAAGCCCCCTGGTAAAAACGTTGCCATTCGTGCTGGAGTTCCGCTAGGAAAACAGCGCGAAGCTGGTATATCTGCAAACCAACGCAACGCTTGATTTTCGCGATCGAACAAACCCAAGCCAGAAAAAATAAATTTATGAATCTCAAAGAACAGTTTCAAAAATCTTTGCGCTTCCGAATGACCGTCCTGATCCTGCTGTCGGTTATCCCTCCGATGCTGATAGGCATCATCTTGCTCAGCTCTTACGCGGCTAACATCCTGCGGCAAAATGCAGAAGATGAATTGGCAGCGAAAAGTAATGCTTTAGCCGATCTGGTCAACAAGTGGGAAGAAGACAACACGCTCGCCCTGCGCAACCTCAGCCAGCAGCCGAGTATTGTCAGCATGGACGCCAAGCAGCAAAAGCCGATTCTGGAAAGAATGACCGACGTCTATAAAAATATCACGCTGACCACGGCGGCACCCAATGGCAAAGCAGTCGCCAGTAGCAGCGGAACCGATAACAACAATTACAGCGATCGGCAGTGGTTTAAGGGCGCGATCGACGGAAAAGACATCACGCGCCAGACACTCGTGAGTAAAACCACGGGTACAACTCGCTTGTGTTTGTCCGCGCCGGTTAAAGGCGCTGGGCAACCCTCCATCAAAGGCGCGATCGCGAGCTGTACCGATCTGACAGAAGTCGCCAAAGGAGTCGGTGCCATCCGCGTCGGCGAAACCGGTTATGCCTTCGTCGTCGATAGCCAGGGGACAGTCATCGCTCACCCCGATCCCAAAACAACCGCTCAACTCAAAGATCTCAGCCAATATCCGCCAGTCCAAGCCGTCTTAAAGCGGCAAAAGGGTTCTTTATCCTTCAGGGACGAAGGAAAGGCGTTCCTGGCGCATACAGTTCCCCTCAAAAATGGCTGGGGTGTCGTCATTCAGCAGGAAGAAGGGGAAGTTTTGCGCGAGGCGATCGCCTTCGGACAAATCGCCACTGGATTGGGCGCGATCGCCGTCTTAGGCGTCGGCGCTCTGACGTGGGTGTTAATCAGCCGCATGATTCGCCCGATCGCCAAGCTCACAGAAGGCGCGCAAGCCATTTCTAACGGCAACTTAGATCACCGAGTAGAAATCGACCGCCAAGACGAACTCGGAACCCTCGCCAGCTCTTTCAATACAATGGCTGCCCAGTTGAAAGAACTCATCGACGTTCAAGTCAAGTCAGCAATGGCGCGCAGCGAAATCGAAAAAGGGCGGCAGATTCAAAAAGATTTCTTGCCCGATACGCTGCCGCAGCTCGAGGGATGGGACATCGCCACTGACTTCGAGCCGGCGCGTCAAGTTGCCGGCGACTTCTACGATGTTTTCCATTTGGGGAAAGACAAAGTTTGCTTTGTCGTAGCCGATGTTTGCGACAAAGGCGTCGGATCGGCTCTGTTTATGGCACTCTTCCGCAGCTTGATTCGGGCAATTTCCAAGGCTCAGATAGAGTATTCGGATGAAATCAGTGCCTTAAAAAATGCGGTCGAGTTTACGAATAACTACATTGCCACCTATCACAGCCGCACAAATATGTTTGCGACAATGTTCTGCGGCTTGCTCGATCCGGAGACAGGAACTTTGCACTACATCAATGGCGGACACGAATCGCCGATTATTGTCAGCCCCAATGGTGATAAAAGATTTCTCAAGTCCACAGGGCCGGCAGTGGGAATGCTAGCCGGCATGAATTTTAAGGTGGGGCAAACGGAATTGAAGCCGGGTGAGGTCTTGTTTGCCTATACGGACGGCGTTCCCGAAGCGAAGAGTCCTGCGGCTGAATTTTTTACCGAGAAAAATATCATGGCGATCGTCGAAAAGCCAATCGGAACGGCTCAGAGTTTGCTGGAAACTTTTGAAGCCCGGTTGAAAGAACACATTTCTACAGCGGACCAATTCGACGATATTACGATGCTGGCTGTTAAGCGCGCGGGCTGATAGATAATACGCTCGCGCTCCTGCTTCCGAAATGAGGAGCAGCTAGAAGCTGTCGATTTCGGCAGGCAGGTTGCCGCCCGCTCGGCGATTTATGGAATCCTGACAAGAGAGGCGATCGCCACTTGAAACGTCCAGCTTGACTGGCGGCGCGCCCGATCTGACAGCGCCAGTCCCCTGGGTGCCGGACTCCTGACTGTCGATCCACGCCCTCTCTTGTCAATCGCAGGTTAAGAGCAAAAGTCCGAATTCCAAAATTAAAATGCCTTGAAAGGATTGCTTATGGAACCCGTAACCGTACCCGGAAACTTAAACTCTTTAAAACTGATTGCAGAGTATGTGATAGAGGCTGCAAAAGCAGCGGGATTGGATAAAAAAGCCTCCTACAATCTCCGCCTAGCGATCGATGAAATTGCCACGAATATCATTTTATATGGCTATCAGGAACCCGGCGTCGAGGGGGTTGTAGAGTTGCGCGCCCATCTCGACGACCAAAGCCTGACAATTTCTGTTGAGGATACGGCGGCAGCTTTCGATCCGTTTTCAAAATTGGCGCAAGAACAAGCAACCATCGACCTGCCAATTAATCAAAAACCAATGGGCGGGCTGGGAGTTTATTTGACGATACAGGGCGTGGATAAGTTCATGTACGAGCGAATCGGCGATCGCAATCGCAACACGTTTATCGTGTATCGCCCGACACCTTAAAAGGACGACAGCGGTGAGGTGCAGGTCAAGACAAACTATCTTAGAGAAGACACTTTCGCAGCAAAAACAAGATCATGGACTCTGAAAAAGGCCACCTGCTGGTCGTCGATCGCGACGAGACAAGCCGCGCTCGCTTGGCAAACAATCTAGAACAGCAAGGCTATCAAGTTTCAGTGGCGCTCGACGAGACTGGGGCATTGCAAGTCATTGAGGCAGAGCCAATCGATGTCATACTCGTGAAGCTGAACCCTCAAGAGGCTGCGGGCATTGAGGCGATCGAAAAGTTGAAATCCGTCGAAGAGGTGCATCGCAAGCCGATACTGCTGCTGGCTGGTGCGGGGGATACAGAAACCGTCGAAAAATGCTTGGCATCCGGGGCAGACGACTATCTCAGGGAACCGTACAGCCCGATCCTGCTGAAAGCTCGCATAGAAGCCAACTTAGAAAAACAGCGGCAGCGCGCGCAACTGCGATCGCTCTCCGTGGAACTGGCAGAGCTTTGCCGTCGCGCCGAAGACTTAAAAGTCGCCGACGCGATCGCGAATATTATTCTGCCCCTCGGCACTGCCCTGTCAGCCGAAAAAGACTTCAACCGACTGCTCGATCGGATTGTTATCGAAGCGAAATCGCTCTCTCACGCCGATACCGGCATCCTCTACCTGGAAACCGAGGAAAAAAAACTCAAATATGCCGTATTGCACAGTGACTCGCGGCAAATCACTTGGGACGGCACCGCAGAGATTGACCTGACACTAGCAGAAATTCCCCTGTACGACAAGCAAACCGCGCAACCCAATCACTCTCACGTCGCCGCCCACGTCGCCCTCACGGGTTCCTCCGTCAACGTGCCCGACTTGTATCAAGTAGAAAAACTTGACTTTTCGGAAAACAAAGCCAGGGACCAAAAAGATAACTATCGCACTCGCTCTTGCCTGACCCTTCCTCTGAAAAATAAAGATAGCGAAATCTTGGGTGTCTTGCAACTGGTCAATGCCCAAAACCCGACAACCGGCGAGATCGTCCCCTTCAGCGACTCCGTGCAGGAAATTCTCGAATCGCTGGCTGCCCAAGCATCGATCGCGCTCAACAATCAACTGCAGCTGCAGCGGGAAAAAAAACTGCTCAAAGGCGAGCGCGATTTGGAAATCGGGCGGATGATTCAGATGGATTTCTTGCCAGAAACCCTGCCGCAACCCCCCGGCTGGGAAATCGCCGCCCGCTTTTATCCCGCGCGTCAAGTCGCGGGAGATTTCTACGATGCCTTTACCATGACGCACGGCAGGATCGGCATCGTCATCGCCGACGTGTGCGACAAAGGAGTCGGCCCTGCTATGTTTATGGCTCTTTGCCGCAGCCTGATTCGGGTGCTGGCACAGCAGACTTATTCTTTGAATTTGCTCGACGCCCTCAGCGATGACAAACCCAAGCGAGGCGGCAGTAGCGCCCAAAGTCGGAGACCTGGGGTGGGTACTCTGGCGCTGCAGAACTCCGTGAAGCTCACCAACAATTACATCGGCAACAATCACAGCCGGACGAACATGTTTGCGACGATGTTTTTTGGGGTGCTCGATCCGGCGACGGGCAAGCTGTACTACATCAATGGCGGGCACGAACTGCCGGCGATTTGCGGGCCAAATGGCATTCGAGAACGCCTGAAAACAACGGGGCCTGCGGTGGGGATGATGCCCAATATTGAGTTTAAAATCCAGGAGACGAAACTGGAACCGGGCGAGATTCTCTTCTCCTACACCGACGGCGTGCCGGAGGCTCACAATCCGGAAGGGCAACTATTTTCTGACGAAAGATTGCTGGCGCTTTTGCAAGAACCGCCGCCATCAGCGGAGGCTTTGCTAGACCGCGTTGAAACTGCGGTGCGATCGCACATTGCCGGGGCCGACCAGTTCGACGATATTACCATGCTTGCCGTGCGGTGGAACCCCCCTGACGAAGCGTGAAACCCCGCGATTTTTCGGGAAAAAGCCGAGGGAATTGCAACGGTGGCGATCGCTCTGTTTTTTGGAGCTCAAAGCGCCACCGTTTTTCACCGGTTTTAAAAGAGAAAGCCGATTGCTCTGTGGGTTTTTATTCCAAAGCATCCCAAATTTTCCGAGGCAGATCGCGCCGCCGTTTGGAAGCCAGTTGAGTCCGGTAAACTGACGGCCCTTCCCCGGCGATTTCCCGCACGAAGCCTTTTTGCAATAGCGCGTCCAGCAAGTTTCGGGCAACTGCCTCATCCTCGCCGACACGAGCCACCACATCGGCAAAACTCACCTCTCCCTGACGTATCATCCAGTTGACAAGCCGCTGCTGGTCGTCAGGCAGCGTCAGGATGTCAAGCAGGCTGAGGCCAGAGTCATCCGCTTCGCCTCCTGTTCCAGAAGAATCGAATCCCTTCCTGGTCATCGTTTTCTCCCAGCCTCTCACTTCAGGCCATAATTTGTTTGGCGACCTTTTCCATCTCCCGGCTGAAAGCATGATTGGGGAAGCGCAGGCAAAACAGGTCGCTGCTTGCCATCTGAACCATATCTTCCGAGAGCGGCAGGACGCCCGCGACGGTTACGTTGTAGGTATTCGACACTTGTTCGCGCATGGCGTCGAAATCAAAAGACTGCAGCACCTTATTGACGAGCAGCAACATTTTCGGCACTTCCAACTTGCGGGCCACATCCACGGTGACAGCCGTGCCCTGGAAGTCTTGGCGATCGGGACGCAGGATGAGAACCAGGACGTCAGAAATTGTAATGGAAAGGAGCGTTTCTTCGTTGAGCCCGGGGTGGGTGTCGATGAACAGGTAATCAAGGTTCAGAGATTCCAGCAGCGATTGAAAGCCGTCATTGAGAAGCCCCACATCGTATCCCTCGCGCAAGACTTTGGCAATCTCCCCAGCGCGCAGGCTCGAGGGGATGAGGTAGATGCGGCTGTTGGCAGAGCCGGTATCCTTGAGAACAGAAGTCACGTCGTAGGCGGTTTCTTCGATCGCGCACTTGCCCCACAAATAGTCATTCAGGGAACGCTCCATATTGTCCTCATCGAAACCAAAAAGGACGTGAATCCCCGGTGATTGAATGTCAGTATCCACGATGCCGACCCGATTTCCGTGGCGGGCGACGAGTGCGGCGAGGTTAGCCGTCGAGTTCGATTTGCCAGTCCCGCCACGGAACGAGTGAACAGACACGATTTTGGACATGGTTTACCTCAATTAGATTTAAATGATGCAATTGACGCCCTGACTGTTTTGGGGGCTTTCTTCACCCTCGCTCCTTCTGGCACTCTTGAGGGGTTGAATCAACCCGCCTTTGCTGACGAGGAATCACGCTCGTTTTTCTTTGCAAATTGTATGCGAATTGTATGCGCGTTTTGTCTTCGGGACATCCTCCGCCTTTCGAGTCCCCGCGTTTTCAGGTCATACCCTTGATGAGACATTGACTGTTCCGAGCTATATCGAGCTTGTCTGGCATTTTTTTCGCTTGCCGCTGACCGATTGCAATTCGTACATAATTATTGCAACAAAACCAGTCGGAGGCGAAGAGAAAGCGGCACGCTTTCTCAAGGCGATCGGGAATCGGGAATCGGGAATCGGGAATCGGTCAAATCGAGGCCCTATCGGCTTAGGGATGGCTTGTTTATTCCCGTTTCAGTCGGGACTCTACCCATTCCCCATTACCAGTTCTCTTCTGTAGTGCGAGCTGCGATCTCGCGCATGTAGCAACTTGAGTTATCTTATCAAAATCTCGCCACCGGGAGGGTAGCTGACAGGAAAGCCAGTCCTGCTGGCTTTTGTCTCCCCCCAACCCCCGATCGCTTAACTTTTAAGATTGCATTAAAGGTTTGTCCGCATCTATGACGCCATAAACATCGACGGGGTGAACGCGGCCCTTCACTTTCAGCGGCCCCAAACACTTCAGAGCAATCTCCTCCCGTTCCTGAAGGGCTGCGGCAGTTTGCCCGTTGATTAAAATCGGATAATCGGGATACTCTTTCGTCAGACTTTCCAAACGCGCCGCCACGTTCACCGCGTCGCCGATCGCCGTATACAGCAGGCGCTCCAACGAGCCCACTTTGCCAACCACCGCCTCGCCGCTGCTGATGCCGATGCCGGTGTTTATCGTCATCTCGCCGCGCGCCAGCCGCCGCGCGTTGAGCGCCTCGAGTTGCCGCCGCATCGACAGGGCAGCCGCGACGGCTCGCCATTCTTTATCCCCTTGGTCGATCGGCGCGCCAAAGATGACCACGATCGCGTCGCCGATAAAATTATTGATGTAGCCGCCCCAAGGCCGAATCGCGTTGGCCATTTCTGTCAGGTACTCGTTGAGCAGGGCAACGACTTCTTGCGGGTTGTGTTGTTCCGAAAGGGTCGAAAAGCCCCGGATGTCGGAAAACAGCACCGCCACCCACCGCGTCTCGCCCCCCAGCTCCAACTGCCCGGACAGCAGTTGTTCCCGGACTTCCGGGGAGACGACGCGCCCGAACATGTCCCGCTCTCGCTGGCGATCGCACAAGCCCTTCGCCATCTGATTGAACGCATCTGCCAGCACGCCTATCTCGTCGGCACTCTTCACGTCCACCCGTGCATTGGTAAAATCCCCCTGCTCCACCAGCCGCGCTGCTTTGGTGAGTGTCTGAAGCGGCTTGACAATACTCCTCGCCAGCAGGATTGCCAATACCGTCACGCAGCCCCCCACCGCCAAAACACTCAAATTCACCTGCACCGCCAGACGATTCAGCGGCGCGGCAAACTCTTCTTTTGATTCGTTCACTCCCACCACCCAAGAGCGCTGTTTCATCGGTGCAAAGCCGACAATCCGCTCTCGGTGCTGCTCGGGCACCGATTCTGCCAGGGCTGCAGGTAAATAATATCTGGCGTGCCCCGTCTGTTTGGCTCCAACCATTGCTTGCGCCAGCTCGGCAACGTCCAAACTCTCAATTTTTTCAATGCCAAATCGCGTTTTAGGATCGAGCCGCTTTTGCTGTGACGGGGACAGGGGAGCCAGACTGCGGTAGAGGTGCGATTTGTCCGGCTGACCGATCAGTATCCCATCTTTGTCCACCAGAAAGGCGAAGCCTTGCGTACCGACGCGCAATCCGTCCACGATTTCCCAAATCGCTTCGGCTTTCATATTCACCACCGCTACCCCGACGATCGCGCCTTTCTCATTGCGGACGGGGGTAGAAAAGTGGAATCCCGGTTTTTTCGTGGTTGCGCCGACGAGGATGTCTAAGTAGCCTTGCCCCGCGATCGCCTGTTTGAAATAATCCCGAAAGCTGTAATTATTCCCGATCAATTTTGGTTCTGTCGCCAGCAGGCAATTTCCCTTCTCGTCCATCAAGAACACCTGATCGTAGTCCGGGTTGGAATTCTTGAGGTTTTTCAGGGTTAAATCGACTGACGTGCGGAACGCTTCTCGCTTCCGGGGCGAACTCGACAGGAACGCCACCACTTCGCGATCGCCGCTCACCTGAACCGCCACTCGCTTGGTATCGCTCAGGAGTTGGTCGAGGCGGTTGGCGGTACTGGTGGCCAATAGTTCTAGATTGCGGTATTCCGTTGCCTCTACTGTCGCTAAACTCTGTCGCAGGTTGTAATACGCCGTGACGCTCATCGGCACCAATGCCACCAACAGCAGCGTCACCGACAGTTTGACGGCGATCGGCCACCCTGGCGGGTCGAGCACCCGTTGCCAGCCTTTCATTATTTTTTCTCCTTGTCAACTACCCGCACCCTGAAAGACAGCCCTGCCACAAGTGGCCCCTTGTTCTCTTGATAGAGGTTGCCCGAGTGGCGCAGTTACAGGAAATTATGCAACATTCTTCTCGATGTCTATGAGCCGCACACTCCGAGAATGCGATCGCCCTGTCTGCGTCTTCTTAAAACTCCTGGGAAGTGTCGCGTCGAAAGACAGTCTACCAGTGAATCAGTCAGACAGCCAGAAACTCGGGTTTTCCAAAAAAACGGGTTTCTTCCCCATAACTTGATTTCTGCCTGCCTACCGATCGGACAAAAAAAAATAAAAATTTTAAATTTTTATCGGCAGCGGTCTAGAAAATAATTGCGCCACTGCCTCCCAACAAAAAAAATTTTTTGTTAAAACCGCCGACAATAAAGCTCTATTTTCTATCGTTCAGGGGGGCTTATTCGCCAGATTTATCCTCCAAAAGCTGCCAGATAGTTTGGGACAACTGGCGTCCCTGTTTGGGAGCGTAAATCACTTCAAAGTGAGGCACGCCTTTTGTTGGGAGTTGCCGCACGCAACCCCGCTCGGCTAACTCCTCTAACACAGTGCGGGCTGTCACCTCATCCGTACCGAGCTGAGCGGCGGTTTCCGCGAGGGTAACGGGCAGGCGTTGGCGCATCATCCACGGGAGAAGTGCGGGCGTGGAGTCGGGATTTGCCAGCAAGTCGAGCACGGAGAAGCCGGTAGGAGGTTGAGGGCGGGGAGGAAGCGCAACATCCGCGAGGCGATCGCCGATCGCCTCTTCTCTAGAGGGACACTCAATCAGTCGAGAAGCGATCGCCGATAAAACTCGGGTAACGGGATGCTGGGGATAGCGAATGCAAAACAATTCCTCAGTCACCGCCAGCTCGACCATTTCTTCTGAAAAAGGCAGGATGCCGGCAACGGGCACCTGGTAAACCGCCTCCATTTGTTTTTGGACGGCAGCAAAATCGTAACTGGAAAGCACCTGATTGACGGCAAGATAGACTTGGGGGATGTCGAACTTGCGCGCCACATCTACTGTCACGCTGGTTCCCTGGATGTCTTGGCGATCCGTTCGCAGCACCACGAGCATCGCGTCAGCTAGCGCCATGACCAACAAAGTTTCTTCATTCAAACCCGGATTCGTATCAATCAACAAGTAATCCAGCTTCAGAATGCGGATCAGCTCGTTGAACCCAGCCCCTAGCAAATCGGTATTGTATCCCTGGCGCAGCAATTTAGCAATTTCAGCGATTTTTTGATTGCTGGGGAGCAAATAAAGTTTTCCTGTAGAAGCTCTATTGCCGCCACCGCCTGCAACGGCTGCACTGGCTGCGGCAAATTTCTGGCAGAGTTCGCTCAAGTCATAGGCGCTGTCGGCGATCGCGCAATCCCCAGACAAATATTCATTCAAAGAACACCCGATTTTTTGCTCCTGCAAGTCCAAAATAACGTGCAGTCCCGGAGATTGAATGTGCGTGTCAGTGATGCCTACCCGATAGCCGCGACTGGCCATCAAAACGGCCAAATTGGCGCTGATGGTTGATTTGCCGGTTCCGTGGCGGAACGAGTGGACGCAGGCGATTTTAGACATTGTTTTGAAAAGGTAACAATCTGTTCGGGAGAACAACAGAGCTGGCGAACTCTGCAAAATTTAACCCGCCGGCTTTGTCAGATAGACAGCAAGCCCGTGCAGGAAATAAAACCTGACGATACAGGTGAATCGGCGGCTAACTCGCCGAAATCTGAAATCTTCTTTAATTGTGGTTTCGATCGGGTTGCTGCCCATCTACAATTTAATATCTAATATCTAAAATTTACATCCATCCGCGCCAAAAGTCGCTTTCGCAGCGCAGGAGATTTTGTTGATGAAATTTGTTGATGAATACCGCAGTGCCGAAGCCGCGCAGAAGTACGCTCGCGCGATCGCGTCCCTGACTGCGCAACCGTGGACGATCATGGAAATCTGCGGCGGCCAGACCCATTCTATTGTAAAATATGGCGTGGACGAACTCTTGCCCGAGGAGATAACCCTAATTCACGGCCCGGGCTGCCCCGTCTGCGTCACGCCCATCTCGTCGATCGATAAAGCGATCGCCCTAGCTGAGCGCCCCGATGTCATCCTCTGTTCTTTTGGCGACATGCTGCGCGTGCCGGGAACGGAAAAAGACTTGCTCAGCGTCAAAGCCAGCGGCGGCGACGTCCGCACTGTCTACTCGCCCCTCGATGCGATAAAAGTCGCCCGCGCCAATCCCGCTAAAGAAATAGTATTTTTCGGCGTCGGATTTGAAACTACTGCCCCGGCAACGGCAATGGCGGTTCGCCAAGCCCATCAGCTCGGCGTTCGCAATTTTTCCCTGCTGGTGTCTCACGTCCTCGTACCTCCCGCCATGCAGGCGATTCTTTCCTCGCCCAACTGCCGCGTGCAGGGATTTTTAGCCGCCGGTCACGTCTGCACGGTGATGGGCTATAAGGAATACGAGCCGATCGCTTCTCTTTATAATATTCCGATTGTCGTCACCGGGTTCGAGCCTGTAGACGTGCTGCAAGGGATCTATATGTGTATCAAGCAGCTCGAGGAAGGGCGCGCCGAAGTCGAAAATCAATACAGCCGTTCCGTGCGTCGAGACGGGAACGAACCGGCGCAGCAGTTGGTACAAGAAGTGTTTGAGGTAGTGGCGCGCCAGTGGCGGGGGATTGGCGAGATACCCGCCAGCGGCTTGGGAATGCGGGAGAAATACGCCGCATTCGATGCTGAGAGGCGCTTCCATCTCCCCACCAGCGGCGATTCGTCTTTGCGGGAATCGGAATGTATCAGCGGGCTGATTTTGCAGGGAGCGAAAAAACCTCACGAATGTCCCGCTTTTGGCAAGCGCTGCACGCCGGAACATCCTCTGGGAGCGCCGATGGTTTCTTCTGAGGGGGCGTGTGCGGCTTATTACAGATACCGGCAGGCGTCGCTGGTGGCATCTGGGGTGTAGGTGCGGCAGTGAAAACGGCAACCTGGTGCAGGAGTGCGAGCTTCTAGCTCGCTTGTAGAGCTTTTAGCTCGCTTGTGGAGTTTCTAGCTCGCTTGTGGAGTTTCTAGCTCGCTTGTGGAGTTTCTAGCTCGCTTGTGGAGTTTCTAGCTCGCTTGTGGAGTTTCTAGCTCGCTTGTGGAGTTTCTAGCTCGCTTGTGGAGTTTCTAGCTCGCTTGTGGAGTTTCTAGCTCGCTTGTGGAGTTTCTAGCTCGCTTGTGGAGTTTCTAGCTCGCTTGTGGAGTTTCTAGCTCGCTTGTGGAGTTTCTAGCTCGCTTGTGGAGTTTCTAGCTCGCTTGTAAAACTTCTAGCTCGCTTGTAGAGCTTTTAGCTCGCTTGTAGGGCTTCTAGCTCGCTTTCAGAAATCCGGTCGATCGAGCAAGCCGGATTTTTTTGTGGCGCAGCAGTTCGTTGCGAGGCGATGCCAGCGCTATTTTCAACAAAGATGAGGACTGAAGTCCTCACTACGAACGGGACTGAAGTCCTCACTACGAACAAGTCGGATTTTTTTGTGGCGCGGGGAGCCTGTGGGGAGGTACTGGGCTGGGTTTCGGCAAAAAGGCGATCGCAGCAACAAAAAGGCGATCGCGACTGTCAAATAGTACGATCGCAATCGTTCCAGCACTACAGCGATCGCGATCGTCAAATCGCGCGATCGCGATCGCACCCTCTCCAAAGCGATCGCGCCACTGCAACCAAAAAATGAGGCGATCTCCGCGCTTCTAGAGCCTCCCTCGCTCCCTGTTCTGCGGCTTTACCTCCGTAAAAATACGGGTATTTTTCGTTACATTTCTATATAAATCCTTTCCCAATCGGCCCAAATCGGCTAAGAGATAAGTTATCTAAAGCTATCTGATAAGTTTTCTATATGAGTTTCTAAGCTATTTGGCGTACTTTCATAAGACTATCTGCGAGTTACAGCAGGCTAGAAACTGTAATTGTACGGAATTAGCCTAACTTTACACAATCTTAGAAAAACGGCTTGCAAATATCTTTTTTCAGTAAAGATCGTCTTTACCTCTTGCCAGCCTTAAAGGGAGATGCCAATATTAAAGTGTGGCGAGGGAAAAGAAAGCCAACGCCAAAGCAATCAAAAACAGAGTCCCCTAGATTGGCATCTACCCCTCTGATAAAGAGGTGTTAAACGAGGTTAAGCAAAATATGTTTTAACTTCTATGATTAAACCGGGGTGCTATTCTTGACAGAAACCTGCTGACCGATGCCCTTCTAGTTATTGTCTCATCTGCGTTCACCCTTTAGGAGATTTAGCAGCCATGAAAGCCAAGTTTTTCCAAGCACTCGCGATCGCCGGACTAGCCATTTTTGTTAGCTCGCAGGTTGCACTTGCCAAGCCCGATAGCGACAAGACTACGGGCAAACCGACTACGAGCAGCACGACTACGGGCGGCACGACTACGGGCGGCACGACTACGGGCGGCACGACTACGGGCGGCACGACTAC
>CAYOOD010000067.1:18573-19280 GCA_964405435.1 uncultured bacterium
GGGCGGCAGCATCAGCTTCGACGCTTCTCCCAAAACAGGCGATCCTGCTAAAGTGCAAGTCACGATGAACGATACCGCTAACCCCGGCAAGATTACCGTGACAGTCACTGTTATCCCAGAGCCGAGCACTGGAAATATTGGCGATATTAACGGCGTTTTTATGAATCTGCCGAGCGGTGTCGGAACGCTACAGATCGCAGGTGCGCAAGTTAATTCGGCGGAGTCTAAGCAAGGAACCGGGATTAACGATCTCAACGACGGCGTTGTTATGAACGGAGGCAGCGACTATACCTCCTTTAATCTCGGGGTGAGAATTGGGACTTCTGGCGGTATTAACGGTGGAGATGACTATCAAACAACCACCTTTACCCTATCCGATCCCAACGGCAAGTTAACGCTGGCAGCTTTATCTGGTTTGGACTTCGGCGTGCGCCTGAAAAGCGTAGGGCCGGCTAACGGCAGTCGCGAGGGCAGCAGCAAAATCGGCGCACCAGTCGGGACAGTAGTGGCTGACAATTCGAGCGGCAGCACTGGCGGCGGCACCACGACTGGCGGCGGCACCACGACTGGCGGCGGCACCACGACTGAAAACCCCGGCGGCGGCACCACGACTGGTGAAAATCCCGGCGGCGGCACCACGACTGGTGAAAATCCCGGCGGCGGCACCACGACTGGTGAAAATCCCGGCGGCGGCACCACGACTGAAA
>CAYOOD010000067.1:19380-24044 GCA_964405435.1 uncultured bacterium
CCCGGCGGCGGCACCACGACTGAAAACCCCGGCGGCGGCACCACGACTGGTGAAAACCCCGGCGGCGGCGATGTCGAAGAAGTGCCCGAACCCACCACCATCGGCGGTTTGGCTCTCGGCTTCGGCGCTCTGATGAAATGGCGCAACAGCCGTCGCAACAAGAAAGACTAGGTTGCAAGCGGCCACTAGGCTTAACTGAATAATTGCGGAGGGAGGTGCGATCGCGCCTCCCGCTTTTGTTTTTTTCTCGGTTGCTGTGCGGATCGCGCCTCTGTGCCTTGCTCTTGCCGATGCTTCGTCTGAAAACGAAAGTCGCTCTTCCGCTCGGTGGCCTAACTAGAATTACGGAACCAGGAATTTCTTTACCAAATCTTTAAAAAAGTGCCGGGAAATATTTTTTTTGAGTAAAGAGCGGGAAAAAGGCTTGCAATGTAGAGAAGGGGATGCCAGGATAGTTTTAGAAAAAAACAATCGATGAACCCCAAAGTTCAGGCGATAAACAAATAATAGCTAGAGTGGCATCTACGAGTTTCCGATCGCTGGGTACTGAAATCAAAGCAAAACCCGGTTTTAGCTGGAAGTCAGACTCACAGGGAATTCCCAGAGACAAGCTTTCTGAGTGATGCCGATTTAAATAGGTATCTTCTAGATAAAGTCTCGATAAGAGTCGATCGCGAGAAAGGCGATCGCGGCATTCGTCAAATCAGCTCTCTTTCCCATAAGTTTTACCCCTCTCATTGACCTGGAAGCGAACTACTATGAAATCCACCTCTCTTGTCTCGAAACGCGCTTTAGTTGGCAGCACCCTAGCAGCAGCCGGTTTGGCACTTGCCTCTTCTACCTTTACCGCTGCCCCCGCACAGGCATTTGGTTTGTCGATAAATCCCCAATTCGGCACTACCAATGGCATAGGCACGGGCGCTACAGCCCAGTTGGACTTCAGTTTTGTCGATACCGTTGAGGGCGTTCTGCTCAACTTGGGCATCAAAAACACCACTGACGGTACTGTTGGTATGGGAGCCACCTCGGCAACCCTGGTGGGAGTTGCCTTCGACCTGCTATCGGGCGTGACGGCTCCCTCGACGGGTTACAGTGCAGGCAGCAGCGCATTTACACGATATTTCTCTAACCCCTCTATCCCGGGACTGAATAACAACAACTCCTTTGATGTTGGCATTCGCTCTGCGGGAACTGGTAACTTTGTCGGCGGTAATCCCACAGCCGGTCTGACTGCCGGCCAGAGCGGTCTTGTCAGTTTCTTGCTCAGCGGCACGACGGGCACTGCCGCCCAGGTGGAAAGCTCCTTCTTCCAAGGATTTAAGGACGGAAGCCTGAAGGCTGCCGCTCGCTTCCAGCAGGTGAACGCTGGCGAAGGTTCTGACAAAGTGATGGCCGGAGAAGCGGTGCCGGAACCCGCGACGATGGGCGGCTTGCTCTTGGGCGGCGGACTGTTGGCGAAGTGGCGCAGTCGCAAGCAACAGCAACAAAAAGCTTAATTTTTGAGCGGAGCAAATAACGTTCACGGATAGTAGGGAGGCGCGAGCTTCCCTATTTTTGTCGCCAGAAACCCGGTTTCTCGAAGAAACCGGGTTTCTACCTGTAGCGATTCCTGCGCTAGAATGCGGCAGAAGCGAGAGCCCGCGAAGGTTAATCAACAGTGATTGATTCGTTAACAATCGCTAACTTATGCTAACATAGGCACATGGCCAAGTATGTACCGCTGAGAAAGGCTGTTGATGCCTTGGGCTTGCACCCAAACACTCTGCGAAAGTATGCCGATGAAGGGGAAATCGAAAGCATCTGCACGCCGTCGGGGCAAAGGCTCTTCAACGTTGAATCTTTCCGAAGGGATTGTAGGGACAGTTCGCGAAGTGTCCCTGATGCCCTTGTTGGCTACTGCTGAGTTAGTTCAGCCAAGCAGCGAGACGACCTCGACCGACAAATCGCCTTCATGCGCGAACGATACCCAGACGCCGCAATCGTCTCTGATATTGGCAGCGGACTCAATTTCAAGCGGAAAGGACTGTAGTAGGGACGGGTCGCGACCCATTCCCTACTGGAACGACTTGTGCGAGGCGATAAGCTCTCGATTATTGTTGCCTGTCGAGATCGGCTCTGCCGATTCGGATTTGAAATATTCGAGTTCTTGGTCGAGCAAAACGGTGGAGAACTCGTGGTTCAAGACCAGACTGTTTGCAGTCCACAAGCCGAACTCACAGTCGATCTTCTCGCCATCCTTCATGTCTAATGTTGTCGAATGCACGGGAAAAGAAGCTACAAACAGAAAATCAAGGAAGATCCGACTATTCCCAAGCCCTGACCAGCGCCGGCTGCTGAAGCAGTGGTTTGGCGTCTCCCGTTATGTCTACAACGAGACTGTCAAATACTTGCAGCAACCGGGCACTAAAGCGCAGTGGATGGCAGTTGCGCCAATCATCTTAGAGGCACTGCCGGAGTGGGCCAAGCCAGTCCCCTATCAAATTAAAAAGATTGCCGTCAAAGACGCCTGCTTAGCCGTAAAAGCGGCAAAAAAAGGGTTCGCCAAAGACGGAAAAATCCGGCAGTGCAGGTTTCGCAGTCGCAAGGACAAGCAGCAAACGGTGTTTGTCCCCAAGTCTGCCATTAAAGCTTGCGGAGTGTACCACACTATTCTGGGGCAATGCCTTTTGAAAGAAGCACTCCCTCAAAACTTCAGCGATGGGCGGTTAACGCTTGCCTATGGCGAGTATTACCTAATCGTCTCTGAGGAAGTGCAGCCACGCTCCACCGAGAACCAAGGTCGGGTGGTTGCCTTAGATCCCGGCGTTCGCACGTTCGTCACTTTCTTGTCCGAGTCGTCCTACGGGTGGCTCGGCGTTGATTCCAACCTTCAAATCCAGAAACTTTGCTTCAAGTTGGACAAGCTAATCTCGCGCGCGAGTAAAGCTCTTTCGGCTCAGAAGCGGCGCTTCAAAAAAGCTGCCGACCGACTGAGAGCCAAGATACAGCATCTCGTAAAAGAGCTGCATCACAAAACGGCGCGATTTCTGGTTGAGCATTTTGACGTGATTCTGCTGCCATCGTTCGAGTCGTCTCAAATGGTGAGCAAGTCGCGTCGGAAAATCCGCTCTAAATCGGTACGCCAGATGCTCTCGCTGTCTCACTATCAGTTCAAGAAGCATCTGGAATGGAAAGCTTGGGAGTCGGGCAAGGTTGCTATTACCACGCTCAATGAAGCTTACACGTCCAAAACCGTTTCGTGGACTGGCGAGGTAAAGAAGATTGGCGGCAACCGCGTCATCGCCGACGGTAACGGGAACCGGATGGACAGGGATCTAAATGGTGCTCGCGGGATATTCCTGCGGGCAGTGGTTGATACGCCTTGGTTGCGCGACTACCTGGTCGTGTAACTTATGTATTTGTTAGCAAAAGTTAGCAAAAAAGTATCGGAGTCACCGGCAATGGAAAGCATAGAGGACTTTTCCCTATCTTGCCCTATCCCGATCGCCCAATATCCCCAAGTGTTGCTGGCGCACGGCGGCGGCGGCAAGTTGATGAACCAGCTCATCGAGACGATGTTCCTGCCCGCATTCGGCGGCAACTCCCGAGGCGTGCCCCACGATTCAACGGTGCTGGAAATCCCTCCCGGCAAAATCGCTTTTACTACCGACTCCTACGTCATCCGCCCCTTGTTTTTTCCCGGCGGCGATATCGGATCGCTGGCAGTTCACGGCACGGTGAACGACTTGGCGATGAGCGGGGCGCGCCCGCTGTATCTCAGTGTGGGGTTGATTCTCGAGGAAGGATTGCCGATGAAAACCCTGTGGCAAGTGGTGCGCAGTTTGCAGCGCGCTGCTCAAGAAAGCGGCGTGCAAGTTGTCACCGGTGACACGAAGGTGGTGGATAGGGGCAAGGGCGACGGTATTTTTATCAATACGGCTGGCGTCGGGATTGTCGAACACTCGCAGATTATCGCGCCCCAGTCGGTGCAGCCCGGTGACGTGCTGCTGGTGAATGGTGATATCGGGCGTCACGGCATTGCGATTATGGCGGTGCGGGAGGGGTTGGAATTCGAGACGGCGATCGAGAGCGATTCTGCTCCGCTGGCGAGTTTGGTGCTGCAATTAATTGAGGCGGGGATTGAAATTCACTGCTTGCGGGACTTGACGCGCGGCGGTTTGGCAAGCGCCCTCAATGAGATTGCGGCGGCGGCTGGGGTGACGGTTAATATTGAAGAAAGTCGCATCCCGGTGCGGGAAGACGTGCAGGGAGCCTGCGAAATTTTGGGGTTTGACCCGCTGTATGTGGCGAATGAGGGGCGGTTTGTGGCGTTCGTGCCGGAAAAATTTGCTCAAAAGGCGCTAGAAATCGCGCGATCGCACCCCCTCGGCGCTGACGCCTGCATCGTCGGCAGGGTGACAGAAAAAAGCTCCGGGCGGGTGACAATGCTCAGCCGCATCGGTGCCAGCCGGATTGTGGACATGCTCAGCGGCGAACAGTTGCCGCGCATCTGTTGATATAGCGGTTTTCGGTCCGATGCAGTCCGCGCAAGAAACCCGACTTCTTCAAGAAGCCGGGTTTCTGACGGACATCACTCGCTTGCAAAAGGGGCGCTCAATCGCTCGTCCCTCAAATTTTTTTCTAAAAATTATTGACAAATCAACAAAAATGTAGTAAGTCGAGAA
>CAYOOD010000067.1:24144-43255 GCA_964405435.1 uncultured bacterium
AAACAAAGGCGAGAAAAACAAAGGCGAGAAAAACAAAGGCGAGAAAAACAAAGGCGAGAAAAACAAAGGCAGGGAGTGGGGGCAGGGCAAGTCACTATCTTCAGCTTCTCCGATACCTAGTTGCCGAACCTGCCCCTACATCGGTAACGCTCCCCCGCAGGGGAGAAGCGATCGCCCCTCCAGGGCAGGGGCGCAGATTCAATCACTCGCCCCTGCTGGCGCTAGGGAATCCTAGCCATTTTGCGAAACTTGCGAAACCGACGAACCTTGCGAAACCGATGGCGTTTGAGTCGGAACCGAAGACGACTGAACGCGCTTGATCAGTTTCGGCTTGGGAGTAACCGGCGGCGGATCTTCTGCGGGAGCATCCGATCGCAGCCAAGAGGGACGAGTCGTGTCGTAAGCCATCTGTAGCGCTGCCGCCGCGATGGTGTGCGGATCGTACTCCTCGCTCAAGGTGGCCACAATCGGCAGGAAGGACGCCAAGCGCTCTCCCGTCAGAGCGGCGAGTACCTTGTGCTGCAGTTTTTCGAGCTGGCGCGATTCAATTTGCGATCGCGTCGGCACCGACTGCACCTTCAGCGTCTGGCTGACGTGGCGCTCGATGAGCCGCAGCTTGCGCCGCTCAATCGGCTGAATCAGCGAAATTGCCGTGCCTTCGCGCCCCGCGCGCCCGGTGCGCCCGATGCGGTGGACGTAACTTTCCACGCTATCCGGCAGATCGTAATTAATAACGTGCGTGAGGTGATCCACATCCAACCCGCGCGCGGCGATATCCGTCGCCACAATCCAGCGGACTTGCTGCTGGCGGAACCGCGTCAGCAAGCGTTCGCGCTGCGACTGGTTCAAATCCCCGTGATATTCGTCCGCGCTGTGGCCGGCTGCTTGCAGTTCGCTCGTCAGTTCCGCTGCTGCCCGCCGCGTGCGTACAAAGATAATCGCGGATTCCGGATCTTCCAATTCCAAAATCGGCTGCAGGGCTTTGGCTTTCGTCCAGCCGCGCGGCACCATGTACACCACTTGGTTGATCCGCTTCGGCGTTGCTTTCGGCTGCTTGATTGCCACGTTCACCGGTTCGCGCAGGAATCGGTTCACCAGCGCCCGGATCGAAGGCGGCATCGTCGCCGAGAAACAAGCGGTTTGCCGATCGTTCGGTGCGGATTCGAGAATTTTTTCCACGTCGTCGATGAAGCCCATGCTCAGCATCTCGTCGGCTTCGTCGAGTACCAGCCACTTCACCTTATCGAGTTTCAGGCTGCCGCGTTCTAGCAAGTCGATAATCCGTCCTGGCGTTCCCACCACGACTTGTACCCCGCGTTCCAGCGGGCGGGTTTGGCGCTCGATCGCCTGTCCCCCGTACACCGTCAGCACGCGCAGCCGCCGATCGCTGTTGAAATCTCGGATCGCTTGCGTCACCTGCAGCGCCAGCTCCCGCGTCGGCGTCAAAATCAAAGCTTGTACCGCTGCTTCGTTCACGTCCACACGCTCTAAGATCGGCAGCGAAAATGCTGCCGTTTTGCCGGTGCCGGTTTGGGCTTGTCCCACCACATCTTGACCCGACAGCAGCAGGGGAATCGCTTGGGCTTGAATGGCAGTCGGCTCGGCGAAGCCCAGCTTCTCTAGGTGGCTTACACGCTCATCAGAAAGGCCTAGGCTTTTGAATGATAAATCCATTTAGTCTCCTAATTACGAATTTCAATGCGGCTGTTGAATTGCCAAGCTGCGATTGAGCAATCCGAGTGCTAGCTGGCTTGCGAAATCAACGCCACCGATCGGGCTGCATTCCGCACCAGCCAAATTGGGATAGGGTCGCGCTCGAACAGCGTAGGGCTTGGATGAATCATCTTCGAGCGTCGGCTGACTCTGTTTTGTGGGCCTTAAGCCATCGAGAATCGGCTCGCTCTCAACGATCCTTGCGAAAGATTAACTCAAGAATAAACTTTTGTTAAGCAAATCGCAACATTTTGGCAAATTTTTTCAGCTACTTCGCCAGCTACCGGGCTGGCAACAGATCGGTCGCTGTCGCGACATGCCCGTAGAGGTCGTAGATGTCGGCATCTGTGATGGCCACGGGTACGAGAGAACCCAGCGACGCAGTTCCCTGCACGCAGACCATTCCATCCACCTCTGGAGCAAATCTTGCCGATCGCCCGATCAACTCGCCGGTTTCTGGATTTTCCTGCTCGATGAGGACATCCACCACTTTGCCCACCTCGGCTTGATTTTTCTTCAGCGAGATCGGCTGCTGCAGTTGCATCAGGGCGTCCCTGCGGGCGTCCATGACGCTTTGCGGCAATTGGTTCGGCAAGTTATGGGCTGGCGTTCCTTCCTCTGGGGAAAATGTAAAGACGCCTACATGATCGAATTCATGTCGCTTAACAAATTGTAGCAAATGTTCAAAATGTTTTTCAGTTTCTCCCGGAAATCCCACGATAAAGGTGGTGCGGAGTACCGCCCCGGGCAGGGCGGCTTTCATCCGTTCGATAATGGCGTCGTTCACTCCTGCCTGGTAGGGCCGGTTCATAGCACGCAGAATTTCTGGATGAGAATGCTGCAAAGGTAAATCCAGATAGGGCAGCACGTTCGGCGTTTCCTGAATGGCTGCAATCACTTTCTGTGTCAGCCCGGTGGGATAGGCGTAGTGCATCCGAATCCAGGGCACGTCTACTTTCCCCAGCGCCCGCAGCAGTTCCGCCAGCTTCGGCTCGCCGTAGAGGTCGAGGCCGTAGTTGGTGGTAATTTGGGAGATGAGAATGATTTCTTTGACCCCTTCAGCAGCCAGTTTTTCGGCCTCCGCGACGATCGACTCGATCGAGCGCGATCGCTGATTTCCTCTGAGGTGAGGAATAATACAGAACGCGCAGCGATAGTCGCACCCCTCCGCCACCCGCAAGTACGCGACTCCTTCCGTCGTCGTGCGGTAGCGCGGCGTCGTCTCGTCGGCGATGTAGGTGGGTTCCTGCGTCACCTCTTTCACCCGTTCGCCGGCGATCGCGCGATCGAGGACATCGACTATCTTGTGATAGTCGCCCGTGCCCACTAGCGCCACTGCCTCGGGCAGTTCCTCAAGCAGTTGCTCTTGGAAGTGCTGCGCCATGCAGCCGGTGATGACAATTTTTTTGTCAGCCTCTGCGAGTTCCACGAGCGTCCGCACGGATTCTTCTCGTGCAGCGGCAATGAAACTACAGGTGTTTACAATAACGTAGTCGGCTAGCTCTTCGTTGGTATCGACTTGATAGCCTGCTTCCACCAGCAAGCCCAGCATGTGTTCTGTATCGATGCGGTTTTTCTCACAACCTAAGTGAGTGATGGCAATGGTTGGCTTTTTGCCCATGCGGCGTTAAGATCCGTGATTCCGTCGTGTATCCTATGGTACACTATAAAGCCCCTCAGATTTCGCCATCGTTCAGAAAGGGTTTTTCAGCCTCGCGATCGCCGCCCGGTTTTGCCTGTATTAATATAAATAGATGTAACCGGCCTCTTCTTGCGGGCCACATCCCCATTCACGGGGCAGATGCGTTGAGTGGAAAAAACGCCATGTCAGACTTAAACCGTGGAATTATGAAATTTGAGGGGGCGGATCGTCCCCTCGCCGTTGCCATCTCGTCCATTCTCGTATTGGGCAGCATCGCTGCCCTGATCGCGTGGGCACTGCAAAGCGCCTACACCGGAGGATAAACCACCCTCCTCTGGGCAGTCAGTTTTTGAGTCCGCCCTGCGGCCAAACTGGGTTTCTTGTGAAGCTATATTTCTATATAGATAAAAAACTGAAAAGAAACCCGGTTTGACGAACGCTTTAGCGATCGCCCCGAACGGGGAGCGCTAAAGCGCCTGCTACCCGCAGGGAGCGCTAAAAACCCTAAAGCGCCAACCCCCGAAAAAAATAAAATCAAAGTAATCTTTTATAATAGCACGAAGTCGAACAAGGGAAATCATCTATACGGATGATTTTTTTTATACCTTGCGAAGTCTAGAACTGACATTACTATACTGTTTTGTCAAGATTGCTGTGGCTGGCAGGTGGGAGGGTTGCCGGGAAAAGGGGGATTAGGGGATTCAGGAGGACAAGTTTTCTGTGGGGGGGAGAGCCTTGTTTTCAAAGCTGACAGAGGACGACATTTAAAGAATTGAAACGGGTGGCAGTTCGCCACTGCTGTCAGGAAAATCTCTTGTCTCCAAATCCACGTTCCTACTCAGCACTTCAAAACTCAGCACTCAGCACTTCAAATTAGATATGGCTTCTTTACAGAACATCATCAGCTACTACAGGCGATACTGGCAAATTTCCGCATTCAGCATAGCAGCATCGAGCGCTTTTGAAATCCTCGATTTAATTGTGCCTTATGCAATCGGTCAGCTTTTGAACGTTCTGTCGGGACAGCCTGTAGACGGAATTGCGCAAAATCTGATTGCAGGCATCGGTGCAGTCAGCGGGATGAAAAGCGATCGCGCCCTCGCGCTGACAGTTCTGCTGGGCTCGATCTTCCTGGTAACGGTTTGCAGAGCGCCCGTACAGCCTTGGCTGGGTGCCTGGTTTCACTGGGATATCGCCCTGCGATCGCGGCGCGATCACAGTCAAAACGTCGTCAAAAAAATTCTCACCTTGCCCTTAGAGTTTTACGACGAAAACAACCCGGGACGGATAGCCGGTCGCATCGCCAGAGGACTGGGCAATCACACCTGGACTTATCCAGAAGTTGCCGGTCAGCTCATTCCAAAATTCGCTCGGCTGGCGGGTATTTTTGCGATTATCTGGTGGATGCAGTGGCAAGTCGCCCTCTTCTTTCTGGTGTCGTTTGTCTTTCTTCTCAGCTTCACCTTTAAAACCCTCAAGGGAATTATTTCGCGAGAAGAACTCCTCGACAAACACATGGAAAACACCGAGAGCCGCACCTCGGAAATTATTACCAATATCAAAACCGTCAAAGCCTTTGCAACGGAAGCGAGAGAACTCGATCGCCAGTCTCAGCGCCTCGATCGCGAGTTCCTGTACGTCGATTATTGCATTCACAAAAATTACACTGTCCTGAGCACCTGGCAGACAACCTGCGTGCAGTTTTGCCTGTTCTCAGTCCTCGGTTTTACCCTCGCCGCCACAGCAGGCGGTCAGATGTCTTTAGGACACTTCGTGACGACCTATACCCTGGCAAGCATGGCTTACTCGGAACTCAGCCCCATTAGCAACCTGGCTGAGGTGTTCGCCCGCCGCTATGCCTCGATGGTGCGATTTCACGAGTTCATGCAGTTGCCCTCGGGAATTGAAGCCGAGAGTTTGACAGGCAATCGCCCCAGTTCGTCGGCTTCCCAATCGGCAGAGGGCACCTACAGCCTGAAGTCGGCTGAGATTGCCGCCCGGGCGGAAGCAAAAGGCGAACTTCAGCCAGGGGAACCGCCTTATAAATTTACTGGCAAGGTGGAGTTTTCTCACCTGAGTTTCGGCTACCACCCCTCGCGCCCGGTGTTGCAGGATATCAATTTATTAATCGAGCCGTGTCAGGCGGTGGCGCTGGTGGGGCGATCGGGTTCGGGCAAGTCTACCTTAGTCAAGCTATTGCTGCGCTATTTTGAACCGAACTCGGGCTGCATTTTGATGGATGGCGACGACATCCGCACGCTGGATATCAGCCGCTACCGGCGCAGGCTGGCGATCGTCCACCAAGAGGTGGATATTTTTAACGGCACGATTTTGGATAACCTCACCTACGGCAACCGCCAAGCCAGTTTCGAGCAAGTGCGGGAAGCCTGCCGCATTGCCCGGGTGGATGAAGTCATCGAGCAGTTGCCAGATGGATACGCAACTGTTGTAGGCGAGCGGGGGATGCGCTTGTCGGGCGGGCAGCGGCAGCGATTGGGAATTGCCCGATCGCTCCTCGTCGATCCGGACGTGTTGATTTTTGACGAGGCGACTTCCAGTTTGGATTACGAATCCGAGCGATCGATTCAGCAGGCGATGCACTCCATCCTCGGCACCCGCACCACGATCGTCATTGCCCACAGGCTGAGTACGGTACGGGAAGCGGATAAAATTGTGGTGCTGGATAAGGGCCAAATTGTGGAAGTGGGCAGCCACGACGAGCTGCTGCGCCAAGAGGGGATTTACCGCCGCCTGCACTCGCTGCAAGAAAGCGGCGAATTGTTGGATTAGGGGAAGTGGGGAGTGCTTGATGCTTCGGCTGAGTGCTGAGTGAGGGAGTGGGAGAGAAGGAGAGTGGGGTAGGGGATGGGAGAGTGGGAGAATGAAGAGTGGAAAAGTGATGATTTCAATTTTTCACCTACTAAGCACTCAATACTCAACACTCAACACTCAACACTCAACACTTTCCTAAGCACTCAGCACTCAGCCGAAGCATCAAGCACTCAACACTCAACACTTTCCTAAGCACTCAGCCGAAGCAAGCACTCAACACTCAACACTCAACACTTTCCTAAGCACTCAGCCGAAGCATCAAGCACTCTTCCTAACTATCGCGAATAGAAGCCGCCGTTGCCAGAATTTCTGCAGATTGTTGCATGGCTTCGATTTCTAAAGGCGACCAGTAGCGCGGAGCGATGCAGTTGTGTGCAATCAACAGCCCCCACAGTCCCCGGTCATTTAAAATCGGTGCGGCTAAATTGGCGCGAACCCCCAGACTGCGCAAGAAATCTCGGTGGCAGGGGTGAATGGCCTCTTTTTCGATATCCGCGATCGCCCGCACGCGACCGGCTAGATACAGGGCTGCGTATTCGCTATTAAAACACTCGTCGGGGCCTGCCGAACCCAAAATCGAAAACTCCTTCAAACTCAAAGATTCAAAGGTAACTTGTCCTTTCCACTGAGAGTAAAAATAATACAAAAGCACGCGATCGACCTGAAAAGACCGTCTCAGTTCGTCCGCTGTCTTTTGAACGAACTTGTCTAGTTCAAGAGTTTTAGAAAGCCGGTTGGCAACTTGTAGCAAATGGAGATCGGACATACGATCTAATGTGATAAACTTCAGAGTGTCTGTTGGAGAAGATTTCTCCCAGACTGGCACGCAGAGGTCAGGGGCGGCGCGATCGGAGTTCTCCCTCGAGTCTGGAGATGAAAGCCGAGCAGCAGAGAAGCCTTTGCAGGATGTCGATAAGCAGACGCGATCGCTCGGCACTCAGCACAACCCTATCCCTAATGTACGATAAGCAAGTGTACGAGCAATGCTCCAGGGGAAACAAGCAACTATGAAAGCAGTGGTAATGACAGCAGCCGGCGGCTCTGAAGTCTTGCAGTTGCAAGAAATACCCGCCCCCGTCATTCAAAAAGAAACAGAACTCCTCGTGCGAGTGCGAGCCGCAGGCGTCAACCCCATCGACACGAAAGTCCGCAAGCGGGGCAGCTTCTACCCCGACAAAACCCCAACGGTGCTGGGGTGCGACGGTGCCGGCACCGTCGAAGCCGTCGGCGCAGGCGTCGAGCAGTTCAAACCGGGGGACGAGGTCTATTTCTGCAATGGCGGGCTCGGAGGGCCAACCGGCAATTATGCTGAGTATGCCGTCGCGGACGAGCGGTTTGTCGCCAAAAAGCCCGCCTCACTCAGCTTTGCGGAAGCCGCCGCTGCTCCGCTCGTCTTGATTACCGCGTGGGAATCCCTCTACGATCGCGCCCGCTTGCAAGCCGGTCAAAAAGTGCTGGTTCACGCCGGGGCAGGCGGGGTGGGGCACGTCGCCATTCAACTGGCGAAACTGCAAGGAGCTGAGGTTTGCACCACGGTGGGCTCCGAAGAAAAAGCCGAATTTGTCCGCCAGTTGGGTGCGGATTTGGCGATTTTGTACAAGCAAACTGACTTCGTGCAAGCCGCGCTCGATTGGACGAATGGCGAAGGGGTTGATATCGGTTTCGATACCGTGGGCGGAGAAACTTTTTATCAAACTGTCCCGGCGGTGAAGGTTTACGGCGATTTAGTAACAATTTTAGAGCCCGAACCCGATAAAGGCAATTTGAAGGCAGCGAGAACGCGCAACCTGCGCATTAGTTTGGAACTGATGCTGACGCCGATGCTGCTAAATTTGGCAGAAGACCAGAAACAACAGGCGAAAATGCTGCAGCAATGCGCCCGCTTGATTGACGAGGGGAAACTGAAAATCGAGCTAACCAAAACTTTTCCCCTCGCAGAAGCCGCCGCCGCTCACGAACTCCTAGAAACGGGGTCGATGACGGGTAAAATAGCGCTGATTGTGGAATAGTAAGGGGAGGAAAAACCGAACCCCATGCCCCCTCATTCCCTGGGAGGGAAAGGGGTAGGGGGTTCGGTTAATGAATTGAAATGCGTGGAATTTTTAGGCGGCTCGTGGCAACCGTTCTGGCTGGGCTGCTGGCGTTCTCGGCGGCAGCGCCTGCTAGCAGTTTAATTGCCCAACCAGAGCGAACAATATTGACGCTGGAATTGCTGCAAGAGCGGTTGAAGTCTCCAGCGACTCGCGACGGCATCCGCACTCTGGATTTGCGGCAGATGGTGATTGACTTGCGATCGCAGAATGCAGAGTTTCGCGAACAGTTTTACCAGCTCTTGCCCGCTCATCTCAACCGACTGGGGGCAGCGGTGGGTTTGGATTTGAGTTATTCTTTGATTTTGGGAGATTTTGACGGCGCTGCTTTGGGATTGCGATCGCCCCTGTACGGGCAAGCGCTCTCGCCCCTGTTTTCCCCTGCGGAACAAGAGGTGCTGCAGCGAGATCGTCGCCGCTTGTCGCAACTGTCGCAACTGTCGCGATTGCTCCTCGGCACTTTGCCGCCGGCAATCGGGCAAATTGCTGTTTTCCGTGCCCCTTTGAACTTGATGCAAACTCGCTTTTCTGGCAGCGTCAATTTCACCAATACTTTTTTTCTCGATCGCGTCGAGGCGCAGGGGGCTGAATTCGCCCAAGACGCGGATTTTTCCGAAACGCGCTTCAGCAAGGGCGCAAATTTTGCTGCTGCTAATTTCAATCGCGATGCCCGCTTTCGCAGCAGTATTTTCTTTGCCAAGGCGGGATTCAATCAAGTGCTGTTTCAGGGAATCGCGAATTTCACCAGCGCGACGTTTGAGGAAAGCGCGAATTTCAATCAGGTGGTTTTCAAACAGCCAGCCAATTTTGCGCGATCGCAGTACCGACAAAATGCTGATTTCAGCCAGTCGCAGTATCAAGACGTGGGAATATTCGCCAAAGCTCGCTTTAGCCAGTCTCTCTTTTTAACGGACGCCACGTTTGCCAAAACTGCCAATTTCCGGGAGGCACGCTTCAGCCAACCCGTGAATTTACGAGGCGCGGTTGTCCTCGATCGCGCCGTTTTCAGCGATGCCGGTTTCGAGGGAGGAACGTATTTAAACGTGACGGATTTGGAATTTGACGCGGATTCGGCAAAAATTATCGGCGATCCGGGTCAAATTGGCAAGATTCTTTCGGTTCGCACTCTCTACGGCAATGAAAACCTGCTGAGAAATTTGGTGCGAAATTTTCGACTGCTCGAACAAATTTCTGACGCCAATCAAATAGAATATATGGCGGCAAAGCTCGAACACGAGCAATTGCGCCGCCACTTGGCGGGTGCGAATGTGAATACGGCTTCTGTGGCGCGTCTTATGCAGATTGGATTTTCGCGAGAACAGGGAGAAGCGATCGCGCGCTTTCGCGCCGGGGAACCCTTTCGCAATCTCAGCGATTTGCTAGCGCTCGAAGAAATTGATTTAGCCAGTTATGTGAAAGTGCGCGATCGCGCTGTTGCCGGCGAGGCGCTCTCCCTGCTCGGCTGGTTGTCGAGTGCGTTTAGCTGGCTGATGTTGAGCGTGCTGCTGCTGTTGAGCCGTTACGGCACGAGTTCCTGGCTGGTATTGGGGGTGGGAATTGTCGCGATCGCCTATTTCAGCTTGCTATTTTGGTTTGTCGATCGCTGGCGGCGAATTCTCCCCAAGCCGATTCTCCCCACCGCCGCCGAAAGCATCTCGATGCTTTTGAGTTTCGTGCTGTTAGGCGGTAGCGGTTTAATTGCTATCTTTCGCACGAGCGAACAACCTTGGCTGACGCTAATTTGTCTGGGAATTTTTATCGTGCCCGTGCCGGCACTGCTGATCCTGCGGCTTTATCAGGGCGGGCGCTATCACAATTTAATGGAGGTCAGCTATTTTGTCGAAGACGCCAGCATGAGACAGTTGCGACTCACCATCGGACGCCTGCCGGTGATGCCGCGCTATCCGATGTTTCGCGATCGCCACTTGCCGATTTTGTGGGATAAACGCTGGAATTGGCTGAATTATTACGATTTCAGCCTCAATAACTTGCTGAAATTCGGCTTCAACGACATTCGCGCCCGCGACGAACACCTCCCCGGTTTAATTTCTGCCCTGGTTTGGTATCAGTGGGCGCTGGGTTTATTCTACATCACGCTTTTGCTGTGGACGCTCTCGCGGACGATTCCCGGTTTGAACCTGTTGATTTATCTGAAATGAGGAAAAGGCGCTACGGGAGCATCCCGATTTTGTAGCCGAGAAAAGGAGAGGGGGCTAGGGGTCCCCTCTGGGGTTGGGGGGAAGGGGGAGAGGGAAAAATGAAGTGGCTTGGCTGAGTGGGTTCTCTTTTACAAACATGGGATGCTCCCGTTTTATTTCTTCAGTGAGTTATGCCGGCGAAAGTTTTATAGCGTTTTTCAGTCCAATGAAGTACACCCAGAAACCCGGCTTCTTGAAGAAGCCGGGTTTCTCACGTCCCTCACGCTTCTTGAAAATTGCTGTATTAAAAAAATGTGAAGTTGGAAAACTCCTATTTTTGCAGGCGAACTCAACCCATTAATCCTAATTTTCAATCCATTAATCCTACTTTTTGACCTACAAATCCTATTTTTTAAACCACCAATACTCTTTTTATCAATTGATAAAATCAATTTACATTTTTTATTTTTTATATTTTCTTTATAAAACTCTATTTTTCTCACTTGGTATTTGGGGATTCTGTAAAGATTCGACAAAATAGGGAACTAATTTTTAGAATAGAAGCACTTGTAATTTTATAAGTGTTAGGGTGCTGGATAACTGAAAAATTGCTTTGAGGTACTGCTGTAGCGCTTATCTCGCAGGCCAGTTATTTTGTTGAGTATTTTTACTCAATTATTTGAGGTCGATCGGCGCACAATTCGTGCAAGTAAAAAGTCATGAAAAGCCAAAAGCCTTCTATTTTAAAGGGATTGACAATTCTGCTCGTGACTGGCAGTGCTGTTAGCAGCGGCAACTGGGCAGCGCGATCGCAGGCGATCGCCCCTGCTCCAGATGGCACGGGCACCGCCGTCACTCAGCAAGGAACGCGCTTCGACATCACGGGCGGTCAAATTTCAGGCGACGGAGCAAATTTATTCCACAGTTTCCAGCGTTTCGGGATCGAACGAGGTGAAATCGCCAATTTCCTTTCTAACCCGGCGATTCGCAATATTTTAGGTCGGGTGACGGGCGGCGACGCTTCGATTATCAACGGATTGATACAAGTGACGGGCGGCAATTCTAACCTTTTCCTGATGAATCCGGCGGGTATTATTTTCGGGCCAAATGCCAGCTTAAACGTCCCGGCATCCTTTACCGCTACAACCGCTACCGGGATCGGTTTTGGCAGCAATCACTTTTTCAACGCTTTTGGTAATAATAATTGGGCGCAATTGGTGGGGACTCCCAGCGCTTTTCGATTTGACACTTCTTTGCCCGGAACGATTCTCAACGAGGGCAGCTTAGCCGTTAGAGCGGGAGAAAATTTAACCTTGCTCGGCGGCACGGTTGTCAATACGGGCACGCTGTCGGCACCGAGCGGAAATATTACGGTTGCCGCCATTCCCGAACAGAATTTAGTCCGCATTTCCCAGGCGGGGCACCTGTTGAGTTTGGAGATTTCAGCGGCTAACGCGACGGCACCGTTCGCGCCGCGATCGCTCCCGCAATTGCTGACGGGCGGAGATTACGCCCACGCGCAAGGAGTGAGCGTCAACGCGCAGGGGGAAATCGTGCTGACGGGTTCTGGTGTGACAGTTCCCACTGAGGGGGGCGTGGCGATCGCTTCTGGCAACATCAACGCATCGGGCAATACAGGCGGTACTGTCAATATTTTGGGCAGCAAAGTTGGCGTCGTTAGCGCTGCGATCGATGCCTCTGGCAATTTTGGCGGCGGTAACATTTTAATTGGCGGCGATTTTCAAGGGCGCGGAACCGTTCCGAATGCTTTGCGAACGTTTGTCAGCAGCGATTCTATTATTAACGCCGACGCAGTACAAAGCGGCGATGGCGGGCGGATTATTGTATGGTCGGATGACATTACTGGATTTTATGGAAACCTCAGCGCCAGAGGCGGTGTCATCTCCGGTCATGGCGGGTTTGTAGAAATCTCTGGCAAGCAGAATTTAGCCTTTGCGGGGCATGTCGATGTCGGCAGTAATTCGGGACTTTCCGGCACGATTTTATTTGACCCGCGCGATATCAATATTATTGCTTCACCGGGAGCCGCTAACGACAATCAGCTCAATGCCAACGTTCCGAAAGCAGGCGCTCCGGCAGGAGAAATTTTATCGGGAGATGGAGGCAATTTAACAGATTTCACGATTAGCAATGCGAAACTCGGAACGCTGACAGGCAATATTACTTTGCAAGCCAGTCGGGATATCAATCTTTCGACAAATTTAACCCTCAACGGCACGGCTGGCACGACGATCTCGCTGGCGGCGGGTAATAATTTCAATGGCGCGGGTTTTAGCATTACTGCTCCGGCGAGAAACGTTGACATTTCAGCCAAAAATATCGCCATTGGCGGGATAAATACCGGCAGCCCGACGGTTGGGGGAAATATCGCCCTCTCTGCGATCGCCAATATTACTGCTGGCAATCTGAATTCTGAAGGGTTTTCGGGAAATGGCGGCAGTATCGCACTCACTAGCGCCACAGGGGCGATCGATGCGAGTGCAGGAAGCCTCATATCTAGAGGCTCTGTTAATGGAGGTGCGATCGCTGTTACTGCGGCTGGCAACATTACTATTAGCACCTTGGCTTCTGATTCCACAGGTAGCGCGGGGACGCGATTGGGTGGAAATATTACTCTGAATAGTACCGCCGGAGCTGTCACGATTCTAAATGACATTTATTCTGGATATGTGGGTATTGGCGGCGGTGTTTCCATAACGGCTGCTGGCAATATTGCAGCCCGCAAAATTTATACTGTAAACGGCGGCGATGTTTCTATAACGGCTGCTGGCAATATTGCAGTCGGCGACATTACCACCACAAGTAATGACGCGACTGTTACAGCTTCGGGCGATATTTTCCTCGACAGCAGCACCGGCAGCATCGCCGCGAACACTCTGTCTGCTGCCTCTAACCCGAACAAGGGAGGCAATGTCAGCGTAACGGCTGCTGGCGATATCCAGGTAGCTAGTATTTTATCATTTTCTAACGGCGCTTCGGCTGGGAATGTCACGGTTACGAGCGCCGGAGGAAAAATTCACTTGCAGCCTCCCTTTGGTGCCTCTATATCAGTTTACGCCAATGGAGCGGGCAATAAAGGGGGAGAGGTCAATCTTTCTGCTTTTGGAGATATTAGTATTGGGAATAACGGACCGATCAATAATTTCGGCGATCGAGACGCAGCCGACGGAAATCTGAGCATCACCAGCACGGCAGGCAATCTTTTTCTAGCTGGGATAAATGAAGCAGGCAATACTAACCCGGTTTCTTTAGGTTCGGGCGATCGCGGAAATATCGACATTTCTGCGCCTGGAAATATTGCGATTGGGAATGTTTTCCCCTTGTTAGCGAAAGGCGGTAGCGGCGCAGGCAGTTTTAGCGTCACCAGCACGGCGGGAAGTATTTGTACAGGCGATCTGAATCTCCTGAATATCGGCAGCGGTAATGGGACAAATATAACCCTTTCCGCTGGCACGATTGCGCTCGGCAATGTAAATGTCAGATCGAATAACGCTACAGGCGGCAATGTTATCTTTAATGGCGATGTAATCTTGTCTAAACCGGATACTACCATACAGTCAGACGGAGCGATCGCAGGTGGCAGCGTTACTTTCAACAATCGCCTCGACGGCACGACACTCGGCGCTAATAACCTCAGCATTAATTCGGGAACGGGCAATGTCACGTTTAACGGTGCAGTCGGCAGCATTACCCCTCTTGCAAACATCACGCTTGCTGGCACGAACACGACTCAAATTAACCGCAATGTCACCACGGCTGGCGCGTCAGGTTTGAGTTATACAGGCAATCTTGATATTGTCGGCGACGTGACTTTAACGGCGGATGAAATTAATTTTGGGGGTGCGGTATCCGGCACGGGGAATTTGACGCTGCAACCCTATACGAGCGGATTTGCGATCGCTCTCGGCAGTGACGTCGATACGACAGCGTTAGACTTCACTGCAGCCGAATTAAGCCAACTTAGCGGTTTTAGCAGCGTTACGATTGGCAATTCTTCTGCGGGCAATATTACCATCGGTGCGAACCCGATTGATATCAGCCATTTGAATAATGTCACCCTGATTGGCAGCAGTATCACCCAGAGCGCTGCGATCGCAGCTTCGAGTTCTTTCACTGTCAATGTAGCGAGTGACATTACCCTTGCCGATCCTGCCAATAATTTTAACACGATTTCTGCGATCGGCAATAATGTGACGCTGACTGATGTGGATGCGATCGCAATTGGCGCTTCTAATATTGCTGGCAACCTCGATGTAACGGCGGGCGGTAATATTACTCAAAGCAGCGCGATCGCAGTGAGCGAAACGGCGTCTTTCAATGCCGGCACTAATGACATTACTCTCGCCGATCCTGCCAATAATTTTGACAGGGTTTCTGTTAGCGGCAATAATATTACTTTGGCTGATGCAGACGCGATCGCAATTGGCGATTCTAATATTGCTGGCAACCTCGCAGTCACGGCAGGCGGCAACATCACTCAGAGCAGCCCGCTGACGGTTCCCGGTGCTGCCACTTTCAATGCCGGTGCTTTTGATATCACCCTCACCGACTCGGCGAATCGTTTCACTTCCCTGACATTAAGCGCTCAAAATGCTTCGATCGCTGCTGCTAGCGCCACCGAGCTAGCGGGTGCAACGCTGAGCGGAAATTTAGACGTGACTGCTTCAGGAGCGATCGCGCAAACGGGCGCGGTGAATGCCACCGGCAGCGTCAATTTTACCAGCAATTCTGACATCACTTCCTCTGCTGCTATCAATGCCGGCAGTCTGAATTTCACAGGTGCTAATATCGATTTGCGCTCTCCCATTACCGCAACAACAGGAGAGGTAACGGTTGCCAACAGCGCGCAATTAAACATCGCGCCTGCCGCCGCAATTAATGCCGCTGGCGCTTTCGTGCAAAGCGGCACGGGTTCTGTTTCTGCTGGCGGCAACATCACCGCTAGCAGCATTGCTTTTTCGCAACCCGTCACCCTGACGGATGCTTTCAATCTCAGCGCCTTCTCCGGTGATATTGACTTTCAAAATACTTTAGATGGCACGTTTGATTTAACTTTGAGCGCTGCAGCCGGAACGATTAATTTTACGCAACCCGTGGGGAATAGCGCGCCTTTAGGCAATATAACAGTTAGCAGCGGTGCTGTCAATATTCCGGCAACAGCGAGCATCAATCTGACGGGGAATTTCCTGCAAAATAGCCCCGATTCGGTTAAGGTTGCAGGTAGGATGGCGACAACAGGAGGAAACCTGCATTTTTTTGGCCCCGTTACTTTAACGGGCGACACTTCCCTCAGCACGGAGGCGGGCAATATTCGGTTTGAAAATACCGTCAATGGGGCATCAAGTTTAACTTTAAGTGCGGGAACGGGCAGCATTGGTTTTGCAAATACCGTGGGAGATGTGACGCCACTGGTTAATCTGACTGCAACTAGCGGCGCTGTCACTATTCCTGCAACGGCAAATATTAACCTGAGCGGGGATTTTCAGGTTGTCAGTACGGCACCGACAAATTTCGGGGGCAGCGTTACCACCACTGGCGGCAAGATTCAATTTGGCGGAGCGGTGAATTTAACCGATAACACGGTGCTGAGTACGGGGGGCGGTAATATTGTCTTTGACGGTACGGTAAATGGCAATTTTGACCTGACTCTGACGGCGGGAACGGGAGATATTGCGTTCAATCAGGCGTTAGGGGATGCAATACCGCTGGGAAATTTGACTGCAAACAGCGCAAAGAATTTAACGGCGTTAGGAGCGATCGCGGCGTCTAGTCTCTCTCACGAGAGCGGAACGGGGACGATTCAACTGGCTGACGTGCAAGCGTTTGGCGGGAACGTGCGCCTGAGTACGCAAGGCGATGTTTCGGCGGGAAATATTACGACGTCGGGGGGCGAGATTTATCTGAAAAGCGAGAATGGGGCGATCGCTGCAGGCAACCTCAATTCTTCCTCAACCACTGGCGGGAATATTTTCGTAGATGCGGAAATTAGCATTACAGCCGGGGCGATTAATTCTAGCGGCAGTTCTGGCAATGCCGGCAGCGTCACTCTCGATCCGATTAACGATATTGAGGTAACGTATATCGACGCCAGAGGTGGCGCTTCTGGCACGGGCGGCGCAGTTAATGTGGTTGCCGGTCGTCATTTCCGAGTTACGGGGACTTTTGATTGCAATAGCGGTGCGTGCAGCATTTCCACCGAAGGCGGAACGGGCGGCGGTTTTATTACTATCCAGCACGGCGGCAATGGCATCGAACCGTTTACAGTCGGCAATGCTGCTGTAAATGGCACGGCGGGCAATATCGTCACCTCAGAAACGACGCTCGCGCCCGGAGATTACTATTACACGTTTTTTCAATCTCCGAATATTCAGGTTGTTTCCGTGCCGGAACCGCCACCAGAACCGACGCCAGTACCCGCACCAGTGCCCGCGCCCGCACCAGTGCCCGCGCCCGCACCAGAACCGATACCAGAACCGACACCAGAACCGATACCAGAACCAATACCAGAACCGACACCAGAACCGACACCAGAACCGACACCAGAACCGACACCGAGCGATCGCGTCGAGGCGATCGAGAATCCGCCTGCTGAAACCGAGGAGCCGTCGCCTGCTGCTGATGTTGCAGGAGAAACTCAACAAACAACAGCACCTACAAGCGATTCTGGCAGCGCCGACGGGGCAACTGAGCCCCCGACTGCCAGCATCAATAATCCCTTGCCAGCAGGTGACGCGCCACTGCCACAACAGGGAAGCGCGCCGCAATCTTCAATTCTGGAAGCTTGGCTGGATTGGCAGAAAGAGCCACTTGAACCGCTGGAAGATGCGGGCGCTCTTTCCGAAGAGCGCATCTTGACGGTTGAACCGAGCAGCCCTGGCGGCTCCGAAGGCGGCGCTTCCCCATCTGCCGCGCCTGCGGCACAGCCTGCTACTGCCACAGCGATCGCCCCTAGCTCGGAAGCCAGCAGCACTTCTGCACCTGCCGCGCCTGCGGCACAGCCTGCTACTGCCACAGCGATCGCCCCTAGCTCGGAAGCCAGTAGCACTTCTGCACCTGCCGCACCCACCGGACAGCAGAGTTTACCCGGCAGCAGTTCTAGTTCTGTGAGATACGACGCCAAAGTCAATAGAATTTTTCAGGGAAATAATGTTGGCGAGATGGTTTCAGAAATCGAGCAACTGCGGAATCAAGAATTTGAAAGCTACCTCGCAGTCAAACCCGATGGCGACAAACAAGATATTTCTCTTGCCAAGATACAAGAAGGTTTAAAGCTAATCGCTGCCTCTCCAGGCAAGATGTCTGCGATTATCTATGTCGTGGCGCGTTCCGAACAATTGGAACTGATTTTAGTGGCCCCTTCTGGCCCGCCCATCCGCAAAAGCGTCCCCGCTGCTAACCGATCGGCGCTCTTTCCGGTGGTAGAAGCCTTTCGCTATGCCATCACCGATCCAAGAGAGCGCTTTTTTACCCATTATTTGTCCCCAGGGAAGCAACTGTATCAGTGGATAATCGCGCCGCTGCAAGAGGATTTAGACAAGTTGGGAATTGAAACGCTGATGTTTTCTCTCGATCCTGGCTTGCGATCGCTGCCCGTGGCGGCTTTGCACGACGGGCGGCAGTTTTTGATAGAACAATACAGTTTCAGTTTGATTCCGAGTTTCAGCTTGACTGATACGCGCTACCATCCCGTCAAAGGCGGGCAAGTTCTGGCATTTGGAGTGTCTGAATTTACCAATAAAATCCCCTTGCCTGCCGTGCCTTTGGAGTTGAAAGCGATCGCAAACCAGTGGCGCAGCAAAACTTTCCTCAACGAAGCTTTCACCCTGAAAAATCTCCTATCGCAGCGCCGCACTGCGCCGTTTCAGATGGTACACTTAGCCACCCATGCCGCCTTTTTGCCCGGAGATGCGAAAAACTCTTACATCCAGCTTTGGCAAGACAGGTTACCCCTGAGCGAAATGCCGAGCTTGCGCTGGAATAACCCGCCGGTAGAACTGCTGGTGCTTTCTGCCTGCCAAACGGCTTTGGGCGACGAGCAAGCCGAGTTGGGTTTTTCCGGGTTGGCGGTAAAATCTGGCGTCAAGTCGGCTGTGGCAAGTCTGTGGTATATCGAAGACAAAGCTACCCTCGCGCTGATGATAGAGTTTTACCGACACCTTCTCGGCGCTTCGACTAAAGCCGACGCTTTCAGGGAAGCACAATTGACGATGTTGAAGGGGCAGGCGCGCTTTACGGGCAGTCAGTTAGTGGTTAGCGATCGAGCGCTTCCCTTGCCGCCTGCTTTGCAGAATCAGTCGGAGCAAATCTTATCTCATCCTTTCTATTGGAGCGGCTTCACGCTAATCGGCAGTCCCTGGTAAGTTATCGAGTGATTCCAACTCAGAAAGCCGATTTCTTCAAGAAACCGACTTTCTGGCTGTACCGACATTTTGCCAATCCTTGAAAACTGCAATTATTGTGGCTGCTCGTTCTCCCGAAAATACTTCGCGAGGGCATTTGCGCTCCGAGCGATCGCGGTTTCTGCCGCCACCTTGGCACGCGCAGCACTTCGGGATATTTTGATTTTAGATTTTCAAGTTAAACGCTTTACCCTAGCCTGCCCAGTCGTCACCAGCCGGCAATTTATACTAAGTTGGCTAAGATAGTATTATACTATTAGAGAAAAACATCAGGAG
>CAYOOD010000068.1:0-33626 GCA_964405435.1 uncultured bacterium
GGAGAGGGCGAGAGGGGGGGAGTGGGGGAGGGGGAGACAGAAGAAATAATAGAAATACCGATGGGAGGGGGAGAGGGGGAGAGAGGGGGAGACAGAAGAAATAATTCCTACACATTTTTTAACGCTCAATAGCGCTAGGAAATGGTAAAGAGATTCTGTGCAGCTTGGTTGAGTTTTTCAGTGCCGAGTTTCGCTTGCGAGATATTTTCAGCATTTTCGCTGGCGACTTGGTTGAGGGCGTTCATCGCCTCGACAACTTGCTGAACGGCGATCGCCTGCTGTTTCGCCGATAGCGAAATCTGCTGCGTACTGACGGAAATCTCGTTAATCGCTTCCGTCACTCCCCTGAGCGCTTCCGCCGTTTCTCGGGCGATTTTCACCCCCTCATCGACGGTTTTCGTGCCCGCATCCGTCACCATGACGGTTGAATTAATGGCTGTCTGGATGTCCGCAACCAAAGCGTTAATCCGCTCGGTGGATTTTTGAGATTGATCGGCGAGCTTGCGAATTTCCGACGCCACCACGGCAAATCCCTTGCCGTGTTCTCCCGCTCGCACCGCCTCCACGGCGGCATTGAGCGCCAGCATGTTGGTTTGGGTTGCCAAATCCCCCACCAGAGCGGCGATGTTGCCGATTTGAGAGGTTTGCTGCGACAGGCGCACGATCTGAGCTGCGATCGCCTCTACCTTTTCTTTGAGCGTTGACATCCCCTCTAGGGTTCGCCCCACCGCCCGCGTGCCCTCCTCTGCCAAAGACAGGGCGTGACGCGCGCCAGACGCCGCCGTTTGCGCTTGCTCCGCCGTCGAACGCGATGAAGCGCCCAGCTCGTCAATCGTCGCAGTCGTTTGATTCACCGAAGCCGCCTGCTTGAAGGTGGCGCTCTGCTGCTGCTCGATGGTGCTGGCAATCTCATTGGAAGACTGGGCGATTTCGCTGGCAACGCTATCGATTTTGCGGGAAACGCCTTTCGTCATCACAGAGATTGCCAGCAGGATCAGAAACAATTCTACAATAGTGGCGATCGTCAGTGTCAGCCCCAGCCCTTCCAAACTCGCTTTCACCTCATTGTTCGATCGGGCTAGGGCTTCGCTATCGGACGGGCTTACCCTTTTTTTCTGGGCGATCGCTTGCTGCACCTGTTCTACTTTTTGATAGGCTTCCCACACCTTCCCGCTGTTGAAATAAGTCAGCCCAATCAATCCGACAAACCCGGCAATAGGTGGAATAGAGACTAGCCAAATATAAGTTCTCAATTTTTGCTTAGAAAGCATAGAATTTTTTCCTTGATTGTTTCGAGCGATCGCCTGAAAATCTTCAGGCCCTTCCCCACGGGCGCTACGCCGACTCGCGCAATTTTTATGATTTTTTTAGAATTTAGGTTGAGTCAGAAACCACTTTATAATTACCCAGAAAACCTTCTCCGATGCAGAATTATAGCAAAAATAAGAGAAGGCGAGGAGAATTGACGGCGCTTTCCGTGCTAGGGGAAAATTATGCCAGTCGGAGCGATCGCAAGGTTCGTAATAGCACCCTTATCAAATGGCTGACCTTGATTGGCTGCACAGGTGGCCAACTGGCTCAGCGCTGCGGCGGAAAAGCAACATCCCAGTTTAGATTTTAGAGCCCAGCCAAAGCGCGGAAAGTCCAAATCACGCGATCGCCGGGGGGAGGTAGCCCGCAACCAGAGCCTTCTTCTGCTATTTTCAGAGAAGAAGCAACAAACCACAAGCAAAAACCAGCCCTCCCCAGCCCCGATCGCATTATGGCCACTTACTCGCGCAAGTCCACCGACAGCAACAGCTCCGACGATCGAATCGCCTACCGAGAATTTGGCACGAACGCCAACCCCGCCGCGACAGAACGACCGATCGCAGAAGTCCCCCCATCCCAGCAAAATCTCCGCGTGCAAGCTTCCAGCAAAGGGCGCAAAGGCAAAACCGTCACCGTCATTACGGGATTTCAAGCCAAACCCGAAACCTTGCAGGCGCTCGCCAAACAAATTAAAAACCAATGCGGCACGGGCGGCACGGTGAAAGACAATACCATCGAAATTCAAGGCGATCGGGCTAAGCAAATCCTCGAAATTTTGATTCAGCTCGGCTACAAAGCCAAAATCAGCGGCGGCTGAAGCCTGATTTGCAATGGTGCATTTAAGACAAAATATCTGGAAAAAATCCCACAGCCTGCTTGCAGAAAAAAAGCGAAGAAAAAGAAACCCGGTTTTTTGGAAAAACCGGTTTGAAGGCTGTCGTTCGAGTGCAATGATTTATGCTTAACTGCTAAGCAGTACCCTTAAGGGTTGGGAATATTGATACTCAGCAACTTCGGCGCAGTCAAGCCAGAGTACATGATTTCGCGCTGCTGCGCCACCACCGGCAGGGCGTTGCGAACGTGAGCCGCCACCGCTACCGTCTTCGCGTCATAGGTTTGCGTTGCCAGCTTCGGATAGAAGCCAATCCCGACGATAGGCAGAATCAAGCAAGCGGCGATAAAAATCTCGCGCGGCTTGGCATCCATCCAAGATTCCAGGTGCAGCCGTGGATTTTCTTTGCCGTAAAATACCTGACGCAGCATCGAGAGCAAGTAAATCGGCGTGGCAATCAATCCGACAGCCGCCAGCAGAATCGCGACAGCTTTGAAAGGGGTGCTGTAAGCATCGCTGCTCGCCAAGCCCAAGAACACCGTCAGTTCGCCGACAAATCCGCTCATCCCCGGCAGTGCCAGCGACGCCATCGAACCGGCAGTAAACAGGGCAAATACTTTTGGCATCGACTTCGCCATGCCGCCCATTTCGTCCATCACTAAGGTGTGAGTGCGATCGTAGGCGACGCCGGAGAGGAAGAACAGCGCCGCAGCAATCAGCCCGTGAGAAACCATCTGGAGCACGGCACCGTTGAGCCCCAAATCCGTGAAGGAGGCAATGCCAATCAGCACAAAGCCCATGTGGGAGATGGAGGAACAAGCCAACCGCCGCTTCAAGTTGGTTTGAGCAAACGCTGTCAGAGCACCGTAGACGATATTCACCACGCCGAGAATGACGAGCACCGGTGCGAAGTAGATGTGAGCGTGGGGCAGCATCTCGACGTTCATGCGAATCAGGGCGTAGCCTCCCATTTTCAGGAGAACGCCAGCCAGAATCATCGAGACGGGTGCGGAAGCTTCGCCGTGGGCGTCGGGCAGCCAGGTGTGCAGGGGGAATATCGGCAGTTTGACGCCGAAGGCAATGAGTAACCCGGCGTAAGCCAGCAGTTCAAAGGCGATCGGGAAGTTTTTGTTTGCCAGAGCCGCCATGTCAAAGGTGACGGCATCGCCGTAGAATGCCATTCCCAAGCCGGCGAGCAGAATGAAGATGGAACCGAGGGCGGTGTAGAGAATGAATTTGGTTGCGGCATAGCGGCGCTTTGCTCCTCCCCAGATGGAGATGAGCAGGTACACTGGCACGAGTTCGAGTTCCCACATCAGGAAGAAGAGCAGCATGTCCTGAGCGGCAAAAACGCCTATCTGGGCGCTGTACATCGCCAGCATCAGGAAATAGAATAAGCGCGGCTTTTGGGGAATTTTCCAGCCGGCGAATATGGCGAGGGTGGTGACTAAGCCGGTGAGGACGATCAGGGGCATGGACAAGCCATCAACGGCGACTGACCAGTTCAAGCCGATCTGGGGCACCCAGGGATAGTTTTCAGCGAGTTGTAAGGTGGATTTTTCTAAATCGTAGTGGCTCCAAAAGGCATAGATGGATAGTGCCAAGTCCGCGATCGCCACTCCGAGGGCGTACCAGCGGACGGTTTTGCCGTCTTTGTCTGGCAGGGCGGGAATGGCCAGAGCTGCGACGAGGGGCAACAGAATAATACTTGTTAACCAAGGAAATTCAATGGCAAACATGAGGATAAATACTTATTGCATCTACTCGTTATTTTATTAAGTTTAGTAAAGTTTTGACAACTGTTCCGGGATTTTTTTTAGATTTGCATTTATAAAAATTTTTAAAAAAATGATTTATTCTAATTTTTAGATAATGAATCAGGTAATTTTTAAAATAAAAATTCTAGTGGAACGATGACTAGAGCGAACGGGCTGAACAATGGCGTCAGCGGCAAACTGCGCCATTAAGGCAAGTTTCAGGGCGATCGCCGGGATTTGGGGAAAGCGGGGAAGCGAACAAGAAAGTTTTTACATTTTATTTTAAGTGAGTTATTTATGCAATAAAACTCACTTAAAGCGAATTCGGGTAAGAGAACGCAGGGGACTGAAGTCCCCACTACGAACGCAGGGGACTGAAGTCCCCACTACGAACGCAGGGGACTGAAGTCCCCACTACGAACGACTAAGAACGGCTTCGGGTTCCCTGGGTGTCAATCGAGAGCGATCGCACCTCGGCGGAAATGCCGTGTTCTTTCCACGCTTGTGCCATTGCCGCGACAACTGCAGGAGCCGACGCCGCAGGAGCGAGCGCCAGCAGGGTAGGGCCGGCACCGCTAATGGCCATTTCCCAAGCCCCCGCAGACAGGGCAGCGGCACGCACCGCCTCGTAATCGGGGATGAGCGCTTGGCGGTAGGGTTGGTGGATGCGATCTTGCATGGCGGCGCTGAGCCAATCGCCCCGACCGGTTTCTATGCCGCGCACGAGCAAACCCAAGTGGGCGATATTGAAAATCGCATCAGCGCGACTGTACTCGGGGGGGAGAACGCGCCGCGAGTCGGCGGTTGAGAGTTCAAAATCGGGAATCGCCACCACGGGGACGATATCGGCGTGCCAGGGAATCTCGCAGATTTCCCAGTCAGTAGAAATAGAAGCCGCGAGACGACAGCCGCCCAATAAAGCGGGGACGATATTGTCGGGGTGCCCTTCGATCGCGATCGCCTGCTGGATGAGCTGTTTTTGCGTCAGCGGCGAACCCGCCAGCAGATTGGCAGCGACTAATCCTGCAGCGATCGCCGTTGCCGAACTGCCCAAGCCCCGCGCCAGCGGGATTTCCAGCTCGATTTCGATTTGCACTGGCGGCGGCGCGTGCCCGATATGCTGGTAAAAGTTAACAAAAGTTTGATAGACGAGATTGCTGCGATCGGTTTTGACGCGCTTCGCATCCAACCCCTTAACCGCGATTCTCAGCGCCCGATCCTCTTCCAGTGGGGTATCCGCGCTCAGTCGGGTGAACTTGAAGTGGTTGTACAGCGTCAAAGCCACCCCGATGCAATCGAATCCAGGTCCCAGGTTAGCAGTGGTAGCGGGTACGGTAACGGTAACGGAAGAAATAGACGACATGAAACAAGCCCGCCGTATTGGGGCTCTGTGAAAGTTTATCTAAAATATAAAATATACTGCCTTTGGGAATGCTGGGATTGGGGGATGAGGGGATTCTTTCAGGTGAAAAGGAGTTGTAGGGATGTCTAATGCCATGATGGTGATTTTTCCCTATCGCGATCGCGATACTTGGGTTTTTGACGACGAAACTGTCGGACTCGTGCGGGAGCCCTTTGTCAGCGGCATTCCGGAAATGATTGACGTACTTGTTAAAGAGATTGTCAATGCCGATAAGGGGTTCAGGTTATTTTTTTCAGAAAATGCTTTTCCAGGCTATCAGGCGGAGTTGGTTTTGGTAGGGGAAGAATATGGCGGAAACTGGTATTGCTGGGAAGCGAAAAATATGCAGGGGTGGTTGTGTCCGGCGCTGTTTAAATATTTCAGTGAAGCGCCTAAAAAACTTTACTGCAAGGCAGAGAAGTTGTCTAGCTGACGATCGCTCGTTATCTCAATTGTTGTTCGCGCAACAGCGCATCTGCCCAGGCTGTCTCTGATTCTTCTAAGGGCGGTACTGGTTCGGCGCTGTAATCGAGGGTGTAGTCGTAACCGGCGCGATCGTACAGTGAATTTAACAGCGCTTGCAAGTCGAGGGTGGGCTCGGCATCTTGCGATCGCAGTGGCAGCGTGAAAGTGGGAATTGGCTGGGGTAAATTAAAGAGGTATAAATCTGCTGTCGGGCGGCGATCGCCCCGACTCACCAAAATTCGGTAATTTCCCTGAAACTCCGTGCCAAAAAACGGCATCGGTTCTCCTTTTCGCAGCAAGTCAATTTCTACCAGATGGGTGCGGCTCCCCACCACCGTTTCGCGCTTTTCCAAGTACATTTCCCGTCCTTTTCCAGGGCGCTTATTGGCTGGGGAGAGAACTTCTATCACCGTCACCACTTCCCCGGTGGTTGTATCTCGCACTTCTAAATATGCCTCCCGCACTTCTTCTGGCATTGGCATTCTTACCTGTACGGGGGTTACTGGCGGCGCTGCAACGGCGACATTAGAGGTGCTGGGGTTAGTTTGAGAAGGGAGCGATTCCCTACGGGATAGCGGCGCTTCACGCCGCACGGTTACGTCGGGAATTCCCACCAAAAGGGTTGTTTCCCCACTGCTCTGATAAATTCGCTTTTCAATGTCTACTAGATAATTTGGGCGAATCTGCGGAACTAAGGCATCAGCGATCGCGACTATCAATCGGCTGTGAACGGCTGGCCATATTTCGGGATTTTCTAAATAGGGATTCATCCCTGGAAAGGGTGAAGGCATTGATTTATCTCCTCGTTATTCTCGTTTTTTCTTTACTCGTGCAATCGTTCCTTTCTTATCGGCTATTTCTAATTGGCGATTTAAATAGGGCGGGCTTTTAGCCCGCCCTACCCCGTATTAGAAGTTGCTGTAAGTCGCGATCGCCTGCGTCATCCGCTCGATCGCCTCCGCCACCGGCATCGCTCCCAATTCCCCAGAGGCGCGGGTGCGAATGCTCAGGCTATTCGACTCAACCTCTTTCGCGCCGACAATCGCCATCACGGGGATTTTCGCTTTCTCTGCATTGCGAATCATCTTCGCGAGGCGCTCGCCGCTGGTGTCAACTTCGGCGCGGATGCCGAGCGATCGCATTTGATGAGCAACATCTTTCGCATAGCCGAGAAATTCGTCGCTCACCGGCACCAGTCGCGCTTGAATGGGGGCTATCCACAGGGGAAAATCTCCCGCATATTCTTCGATTAATATCCCGATCAAGCGTTCCAGCGAACCGAACGGAGCCCGGTGAATCATCACGGGGCGCTTGCGGCTGCCGTCTTCGGCGACGTATTCCAAATCGAACCGCTCTGGCAAGTTGTAATCTACTTGCACGGTTCCCAACTGCCACTCGCGATCGAGGGCGTCTTGGAAGATAAAATCGAGTTTGGGGCCGTAAAATGCCGCTTCCCCAATCCCTTCAAAATAATTCATCCCCAGCTTTTCCACGGCGCGGCGGATAGCGCCCTGAGCTTTTTCCCACGCTTCATCAGAGCCGATGTATTTATCCGACGCCGGATCGCGGAAACTCAATCGCGCTTTGAAGTTCTTCAGTTGCAAACTCTGGAACACTGACAGAATCAAATCCACCACGTTGAGGAATTCTTCGTCGAGTTGTTCTGGCGTGACAAACAAATGGGAATCGTCTACGGTGAAGCCGCGCACGCGAGTTAAACCGCCCAGTTCTCCGGATTGTTCGTAGCGGTAGACGGTGCCGAATTCCGCCAGCCGCATGGGCAGTTCGCGATAGGAGCGCAATTCGTTTTTGTAGATTTGGATGTGGAAGGGGCAATTCATCGGCTTGAGGACGAATCCCTGTTCGATTTTGGCGGATTCTTCATCTTCCGCCATCATCGGGAACATGTCCTCTTTGTATTTCTGCCAGTGTCCCGAAATTTTGAATAAATCGACTCTGCCGATGTGGGGGGTGACGACGGGCAAGTAACCGCGCTTGATTTGTTCTTGTTTGAGGAAGTCTTCGAGGGTGCTGCGCAGCACGGTGCCTTTGGGCGTCCACAGGGGCAGCCCGGGTCCTACGGGATCGGTGAAGATAAACAAGCCCAATTCTTTACCGAGTTTGCGGTGATCGCGTTTGAGGGCTTCTTCTTTGCGGCGCTTGTATTCGGCGAGCTGTTCTGGGCTTTCCCAGGCGGTGCCGTAGATGCGCTGCAGTTGCGCTTTGCTGGAATCGCCGCGCCAGTACGCGCCGGCTACGCTTTCGAGTTCGATCGCTTTCGGGTTGAGTTCGCTGGTATTGGCCACATGCGGGCCGGCGCACAAGTCCCACCACTGCTCTCCCAAGTGGTAGATGGTAATGGGTTCTTGCAGCCCTTCTAAGATTTCTAGTTTGTAGGGCTCGTTAATTTCTTTGATGCGGCGTTCGGCTTCCTCGCGGCTGACTTCTTCTCGGATGACGGGCAGTTTGCGGTTGATGATTTTGATCATCTCTTTTTGAATCGCCTTGAGATCCTTTTCCGTGAAGGGCTCTGGGCTGTCGAAGTCGTAGTAAAATCCATAATCAATCCAGGGGCCGATAGTCACCTGGGCTTTGGGAAACAGCTTCTGCACCGCCATCGCCATGACGTGGGAAGCAGTGTGGCGAATTTTTTTGAGCTGCTCGGATTCGCTGGTGCGCGGTAGGTGGACTTTGGCGGGTTGTTCCGCAGAAGCGGGAGACTCTGAGGGTGATATCGGCTGCTGAACCATTTGACAAATCTACCTTACTGTCAATAAATCGGCGGGGGCTGCTGCTGCCCCTACAGATTTCTATCTTAGCGACTGGGCTGTCCCACTGCCGCTTGGTTTCTAGGACATGCTCTCAAGCATACTTTGCGCTAAATGTCAATGTTTCTGGCGGTAAAAAGCTTGGAGATGAGAGGGCTTGAGAATTTTGCCGCCGGGAGCTTGCCAAAAAATTCCGGTAATGTTAAGAATTGTAAAGAGTGTTAAGATTACATGAGTTTGGTAGATTGTTTTAAATTTATGTTGAATCCAAACCTGCCCGAACCCGAATTGCTCAAGACGGTACTGGAACCGCTGTTAGAAGACTTTCAGTATTGGTTTGCGCGATCGCGCGCCCTGTTGGAAACCGAGGAAATATCCTTTTTAGGCAGCGAGGGGCAGGCTGACTTGCTGGCGCGGATCGTGGAGGCACAGCAGGAAGTGGACACGGCGCGGCTGCTGCTGAAAGCCACGGATGGCAAAGTGGGGGTGGAAATGGAAGTGCTCATCCCCTGGCACAAACTGCTCACCGAATGCTGGAAGGTGTCGATGCGCAATCGCATGGAAAAGGTGAATAGCGGCTTCCCCCCACAGGTGGGTTGAGTTCCTGCCAGCAGATCCGATACATTAAAAGGTCTGAGGGCGATTCGCTCGTTGCAGACCTGCTGTTACATCTGTCTTCTAAATTGCAAATACTTTGTCTTGCCTGGAGAAAAATGTTATGCTACACCTGCTTTACATTCTCGCCTTTACTATCCTGGCTTTCCTCGCAGTCGGTAATTTAATCCGCAGTTTGATTACCCTGAGTGCCGATTCCCAGCGCCCCTACTCGTCGATGGCGGGAGCGCCTGCATCCAAAGCGGGGCAGTACCGCGCTCGCGTGCCGCATCCAGAATTTCTCGACGACGCGGGCAACGTGGTGAGCGAACCGCTTTTAGTGATGAAATCCATGACGGTTGAAGATGCCCGCGCTCAATTGGATGCCCTGTACAAATCCTCTCCCGGTGCCACCAACGATGCTCGCGAGGAAAGTTAGGCGCGCTACTGGGAAAGCTTGTCGAGGGTGGGGCGTGCGGCAGCGCGCCCTATTTTACGCGCCAAGCGCTCCCTTCAACCACAAAGCGCTAGATACTGCTGTTTAATCGGAATTTCGATCGCAAATTCTGCGCCGCGATCGGGTGATGAATTACAGCAAAAATTTCCCCGATGTTTTTCTACAACTATTTGCCAGCTAATCGACAATCCAATTCCCGTGCCCTTTCCAGGGGGTTTGGTGGTATAAAAAGGGTCGAAGATGTGTCGGCGGACTTCTTCGGGCATTCCCGGACCATTATCGGAAATTCGCACTCGCACTGCTAAGCGCTCCGTTACCTCCGTGCGAATCCGAATCACGCTGGGATTGGCTTTAATTTCTTCTAGCGTCCGCTTGTGATTGTATTCATCGAGAGCGTCGATCGCATTCGCCAGTACATTCATAAAGACTTGATTCAATTCGCCGCCATAGCACTCCACATCAGGGAGATTGGGGCAATATTCCTTAATCACCTCAATGCCCGGGCGATCCGCTTTGAATTTCAGCCGATTGTGCAAAATCATCAGCGTGCTGTCAATGCCCTCGTGTACGTTCATCGGCTTCATCTCGAACGCATCCAGACGCGAGAATTGCCGCAGCGAAAGAACGATCTGGCGAATCCGCTCGGCACCGATGTGCATGGACGATATCAGTTTGGGCAAGTCTTCGACAATAAATTCGAGTTCTTCCTCCTCGGATTTTTCAACAATTTCTGGGGCAGGGTTGGGATAAATCTGCTGGTACAAATTGAGGATTTCCAGCAGTTGGGCGGTATAGTCGCGGACGTAGGCAAGATTTCCGTAAATAAAGTTAACGGGATTGTTGATTTCGTGAGCGACTCCCGCCACGAGTTGCCCCAGAGCTGACATTTTTTCACTTTGAATCAATTGAGCCTGGGTTTGTTGGAGCTGCACGAGCGATCGCTGCAGGGTTTCCTCTGTTTGGTGGCGTTCGGCGATTTCTCTTTGCAGCCTAAAATTAGCCCGCATTAGCTCGCCCGTCCGCTCTTCGACTCGCCGCTCTAACTCTGCTGCCAGTTTTTCGCGCTCGGCAACCTCTTGTTGCAAAAGCTCATTTTGACTGAGAAGCTTTTTCGCCATATTGCCGATACTCAGGTGAGTTTTAACCCGCGCTAAAACCTCCTCCTGCTGAATCGGCTTTGTAATGTAATCCACCGCCCCAGCATTAAACCCTTTCACCTTATTTTCCGTATCAGCCAGCGCTGTCATAAAAATCACGGGGATGTCTTTTGTCGCCTCCGAAGCTTTCAAGCGCTGGCACGTTTCAAACCCATCCATTCCCGGCATGAGCACGTCGAGCAGGATAATATCTGGCGGCGAATATTCCACTTTCTGTATGGCGCTTTGTCCGGTTCTGGCCACCAAAACCTTAAAGCCGTATTGCGTTAAAAAATCAAAAAGCACCTGCAAATTATTGGCATTGTCATCGACTACTAAAATTGCTCCTTGTTCTGAATATTCACCGCTCATGCTTTCTCCTCCCTATACATTTCTAAGAGTTCGATGATTTTTTCTTCCTCGAAATTTTTTGCTAATTGGATCAGGTGACTGCTAAAAGCCCCGTATTGAGCATTTAAGTGCTGCAGGTTTTCCGCTTGTTTCTGAATGCCGCCGAGATCGCCACACATCGCCAGGTCGAAAAGAACAGCCAATTCTTCAGCCGGAGGGGCGATCGGATCTCCTGCTGGCATATCGTCAGAGGCAGCCTCAACTTTGGCATCAGGAGCGATCGCGGACGGCTCTTCATAAATCCATTCCAACTCTAAATGAGAGCCGAGGCACTCTAACAACTCTTCGTAGCGGATGGGTTTGGGGAGAAAAGCGCTGCACCCCTCTTCGAGGCTCCCCTGAGATTCGGAGGACAGAACGCTCGCAGACGTCCCGATGACTGGGACATCTTTCAACTCGGAAGATTGGCGAATGCGTCGCGTGGCTTCAAAACCGTCCATCACCGGCATCACCAAATCGATAAAGATACAATCCGGTTGGAAAGATTGAGCTTTATTCAGGCAGTCTTGCCCGTCGGTTGCTTCCATGACTTCAAAACCGAGAGGCGCGAGGAGGTTAACCAGAACCGAGCGGTTCTCCCAGCGATCGTCCGCGACTAAAATTTTCTGCTTGCTGCCGACAAAGCCCCTGACGATTTTCTCAGATTTTTTGTGATGAGCTGCCCATCGTTCCACTGCGGGCAATTCTAGCTCGAACCAAAAAACGCTGCCTTTCCCTAACGTGCTTTCCACTTTCAGCTCGCCCCCCATCATCTCGACTAATTGGCGGCTAATTGCCAGCCCCAAACCGGTGCCTTCTGTTTGGCGCAGGGTATCGCCCACCTGCTCGAAGGGTAAAAAGATTTTTGACAATTGCTCGGCGGCGATGCCGACGCCGGTGTCTTCGACGCGAAAGCGAATTTTGACGAGTGGGGAAGATTCTCCCTTGCCGATGACGCCGACTTTGAAACTGACGCCGCCGGCTTCCGTAAATTTGACGGCATTTCCCAGTAAGTTCAGGATGACTTGCCGCAACCGTTTATCGTCCGCACGGATGGCTGTTGGTAGGGAAGTCACGGGCTCGTAAATCAGCGAGATCCCCTTCTGTTGGGCTTTGATGCGGCAGATTTCGGCAATGCCAGAGAGAAACTCAGAAAAATGAAATTCGCTGGGTTGAATATCCATTTTTCCGGCTTCGATTTTGGAGAGGTCTAAAACGTCATTGATTAGGGTGAGCAGGTGTTCGCCGCACTGGTGAATGATCTGAACGCCAGAGTTTTGCTGAGAGGTCAAGTTTTTGTTTTGTTTGAGGATTTGAGCGTAGCCCAATATCCCGTTTAGCGGCGTGCGCAGTTCGTGGCTCATATTGGCGAGAAATTGACTCTTGGCGCGGTTGGCTGCTTCGGCAGCTTGCTCGGCTCGCTGGCGTTCTTTTATCTCTATTTCTAGACGGGAATTTTTTTCTTTGAGTTCCTGGGTTCGCTCGGAAACTTTGACTTCTAAGTTGTGGCTGTATTCTTCTAATTTTTGGTTGGCGGTTTCTAAATCGGCATAGATGCGGGCATTTTCTAGGGCGATCGCAGCCTGCGCCGACAGCATCCGCAATATCTCCACTCGCTTCGGCGTAAAAGCCCCAGCAATTAGGTTATTTTCCAGATACAGGATGGCTGCGATTTTGCCTTGATAGATTACGGGCGCGCACAGGAGAGATTTTGGCTGCTGCTGAATGATGTAGGGGTCATTGTTAAACGTGTTCTCGCGGCTGGCATCGTTTAGCACCACATCTTTCTGCGTTCTGTTGACATAATTGAACACGGAGAGGGGGATCTGCTGGCTGGTTGCCACTGGCAGAGATTGCTGCACGGTGATTTTTTCTTTTGTCCCCGATGCTTCGATCGCGAATTCACCGCCTTTTGACAAGATGAGCGCTCCGGTTTCTGCTCCGGCATTCTCTATCAAACTTTTCATCAATTTGTCGAGCAAGTTGGCGAGGACGATTTCGCCGGAAATGGCTTGTGACACTTTTATCACAGTTGCCAAGTCGAGAAATTCGGTTTGACTGCCGGTAGTCGTTAAAGCGGCAATCGTCGCTGCGCGCTCTATAGGAGTTTCTGCAACCTGCGAAAAGCCCTCCGGGCATACGCTTCGCGATCGCGCTATCAACTGGGGATATAGCAGCTCCAAATCTTCAACTTTCGCCTTTGCACCCCAGTGGATGTAACCATAGTAGGCATCTGTCATGTAAGTTTTGGCAATTTTCTCTCTGCCCAGGGACAAATGAAACTCTGCCGCCAGTTCATTTGCTAAGGCTTCTTCCTGGGTATAGCCCTGTTCTCTGGCTCCGGCGATCGCGCGATCGTAATAATCCATCGCTCGGTCATTTTGTCCCAAAACTCGCGCTTTCTCAGCTTCTACCAAGTCATACTTATGCTGGAAGTTCGACGGCGCATGAAACGCCCAAGCCTTCATTTTTTCTTGATTTGCTGTTACTTCACTTAGGTATTTTTGTTTTTCTGTTGGTTGGCATTCTGGGTACAATGCTAAAAGGGCAATAGAATAGTATAAATTGTAAAGGGTATTATGGTACAATCCCACCCCTCCTTCAGCATTCATTAATGCTAAATAGGCGGTGGCAACTGTCCCCTCATAATCTTTAAATAAATAAAGAAGAATCATTTTAGCGACGTAGTAGAAAAATAACCACGTCTTATTGTTCGATTCTTTAATAGCTGGTAGCATTTCTTCTTCGTCAAAACACTCTCCTATAAAACGTAATTTGTTAGGCGTTTTGCCGAGCAAGTTTTTCACGAGTTGCTGATAAATTTTTATGATAACAATATCATATTCTTGCTTATATTTGACAGACAAAGCAATATATTTTGCTTGAAAAATCTCCAGTTTTTCAAGCTCTTTCCCGCTCAAAAATGTAAAATTACAATAGTTCATGCTATTGTGAGAAGCGAATTCTATATCTCCTACTTCAAGCGCATTTTGAATACCATTGCTCAAAGGTTCTATGTTTTCCTCTATATGCTTTTTCCAGTGAGAAACAATAACGTAGAATATCCCAACTATCTTGGCTTTAAAGGTGTTAGCCTCAAATTTTTCCACCAACGCAACGGCTAATTTGCCAAATTGATATCCAGAATCTATGTCTTCCATTGGCCCACATAAGACCGCCCCATACCAAACATAGCCGTAAGCAGATTCTGGTGAATTTCCATAAATGCTCGACAAATTTATCATTGTCAAAAGAACCGGCAGTAGCATTCCAGGGTTTCCCGCAAAAGCCGGTACCACCATGCTCATTAATATCCGCATAGCCGCAAGTTTATCGGGAGCCTTCATCGGCGGCAAGTCGGCTAAATCGTCAATAATCAATTCTTTAGGAGGTTCTTGCTCCAGGCTCACACCAAGCATTTTCAAAACCTCGATTCCGGTATCTAAGGCTGATTGCATCTGGTTTTGAGAATAAACCAACTGAATTTTCAGCTCGTATACCTTGACTTTTTCCAAGAGGTTTTTGGTTTTTTTCAGCAGGAAATCGGACAGTTGTTTCAATCCCTCAAAATTAGCGGTTAAGTATTCAGATTCTGCCGCTTCCAGATACAGGGTTAATGTCAGCTCGTAGTGACTCTCCCAGCTATCGGCACCTAGCAGCCCCAACCCGATATTCAAATATTTCACCGCCGACTCATACGCGGTAGCGGCTTTGGCTTTTTGACCGGCTATTAAATTGAGAGACGCCAGCTCGTATCTTTCCGCTTCCGTCGCCAGCAAGTCAGTCCCGTAATTGAGTTGGTTGACGAGGGCGAAGATATTCTCTTTCCGTTCTTCGGGCGTCGTCGAGTGCAGCAGCAGTTGCCCGATTTTCAAGTGCGTTTCTTTCTTCTTCTCGTCGGGAATCAGAGAATACGCCGCTTGCTGGACGCGATCGTGCAAAAATTTGTAGTCTACCTTGACATCGGTTAAGGCAATCTCCGCCGATTCCTCCTGAGAAAATACCAGGGGAATTTTGTATTCATTGCTCAGGGGCAAAATCAACCCCGCCTGCAGGGCTGACCACAATTGCGCGGCAGTGACTAAGGAAGATTCTTCGCTAACAACACTCAAGACTTCCAAGTTAAAACTATTGCCAATACACGCGGCCAGTTTTAAGACGTTCTGCGTCTTTTCGGACAGTTTGCGAATATTCCGGGCTATCAACTCGACTACGTTATAATCGGTGATGCCGATCGCTTGAATGTGTTCCAATGACCACTGCCACGCCTCCGCGTACAATTCATACACTAATAAGTCTTCTTGGTAAAGCGTTTTGAGCAGTTGCGTCAAGAAGAAAGGATTTCCCTGGGTTTTGTTGAACAGTAACTCGGCTAGTCGCTTCGAGTGAACCGCTTCATTTAAAGTCTCGGCGATTAATTCTTCGACGTGAACGAGTTGTAACGGCGTCAGGACGATATTATTGACAGTTGCGCCGGATTGTTGAATTCTTTCGATCGTCTGAACTGTCGGATGCGCCGGGAACACTTCGTTATCGCGATACGCGCCAATCAGCAATAAATATTGACTGTCGCTGTCTGTCATCAGCAGTTCAATTAATTTCAGGCTGGCTCCATCTGCCCACTGCAAGTCATCTAGGAAGACAACGAGGGGGTGTTCTCGCGTTGTAAAGACGCCGATAAATTGTTTGAACACTCGGCTGAAGCGGTTTTGCGATTCCGTTGCGCCTAGTTCGGGGACGCTTGGCTGCTTGCCGATAATAAGTTCGACTTCGGGGATAACATCGACGATTACTTGCCCGTTTGCACCCAATGCTGCGAGAAGTTTCTCTTTCCAAGCAAGGATTTGCGCTTCGCTTTCGGTGAGGAGTTGCTGAATTAAGGATTGGAAGGCTTGAATCAAGGAAGCAAAGGGAATATTCCGCTTGAATTGGTCGAATTTCCCTGCAATGAAATAGCCGCGCTGCCGCACAATGGGTTTGTGGACTTCATTCACCAATACGGTTTTGCCGATGCCGGAATACCCGGAGACGAGCATCAGTTCGGTGCTGCCATTAGCGACGCGATCGAACGCTTCTAGAAGCGTGCTAACTTCTGCTTCCCTTCCGTACAGTTTTTGAGGTACGAGTAGCTGCCCTGCTTTATCGGCACTTCCGGCTGTAAAGTCGAAAGTGCCTCCCATACTTTGCAGTTTTATCAGACAGGTTTCTAGGTCGAATTTTAGCCCCAAGGCACTTTGATATCGATCTTCGGCATTTTTGGCTAGTAATTTCATTACGATATTAGAAATCGCCTGGGGTATATCGGGATTCACCTGATGAGGCGGTACGGGCATTTTGGCGATGTGGCTGTGTACCAATTCCAGGGGCTCGGTGGCGTTGAAGGGCAATTCCCCGGTTAGCAGTTCGTAAAAGGTGACGCCCAGGGAATAAAAGTCGGTGCGGTAGTCAAGGGAGCGATTCATTCTCCCGGTTTGCTCTGGCGACATGTAGGCGAGGGTGCCTTCGAGTAAGTCGGGATGGCTGAGGGTTGGGTTTTCTTTTTCTAACTGCGATGAGATACTAAAATCGATTATTTTTACTTGCCGTTTCGCCTGGTTTATGATGATATTGTGCGGCTTGATATCTTTATGTATAATGTGCTGTTTGTGCAGCTCCGCTAGGGCAGCAGCTAACTGAATCGCGATCGCCAGAAATTCTACAACTGCCACGGGCTGCGCATTCATCCACTCTTTGAGGGAGAAAGCTTCAAAATCTTATAATATCGCCGCCAAGCCGTTGTTATAGCTTTCTAAGCTATAGGCGCGGACAACTCCTTCTATATCGAGGCGTTGCAGGATTTTATACTCGTGCCGCAAGCGCGTGATTTCTTCGAGGCTCGGATATTCTGAATTGAGGGTTTTGACGATGACGTTTGAACGATCGGACTCCCGCCGCGCGCGATAAACGAGGGTTCTCACTCCCGCGTGAATGGATTCGATGAATTCGTAACCAGGCAGGGCGGCAGTCATTGCAGTTCTCCGGAACGATACGGGTGAAGCGACTCAACGGCAACACAACAAACCTGCTCGATCTTTACCCGAACTTTGAGCTAGGCCATTGGCGCGAACCTGTTAAGCTTCTTTATTTAGATTACCCTTAAATCTAAAAAAAAGCTTTTACTTTATAAAATGTAATACTTAAGAATGTTATACTTGCATGAACGTTAATTTTTTTGATGCCATTGATAAAAAAAATGGCCATTCTGATGAGAAAAAGATTTTACTGCTTCTAGTTTACTGGCTTTTGTAAAGACGACTTCAGGTAGCTAGGGAATCATAATTATATGATGCGGTAAATTCCACACTGGCGATCGCCCTTTCTCTGAAATTTTCTATCGTCCTGCAATTTTTTTCAAAAAAAATAAGTATAAAAGCCTAAGCAAAAAATCCGAAAATGTTCGGATTCTCGATCGGGCGTATTGAGTCTGTGGCGGCGTAGAATTCCCCTGAAGTCGCAGGAAGTGAAGGGTGAGGGCTGGCGCGATTTTGAGGGAGAATGCGCTTTTGAAGCCAATAGAAGTGAGGAAGGGGAGGGGTTTTGAGGCGATCGCCGTTGAGTTCAAGGCGCGATCGGGCTTTTGTTTGAAGAGCAAAAAAAAGCGATCGCTCCAAGGAAGCGATCGCGCCAGAAAGCGACAGAACTAAAAACCGACGAGATTACTTGAAGGTGGCGGGAACCGAAGCCACTTCAGACTCGAGGATGCTAGGAGCCTGGAAGCCCTTTGCATAAAACTGGGAATTAGCCCGGGCGATTTCCGCGTGGGATTGGCGCATTTGAGCGTTCACAGCCACAGTCTTCACGTCATAAACCTGCGTTGCCAGTTTGGGGTAGAACCCGATGCCGACAATCAGCAGCAGAAAGCTAGCGGCAATAAACACTTCGCGCGGTTTGGCATCGTCAAACTTGGCATGAACCGGTAGGACGCAGTTTGTACCGAAGCAAACCGCTTCCCCAGCGTTCTGATTGTTGGAACTGGGGGCGCTCAAGTCACAGATGGGCGCGGCACCAGAGCCGTAGAATACTTGCCGCAGCATCGAGAGCAGGTAAATCGGCGTGAGGATGAGTCCGACTGCCGACAGGAAGACGGTGACGGTGCGGAAGGGATAACTATAGATATCGCTAGTGCTCAAGCCAACGAAAACCGAGAGTTCGCTGACAAACCCGCTCATGCCGGGGAGTGCTAGGGATGCCATCGCACCGGCGGTGAACAGGGCAAAAACTTTCGGCATTGCCTGCCCGATACCGCCCATCTCATTCAGTGCCAGGGTGTGAGTGCGATCGTAGGTGACGCCTGCCAGGAAGAACAGCAGCGCTGCAATCAAACCGTGGGAGAGCATCTGCAGCACGGCACCGCTCATGCCCAAGTCGGTGAAAGAGGCAATGCCGAGCAGTACAAATCCCATGTGGGAAACCGACGAATACGCGAGGCGGCGCTTCATGTTGGTTTGCCCGAAGGAGGTAAACGCGCCGTAAACGATATTGACAACGCCGAGGATGGCGATAACCGGTGCGAAGTAAACGTGGGCGTCGGAGAGCGTCTCCATGTTCAGGCGAATCAGCCCGTATCCGCCCATTTTCAGGAGCACGCCTGCCAGAATCATCGACACGGGAGCGGAAGCTTCACCGTGGGCGTCAGGCAGCCAGGTGTGCATCGGGAAAACAGCCAGTTTGACGCCGAAGGCAACCAGCAATCCGGCGTAGAGCAGCAGTTCCAGGGCGAGGGGGTAATCCTTTGCGCCTAGGGCGAGGATGTCGAAGGTGACATTGCCGCCATAGAATGCCATTGCCAGCCCCGCCACGAGAATGAAGACGGAGGCGGCGGCGGTGTAGAGGATGAATTTGGTGGCGGCGTAGCGACGTTTCGGTCCGCCCCAAATGGAGATGAGCAGGTAAACGGGAACCAGCTCGATTTCCCACATGATGAACAGCAGCAGAATGTCTTGCGAGACGAAGACCCCTACCTGTGCTGCGTAGAGCACGAGCATTAGGAAGTAGAACAGGCGCGGCTTGCGATCGACTTGCCACGCTGAAAAGATGGATAGGGTCGTCACAAATCCTGCCAGAAGCACGAGCGGGACTGAGAGTCCGTCAACCGAAACTGCCCAGTTCAGACCTAACTGAGGCACCCAGGCATACGTTTCCGCGAGTTGAAAAGTAGCGCTGCTGGCATCGTAATGCTTCCAGAAGGCGTAGCACATCAAGACGAAATCCGCGATCGCCACGCCTAGGGCATACCACCGCACGCGCTTGCCGTCTTTATCGGGCAGCACGGGGATGGCCAGGGAAGCAATGAGTGGCAGCAGGACAATCGCGGTAAGCCAGGGAAATCGATCCGCTATCATGGCAGTTTCAAAAAGTGTTTGCCGGTGAATGATGTAACTGTACTAAATTTTCGTAATATTTTTTCATAAATTTTTACCCAAATTTACCATCGGGACATTTTATGGTCGCGACCGGCTGGGGGCTAGTCCTAGCCACCCCGGCAAACGCCTCTGATTCGCGTTTTTCACTACATGCAGTATCGAGGGTGACGCCAATACCCTATATGTGCGATATATGTGCGATTTTTGCTGTCAATAAGGAACAATAAAGTCGAGTTATTGCCTTATAAATGGCGTTTATTGACAAAAATCAGGGGGGCCTTACCCTGCAGGTAGCGCCGCCTCCTGTTGAAGATTCTTAACAAAAGCAGCGATCGCCGCGAGGACAACGCGAATATTCGCTGCCTCAATCGCCCCTGATTCCCAGACAATCTTGAAGAAAAAAATAACACTTATAATTATATCTTAATTTTGCAAAAAGTAGACAAATTGGGTCTATAAATTTAGCGCCACCGGCTGGCTGTCTTTCCATCGCCAGAATCCCAATGGGGGGGAGGGGGAAAAGGAAGTCGGAGACAAACGAAGAAATAAAAGGTAGGGGTTAAGATAGCAGTTAAGGTAGCGGTTGTGGTGCTTTTCATTCAGAGGCAGCACAGCCAACCTTCGTGGTTGAGGCGATCGGAGGGAAGGCAAGCGGCACCGATGCAATTCCGAGTCAGAGTAGCGCCAGCCAACGGGCAGGTATGTTTTTTAAAATCTTTAACGGCGAAACGTTTGCGCTAGAATCTGTGGGGCGAAGTTTAGCGCCCCTCAATGCCAAACCCCGAGATGAATACAACATCCCCAATCCAAAATCCCAGATTGCTAGTCGTCGCGACCGGCAATCCCGGCAAAGTCCGGGAAATGCAGTTGTATTTGACTGATTTGGACTTAGAATTGCGCCTGAAGCCGGACGAGATCGAAGTGGAGGAGACCGGTGCGACTTTCATGGAAAATGCTTGTCTCAAAGCCAGTGAAGTGGCTTTAGCGACGGGAGAATGGGCGATCGCTGACGATTCTGGTTTGGAAGTAGACGCCCTCAAAGGCGCTCCCGGCGTCTACTCGGCGCGCTACGGTTCGACAGATGCCGATCGCATCGATCGCCTGCTCCAGGAATTGGGCGACGAGACGAACCGAGGCGCGCAATTTGTCTGCGCGATCGCCCTTTCCCGTCCCGACGGCACCATTGCTTTGCAGGTCGAAGCAAATTGTCGGGGTGAAATATTGCACAGCCCTCGCGGCAGTAATGGATTTGGCTACGACCCAATTTTTTATGTGCCAGAAAAACATCTGACATTTGCAGAAATGACACCCGAAATCAAGCGATCGCTTTCCCATCGCGGCAGAGCCTTCCAAGCCGTGCTGCCCCAGTTGAAACGATTGCAAGAACGGGATTGAGGATGCAGCCCGCAAGAAACAGAAGTCCAGAAACACCCCAAAAAACCCGGTTTCTCGAAGAAACCGGGTTTTTAACTGGCGTTGAAAAAGCGTCTTTTGAGCGGAGGCTCTGCCTCCAGACTCGCCATTCCCGGGCTGAAGCCGGGAAAACGAGACAAACGAGAGAACAGCCCTAGAAACTAAATCGCTTCCAGGTTCTTTTCACCCGTGCGGATGCGGATAATTTGCTCGACTGGCGAAACGAAAATCTTGCCATCGCCAATTTCACCCGTGCGGGAAGCAGAGATGATTTTGTCAACCACCATATCTACCTGATCGTCATCGACGACGATTTCCACCTTGAGCTTTTGCAGAAACTCGACGGTGTACTCCGAACCCCTATAGCGTTCGGTTTGGCCCTTCTGACGTCCGAAGCCTCGGACTTCAGAGACTGTCATGCCCACAATCCCAGCGTTGACGAGGGCGATTTTCACTTCGTCTAGCTTAAATGGCCGAATAATGGCTTCTACCTTCCTCAAGCTTCCGACTCCTTACTGTTATATGTTTATTGGTTAACCGCCCTGCATTGTACTATTACCGCCGAGCGCGAGTCTTGCCTCAGAAGCGATACGTTACAAATCGATCGCACTGGCAGGCGGCAAATGGCCATCAATCGGGCGGGCGGAGAGGCGTGAAAGCCCCTGCCGCTGCCAACTCCAGACGCAGTTAAGATTGAACTTTGCCGAGTTGTTCTTTGGATTGGTAGTAAACCTTGCTGCCCGTATCCGGCACGAAATGGCAGTTTTTGTAACCGCGCCAGAATGCCTGGAAGATAGACAAATTGGATTTGCGGTAATACGGCCCCAGAATGGGCTTAATCGCCTCATTCGCCTCTAGCAGGTGGTAGTGGGGAATGCTGAGGAAAATGTGGTGAACGACGTGGGTGCCGATATTGTGGTGAATGTTGTTGACAAAGCCGTAATCGTGGTCAACCGTGGACAGAGCCCCCTTGAGGAAATACCAGTCGTCGCCGCGATACCAGGGGATATCGGGGTCGGTGTGGTGCAGGAACGTTACCAAGTCCAGCCAGATGACAAACACCACATAGGGGCCGAGATAGTATTTCAGCAGCCACAGGAAGCCCCACTCATAGGTGAGGAATCCCAACAAGCCCACCATCAGCGACCAGCAAACGGTGCTGGTGATAACATCCCATTTTTCCGAGGGTTTAAACAGCGGGCTGCCCGGGAGGAAGTGCGAGCCGCCATCCCGTTCGGGGGAGCGTTTGAACAGGTACAGCGGATAGACAACCAGCAGCGCTAGCCCGAAGCGCAGGAACTTTTCATACCACAGCATCTGCCGGTAGGTGGATTCCTTGACGGGATACCAGCTTTCATCCGTATCGAGATTGGCGGTATTCTGGTGGTGGGTGCGGTGGCTGATGCGCCAGCCGTGAAAGGGAACCAGGATCGGGGTATGGGAAAGGTGGCCGATGAGATTGTTCAGCCACTTGTAGCGCGAAAAAGAACCGTGACCGCAGTCATGTCCCACGACGAACAGTGCCCAGAACATCGTGCCCTGCATCAGCCAGAAGATGGGCCAGAAAAACCAGGAATCGATCGCGTGGGCTGCGGCATAGAGGGCAGAGACGATCGCCACATCCAGAAAGAAGTAGGAGAGCGATCGGGCGGCTGATGGCTGAAAGCAATGGGCTGGAATCGCTGCTTTCAACTGCTGAAGCGTAAAAGGAGGCTCAGCCGCATTCAAAGAAGTTTTCTCTTCTACGAGAGTGTTTAACTCGACTGTTGGATTTGGGGACACGCAGGTTTGAAATGAATTTGACTGAAAATGACCGGGGTCGATCTACCGCCTCGAGCGCCCGGAAATGCTCGCAGCAGGCGAGTTTCCGGCATAGCGTTTGCCAGCTCATACAGCGCCCTGAGTGAAGGTAGAACAGAAAAACATTACCATCTCTGCGTGTTCTTTGACACTTTTGCCCGGATTTGCCGGGAATCCCTGGCCAAAATGCGGGTGAGGCGGCTTGTTGGAGGGTTAGCACACAGCCTGGAAGGACGGCGAAATCTGGAACTGAGGCACGAAACCCTTGATGAATGGTCACTTTTGGCACTTTTCCCTTACACAGATAGAAACTTCTCGGCAACACTTGACACGCGAATCAGCGCGTGATAACATTTTTGTTATAAAAAAACTTTTATAAAAGCCAGACAAAGTTAAGTGGTGCAATGGAAAATTGACTTCTATCAGTTGCCCGATGGCAGTTCTCCTATATTGGACTGGTTCCGAGAGCAAGAGCCCAAAGTCCAGGCAAGGTTGGCCCGGGTTTTTGACCTGCTTCAGGAAAGTGGAACATCCGTCGGGATGCCTCACGTCCGTTCCATCACGGGCTCGAAGCTGTTTGAGATTCGGGCAGAACAAGATACAAATATCTATCGGATTCTTTACTTTGCCTATACCGGGCAGCGGTTCATTCTGTTACACGGCTTCCAGAAAAAAACTCAGAAGACGCCTAAGAAAGAGCTTGAGATTGCTGAAGCTCGCCTGAACGAATTCCTAGCAGAAGAAAAACAGAAGCAGTCCACCGCTGAAGCTAAGTCTCAGAAAAGGAGGAAGAAAAAATGACTGAAAACTCCACAAGCTGGGATGCCATCCGCGCTGAAGTGTTAGCAGATCCAGCGGTTAAAGCCGCGTATGAGGCGCTAGAGGCTGAATTTGACATCGCTAGCAAGCTGATTGCCCTCAGAGCCTCTACAGGGATGACTCAGAGAGAATTTGCCGACAGGGTGGGAATGAAGCAATCGCAATTGGCGCGGATTGAATCGGGCAAGCAAATTCCTAAACTTGAAACCCTGGCAAAACTAGCTGCGGCTGCGGGTTATGCCGTTGAGGTTCACTTTATTTCGTCTCAGGGCAAATCGGAGGGAGCGATCGCGCCCCTGCGGATTGCCGTACCAGATGTTGATGAGGCAAAGTCATCTGAGCAAGTTGTTTCGCCCGTGACAGCTTTTTTGGAAAGTGACGATCCGGTAGCTGTGCAAGTACGGGAGAGATTGGGAGAGCGATCGCGCGATCAGCGATCGCTTCCCGAAATGGCGGCGAACTTGGAAAAATTCCTGAGCTTACTTGAAGAAAACGATCGGCTTTTGGCTGCTCTAAAGAATGTGTTATCTCGCAGGATGACAGCGGTGATGACGAAGCGCGATTCAAGCGATGATGAGGATGACGAGATTGAATTACGGGATTTAACAGAAAGCCTGGTAAAAAAATTAGGAGAGTTTTGAAGGCAATTACAATAATAAAATTTGGCAATTGGGAAAGTTTGGGAAAGATGCGGAGGCGTTAAAATTAAACGACTCTAGGGGGAGTAGGGGAGTAGGGGTTGTGTGCCCCGCACACCCTACTCCCCTACAGAAGGGCGGGCGTGCCCGCCCTTCTGTAGGGCTGTTTCATTCTCTGAGAAATTACGCAAATCTTTCTATCTACCCCTCAATGTAGAGGCGAAAAAGCGAATCGCCTCTACAGGGGATCGTGGGGATACTTAAGCCCTAATCCGGTTTTTTTCGAGAATGAAACAGCCCTGCGCCCCTCCCTGTCAACTCGAACCCAAATCGGGTACGGGAACGACGAGGGACACCACTTTCTCATTGGGATTCAGGGAAACCGCGCGATCGCCAGATCCCTCCTTCGTCCTCACCGACACCGCATCCACCTCCAAGCGCAAGCAGCGATCGCCAGACGTCACCACCATCACCTCCGATAACCCATTCGATCTCACTATCCCAGCTAAAGCATCCGTCTTGCTGGCAAAGTGCATCATCTGCGTGCCAAGTTCGCCCCGCAAAGCCTGTCGCAAGACGGTAAGGGGCAGGCGTTTCGCATACCCTTCTTGAGAAACCAGCAACAGTTTGCTCTTGTCGTTTACCGTTGCACACCCCACCACGAGTTCTTCCTTGCGCACGCGGATGCCCTGATTCCCTTGCGCGGCGCGCCCCATCAGCGGCAAAGATTGGTCATTCACCTCCAAGCGCAGCAAGCGCCCCGCCGTGGTTGCCAGCACGAGCTGTTCCCCGGTGGCGGCGAGGCAGGCAATCTCCAAGCGATCGTCGGGCTGCAGCTTCATCACGGTTAGTCCCCGCCCGGTGATATTCGCCAGCTCCAACAAGGGCAGGCGCTTGATGCGCCCCTGCTGCGTCACCAAAATCAGCCCCCGACTGTCGAGGTAATCCGACACCACAAATTGTGCCGCGATCGCTTCTGGGCTCCCTTGCGCCGAGGCTGGCAGCAGCGTCACCAAGGGCGTTCCCTTCGATTCGCGCCCGTTCGTCGGCGGAATCTCTCCCACCTGAATCGCAAACGCTTTCCCGGTGCGGGTGAGCACCAGCACGTCTTGGCTGGTTTTGCACGGCTGCACCTGCGTTGCAAAGTCGATCGCGCCTTTGTCGCTCTCAGCTTTGCGCTTTTTCCCCGGCGGATGCCCGTTTTTTGGCAGTCGCCGCACATAGCCTCGCTGGGTGAATTCCACTACCGTTTCTTCTTCGGGCGGTGGCGGGGTAGGGGTTGGGGAGTCTTGCCGGGATTTGGGGATTTGGGGATGGGTAGATTCGGCAGCTTTTTTTCTGCCGGAGTCATGGGAGAGGGGCGAAGTTTGTCCGCCTTTACTGGGCTGGGTGGCGGCACCGATGCGGGTGCGTCTGGCGTCGCCGTATTTTTTCTTGAGCGATCGCAAGTCTTTTTTCAGGGCTTTGAGCAATTCCTGACGATCGCTGAGCAACAACTGCAACTGAGCCTGCCGCTTCGTCAGTTCCTCGTGTTCCGATCTCAGGTTCTGTCTCTCCATCCCCGTCAGGCGGCGCAGCGGCATTGCCAAAATGGCGTCAGCTTGAGCGGTACTCAGTTCAAATCGGCTTTGCAGCGTCACTTTTGCCGTGGCTCCATCCGGCGCATTTCTGAGAATCTCGATCGCCGCATCCAGATTTGCCAAAGCTCTGAGCAACCCTTCCACCAGGTGCAGCCTGTTTTCAGTCTGCGCGAGTTCGTGGCTGTAGCGGCGGTTGAGCGTTTGTTCGCGGAACTCCAAAAACTTCTGCAACAACTCCCGCAGCGTCAGTTGGCGCGGCTGCCCGTCTACTAGCGCCAGCAATATCGCCCCAAAAGTCGTTTGCAGGGCGGTTTGGTGGTACAGGTGTCCGAGAACTTCCTGCACGGAGATATCTTTTTTCAATTCGATGACAACGCGCATTCCCTCGCGATCGCTCTCGTCTCGGATATCGGCGATGCCTTCGATTTTCCCCTGATTCACCAGCTCCGCCATCTTTTCAATCCAAGCCGCCTTATTCACCTGATACGGCAGCTCCGTCACCACGATCGCGTCGCGCACGCCTCGAGTGCCCTTGCGGCGGGAAGAACCCACCTGCACCTGCTCGATCTGAGCAATTCCTCGCACCACAATACTGCCGCGCCCTGTCGTATAAGCGGCTCGAATCCCCTCCAAGTCTACAATTTCGCCTCCCGTGGGAAAATCCGGCCCGGGAATGAGCTCGAAAAGCTTTTCGTCTGGCAAATCCGGGCGATCGATCAGGGCAATCAGCCCATCGACTAACTCTGAAAGATTGTGAGGGGGAACGTTCGTCGCCATCCCCACGGCTATCCCAGACGAACCGTTGAGCAGCAATATCGGCAGTTGCGCCGGCAGTACCGTCGGTTCCTGCTGGGAGTTGTCGAAATTGCCGATAAAATCGACCGTCGCCGCTTCGATTTCGCTGAGCATCGCCTCGTGGCTGAGCGGTGCTAAGCGCGTTTCGGTGTAGCGCATCGCTGCCGGCGGGTCATTGTCCACCGAACCGAAGTTCCCGTGCCCGTCTAAGAGCGGATACCGCGTCGAGAAGTCCTGCACCATCCGCACTAAAGCGTCGTAAACCGCCTGATCGCCGTGGGGGTGGTATTTGCCCAAGACGTCTCCCACGACGCGGGCGCACTTGCGGAAGGGGCGATCGGGCGTCAGCCCCAATTCGTGCATCGCGTAGAGAATGCGCCGGTGGACGGGCTTTAATCCATCCCGAACGTCTGGCAGTGCCCGCCCAACAATCACACTCATGGCATATTCAAGGTATGACTGTTGCATCTCTGTGTGCAGGGCGGTGGAGATCACCTGTCCTGTGGAGAGAAGGTTCAACTGTTTCGCCATGAGGTTACGTCCTTAAGTCCCTACTTTTTACAGTGTCGTGCAATTTGAGCCCAACGGCGCGATCGAAAAGGGCGATCGCGATCGCGAGGATACTTCTCTTATGTCACTGTAGTATTTCAACCCGCAACTCAAGCGCGATTCCGGCACGCACTGTTCGGACTCCGCGCGATCGAGCTTTGCCATACACAGCGGCCAGTGGATCGAGCGGCTGCTTTTACGGTTTGGGCTCGATTGCGCCCCGCGTCAAGATGAAAGCAAGCGGGCGGCTCGAATCGCGCCGCGACAGTCTTTCCCGATGCCGGGGCCGAAATGCGCTCAAAGCGCCAACACTTTCTCGAGTATAGTGGCTGCAGCAACGGCTGCGATCGCAAAAGCCGGAGAGTCCGCGCTCTCTCAACTCCAATGCTCCCTCACCCTTGAAAACAAGCCTCCCCTCCCCACACAAAACTTCTCCCCCTTTTCCCGGCAACGCTAAAGCCCAAGCCTCCACAACCCTGCAGGCGCTAGCGTCGAGTCCCTGTTCGGGATCGCGTCTTGCCAGCCGCTTTTTGCCTCAAGTAGGCGAAGGAGTTTCTCGCCAGCAAGCCCCTCGCCTACTTCACCCGACTAGAAAACTGCTATAACCGAATAGGGAAAAAGAAGTGAGTGCGGCTTCCGGTTATCTCACTTGAGTTTTCGCTCACTTAAAACCATTTTTGTGATGCGCCAATCCAGGCGCGATTCCCGATCTGCTGCGGGCGACTTCAAAGCCGGTGCAGCAGCGGCAACAGCCCGCACTAGAGAACGACTTATAGGGCTTCGCGGTGCCTCTGTGTCGCCAACAGCACGACAAATGCCCTATTCTAAGTAAAGGGCTGCTGTGAAATGCGAGTGAATCTCTCTGAGGGACTGAAAAAGATAGCTAATAGAACCTTTTAATACAATTTTGACCTTTCAAAGTACCATCATTAATTGCACGTCTGAGTTCGGAGTGTTCCGAGATCGCAAGTGAAAAGGAAAGCGCCATGAAAACCGTTCTGATTGTGGAGGACGATCTGGTCAATGCTCGAGTCTTTTCAAAGATCCTCACAAAACGGGGTGGCTTAGCCGTCAAGCATACCGAGAACGTCGAGGAGGTGATGCAGATTGCCCTGGCTGGAGAAGCGGACATTATTTTAATGGACGTATCGCTGGCGAGGAGCGTTTACAAGGGCAAAGCCGTTGACGGCATCAAAATTACTCAGATGTTGAAATCCGATCCCCAAACATCTAAATTGCCGATTATCCTGGTAACAGCTCATGCAATGGCAGGCGATCGCGAGCAATTTCTCGAACAAAGCGGTGCCGATGGCTACATCTCCAAACCCGTCGTCGATCATCAAGAGTTCGTCAATCAGATTGTCGCTCTCCTTCCCAAGGAGTGAGGGGAGGAGGAGCAGCTCAAAGGAAGCGGGAGAGAAATGAATTGAAACCAAAAAAATCCCTTTTATACAAAAGGAATTGCTCCATGTTATTCTTCTGACTGAAGGTGCAAATTAAATGTCAAACAGTTGCCCGGACAGTCGGTTCCCCTGTCCCCCTCGCCCCTGTTCCCCCTCAATAGGCTCGTAGGGGGCAAGAGAAAACCTGAAAGCCTGCCCCTCGATCGCAACGCTTAGGGGAATCTTTGCGGGGGTGTCGGTTCTGACTGAACTTGAGCGACTGTGGCTTGGATGCGGGGCGTGGCTAAAAACGCTTGGGTGTCCGCCATCAAGCGATCGCCCCACAAATTGTCCTTGAGAAACTGGACGTCGGCATAGCGAACGTCCAGCTTCAGCGCCGCTTCGCCCATTGACAAACCCTGTTCGCGATCGCCCTTCGTATACAGGGCAACTGCCAGCGCCAGCAGCGGTTCCGCCGCGCGATCGTCGATCGCCACCGCCTTTTTCCACTGCTCGATCGCGCCGGCGACATCTCCCTTTTCGTATTTCACCAGCCCGATATTATTCACCGCTGGCCAGAATTTATCCTCCTGCGCGAAGGCTTTTTCATACTGGGCGATCGCTTCGTCAAACTGATTCAGCTTGTAGTAAGCATTCCCCAAATCGAATAACGCCCCTGGGACGTCGGGTTTTAATTTCAAACCCGCAGAAAGCTCCTCGACTGCAGCAGCGTACTGCTCCTGCTGAAACCGCGCCGATCCCAAAGCAAACCGGATCGCCGCATTTTCCGGCTCCAGCGCGCGGGCTTTCTCCAGCGCGGCTACTCCCTTTTCCAGTTCTTTGGCTTGAATGTACAAATTCCCCAAAAGCGCCCAAGCTTGATAACTTTTCGGCGCGAGTTGCGCTGCCAGCTCCGCTCTGGGCAAAGCCATTTCATACTGCCTGAAGCGGGCCAACTGAGCCGCTTCATCTGCGATACTCATGCCCGTTTTCTCCATCTGGGCTGAGTCGATGGGCAGGGGACGGGGCAGGAGTGCCTGTGCGAGTACAGGCTGAGCCACGCTTCCTAGTGCGAGAGTGATTAACAAACAGACGAAATGATTATGCTTGGGCACAGTCCGGCAGGTGAAAAACTTCTATGGTCTTTTGGCTAGCTCAGACCATCTTCATTCAATCCTGACAAAAATCTCGGCGAAAGGCTAGTGGGGAGTCGAGAGTGCTCGATGCCTCGGCTGAGTGCTGAGTTTTAAGTGATGAGTTTTAAGTGATGAGTTTCGATCGCACAAGTTCTTCTATCACTTATGCTACAAAAATATCACTTATGGCTTGACCGTCTTGTCACTCAGCACGAGCGCACTTTTCACTCCTCACTCGCCGATCGCGCCAATGGCCACCCTAATCGAGTCGGCTGTTGGTACACGCGCTTGAGGGTATTGATATCTCTCGGAGAAATCGGCGGCGGATTGCGCACCTGAGAAAAATACAGGGCATCGGTTTCTAAAGGACTGTGCCCCCAGATTCCCAGAGCGTGCCCGAGTTCGTGGCGGGTGGATGCCGCGATGTAAAGGTCAGTTTGGTTTGGACTGATGGAGAGAGTACAGCGGTGCAACAGCAGGGGCGGTTTTTCTGCCGTTTGGCTGACATAGAATTCGTAGCGGGTTTCGGCGGAGCGGGCGCGGGAGAGTTGCCCGTCTCGCAACCGTTGCAGGGGTGGATTGCGCCGCCAAATCGCGATATCGGCAGTTTCCGGGCGATCGCCGATCTCTAAAGGCAAATAGGCGCTCCATTCTTTCACCGCCTGCAACGCGGCTCTCTCCCAGGCAAAGGCGCGGCGATCGCTGTGATTGGCAGCTTCGACATAAACCACAATCGGAAATCGCGACCATACCAAATAGCCGACTTTCACCGCCTTCACCTCAGAAAAATAATCGCCGCTGTTACTGGCATCGCGCCACTGCCTCAAGCTGGGCGGCAGGGGATGCGCCTGCAAGGGCGGCATCGGCTCCGTTGTCCCCGAAGCGAACCAGCCGTGCCAGATGTCGGCAGAAACGGCACCTCCCGGCTGAAGCGGGCTGAGTGTTAAAAATAGCCCGGTGCAGAGGGCTAAAAATAAAAAGACCGGCAGGCGGCGCGATCGCCGAGCCGGTGCAATATTTTTCTTTACAGTGAGATTCGCTCGGTCGCGATGCCAAATTTGGCGATGACCTCTGCAGGCGGCTGAGTGCAAGCACAAAAGTGAAATCAGGGAGGCGCAGTTATTGCTTCTGGCTTTTTTCTTTCCCTTCCTGCCCTCTGCCTCCTGCCTTCTCACCTTGACTATTTGCCCAACCACCCGGCACTCAAAATCACCGTCAAACCCATAAAAATAACCGTCAGCGCCCAGGTAATGCGATTCAGGGACGTTTCTGCACTCTTGGCACTCGTAAAAAGTTGGGCTTGTCCGCCAATCCCCCCAAGGCCATCGCCTTTGGGACTGTGCAGCAAAACCAAGACGGTAAGGCCCACAGCAGACACGACCCAGAGAATGTGCAGCAAGGTAACAATAGTCATGGCGTTGTTCGTAATTGCTGGTTTTTTGGTAATAGGCGATACAGAACAGCAAAAGGGAAAAGAATATAATTCTAATGTAAAGCTTAAAGCTTACAATGGCGTCAAATTGCCCGACCGGCACTTTCCGATCGCCCTTTTGCTGTTCTGTATCGCCTCTTCCATTCTCATACGCGAATGCGCACGGGCGAACGGTTCGGACGAATTTGCACCTCAGCGGGCACGATCATAGAACGGCCCGTCATTTCGGAAGGCTGGGGCAATTTCAAAATTTCTAGGATAGTCGGCGCAATATCAGCTAGACAGCCATCCGAGCGCAAGTTGACCTCCGTGCCGTGTCCGGGGATTTTCGCGCCTTCCCCTTCCACGAGAATAAAAGGCACCGGATTCGTCGTGTGAGCCGTCCAGGGGTTGCCCTCTTCGTCTACCATGCACTCTGCATTGCCGTGATCGGCGATGATAATCGCCGTGCCGCCGGCTCGGTTGATAGATTCAATCAGGTTGCCCAGACAGCGATCGACCGTTTCGATCGCCTTCACCGCCGCGTCGATGTTGCCCGTATGCCCCACCATATCCGGGTTAGCGTAGTTGATGACGATCAGGGAATAAATCTGCTTTTGAATGGCAGAGGTTGCCACATCCGTCACCTCGGCTGCCGACATAGACGGAGCGCGATCGTAAGTCGGCACCATCGGGGACTGCACCAACTCCCGATCTTCCCCCTCAAACGGTTCCTCCAAACCGCCGTTAAAGAAGTAAGTAACGTGGGCGTACTTTTCAGTTTCTGCCGCGCGCAACTGCTTCAAACCGTGTTTGGCGATGACTTCTCCCAAGATATTGCTCAGGTTCTGCGGTTCAAACGCCACCATCACGGGCAAGTCAGCATCGTACTGGGTAAACGTCGCGAAAGAGAGAGGGAGAATTTGTTCGCGCTCAAATCCTGTGAAATTGGGATCGACGAACGCATAGACAATTTGCCTAGCTCTATCTGGGCGGAAGTTAAAGAATATCATCCCATCACCCGCCTCGACTGCTCCGGGAGCGACGCGAGTCGGGGCGACGAATTCGTCCGTGATGCCTTCCTTGTAGGAATCTAGGAGGACTTGCAGGGCCGAGCGACCGTCACCCGGGCCGTCTGTCGTCATCAACTCGTAGGCGCGCTGGTTGCGATCCCAGCGGCGATCGCGGTCCATGCTGTAATAGCGACCGCAGACAGTGACGATACGACCGACGCCAATGCGCGCGATCGCCGCTTCTATCTGCTGAATCACCTGCTGCCCCTCAGTCGGCGAGGTATCGCGCCCGTCGGTAATCGCGTGGATGCAAACGTCAGAAATTCCCTGCGCTTTGGCTAATTCCAGCAATCCGAACAGGTGGTTGATATGGGAATGCACCCCACCTTCCGAACACAACCCCGCCAAATGCAGCTTGCCTCCCGAAGCGCGAACTTCTTGGCAAACTTTCACCAGTGCTGGGTTGCTCAACAAGGAACCATCTTCTACCGCATCAGTGATGCGCATCAATTCTTGCTTGACAACCCGACCGGCACCGATATTCATGTGCCCCACTTCGGAATTGCCCATTTGCCCCTCCGGCAAGCCGACGGCTTTGCCGGAGGTGCGGATTAGTGTTCTCGGATAGGCGGCCCAGAGGCTGTCCATCACGGGTGTATTGGCTAGGGCAATGGCATTGCCGTCCGTTTCTTCACGGTAGCCCCAACCGTCTAAAATGACTAGCACCACCGGATATACAGGTGCTTGCGCCATAATCATTCACCCTTATCGCTTAGCTCTTTCGACCCAATCATAACATCGCCCCCGGCCTGCAATGGGTTCCAGATTCTTAGAACAATCCTAAGATGTGGCTTTTGGAAGACCTGCTGCACCGAGTGGCCTGCGAGGAGAGCAAAGAAAAGAGCAAAAGGTAGGATGATAACATCTGGCGGTATCAAAGTTATTTTAGAGATAAAGTTTTCGGGGACGGGTCATCATGCGACATCTTTTGTTAGCAGGGTTCGCAGGAATCCTCGTATTTGCAGCCACGGGCTGCGGGGGTGAGGGAGGGGAGCAAGCCAGTACGCCGACGCCTGCGTCGCCGGCGGCAACGCCTACCGCTTCTCCAGCACAGACACCAACACCGACACCGGGCGGAAAAGAACCTTTCCAACCGCCAATGGTGCCGGCGACTCCCGCCAAACCGCCTGGATTGATTTCGTCTACCCCAACCGGACAGCGGACGAAAGAAGTGAAAACAGGGCGGCCAAATCCATTTGGGGGATTGCCGCTCCCGCCAGTTTTGAAGGTAGAAGGAGCGGAAAACCAACCCGCTGTTAGAGCCCCCGAACTGGGAGGCTCTACAGTTCCCATCCTGCCCGACCTGCCGGTCGCGATCGGCCCTTCTCTGCCGCCTTCTTTGGCAGGCCGACAAGTTGCCGAGATCCCGGGCTTGCCGGGACAAATCGGGCCGGCCCTTCCCCCTGGTGGTCGCGCCGGCACCGGCACCTCACCCCAGAGAGGTCGCGGCGTGCCTGCAAATCCCAATTTACCCGGTGGCGCGGTTGCCCAACGTCCCAATTTACCCGGTGGCGCA
>CAYOOD010000068.1:33726-41636 GCA_964405435.1 uncultured bacterium
CGTCCCAATTTACCCGGTGGCGCAGGCGGCCAACGTCCCAATTTACCCGGTGGCGCGGTTGCCCAACGTCCCAATTTACCCGGTGGCGCAGGCGGCCAACGTCCCAATTTACCCGGTGGCGGGGGCGGCCAACGTCCCAATTTACCCGGTGGCGGGGGCGGCCAACGTCCCAATTTACCCGGTGGCGGGGGCGGCCAACCGGCCCGTCAGCAACCGCCATCACCTCCTAAACCAGGAGTTCTCGAAGCCCGAGGAGTGCCGAAACTGCCCGATTTGCCGGGGCAGATCGGCCCCCAAATTCCCCCAGCGGCAAAGGGAGGACAGGGCATTCAAGTCCCTTCCCTGCCCAGCCAAGGAGTGCCGAAGTTACCTGACTTGCCAGTGGCGATTGGCCCTGGACTTCCGCCGGAACCGCCGGCCCCGCCTCCGAGCGAACAACAGCCGGCGGCAGCGCCAGAACCTCCCCCACTCCCTCCCGTCCCTCAACCGGATGTGGCGCGAGCGGTGGAAGTCTCCGGGGTCGTTCAGGTGGGTCACGAGACTCAGATTATTGTCAAAGCGCCCAACGAACCGACGAGCCGCTATGTGAAAGTGGGGCAGCGGCTGGCTAATGGAACGGTACTCGTCAAGCGAGTAGAACTGAATGGGGGCTCCGAGCCGGTCGTGATTCTGGAGGAAAATGGCATAGAGGTGGCTAAGGCGGTCGGGGAAAAACCCGTTGCGCCTGAAAAACCTGCTTCGGCAACTTCTTGACCGGCGAGGATGAAATTGCACGAGTCTGTCTGTACAGTGGCGGCGATGCACGGTTCTTCCACAAAGGCATTTGAGTACAGGAGCCTCTCAAGTAAACTCGGCTAGCAATCGAGCGATCGCAATTATTGCGATCGCTTTGTTCCCGCCAAGCAACGCGATCGCCCCCAAGCATGAATCGGTCAGCTTTGGGCGTTCCGGGCTGGCAGTTCTCGCGCGCTAATAGCACATAGAAAACAGCACAGCCGTCGATCGCGACCGAGAGGCAATTGCGGACACTCGCCGGCGAGATAGGGGCAGATATCCACAATCTCGGCGATTCGCAGCTAGGATCGAGAAGGAGTCTTTGAAAAGTAATCGGAGGGGGCAATGGAACTTGTAGAGCGGCGATCGCACTCCCGATCGGGAATGATTTTTACCCGCTCTTCCTTCACAGCCGGACTGAGCAGTTAATAATTAAAAAAATAAAAACTTTTGTCCCCCTTTCCAGTCAGCGATCGCCAAAAACCTCAACTAGCGGACAAACAACAAATCAGCGGAGGCTCTGATTCATGCTTCGTTCCACTCAGAAATTCAAAATTCTCCTATTGGCGGCTTTTTTTATGGAGCTGGCTAGTTATGCCGGCAATCCCTTGCCATCACTGGCGCAGGCAGGAGGAGAATATACACCCCCCTCCTGTCAAGGGAACGTCCGCAATGGCAGCAATGTGAAATGCAATTATGCAACTGGCGATAACTATGTAGGCGGGTTGGCTAATGGCCTGCCCAATGGCAGGGGAATCTATGTCTATGCCAATGGCGATCGCTATGAGGGAGAATGGCGCAATGGCCGACCCAATGGCAGGGGCATATTCATTTTCAAGGATGATGGCCGCTACGAAGGCATTTTCCGCGACGGGAATATAACCAGCGGCAAAGTCACTTTCAACAATGGCAATCGCTATGAAGGCCCGTTTGAGATCGTTGAAGACCTTCAAAGCAAAGTCATCAGCAGCCAGCCCAGCGGGCGAGGGCGATTTATCTTTGCCAATGGCGATCGCTACGATGGAGAATTCTTCGCTGGGGTGATTTTTGGCAGAGGCACCTTCACCCACTCCAACGGCACCCGCTGCGAAGGACAATTCTACAATAGCGGGCTCGACGGCAAGGGAACGTGCCGCTACAAAAACGGCGATCGCTATGAAGGAGAGTTTCGCCAGGGGCGACCTCACGGCAAGGGAGTTTTCATACAAGCCAATGGCAAGCGCTACCAAGGAGAGTTTCGCAACGGTCAGCCTTTCGATCCGAAAACTGCAACGCAACCTTAAGCAGGCTCCGGGCGCGTGAAGCGCTTTGGCTTGCCAGCATCTGGCTTGCCAGCAGGGGGCGATCGCGAATCTCCCCCTCTGGCTACCCTGGCAGGGGCCTTCACCTCAGCAGCATCCCTCAGACGACTCGGAATTCCGGGCGCTAAAGTTGAAACAGACCTTCCCTAATCTGTATCGCTTTTAAGGCTTGCTGCCATGACTGCTAATGCTTCTGCTTCCTCGCGTGCCAGCCACTCTCCCTTTGACTTTGCCCCCCAACCTACCCAAGATGCTGACTTGCTCGGACAGTTAGAATTTGTTCCGGGCTTGAAAGAACTCTTGATGCTGCGGCAAGTCCATGCCCTGGAACACGCGACCGTTTGGGTCCTGAGCGAATTGGCCAGTTCGGGGGCGACTGCGACTGCCACCAGCCCGGATAACGAATTATTGGGCGGCATGTCCACCGATGCCGGATTCTACCTCTACGGTCAAGTCAATACCGTTCAGCTACAGCGAGCCGTGCGAACTGCCCTGCGGCGGATCACCAGCGGGGAATGGGATTTGGCGGTGCATCCGCGCTGCGGCACGAATCTGTCGGTCGGGATGCTGCTGACGGCAGGATTGGCTGTGGGGATTAACATGCTGCTGCCGCGCGGGCCAATTGAACAAATCATCGGTCTGGCAGTGGCGGCGACGACTGCCGCACAACTGGCTCCTGATGTGGGCTCTCTCGCACAGCGGTACTTGACGACAGCCATTCCCTTCAATCTGGCGATCGAAGATATTTCTTTAACTCGCGACCTCTGGGGGCGTCCAGCTCATTTCGTGCGCGTCCGCTGGAGTGCGTGACTGGAAACGGGGCATGGGGCAAAAGGTAATGGGTAATGAGTAATGGCTGGGATTATTTTTCCCTTTTGCCCGATGCCCGATTTCCCCATGCCATGAGCCCCATGTCCCATTTCCCACAATAGCAACAAAACTTAAAGAAAGAATCGCGCAAACCGCCTAGATCCGATAGTACGCTGAGAAACAATTAACTTTTAGATTCACAATCGATCGCAAAGGGAAAACACACATGCCTCTCCAACGCGGTTCTAAAGTTCGCATTCTCCGGAAAGAGTCCTACTGGTACAAGGACGTGGGCACCGTCGCCTCGATCGACCAAAGCGGCATCAAGTATTCCGTGATCGTCCGCTTTGACCGAGTGAACTACGCCGGGGTCAACACGAACAACTTCGCGCCTAACGAAGTGGTCGAGGTTGAAGCGCCCAAGAAAGATGCAAAGGTTCCCGGTCCCTCTGCAGCGGGCAAGCAATCTGTCAAGGACCCCGGCAGCCGCAAGACAGGCAGCGGCGTCGATACCAAAGCCAAGGCGACTGCCAAGCCAGAAGCTCAACCGGGTGACGATGCTGGCAAAGCGGGCGCACCCAACCAGGGCACGGAAGGTCGTTAAGTTTTGCCGGAACTGCCCGAAGTTGAAACAGTTCGCCTAGGGCTCGAAAGAGTCACCCTAGGGCGAAAAATTGTGGGGGGCGAGGTGTTGCTCGATCGCGCCGTCGCCTACCCACTTTCTGCGATCGCGTTTTTGTCTGGACTCTCTGGAGCGGCGATCGCTCGCTGGCACCGTCGGGGCAAGTATTTACTCGCCGAACTGTCCGATCGCGCCTGGTTGGGCGTCCACCTGCGCATGACCGGTCAACTCCTCTGGCTGCACCGGGACGAGCCTTTGCAAAAACACGCCCGCGTCCGACTCTTTTTTGAAGGCGACAGCGAATTGCGCTTCGTCGATCAGCGGACATTTGGCCAGATGTGGTGGGTGCCGCCAGACTTCCCCCCGGAAAAAATTGTTACTGGCCTGCAAAGGCTGGGAGCAGAACCCTTTTCTAGCGAGTTTTCTGTCGATTATTTTATAAAAGGCTTGCAAGCAAGCAAGCGTCCGATCAAAACCGCCCTGCTCGATCAGTCAATAGTGGCGGGGGCGGGCAATATTTATGCCGATGAAGCCCTCTTCAAAGCCGGCATTCGCCCGACAAAGCCGTGCAGTGCTTTGAGTCGCTCGGAAGTGGAGCGCCTGCACGCCGCCCTGATTCAGGTGTTGCAAGAAGCGATCGCCAAGGGCGGCTCGACGATTCGCAATTTTCTCAACGTCGAAGGCGTGAACGGCAATTATGCGGGTGCCGCGTGGGTGTACGATCGCGCTGGCGAACCCTGCCGCACCTGTTCCGCGCCAATTGAACGCCTGAAATTAGCAGGGCGATCGTCCCACTTTTGCCCCCACTGTCAGCGGTAGGGGGCATGGGGCATGGGGCATGGGGCATGGGGCATGGGGCATGGGGGAGGCAGTGCTTGCTTGGGGTCTCCCCAAGTTGAGCAACTGCCGTCATGGGGCTTATGGCATGGTGAATCAAATGAATAGAAATTAACCGATTCCCAATTCACAATGCCCTTTTGCCCGATGCCCTTTTGCCCGATGCCCGATGCCCCATGCCCAATACCCAATTCCCCCAGAGAAGGCGCAAAATACTTTACAATTTTTAAAGAAATCAACTTGTAGGCGCGACTTTACTGGGGTTATGGCAGAAAAGAAAGAAACGGGCATCAAAAAAGGCGATTTAGTTTACGCAGTCCGGGAGAAGCTGGAAAATAGCCTGGAAGCCAAGGCTTCTGACACCCGCTTCCCCCCGTATCTCTTTGAAAGCAAAGGCGAAGTCGTAGACATGCGGGGCGATTACGCCTTTGTGAAGTTTGGTAAAGTGCCGACTCCTAACATTTGGTTGCGTCTCGATCAGCTAGAAAAAGCGAAGTAACGGCGGCGGTTGGGGCATTAGAGGTGAATAGACCCCCAGCCGTTCCAGTCCGAACCAGGAGCGGTCAAGTGATGCCAAAAGCGAGCAGAACTTGACCGATTCTCTATTTGGGGGGTAGACAGGGAAGGTCGGAAGTGGTATATTTAAATGCAAATGAAGTGGGATGGCGGCAAGTAGTAAGGGTTAAACAAAATTTAAGAAATCTGGCGGGCGCGAAGAGCGCATCCCGATTGTATAAATAGAGCTGTAGGGGCGAAGCATTCGCGTATAAATCTCTACTGCTCAACAAAAAAGTATATACGCGAATGCTTCGCCCCGTACTGTAGTGGGATGCTGCCGACGCGAAAGAATGCCGGAAACAGAATAAAAACTCCGAAAGTGACCTCTACCCCATTTCTTCCACGTTCAAAAATCCCGGAAGCGGGAAAAAATTGCGAAAATGGATTCTTCATCGTTTTTGTCTCCTACTTGTACTTCCCCCCGCGTTACAGTCGTCGGAGCCGGTCGGGTTGGCAGTACCCTAGCGCAGAAAATTGCCGAGAAAAACATCGCCGATGTGGTGTTGTTGGATATCGTCGCCGGGATGCCGCAAGGGCTCGCCCTCGACTTGATGGAAGCGCGCGGGTTGGAGCGCCAAGAGCGCTTGATTGCAGGGACAGTTGATTACAAAGATACAGCGGGATCTGACATTGTGGTGATTACCGCTGGGGTGCCGCGCAAACCGGGGCTGACGCGCGAAGATTTGGTGAAAATTAATGCCAAAATCGTTGTGGAAGCGGCGCAAAAGGCGATCGCGCAATCGCCCAATGCCGTGTTAATTGTCGTCACCAATCCCCTAGACGTGATGACTTACTTGGCTTGGGAAGCCAGCGGGCTCCCCGCCCGCCGCGTCGTCGGTATGGGAGGGGTGCTCGATGCCGCTCGCTTCCAAACCTTCATCGCGATGGAATTGGGCGTTTCCGTGCAGGATATCCAGACGATGGTAGTGGGAGATCACGGGCAGTTGATGGTGCCCCTGCCGCGCTACTGCACGGTTCGCGGCATCCCGATCGCAGAACTGATGAGCGCTGAAGCGATCGCTCGCTTGGTGGAAAGAACTCGCAATGGCGGTGCAGAAATTGTTCAGTTGATGCAAACCGGCAGCGCCTTTTTTGCCCCGGCAGCTTCGGCGGCGCTGATGGTAGAAGCGATTTTGCAGAACCAGCCTCGGGTGGTGCCTGCAGCGGCATACCTGCAAGGAGAATACGGATTAGAGGGTCTTTTCCTCGGCGTTCCCTGTCAGTTGGGTTGCCGTGGCGTCGAGAAAGTCATCGAGCTGCACTTGACGGATGAGGAACGCACTGCTTTTATGGGTTCAGTGGCGTCCGTGCAGAAAAATGTCGCGCAGGCGAAAGAATTGATAGCGGCTGCGGCTACTAGCGTTTAGTCCCGGAAAATTGCAGCTATTGGCTGAACCCCAGAAACCCGGTTTTTGGAAAACCGGGTTTTGCGATCGGGGAAATCGGCGATCGGTAATGGGTAATGGGTAATTGGGTTTTTCAGGATGTATTTCTGCTCGTTTCTGGCGGGAATCGACTGAAATTTCCTCATGGCCGATCGCCCATTCCCGATTTTCACTTTTCGGCTGTACCAGTCAATGCTATTAAAACCTTGTATTTATATTGCTTTTTATCAAAAATATTTAATTTGCTTTAATTTTTTTAACCCGATGAATAAGGGTGGCATTGAGAGTGGTAGAGTACGGACTATCGGTTTTTAGGCCGATCGCGAAACGCTTGCGATCGCCTAAATCCAGGTAGCGAAAATTACTCGATGCGGAAATTGAGAGGAAAGGCGATCGTGACTTTTAAAATTCTCAGCTTGGATGGCGGTGGGATGCGGGGCATTATCTCGGCTCGAATCCTCAAAGAAGTAGAAGCGCAACTGAACGCCAAAAATCAAAAACTCAATGAATATTTTGATTTGGTTGCCGGAACTTCCACCGGTTCGATCTTGGCGGCTGGCACTGTGATTGGGAAATCTCCCCAAGAGATGATCGAGATCTACCTGAAGGACGGAAATATTATCTTTCCCGAAGACAAGCGAGCGCTGCGAAAAGTTCTGCCCGGAGGCGGAGGAATGGTTGTTCCTTTTACGTCTTACCCGAAAGAAGGGCTGGAATCAGTTCTCAAAAGAAACTTGAAATCGCCGGCGGGAACCCAGATAAAAATGAAAGACATAACTAAGCCAATCTTTTTGGCTTTAGCCTACGATACCTGGAGCCGCAATACCACCTATTTTGCCAGCGATCGCGTCGATAGCAGCGCGTGGTTCAAAGATAATGAAGTCTGGGAAATCTGCCTTTGCTCGGCGGCGGCTCCTACTTACTTCCCGCCGCACGAATTGAAACCTACAGAGTCTCACAAATCCGGTGCCAGATACCCGCATATCGATGGCGGCGTTTCTGCGAATAACCCCTCTCTCGCCGCCATGTGCCACGCCATGTTCATGCACAAAATAGGGCTGCAAGATATTGCTGTACTTTCCATCGGAACGGGGCAGACAAATCGGCGATATACTATGGAAGAAGTCAAGGGGTGGGGACTGATCAAGTGGGGGCAAAAAATCCCGGACATTTTTATGGCGGGACCGAGCGAGTTTCAGGAAGGGGTTGCTGCCCAGCTCATGGGATTTGAAGAAGGAAATCGGTATCTGCGTCTGAATTTTGACTTAAACGGCAAGAACGGGCAAAAACCGGGCACTCTGGTGAATGAGTATACCAATCAGCCCGTCAGTGAAGCAATGGACGACCCGGATCAGTGCAATGCTTGGCTCGAAATTACGGAAAAATATCTCGATTCTCAGGATCGTGCTGGCAAGGGCATTAAAGAGAAAATTGCAGAATTCCTCGATCGCAATCCCTAATCGATAAGTGAGAAACCCGGGTTCTTGAAAAAACCGGGTTTCTATCTCGTAGTTTCGGCAACTGAAAACCGCCATAAACTATTCTGTTTTTAGTAGGGGCTTTAGCCCTAGCCCTGTCAAGGTGACTGTTGAGCTTTAGCTAAAAGTCGGGCAGTAGAGACGT
>CAYOOD010000069.1:0-41280 GCA_964405435.1 uncultured bacterium
CTCCGGGATATATAAAAAAATGTAACAATACTAAGTTAGCCAACTTGGTATCAGCGCATTAATTCCCAAAAAAGCCTTGTCGATACTATTGAAGGTTTGGCAATAGAAGAACCGCAACTGACGCCGCTGTATTTCGTTATAGCGCGATTTTGGGCGCAGTGGTTCGGCGATTCAGTAGCAGCAATAAGAAGTTTGTCTGTCTTGTTTAGCTTGTTAGCATTTCCCTGTCTTTATTGGCTGTGTCGGGAATTATTTCAATCGCGGCTGGTGGCAGGAGTGGCAATGGCCGTATTTGCTGTTTCGCCCCTGCAAGTGCTCTACGCGCAGGAAGCGCGACCTTATAGTTTGTGGACGCTGACGATATTGCTATCGAGCGCAACTTTATTGTGGGCAGTGCGGAAACCGACAGCGTTCAGGTGGGTGGCTTATGCAGTCACCGTGCTGTTGGGGCTGTATGCGTTTATGTTTTCAATGTGGGTGACGCTCGCGCACGGAATCTATCTGTTGGCAGTGTCCGGGTTCCGCTGGAGCAAGCAACTGACGGGTTACTTGCTGGCATCTCTGAGCGGATTTCTCGCATTCGTCCCTTGGCTGTGGCTGGCGATCGCCCACAAATTGCAGCAAGACTCCGAGGCTGCCCTTCACCCGAGCTGGATTTATTTTTTAAAACACTGGGGCGGTAACTTGAGCCGTGCTTTTGCCGATTTTAACCTGACCTCTGACTGGCCATTTATTTACCTGCTGCCGCTCATTCCTCTGACTTTAATTCTGGGGGCTTTGATGGGATATGCCCTCTACTTTATCTGCCGTCACGCTACGCAACGAATTTGGCTTTTTATAATCAGCTTGATTGCCATTCCGACTGCAGCCACCATTTTATTCTGTTTTAAAATCGGGTATCCGTTCGGATATATCGCCGGTCGCTATATCATGCCGACTTACTTGGGCATTCAGATAGCAGTTGCTTACCTGCTAGCCAATAAAATAACCTATATTTCAGAGCAGCGTCGGCAAAAACAGTGGCAGTGGGTAGCGATCGCGCTTTTTTCTTTGGGGGTGATATCCGGTACAATGAGTTCCCAAGCTGACGAGTGGTGGACGAAAGGATATGGCTACTGCAATCCCCAGATTGCTCGCATCATCAACCAAGCGACCTCCCCACTGGTCATCGCCGACACGGACAGCGTACCAGACAAAAAATGGGATGCGAATGTAGCCAATATTCTCTCTCTCAGTTATTTAGTCAAACCCAAAGTGCAGTTTGAGTTACTAGATGATTCAAAGGTTATTAATATTCCGTCAGGGTTCAGCGAAGTGTTCTTATTTTCACCCTCTCAAACCTTGAGAGACAAAATAGACGCCGAGCAAAAATACCAACTAGAGCCTATTTACAAGAGCATTAAACCTTACGAAGGCTCTAATATCCGCCTGTGGAAATTCACGCAACTGTAAGAAAAAAACAGGGGAAGCGGTCAATGGCCATTCTGACGGGTTGCAATATTTGCCCTCAGACTGGTTTGGGGAGATGAGTTGAAAAGCTCACTCCTTTTTTGCTAAATTTAAAAAATAATCGTACAATAGCCAACCGCGCGACCCGCATTGAGTGGCTCGACACTGAGTTGGCTGCTCGGCTTGCAGCCTTTATTTGGGGGTGCCTCAGTTTGGAGTCGCTCGCCCGGGCACGCCGGTGAATTTGCCAAGGGGCGCGATCGCGGTATACTAGGATTGTTCCGCCATCAGTCTGATGCTACCGCTAATCGGACTCACTTTAATTTTTTCAGGGTGGTTTGCTAGTAACTGGCTGCAAAAATTTTTACGGGCGATCGTAGCGCTTAAAGAAGCGTCTAAATGCTGGCATTGGGCCTTTAGTTCGCGCATCCTTTCCACGTTCGCTGTCCTGACTTTCTAGTTAGCAGGCCACCTGCTCAGCGTGCCGGCGAAACAGCACAATCGTCGCCCTGTATAGTTCTAAAAACGATGAAACGCTTGACACAAATCAGAATTTCGATATTAGCTCTCCTTTCCGTTGGGGTTGTATTGGTTCTGGCAAAATCAATCCTGTCCCCCTCTGGAAGAACCAGCAAACTTGCCCCGTTGACTTTTCCCGAAACGGTTTCCTTATCAGCCTGGAAGCCGGTAGATAGCAAACCCGTGCCAGGTCAAAGTGGAAAAAAGCACGATACCTACCTGGGTGGAATGCACTATCGCTACATTCAAAATGGTTTGCCCCTAGATATAGAAATGCGCTATGTTGCGAATACTGACGGGGATGTCAAAGGCTATCTGAAAAAGTACACGACTATCCCCTCCTCGGCAGACAAATTTAAACCGATTTCCCGGCAAAAGGAAGGGATTGGCCTCTACAATCTTTTTGTATACGACGGACGAGCGTATTTGAGCGCCTGTATTAACCCGCGCGGCGATACGACGGTCACGGGCGAACAGTTTAGAAAAAACCGGGCGATCTACGACATGCGCGCCGAGCGCATCGTTCCCTGGTTGTTCGGGCAGAAAGAATTGCGCGACAATCGCTGCCTGTGGGGGCTTTTGTCCACCCCTCTCAAAAATTCCTCGCCTGAAAAAGCCTACGAAACCCTAGAACAAGCCTGGGTTTCTTGGTATCAGTGGTGGCAGCCGCAGTTTCCGAAACCCTAAAAATATTTTTCCCTCAAAAAGCGGCGCTTGATGAAAAAAAATCCGGCGATCGCCTCCTTATTTTCAAACCGAAAAAAGCGATCGCTCGTGCTGCCGCTATTTGAGAGGTGAAATATCTCTGTCAGCCCGCAACTGCTTCCAAACAAAATATACCCCCAGCCACAGAATGGCGAGAATACTGCTCAAAATTCCGCTGGGTTCCGGTACGGAGCTGTCGGAATAACCAGAGCGATAAGACGGTGTAGCACTCGGCGTCTCCTCCGGCGTTTCTACTGATACAGATACCTGCCGCGCGGGATTTTTCTTCCCGACGCGCGCCTCTTCCAAAACGGCGACAAACGCCGTATATTTCGACATCAACCGATAAGCAAGTGCTGTCTTCGTGACCTCCTGAATGCCCAGTGGAGTTTCGCTGCCGTACATTTGATTCATCAACTCCTTAATCCGAGCGCGAGCCCACAACTGCCCGATCGCTCCATTCCCGCTCACCTGAGAGAAATTCACGTTCAGCGTCTTTTCATAGCGCCCTCCGCCGGCAACCGTGCCGCTTATCCGCAATTGCCCGCTTTTGCGATCGCTTTTGCGCCCAAACAACACCAAAGGCTGATTCGCGAACAAATCCGGTGACTGAAGGGGATAAATTTCCACTGCCTTGCCAGAACCAACCCAAGTGACCTCAATATTGGTGAGTACCGGATTGTTAATTTCCCGGAAAAACTTTTCAGCCACTTTCCCCGCCGGTTCCGTAGGGGGTAAAACTTCAGCCGTTCCCCGCCCGATTTCTGCCAGCCGCTCCACTAAAAACCGATTCGTCGAAGGACCGACCCCGAAACTGTACAGTCGATTTCCGGGCTGCAGCTTGTTCTTAACTTGAGAAATAATTTGCTCGTCATTGCCGATCAATCCGTCCGTTATCAGCACGATACTGCGCAGGCGTCCATTGGGAGCATGCGGGTAATTTAAAACAGTATTGATGCCGTGCATTAACTCCGTCCCGCCATTGGCATCCAGGCTATTGATATAGGCGATCGCCCGATCTCGGTTTGCCGGCGTATTCGGCAGGGGCGCGGGCGACAGTTGCGTCGCCGTATTCGCAAAATCAATAATGCTGAACGTATCGTCAGGATTCAGCCCGCTGACAAACTGGCGCATCAGTTCCCGCGATTGCTCGATCGGTTCGCCCGATTGCGAACCGGACGTATCTATCAAAAATACCACATCTTTCGGTACAATTTCTTCCGGATTGTACTGCACCGCAGGAATTAAATAAACGGCAAAGTGCCCGCCCCGTTCGTCTTGCTGAGTCAGCACTGTTGCTTGCGTAGAAGCCCCCGCGACTTTGTAGCGCAAAATCAGGTCTTGATTGGGAATAAATTCGGGATTTTTGAGTTTAACCCGCACCGTCGAGCTGTCGCTAGACAAGGCGATCGCGTGGGAAGGCGATATCACCTGAGAAATCGGCATTCCCGCATCAATGTCTACCGTCACGCCAATATCCCGCCCCGATCGCATTCCTGCGGGCAGGCTTCCTGGGTTGAGTTTAGACGCATCCGGCACGAGGTTTGTATCGCCCCAGGCATTCACGGGAGATCCCGGGATGTAGCGCTCTCCGACAACCATCGGCAAAACAAATTCATAGTCGCCGCCTTCAAACTTCAGGCTGTTGGTGTAGCGAATCGTGACGTTAATTTTTTCCCCGGGCTGGATATTGGCAAGGGATTGCGTGAAGATATTGTCCCGTTCTTGTTCGAGCAAGCCGGCAGTTTTGCCCGATTGTTTGGCGGCTTCGTAAATTTTCTGGGCTTCTTCGCGTTTTTTAATCAACCCTCGAATGACGCGATCGCCTATCTGAATCTCCATATCGTCCACTGCCGCATCTTCCGGCAGCGGAAACTTGTAAATCGCCTCCAACGGCTGTTTATAAGGATTGGCAAAGGTTTGCGTCACCTCCACCCGCGACACGTTCCCGGCAACTTTTGCCGAAACCTGCGTATGTTGCAGCGGAAAAATTTGTTCTTTGCCGGCAATTTTGGCAAATAACCCTCCTATATTCGCCGGAGATTGCTTTTCTGTTGTTTCCTCTGGCGGCGGATTTAAATAGGTCTGTACTGGCGGGTGTTTGACAGAATTCACCCAAGTAATTCCCGCCAGCGCCAGCACCAAAACGGCACTCCCTGCTAAAATTTTGCGATTTGAAAAAGCCGACAGTGAAGAACGATTATTTAAATCATTGAGAACTTCAGGAGCCGATTGATAGCGCTGTTTTGTAGCGCTTTGCAGCATCTTGTCGAGGACGCGACCCAATTGCGGACTCGGAGGCGTCTGCAAATATTGCCGCCAAACCCACTTATCGACGCTCGTGTCGAACAAGTCAAAGGGCGGAACCTGAGTCATCAGGTGAATGCAAGTGACGCCCAAACTGTAGATATCGCTGGCAAAAATCGCCTTGCCTTTGGTTTGTTCGGGAGCCGTGTAGGCAGCAGAGCCGATGACTGTACCGGTTTTAGCCAGCGCGGTTTCTGTCGCCAATTTTGCCGCGCCAAAATCGACGAGAACCAACTCGCCGCCCCTGGCGCGACGGATAATATTTTCCGGTTTGATATCCCGGTGAATCATCTGGTGGTTGTGGACAAACCACAGCACCGGCAGCAAATCGTTGAGTAATTGGCGAATTTTGGTTTCATTAAAAGGCCCCTCTTCGGCTAATTCTCGGGCTAAATTCCGACCGCCGATCCACTGTTGCACGAGATACTGCTGCCCGTCTTGCTCGAAATATCCCAGCAGGTAGGGAATCTGGGGATGGCTGCCAATTTCTTGCAGTCGATGGGCTTCTTGGCGAAATAACTCCGACGCTTTTTCGCGGCGGCTGCTTTGGGGGACAAACTGCTTGATAGCGCAGCGCGGTTTGTAGGGCTGGGATTCGTCTATTGCCAGAAAAGTGCGGCCAAATCCCCCAGCACCGATGAGTTTGAGAGCGCGATAGCGCCCGACAAGGAGCAACTGGGAGCCGCAATTCGAGCAAATATCGGCGGAGCGAAGATTCTCGGGATTCTGGCAATTCGGGTTGAGGCAATAGCTACTATTTGAGTAGCCGCTGGGGCTTTCTTGAGGAGGGAATTGAGGCATGAATTCGTTTCTCCAAACTTTCAAACCTTGACTCGCCTGCATCGAGGTTCTCGGTTGACAGCCTGTGCGTCAAAAGCGGCGGCAGACTGATTCGCTACCTCAGTTCACAAGCGATCGGACTCTGGCCAGTCGGGTCGGAATCGTAGCTGAGCCAATTCTAGCCAACCAAACGGGAGCGCCAGTGACGGCGATCGCTTCCCTCTATTGCGATCGATGCTTGACTGAAGCCAGGGGCGAGCGCCCGGACAATGCGCGCTTTTGTGATTTATGTGCTATCCTGTGGAGGTCACTGGGCGCAAAAGTAACGGAATCCCTATGAGGGACTGAAATCGCAGCGCAATTTTCAATTTCAGCTTTCCCAGCAAAAAACTCAGGGGGCTTTTGTCAAGGCAAAAAACATGGCTGGAAATCCTGCACACGTCAAACGCTTGCTAGAAACGAAACAATGTCAGGGGGGCGATCTCAGGGATGCCAACCTCAGCCGCTTTAACCTCACCGGTGCTGACTTGAGCGGTGCTAAGTTGATGTTTGCCAACCTCAACAGCGCCAAGCTGAGCAAGGCAAATTTGAGCGGCGCGGACTTGAGTTTCGCGAACCTGGTGGCAGCCGATCTGACAAGTGCTGACTTGAGCGGGCTCGACGCCAAGGGCATTAACCTGTTTGAGTCCCATCTCAACAACGCCAACCTCAGCGGCGCTGACTTGAGAGTCGGCAATCTGGTGAATGCCAGCCTCGGCGATGCCAACCTCAGCGGCGCTGACTTAGCCGGTGCTAACGCGATCGGCTGCACTATGACAATGGCGAATCTGAGCGGGGCAAACTTGGGGGGCGCAAATCTCGGCAAGGCGAATTTAGTCGCCGCCAACCTCCAGAATGCCAATCTCAGCGAGGCGCGGTTAGTCGATGCGGATTTGAGCGATGCCAACCTCAGCGGTGCCAATCTCAGCAGCGCCAACTTGTTAAATGTCAATCTCAGCGGGGCCAATCTCAGCGGTGCCAATCTCAATGGCGCGAATCTGGCACATGCCAAACTCGACGGGGCGATCGGTCTTTACCTAGACGAGCACGTCGTGCCCCGACAGAATCCGCCGTCTTCCTCTGGGGTGCCCTCCGCCGGCATGTCCTACATGAGCTTGCCCCATTCCGATCGCCCTTATTCGGATTCCTCTGGCTCTTCTAATTCGCCACGGCTCGGCTTGCCATAGCCGGAGGCGAGCGATCGCTCGCCCGAGTGCAACTTCATTTCGTGCTTGTTGCTGCGGGTTTTCAACCTGTTGCGGCCACTGACCTTTCGCTTCTTTTGAAACCGAAAATATAGATAATTCTTTAATTGTTATAAATTCCGCGCTTCGCCACCTTCTTTTTGTCCAAACTCACCGCTTCTAAAATGCCCGCTGACTCATCCCCCCTGCCAGCATTTTCACGAGCGAGCGATCGGGGAATGGCTGAGGGGGTTAATTTCGCTGCGCAAAATACCTTCGCTCATCAAGTCAGCGCGATCGCAATATATCGATCAAATTATAAGGCATTCCCTGCAAAAAACAAAGCCTTTACCGACTCCCGTTAGCGCAGTACAATGTCTTGCTGCCTGTAGAACTGTAACGAGATTGACAGTTGCTTGCGCTGCGGGCCAAAAGTGCCATCGTCTCGCCCGCTGTCCCCCTGTCCCTTTAGCAGACGGAGAAAGAGAGACTCCCGATCTGCCTGCACAGGTGTGACAGTTCGTGTTCCTGTTCCGGATATTGCTCCCTCGTGCCGGTATAAATTAGGCATTCTTCCCATTTTCGTATATTATAGGGACAAACACATGAGGGGTTAGACCCCTCACCCCTGGGTGCAGTTGCGGAAAATAAGCATCAGTCAATTTTCCGGGGATGCGGCGAGCATTGGGTATTGGATAGAGGGTGTCGGGCGCTTGGGGAAAATTTTTACGCACAATTCATGTTTTCGAGCGATCGCCCATTCAGCTCGCCGATAGCGGAACAATTCATACCACAAAAAACGAACGTGCCCGAGTTCCGCGTGAAGGAACATCGAGGGCTGACCTAACAAGGGAGAAATATGGTTGGAAATAGCGCGCAGGGTAAGAAAAACATGGGTGGAAATAGCGACCACCTCAAACGGTTGCTACAAACAAAACAATGTCAAGGGGGCGACCTGAGTAATGCTTCCCTGGCTCAGTTCAATCTCAACGGAGCTGACCTGAGTGGTGCTAAATTGATATTTGGCAACCTGCACGGTGCCAATCTCAGCGATGCCAATTTGAGCGGTGCCGAACTCTGTTTTGCAAACCTAGTGGCAGCGAACTTAGAGAATGCCGACCTCAGAGGTGTAGATGCCAAAGGGATTAACTTATTAGATGCCAAACTCAACAGTGCCAACTTCAGCGGTGCTGACCTGGGTTTTGCCAATTTTGTCAATAGCAACCTGGAAAAAGCCAATCTCTGCGGAGCCGACTTAGATGGGGCCAACATGATAGGGGCAAAACTGAACAATGCCAACCTCAGCGGAGCCAACCTGGGCGGCTCCAATCTCGGACACAGCGAACTAATCGGGGCGAACCTGTCAAATGCCGACTTGAGCGACGCGCGGTTAGTCGGGGCGGACTTGAGCGAAGCCAACCTGAGCGGGGCAAACCTCAGCAGCGCCAACTTGTTAAATGCCAATCTCAGCGGCGCAAACCTCAGCGGTGCCAACATCAGCGGTGCCAACCTGGGAAATGCAAAGCTGGATGGCGTCATCGGACTGTACTTAGAACCGCAGGGGGGCAGCCGCCGCTCAGAGCCGCAAAGATCGCCTGCGCCGCCATCAACTCCAGCTTATGTGAATTTTTCCCAACCCGGCATGTATCGATCGGATTCGCCTAGCTTCAAGTTGCCGCACCCGGGATTGCCGTAGGCAAAAGGAAATGCTTTTGCCTGCGAACCCGTTTACTTTTGATTGGGCAACTGAGGCATGGAATTTACTGGGCGACTGACTCGACGAGTGCGGCGATCGCGCGCTCCAAAGCCAGCAAAGCGCGGTCTACTTCTGCGGCGGTGACAACCAGCGGCGGGACAAACCGGATTACTTTGGGGCCGGCTGGAACCAACAGCAAACCTTCAGCGATCGCCGCTTTTACCACTTCAGCGGCAGTCAGCTCCACATCCGCTTTCAACTCCATCCCGTTAATTAAACCCCAGCCCCGCACCTCGGCAATTAGGCTGGAGAATTTGCCCGCGATCGCGCGCAGCCCCGCGCGCAACTGTTCGCCCCGCGCCTGCACGTTTGCCAGCAGGTTTTCCCCCTCCAGAATTTCGCACACGCTCAGCGCCACCCCACAGGCGAACGGATTGCCGCCAAAGGTGCTGGCATGTTCTCCCGGTTGAAACACGTCGCAGAACGACTTGCACAGCATCGCACCGATGGGAATGCCCCCGCCCAAGCCCTTGGCAGACGTAAAAATATCCGGTTCAATCCCCAGATTTTCGTACCCCCACAAGCGCCCCGCGCGCCCCATGCCCACCTGCACTTCATCCAAAATCAGCAGGATGCCCTTTTCATTGCAGATTTCCCGAATCCGCTGGAAGTAAGCCAGATCCCCCGGACGGACGCCGCCCTCTCCCTGCAGGGCTTCCAACAGAATCGCCGCCACCCGCTTTTCTCCCGCGTCGAGAGAGGCGATCGCGCTTTCCAGTGCCTCAATATCGTTATAGGGAACGTACTCAAACCCCGGCACCAACGGGTCAAAATTCTTCTGATACTTCGGCTGCCCCGTCGCCGTAATCGTCGCCAGCGTCCGCCCGTGGAAACTGGCATGAGCCGTCAAGATTATCGGCTCTTTGATATTTAACACCGTGTGGGCGTACTTGCGCGCCAGTTTGATCGCTCCTTCATTCGCTTCCGCCCCCGAATTGCAGAAGAACACCCGATCCGCGCAGGAATGCTCTACCAGCCACTTCGCGAGCTGCCCCTGTTCCGGAATGTAATACAGATTGGAAACGTGATGCAGCGTTTGGATTTGCCGGGTGACGGCTTCCACCATTGCCGGGTGAGCGTGTCCCAAGGTACAAGTAGCAATCCCCGCCACAAAGTCGAGATATTCGCGTCCCTGAGTGTCCCACACGCGACAGCCCGCACCCCGCTCTAAAGCCAAGGGAAAGCGGGCATAAGTGCTCATCACATAGCTGTCAAAGCCCTCTGGGGTGAACGGGCTCGACTCGACAGCGGCAGAGCTTTTCTCAATTAGGGTTTCTAGGCTCACAGTTCGCTCCAATTCTCCTGATTTTTCAAACAGCTAGTTTTAACTAGAGTCGATCTTAGGTCAGTCCTCGCTGGCACCTGCAAGGCTTAACAGAATCTCAATCTCTGCGCAGCGCCCAGCCCCGACGCGCTCGCCCCTCTGCTACCCTGCCCAGATGGGTATGGTATTTTAGATTTTATTTGAGATTTGAAAATCAGTGCAGCTTTTACAAATTTTCAAACTCAGGGGATAAAAAAATGCAATTATATAGTAAAATAAAAGACGCTGCCAACTCGAGTTATAAGTAGGGGAAAGCGAGTCCTCAAAAAGTACGAGCCGAGTGGCACTTTTATGGGGATGTGCCGCCAAAAACTGGTAGATGTGTTTTGTTGACTCAGCCCCCTCGAACCCCCGCCTGACTGCTCAGTCGGAGCGCCCTATCTCCTCCAAGCCAGTGTACTCGACCCTCGAAGATAAATACCGACGCATTCAAACAGAACTCATTGCAGGGGCGATCGCCTTCGTCGGCGTCCTCGGCATCGGCACGTTGTGGTACAGGCTGATCGAGGGATGGCCTTGGATAGACGCCCTTTACATGACGGTTATTACCCTGGCGACTGTCGGGTTTGGCGAAACCTATCCCCTAGGGGAACGGGGGCGGCTGTTTACCATCGTCCTGATTTTGATGGGAATCGTCAATATCGGTTACATCGTCAACCGTTTTACAGAAGCTATTATTCAGGGCTACTTTCAAGAAGGAATCCGATTGCAACAACAACGACGCTTGATAGAATCTTTATCTGGTCACTATATTATTTGCGGCTTCGGTCGCACCGGTCGTCAGATTGCCTTTGAATTCAAAGCGGAAGGCATCTCTTTCGTCATCGTAGACTCTGAGAGCGAATCCATCCAAGAAGCGCAGAAGTTCGGTTACGTTACGTTTCAAGGCGACGCCACCCTCGACGACACCCTGCTCAAGGTGCGGATCGATCGGGCGGCGTGTTTGGTGGCGGCACTGCCGTCAGATGCCGAAAATCTCTATACCGTTCTCTCGGCGAAGACGCTCAACCCCGCCGTGCGGGCGATCGCTCGCGCCAGTACGGAAGAAGCCCTGCAAAAACTCCAGCGCGGCGGTGCTGACGCCGTGGTATCCCCCTACATCACCGGCGGCAAGCGCATGGCAGCCGCCGCCCTCAGACCCCAAGTGATGGACTTTGTGGACGGGATTATTACCGGTGCCGATCGCACCTTCTACCTGGAAGAGTTTCTCATCGATCCCGAAACCTGTCCGTATGTGGGGCAAACCCTGAAAGATGCCAAACTGCGATCGCAATCCGGCGCGCTGGTTCTCGCTATTCGCCGTGCCGACGGCTCCCTGCTCGGTGGCCCAACTGCCGAAACCCCCCTCATGCAAGGCGATACCCTTATCTGTATGGGCACTTCCGAACAGTTGCGCACCCTCAACAAAATTCTCGGTCCCCTTCGCTCCCGACTCCCCCGCCTGCCGAAACAAGTTCAGTCGGACGGGTGAAGAAAGAGTGGAGTGTTGAGTGTTGAGTTTTGAGTTTTGAGTTTTGAGTTTTGAGTTTTGAGTTTTGAGTTTTGAGTTTTGAATTACAAGAATTGTCTTCCTCAGCACTCAGCACTCAGCACTACTTCCCGACTCCCTCTCAGGAAAGCTTTAAGGCGCTCACCGGCACCTCATCCCAGGAATTGACCGATCGCATTCTCGCCGTCCAACCGCTTGCTTTTTGCTCGTCGGTCAAATTGCGATCGAACGATTCGTAACACGCTTTCGCTTGCGACTCGTCGCAACAGGCAATGCAAGCGTAGACGATCCCGGACGGATCGAGCTGTTCGTTAACCCAAATCGTCATCATTCCTCCCTGAACTTGACCTTCTCTCAACTGTTCCTAAGCCGTTATACCTTGTTTTATACCGTCAATCGCGCGATCGCTGCAACTCGGAAATAAAAGGAATGGGCATTTCCCGAATCCCCCTCTAGCTGCGCAGCTCTGTATAAAATCATGGCTGATATTTTATCACAATGCAATCGTTTTTATTGATTTGATTTTTTACCATTCAGTAAAAATGACACGGCAAAATCCTCAGTAAAAGTAGGCGTAAATTCGGGAAAAGTAACAGCAATATCGGCGCAGGCTGGGATATTGTTATTAACATAATAAATCAGAATCAAGGCTTTTCAGCGCATTGCTTGAGAACTTGAAAAAATTTATTTGGGTCAGGAAAGGCCAAACAATGGACAAAATATCCGGCACTCAGAGTGTTGATTGGCGGCAGGATTTTTCCGGTAATTCTGGTGTTCTGTCAGCCTAAAAAAAGGTTGGCCTCCCCACAGAAAACGTGTTCCCATTTCCCCATCCCCTAATCCCCCTTTTCCCGGCAACACTCCAACCAACCCTCCAGAATAATTTTGACAGAACACTAGAGAATATCACCTAATCTTTCTGGTGAAGCATCGATTCGGTTCCTGCGGCGGCTAGGTGGGTGAGTTCGTCGCCGATAACGCGGCAAATGCGCCAATCGGGGAGAATGGAGGCACCGAGGCTTTGGTAAAAAGCGATCGCCGGAGAATTCCAATCCAAGACGCTCCATTCCAGCCGAGCGCAACCGCGATCGACTGCCAACTGGGCGAGATAGGAAAGCAGGGCTTTGCCAATCCCTCGGCGGCGGTATTCGGGCAAGACAAACAAATCTTCTAGATAAATGCCAGGTTTCGTTAAAAAAGTGGAATAGTTGTGAAAAAACAGGGCAAATCCAACAGCCTCGCTCCCGCATTCGGCTAAAATCGCCTCGGCATAGGGGCGATCGCCGAATAGGTGCTGTTGGAGTTCCTCGGCAGAGCCGGTGACAGCGTGGGATAACTTTTCATAGTCTGCCAGCGATCGAATCAGCTCGAAGAGCACCGCCACATCAGCGGGCGCAGCAGCACGCAAAATTACCCCATCGGGCTCGTATAGGCGATCGGTCATCGAGTATCAGCACCCCAACAAAAGCTAAAGGAAAAAGAATTATATGACACGAGAGAATATTATGGCAGCCAACCTCGCAGGCGACGAGCCACTTTCGTACAGCGGAGCTTGCGCATGGCTCGGGATTGGATTTGGCGCACGCGCTCGCGCGATAAATTAAAGATGTGGCTCACTTCGTCGAGGGTATGGGGCTGGCCATTCTTCAGCCCGAAGCGCAGGGCGATAATATCGAGTTCCCGCTGCGTCAGCACTTCGCGGAGGACGTCCCAAATCTCTTGGTTGAGCATGTTTTCGTTAATGCTCGTCTCCGGCGAGGGAGTTTCGCTGTCTTCGAGAAGATCGACGAGTTCCGTATCGTCTTCCTTGCCGATGCGGTGGTTGAGGGAGAGGGTGCGCTGCTGGAGCTGTATCAACTGGCGCAACTGTCTCGGCGGGATCTTTAAAGCTTCGGCTAATTCGGTTTCGGTGGGGTTGCGAGAAAGCGATCGCCTCAAATCCCGCGTAGCGCTTTTGAGCCTGTTGAGCTGTTCTACAACGTGCACCGGCAAGCGCACGATCCGCGACTGGTTGGCGATCGTGCGGGTAATCCCCTGACGTATCCACCAGTAGGCGTAGGTGGAAAACTTGTAGCCCCTATCGGGATCGAACTTTTCCGCAGCCCGATTCAGCCCCAAAGCCCCCTCCTGTATCAAATCCTGGAACGGCACCCCCCGATTGATATATCGTTTCGCCAGAGAAACGACTAATCGCAGGTTCGAGCGAATCATCTTCTGTTTGGCAATGCGGCACGCCACGAGGCGCTGTTTGAACGCTTGCTCGCTCAAGCCGGCAGCAGCAGCCACTTCGGCGGCGGTGGGCTCGCGATCGAGTTCGCAGGCTAATTGCGCCTGTAGCGACTCCAGCGTCACCAGCTCCTGCACGCAGCGCGCCAGCGCCACCTCTTCCTCTGCCGTCAGCAGTGGATAGCGAGACATTTCCTTAAAAAATGCTCCCACTGAATCATCTGCTGCCGTTTTGTCATAACCTGACGCTTGAGCCACACCCACTTGCTCGATATCAATTTCATCCCCTAACAGAGTCTCGGCTGCGCTCCCCTCGGCTGCAGCGCTTGTGAAACTAACCAAGTTCCCTTCCTCCAGATAACTTGCAACAGCCCCGCAAAACTGTTTCTTATCAGTGCAATTTTACTGGCTTGTAATGATAACATGCTCATAGTATACACTTCCTAAACCCACAATGCCAAGACAGAAATTACTTCTGAGACGGCTCAGTGTCAATCTGGCTGAGCCAGAGTATGTGAAATTGCAGGAATACTGTCAGCGGACGGGGAGAACGGCAACGGACGTCATCCGCGAGTCGGTGCGGAAGCTGAAACTTCCCGTCACAACCCATGTTTGAAAAGTCTAAAAAAAGGTAAAGGATGGAGGATGAAGGATGAAAAAAAACAGCCAAAATAAAACTTTATGTTTCATCCTTTATATTTTAGACGGCTCACTTCACATTTGACAGTTGGCATTGACGGCATGTATAAAGAGGATTTTGAGACAACTGTAGGGATTGTGGCAGAGCCTGGTGCCGCTTACGAATCCAGCCCCAAGCGCGATCGCTGGATAGAAGTGCTGGTGGACTGTCCGACGGCGCAGAAAAAAAATTTTGACAGCGAAGAAAATCTATCGGAAGAAGAAGAAAAAGTATCCGAAGAAGAAGAAAAGCTGTATACCTATCGGGTGCCGCCCGATTTGAAGGTACAGCTTGGGGATATTGTCAGCGTGCCCTTCGGTTCCCAGCGCAAAAGCGCCATCGCCATTCGCTTCGCCGAGCGGTTGCCCGCCAACCTGCCGCCGGAAAAGGTTCGCGACGTTGAAGACGTACTCGTCGCCCTGAGTTCTTTACCCCTCACTTACCGGCAATTGCTCGATCGCGTCGCCGCTTACTACTGCACGCCCCTGATTCAAGTCATCAAAGCCGCACTGCCCCCCGGCTCTCTGGGGGAATCAAAACGCCGCATCCGCCTGAACAAAGAAGCCATTCCCCCCGGTGCAGGCGTTTTTCTCCCCAATGCAGCCGCCCGCCAGATTCTGGAGATTCTGGAAGCTTCTAAAACCGGCGATTTGAGCTGGCAGCAGGTGCAGCGTCAAGTCAAGGGTGCCGAGTGGGGATTGCAGAAATTGCGCGATCGCGGCTGGGTGGAAAGCTACCAAGAACCGCCCGCACAGCCACAAGCCAAACGCCAACTCGCCCTAATTTTGATTAGCGATGCCATTGAGCCCCTAGAACTGCGCGATCGCCAGCGAGAAGTCTTGCGGGAAGTTTTGGGGCTGCTCAGGCGCAGCGACGGCGCAGTCTGGCTCAACGACGCCGTTTCCACCTGTCGCACCACCGCCAAAACCCTCAAAGCCCTCGAACAAACCGGCTGTTTTGCCATCGAAGAACGAGAAATCCTGCGATCGCCCGCTCCCCTCGACGTCGCGCCCGATCGCCCCAAAGACTTGACAAATTATCAAAAACGTGCATTAGACCTCATCAACAACTTGTCAGGCTTCTCGCAAGTGCTGCTGCACGGCGTCACCGGCTCTGGAAAAACAGAAGTTTACCTGCAAGCGATCGCCCCCGTACTCGCACGGGGACAGTCTGCCCTCGTCCTCGTCCCCGAAATCGGGCTCACCCCCCAACTCGCCGATCGCTTCACCGCCCGCTTTGGCGAACAAGTCTGTCTCTACCACAGCGCCCTCTCCAAAGGCGAACGCTACGACACCTGGCGGCAAATGCTCCAAGGCACGCCCCAAGTCGTCATCGGCACCCGATCGGCCATATTTGCCCCACTGCCGAACCTCGGTTTAATCGTCCTCGATGAAGAATACGACGACAGCTACAAGCAAAGCCAGCCCGCCCCCACCTACCACGCCCGCACCGTCGCCAAGTGGCGAGCCGAATTCGTCAATTGTCCCCTCATCCTCGGTTCCGCCACCCCCTCTTTAGAAACCTGGGTAGAAATTGCAGGCGCGCGCGGGAAAGTCTTTCCTTTCTCCCCAACTCCCCCACTCACCCATTACCTCTCCCTGCCAGAACGCATCCAGTCTCGCCCCCTGCCGCCCGTGGAAGTCGTGGACATGCGGGAAGAATTGCGATCGAACAATCGCTCTATCTTCAGCCGCTCCCTGCAGAACGCCCTAGAGGAGATGCACCGACAAGGCAATCAGGGGATTTTATTCATCCATCGGCGCGGCTACAGCAGCTTTGTCTCCTGCCGCAGTTGCGGGTACGTCATGGAATGCCCGCACTGCGACGTTTCCCTGTCGCACCACCGCACCCGCGACAGCGCGATCGAAATGCTGCGCTGCCACTACTGCAACTATTACCAGCGCAAGCCGGAACAGTGCCCAGAATGCACCTCCCCCTACCTGAAAAACTTCGGCAGCGGCAGCCAGCGCGTAGAGGAAGAGTTGCGCAAGGAGTTTCCCTATTTGCGGGCGATACGTTTCGACAGCGATACCACTCGCACCAAAGGAGCGCACCGGGAATTATTAACGCGATTTGCCAATAAGGAAGCTGAGTTGTTAATCGGCACGCAAATGCTCACCAAGGGGCTCGATTTGCCGCAAGTAACGCTCGTGGGCGTCGTCGCCGCTGATGGGTTGCTGAATCTGCCGGACTATCGATCCCGAGAGCGATCGTTTCAAATTCTAACTCAAGTCGCCGGTCGTGCCGGTCGCGGCAGCGATCCCGGTCGCGTTATTATTCAAACTTATACGCCAGAGCATCCCGTTATCGGTGCCGTTCGGCGTCACGAATACGAGCCGTTTGTCGAGGCAGAATTGAGCGAGCGATCGGAGTTGAATTATCCCCCTTACGGGCGGTTAATTCTATTGCGCTTGAGCGGTACAGGTGCGGGTGAAGTTGAGGAGAGCGCTCACCGTATCGCGAATCGACTCAGCCCGATTGATGGCGTCGAAGTGCCTGTTTTTGAACTACTCGGGCCGGCACCCGCACCGATTATGCGGGTGGCGAATCGATATCGCTGGCAGATTTTGCTGAAGTTTCCCCCTGACGTGCCTGTGGAGTTGCCGGCTTTGACGGAGCTGCGCGCCCTGTGTCTCGATCGCGTCAGTTTGACGGTTGATGTCGATCCGCTGAATTTGGGGTGATTTTTTAGGGGAATGGGGAATGGGAGGATTTTGATTGTATCAATAGGCTATAAAAAAGATTTAATTCCATAGCGCGGACTGAAGTCCGCACTACGAACGACGAACGACGAACGGATCGGGCACTAGCCTCCCGTTTTGGTTGGGGGATGCTTAATTGGCGTCGCGATCGGGAAAAGTGCGCTTGAACTCGTCGAGCAGGTCGTCCATTTCTTCGAGCGCCTGATTGACGTCAATGCGCAGAGTGCCCAGATCGGGTTTTTCTAAAAGTCGCAACAAGACTTCGCGCTTGCTCTCTATTTGGGCAATCCGTTCTTGCAGGGTTTGTCTGTCCATACTTCTTTCCTATGAGTGCGCTCAATTTTTAACCAGCATAAACTTATTCGAGCCAGTTGCAAACCCATAACGGCTGGGCATATAAAATGGCCGCCGCTACCAGCGGATTGACTCAGCGCAAGAAAGGAGGGCGTTTCGTGTCTCCTGGCTTGTTCTTCATCATTTCTGCCAGAAACTGTTTGAGGGCTTTTTCCCGGTTTTTCATAAAAGCAGCCCAGAACCCGGGTTGAAACTCATCCATTGTTTTGGCCAAAGCCCAGACATCAACCGCTAAGATGTTGTGAAGCATTTCATCTTCGCGCTTGAGGGATTTAATTTCCTCCATTAAAGCACTCTTCCCAGAGAGTTGTCCGTTGCTGTCTTTAAGCATGTCAATTACTCAGTTAAAAAAAACTATAGAAAGATAAGCAGATGAGCATAAATCATTGCAGTAGGGTTGTGGGAGTGCGGGCCAGAAAGCCCGCTTCTTTGAGGTGCGGGCTAGAAGACCGCACTACTTCCGTAGGGTTGTGCAATTGATTCTGCATAATTGCTTAACAGAGTTTGCCTGAATCTCCGCGCTGGCGGGAAAAGGGGGTCTGGCGCAAGCGCCCGATCGCCGGGAGCAACGCGAGTCTCTCAGTTTTGTCGTGCGGGCTCTCTCCTGGCGAACTGTGACCGGATTGGCGATAATGCCAGCTCGACTGACGGTTTTTTTGCCAGACTCAGATGCTTCCGGGGTAAAAAGTTCGGAGAGGTTCATATCGCTTTCGCGGTGCCCTTTCCCAGTGGCTTGTCTATTCTCAACATAAAGGCAATTTAGGAAATAGGGGGAGTTGAAGGAAGGCGGGAACTCTTTGGCTGTCGGAGGAAAGCCTGCAAGCCTCTATCTTGATGATAATATAGCGTTCCGAATTCAATGGGGATGCGGACTGAAGTCCGCACTGCGAACGACGCGATCGCCCCAGCGTGAGGGGTTGGCGAGGCGGCTTGCCAGGGAGAGAAGGGAGCCGCCAGAGGCGATCGCCTCCCTTGTTCGGATCGACCGTTCCCCAGTCGGGGCTTTTTTGCCGCCAGCACCTGCATCAAACTCAACTCCCTTTGGCTGCCTGCAAATAAAAATGCCCAGCCAGACTGAGTTTCCTGCCCAAATATCAGTCACGCCCGCCAAAGCCAAGGATAATAAAGGCTGAAGTGAACTGAAATCATCTGAGTATATGTTAGGTCAAACGTCCTTGGGAACCTTGGGCTTGTGGATTGGCAGCATCTTAACCGTTGTGGGCGTCTTCGCCTACGCCACCGACAATGCCACTTTAAATCTGGCCGGATTCTTCTACGGGATTCCCCTGCTGCTGGGAGGTTTGGCCCTGAAAGCGGCAGAACTCAAGCCAGTGCCGTTTTCCCAACCCACTCCGCCGCCCGTGCTGGCGCTGCGCGAAAAACAGGCCACTTCCACCCAAAATCAAATTCGCAAAGACGTCACCCGCTATCGCTACGGTCAGCAAGCCCATCTCGACGAATCGCTGGCGCGTTTGGGCCTCAGTCCCACCGACGAAGAACGTCCCGTACTCACTGCTTTGCACGAATCCGAGGTATCCGGCGCTTATGCTTTGATTTTGGAGTTTGACTCGCCGTTTATTGCTTTTGAAGTTTGGCAGCAAAAGCGGGAAAAAATCGAGAAATTCTTTGGCCCTGGCGTGCGGGCTGAATTGACGCAACCGACTGAAAAGCGCGTTGATGTGGCTCTGATTGCCGTGCAGAAATAAGGAGAATGGGGCAAAAGGGCATCATCGCAAAAGGGCATTGAGCTTGTACGCAAATAATCCCAGCCATTCCCCATTCCCCATGCCCCATTCCCGATTCTCAATTGTTCACTTTTCCAAACGAACAGCATACCACTGCAAAAATTGTCCGGGGCCGATATCTAAATCGCAACCGGTATCGAGTAAATATTTAGCCTGGTCGGTTGGGGAGGCAAATTTCTGTAAATCTCGCGGCAAATCGTTTTGGCGATCGCTCAAAATAAGCTCTAATTTTTCTAGCATTTCCTCTCGGGTCAGAAATTGCTCCGGTTGGTTGGTTTCTAACACGACAAAGTGGTCTTCCTGATACATTAAGGGGTCGCTCATTTCAGTTCCTTTTTGGCGGGTAACGCAAAAGGGTATCGAATTGGGGCATTTCCGGTCGCTCCCGAAAAGGGATTCAGTCACGATTTTTATTCCCCCTGGAAAGATTGTACAGCATTCAGCAGAGACAGGCTTCCTTCGCAAGGAATAAAAAGCGCTATACCTGACAATTGGCTCGATTGGGCGAGAGATTCTGCTGCCTGCAGAAAGCGCGATCGCCCTTGAAAGGCGAATCGCCTTGTCAACAAGCCCCACAACCTGCCATGCACCTGGCAACGGGCTGAGTGTGTCGGTACAGGGTATTTGACGAAGAAAAGCAAAAAGCGGATATCGTCGGTCAATACTGGGACAACTGACTGATAGGTTCGCTGCCTATTGTGTGGTTTGGCGATCGCGCTTGCCATTAACAGGGAGAACAAAAAACGCGGATGCTATCATTAGTGAGTGACTGTGAGTATACAATATTCTAGATTGCCGAAAGCCGCTGGCAGACGAGGCGAAAAGCGCTTTCCTCAGCAAGCAAATCTCGGCGCTGACGAGTTCGCCTGCTTTTTAGAGGATAGTGGCGACTTTTTCGGGTGGGTGTATTTTCTGAAATAAGTCAACCGCAAAAATAGGTTGAGGCGTACAACAGGGCTCGGTCCCGATCGCCAACAAAAGGGGAGGTCAATGCTGCAATTTTTAGAAACCTTTTTTTCAGGTAACTTCATGCCACACGGGCAGTGCTACCTGTGGAAAGCCGATTTGCTCTGGCTGCATGTGGTGTCGGATGGAGCGATCGCGCTGTCGTATTACGCGATTCCCTTGATGGGACTCTATTTCATCCGCCAACGACGCGACGTGCTATTTCCGGGGATTTTCCTGTTATTTAGCACGTTTATCCTCGCTTGCGGAACAACGCATTTAATGGAAATCTGGACGGTTTGGCACCCGGATTATTGGCTGGCGGGTTTCGTGAAAGCGATTGCCGCCTCCGTGTCTTTATTGACAGCTTTGGAGCTGGTATCTTTGCTGCCAAAAGCTCTGGCCTTGCCTTCTCAAAATCAGTTGGAATTAGTGAATCAAACCCTGCAAAAAGAAGTGCAAGAACGGGCGAGCGCAGAAGATCGAATTCGCACGCTCAATGCTGAATTAGAACAGCGGGTGAGCGATCGCACCCAAGCGCTGCAAGCAGCCAACGAACAGCTAGTCAGAGAAATTAGCGTTCGCACCTGCGCCGAAGAAGAACGCGATCGCTTTTTTACCCTCAGCATCGACATGCTCTGCATCGCTGGTTTTGACGGGTATTTCAAACAACTAAACCCGGCGTGGTTGAAAACCCTCGGCTGGACAGAAGAACAACTTCTCAGCGTTCCCTTCCTAGACTTCGTTCATCCCGAAGATCGGGAAAAAACCCTTGCAGAAACTCAGAAACTGGCTGAAGGACTAGATGCCATTTCCTTTGAGAATCGCTACCGTTGCTCGGACGGTTCTTATCGGTGGATTGTCTGGAACGCTACCCCATTTCCCGACCAGGAAATTATTTACGCAGCCGCCCACGATATCAGCGATCGCAAATTAGCAGAAATAGCCCTGCAAGAATCCAATACCCTACAGCAGGCAATTTTAAATAGCGCTAACTACGCGATTATTTCGACGACAACAGACGGCACGATATGCGTATTTAATGCAGCAGCAGAGCGGTTGCTGGGTTATAAAGCCAGCGAAGTCTTGGGAAAAACAACCCCAGGGATTTTTCACGACTTCAATGAGGTCGTGCAGCGTGCCAGAGAACTGTCAATAGAGCTGGGAATTTCCATCGAACCGGGATTTGAGGTATTTGTTGCCAAAGCGCAGCGCGAGGGAATTGACGAACGGGAATGGTCGTATATCCGCAAAGATGGCAGTCGCTTTCCGGTGCTGCTGTCGGTGACGGCGCTGAAAGATGCACGGGGGAACATCAGCGGTTTTTTAGGAATTGCCAGCGATATCACAGAGCGCAATCGGAGCGAGGCAGCCCTCAAACAAAGCGAGGAAAAATATCGCTCCGTCGTCAACAGTGTTAAAGAAGTCATTTTCCAGCGGGATGCAGCGGGCACCTGTCAGTTTCTCAATGCCGCCTGGACTGAAATTACTGGATTTTCTATCGAGGAAAGTATCGGAACGAACTTTTTAGATTACATTCATCCCGACGATCGGCAGGGAAAATTAGCCGTGCTGAAGCCTCTTCTAGAAGGAAACAAAGAGTACAGCCAACACGAAGTCCGCTATCTGACCAAAAATGGAGGAATTCGCTGGATGGAGGTATTTATCCGGCGGGTGTTGAATGCAGACGGAACCCTATCGGGTTTTGCCGGCACGCTCAATGATATTACTCGTCGCAAGCAGGTCGAGGAAGCGCTGCAGCAGCAATTGCAGCGGGAGCGCCTCGCGATTGCCATGCAAGAGCGCATCCGCCAGTCTTTAGATTTAGAAGAAGTGCTTTCGACTGCTGTGGCAGAGGTGCGGCAATTTCTAGAAACTGACCGAACGGTGATTTACCAGTTTCTGCCGGATTGGAGCGGGTTTGTCGCGGTTGAATCGGTTGGAGAAGGTTGGGGAAAAATTTTAGGAAGAACAATTAATGACCCCTGCTTCGCAGAAAGCTACGTTGCGCTTTACCAGCAAGGGCGCGTGGGAGCGATCGCCAATATCGAGACGGCGGGGATAGATCCGTGCCACGTTGAATTGCTAAAGCAGTTTCAGGTGAAAGCGAATTTAGTAGTGCCGATTTTGCAAGGCGAATCCCTGTGGGGACTGCTGATTGCCCACCACTGCAGCGCGCCTCGACAGTGGCAGGCTTCAGAAGTCGAATTGCTCAAACAGTTGAGCGTGCAACTGGCGATCGCCATCCAGCAATCTACCCTTTTTCAACAAGCGCAAACAGAACTCGCCGAACGCAAGCAGGCAGAGCAGGCACTGCGGGAATCGGAAGAGCGCTATCGCGCCATTATCGAAGATCAAACCGAATTAATCTGCCGATTCAAGCCTGACGGAACCCTTACTTTTGTCAATGATGCCTACTGCCGCTATTTTGTCAAAGAGCGGGAGGAATTTTTAGGACAAAACCTGCAAGCAGTGGTGCCTGCCGAAATCTGGCCGCAAGTGCAGCAGTCGCTGTTGGCGCTGACGGTGGAAAATCCCGTAACCGTGCAGGAAAACCGCATCGACTTGCCGAATGGGGCAACAGTCTGGCTGCAGTGGACTCAACGGGCGATGTTTGACGAAAAAGGGCAGTTAGTGGCGTTACAAGCCGTGGGGCGAGACATCACCGCCGCCAAAAAAGCCGAGCAAGATTTGCAAGAAAGCGAAGCAGCAATTCGGGCGCTGTACGAGTGTACTGCGCAAAGCGACCTGAGCTTTGACGAGCGGCTGTCAAGAATGCTGGAAATGGGATGCCGGCGCTTTAATCTGGAAATCGGCACAGTCGGGCGAGTTGAGGGCGATCGCTATGAAATCGTTGCCTCGCATTTGCCAAAGAATGCCCCTTTCAAACTCGTCAAAGGAGACAGCTTCGATCTGGCACAGACTTTTGATTCCTGCTTGCTCGATCGCCAAGAAACGAATCACGCTGGAGAAAGAACTGATGATGAGAATCTAATCTGTTTCGAGTCAGCCGCAGCGAGTGGCTGGAGCAACCATCCCGCCTACAAAGCCCGCCAACTAGAGGCGTATATGGGCGTGCCGCTCGTGGTAGCCGGGAGAATTTGCGGCACCCTCAGTTTCGCGTCTCGGACGAGTTGCCGGGTTGGGTTCAAACGGGTGGATAGAGAACTGTTAAAGCTGATGGCGCAGTGGGTTGGAGTCGAGATCGAGCGCGAAGAGACGCAAACCGCCCTGCAGCAACAACTGCATCGCAGCCTGCTCCTCGGACAGATTACCCGAGAAATTCGCCAGAGCTTGAAGATAGAGCAAATTTTTCAAACCACCGCCCAGCTTCTGGGGCGGGCATTTGGCGTCAATCGCTGCTTGATTCACACCTACACGGCGGCACCGATTCCCCAGCTTCCTTTTGTGGCAGAGTATGCACAGCCGGGATACGAATCCGCGATCGCCGTAGAAATCCCGGTGAGGGGCAACCCCCACGCCGAACAGTTGCTCGCCTCCGATCGCGCGATCGCCTCAAACGACGTCTATGCCGATCCCTTGCTGCGCCAGAGTGCCGAGTTGGCGAGACAGCTCGGCGTCAAATCGATGTTGGCGATTCGCACCTCCTATCAAGGAGAACCGAATGGCGTCATCGGATTGCACCAGTGCGATCGCTTCCGCCGCTTTTCCAGCGACGAAATCGAACTGCTAGAAGCCGTCGCCGCTCAAGTCGGCATTGCCCTAGCTCAAGCCAGCCTGCTCGAACAAGAAACCCGCCAGCGCCAGCAACTCGGCGAACAAAATCTCGCCCTCGAGCAAGCAAAGCAAGCCGCCGATACCGCCAACCGCGCCAAGAGCGAATTTCTGGCGACGATGAGCCACGAAATCAGAACGCCCATGAATGCTGTCATCGGCATGACGGGCTTGTTGCTGGCTACGCCACTGACACCGGAACAGCGCGACTTTGCCGAAACCATCCGCACCAGCGGCGAAGCCCTTCTCACCATCATTAACGACATCCTCGACTTCTCTAAAATCGAGTCGGGCAAGCTGGAGCTGGAACAGCAACCGTTCAACCTGCGCACCTGCATTGAAGAATCCCTCGATTTGGTGGCGTCGAAGGCGTCGGAAAAAGGCTTGGAGTTGGCTTACCTGCTCGCCAGCCAAACGCCGCAAACGATTGTCGGGGACGTCACCCGACTGCGGCAAATTCTCGCCAACCTGCTCAGCAATGCGGTGAAATTTACCGCAGTCGGGGAAGTGGTGGTGTCGGTGACGGCAAGCAAAGTGACTGGGAATGGGGAATCGGGCATCGGGCAAGAAAAATTACCAATGCCCAATGCCCAATGCCCGATTCCCGAGGATCTCTGGGAAATCCAATTTGCGGTGAGAGATACTGGCATCGGCATTCCTTCAGAACGGATCGATCGCCTTTTTCAGCCTTTTTCTCAGGTGGATGCCTCCACCACGCGCCAGTACGGCGGCACGGGTTTGGGGCTGGTGATTTGCAAGCGCTTGTTGGAAATGATGGGCGGGTGCGTGTGGGTGGAAAGCACCCCCGGCAAGGGTTCTACTTTTTATTTCACGATTGTTGTCAGAGCGGTTGAAAGTGCCGAGCCGGTGGAGAGCGAAGATGCTCTTTTCGGAAAGCGGCTGCTGATTGTGGACGACAACGCCACCAACCGGCAAATCCTTACTCTGCAATCTCAATCGTGGGGTATGCTGCCGTCTGCGGCGCGATCGGGTGCTGAGGCGATCGAGTGGCTGCGATCGGGTGCCGAGTTTGACGTGGCGATTCTGGACATGCAGATGCCAGAAATGGACGGTTTGGTTCTGGCGGCAGAAATTCGCAAATTTCCCGATCGCCGAGATTTGCCGCTGGTGATGTTTACTTCGATCGGCAAGCCGGAGATAGACGCAGCGCTCTCTTTGGAGCTGTCGTTTGCGGCGTTTCTGAGCAAGCCGATCAAGCAATCTCAGCTTTACAATGTTTTGAATGGGATTTTGCGCCCGAAGGCGATCGCGGTTCGGTCTGTCGCGCCGCCGCCAGCGGAGATCGACCCTCAAATGGCAGCCGCGCACCCCTTAAGGATTTTGCTGGCGGAGGACAATACAGTCAACCAAAAGGTCGCTCTGCGGATCTTGGAGCGGCTGGGATATCGCGCTGATATCGCTGGCAACGGCATCGAGGCGATCGAGGCGCTGCGGCGGCAACCTTATGACTTGGTGTTGATGGACGTTCAAATGCCGGAGATGGACGGATTGGAGGCAACTCGCCGCATCTGTGAGGAATGGCCCTCGGCTCGCCCCCGGATTGTGGCCATGACGGCCAATGCCATGCTCGGCGATCGCGAGATGTGTCTGAAAGCTGGCATGGATGACTACATCAGCAAGCCGATTCGGATTGCAGAGCTCATGCAAACTCTGGAAAAGTGCGAGCCGCGCAAAGTGGAAAATCGGGAATCGGGCACGGGGTACGGGCAACAGGGCATCGCAAATCGCGAAAATAATTCCCCCTCTCCCGCTCCCTCCCTCTCCTCTTCCCCCCCTCCTCGCCCGAGTGCCATCGACGTCAAAGTATTGCAGGAGTTGCGCAAAATGTTAGGAGAAGACGATCCCCAAACCCTCGCGGAGGTGATTGAAAGCTATCTCGCCGACATGCCCGCACTGATGCAAGCCATCCAGGCAGCCGTCGATCGCGCTGACGCCCGGGCGCTTTGTTTGTCGGCTCACACGCTTAAGTCAACAAGTGCTACTATCGGGGCGATCGCTTTTTCCAAGCTCCTACTGCGCCTGGAAGAAATCGGTAAAGCCAGCACCACGGCAGAGGCGATTTCAATTGTCTCCGAGCTTTGGGCAGAATATGAAAGAGTCCAGGAAGATTTGCAATCGATCGCGCGGCAATGGCAGGCATGAATATCACTCCCAGCCCCAACGAGCCCCCTCTCGTCCTCGTCATCGAGGACGATCGCACGACTCGCCTGCTGCTGCGGCGAGCGATGGAAAAAGAAGGCTACCGGGTGGCAGAGGCGTCTGACGGCGAGCAGGGTTTGGCAGACTACACTCGCCTCAAGCCGGATATCGTCCTGCTCGATGCTATGATGCCGGTGATGGATGGTTTTACTTGCTGCCGCCACCTGCAAGCCACTGGCGGCGGCGAGTTGCCCCAGGCTGCTATCACTGGCGACGCCAACCGCCCCAAAGATTTCTCTGTCGCCCGCGCGCCGGTGTTGATGATTACCAGCCTCGACGATCCGGAATCGGTGGATCGCGCCTTTGAAGTGGGCGCTAGCGATTTTGTCACCAAACCCATCCACTGGGCGGTACTCCGCCAGCGGGTGCGCCGTCTCATCCAGCAATCCCAACTTTACAAGCAGCTCGAAGCGGCTAACCGCGAACTGCAGCGCTTGGCCACTCTCGACGACTTGACCCAGTTGGCCAATCGCCGCCGCTTTGACGAGTTTTTCGAGCGCGAATGGCGGCGGATGATGCGGGAGCGGGCTCCTCTGTCTCTGATTCTCTGCGATGTGGATTTTTTCAAAGCTTACAACGATACTTATGGCCATCAAGCCGGGGACGACTGCTTGCAGCTCGTGGCGGGCGCTATCTGCGAGGCGGTGAAGCGCCCGGGCGATCTGGTGGCTCGTTACGGGGGGGAAGAATTTGCCGCGATTTTGCCCCGCACTGACGCGATTGGCGCGGTTGTGGTGGCTGAGGAGATCCGCGCTAAGGTGGCAGAGCTACAAATTGCTCATTCTGCTTCTACGGTGAGGAATTTCGTCTCCCTGAGTTTGGGCGTCGCTTGCGCGGTTCCCAGCCTCGATTCTTCTTGCGAACAGCTCGTGTCTCGAGCCGATCGGGCTCTTTACGAGGCGAAGGCTTCCGGGCGCGATCGCGTTCAGCTTCTCTGAGCGGGTGCGTGGGGCAGAAGCCAGGTTTGGCGCTGCCTCAAAAATTCCTCCCCTTCCCCCACCATCCGCCTCCTCTCAATCCCCCCCTTTGTCAATTCTTAATCAATAATATTATACTGATTATTTTAGCAAAAAGCTTTTTATTCTATGGCTAGGTACGGCTTTTTGCCAATTGTATTTGAGATTACTTCAAAAATTATGAAAAGTTTTGAAAAATTTTATGAAGAAATGTTTTCGATCCTGCCGGTAGGCATCTGGATGGTCGATAAACAGGGGCGAATCTTGCAGAGCAACCCAGCCAGCGATCGGGTTTGGAACGTCCAAGGCAATGTCAAGTCAGTGGCAGAGCGTGGAAAGGTGGAGGGGCGATCGCGTCAGGTTCCTACAATCGAATCGATAAACTTGGCCGGTTGGGGGAGGGAAAGCAGCAAGTCCTTTGAGGCGGGCGAATTGCCGCTGCAAAAAGCGATCGCGACTGGAGAAAAAACCCTCAATCAAGCCATCGAAATTGAATGCCTCGACGGAGAGCGCAAAACCGTCCTCCACTCAGCCGTGCCAGTTTGCAATAAGCTCGGAAAAATCGCCGGGGCGATCGCGATTTTTCAGGAAATCTCCCCGCAACCCCTGACAGAAAAGGCACTCTCCAAACACGCGCGCTGCCAAAATCAGCCGCTGCGAAAGCCGCGAATTGCCGCAACCGAATCGGATGTTTTCTATGTCGGCGATCTCGCCGAGTTGGAAAGTCTCGCCGGAGAACTGGAAGCGAAACAGGCAGGATCTGGCAAAGAATTACAAGTAGCGATCGAAGAACTCTACGTCGCTCAAGAAGAACTGCGCCGCCAAAACCAAGAGCTGGCTGCCAGCCGGCAAATAGCCCTGCAAGAGCGCCAGCGCTATCAAGAACTCTTCGACTTTGCCCCTGAAGGGTATCTGGTGACTGATGCCCGTGGAGCAATTCAAGAAGCCAATCGCGCCGCTTCGGTTTTGCTGGGCTGCGAGCAGGAGTGGCTCGCGGGCAAGCCGTTGCTCGTCTTCGCGTGCGAATCCGATCGTCAGCAGTTGCGAGCGCGGCTGTTGGCAATCGCACAGCCACAATGCCAAAAGGGCGATCGCCAGGAATGGGAGATGCAGGTACAGCCGCGTCAGGGCAAGCGTTTGTGGGTGGCTGTGAGCGTGGCGACTGCCCGGGATGGTGCGGGGAACATTCTAGCCCTGCGCTGGTCTTTGCGCGATATCAGCGATCGCGTGGCGGCAGAAACCGCTCTCAAAGAAAGCGAAGCTACTTTTCGCGCCCTGCTAGAAGCCATCCCCGATGCCATGTTGCGCCTGCACCGAGACGGCACCATTTTAAACTGCCTGCCAGCAGCCGAGATCGACTTGCTCTCCTCTCCGCACGAGTGTGCGGGCAAAAAAGCTGCAGGGGTTTTCCCCTCGGCAATCGCAGACGATCTGATGGAAGCAGTGGCGCAAGCTCTCTCGATCCGCAAAGTCCAATTTCGGGAGTTCGAGCTGATGGCTGCCGGCGCGGGTGCGGAAAATCCCCCCTGCGAGCGCCGCCAAGAGTACGAGTTTCGCATCGCTCCTATCAGCGGAAATGAAGTTTTGGCGATCGCGCGCAACATCACCGCCCGCAAGCAAGCCGAGCGCGCTTTGCGCCAGCAAATGCAGTGGACGGAACTGATTTTTCAAAGCGCCAGCGATGGCTTCTGGGCAGTCAGTCTCGACGGACACTTCCTAGAAGTCAACCCGGCATTTGAGAGAATGGCGGCATACTCCCGCTCGGAATTGCTCTCAATGCACGTCAGGGATTTGGCAGCCTCGCACCTTCCAGAAGAAATTGAAAGTCACCTAGCAGCGAGCGTTGCTCTGGGTTCCCATAGGTTTGAAACCCAGATTCGCAGCCAAAAGGGCAACCTTCTCGATCTAGAAGTCAGCGTGACTTTTAACCAAGTCGGGCGAGAGCAATTCCTGTTTGCTTTTGTTCGCGACATCAGCGATCGCAAAAAAGAGCAAGCAGACCTGCAATTATTTAAAACGATTATCGAAGCCTCCCGGGAAGCGATCGCCGTCAGCAATCCCGAAGGTCAATTATTTTACGTCAATCCCGCTCACGAACAACTGTTCAACCGCTCTCTCTCGGAAGCCCGAAAGCTCAACTATCGCGACTACTGCACGCCGCAAGCGCTGGCAATTCTCTCTCGCGCTGCGGCACCCGCCCTCGCTCGCGGAGAAAGTTGGCAAGGAGAACTCGAAGTCACCGACGCTGCCAATCGCCGCTTTCCCGTGTGGGCGCGAGCCGATTCTATTCTCAATGCCGAAGGAAAGATCGTTTGCGCTTTCTGCTTGATGCACGACATTTCCGATCGCAAGCAGGCAGAAGAGGAGCTGCGCCGGAGCGCGCAAATTCTCAGCCAGATCCACGAAGCGGTGATCTCGACCGATATGCAGGGCCATATCACTAGCTGGAACGCAGGAGCAGAACGATTGTACGGCTATTCAGCCGCCGCAGCGATCGGCAAACACATCTCGTTCCTCTACCCGCCTGAAAGCGCGGAATTTTTGCAGCCTCAAGCGATCGAGCCCCTGCGGGAGAAAGGCAATCATCAGGTGGAAATGCTCCACCGCACGCGATCGGGCGACAGCATCTGGGTTGAGATTTTTCTGTCGCAGTTGAAGGACAGTAGCGGGCGCGCGCTCGGTATTATCGGCTATTCCATCGATATTACTCATCGCAAAAAAGCCGAAGCAGCGTTGCTTCAAAGTCAGCATTTTATTCAGAAAATTGCAGAGACTACGCCCGCTATTCTCTACGTTTACGACTGGCAGCAAACTTGCAATGTCTATGTCAACAGTCAAGTTTCGGAACTTCTCGGCTACACGCCCGATGAAATTCAGGAAATGAAAACCTCGTTGCTGCCAAATCTCTTGCATCCAGACGACTTGGCGCGTCTTTCTGAATTCAAGCAGCAATGGGAAACTGCCAAAGATAGCGATATCTTTCAGTCAGAGATTCGCATGAAACACAGAAATGGCGAATGGCGTTATTTATATTGTCAGGAAACTTTATTCGCCCGACACGACGATGGAACGCCGAGACAAATTTTAGGAGTCGCCACAGATATTACAGAACGCAAACAGGCAGAAGAGGCACTCTCGAAAAGCGAGCTGCAATTCCGAACCCTGGCTGACAATACGCCTGACACGATCGCTCGCCTGGACGAGGAATTGCGCTATCTCTACGTCAACCCAGCTTCTCTAGAAGTCATGGGGCTGCCGCCCGCAGCTTTGATGGGAAAAAATAATCGAGAATTAGGAATACCTGAAAAACAGGTTTCCTATTGGGAAAAAGTCATGCGGCAAGTTTTTGAAAGTGGCGCAGAAGCAGTGACGGAATATGACTTTCCGACTCCCGGCGGCGTCCGATATTATCAAACGCGAGTGGTTCCGGAATTTTCCGAAACTGGGGCAGTAGAATCTATTTTGGGAATTACGCGCGATATCACCTATCGCGTGCAGCTAGAACGCTACCTGCGCGTGGCAAAAGCTCGCTTGCAGCACTTGCTCTCAGCCAGTCCGGCGGTCATCTACAGTTGCAAGGTAGCCGGAGAATTTTGCACCACTTTTATGGGAGAAAATATTTACGAATTGGTGGGCTATGAAGTGCAGGAATTTTTGCAAGATGAAACCTTTTGGCTCACCCGCGTTCATCCGGAAGATGCGGAACGCGCCAATAGTTACCTGCAGCGCGTGTTAGAGCAAGGGCACTACGTTCACGAATATCGGTTCCAGCACAAAAATGGCAGCTTTCGCTGGATTTACGACGAGATGCAGCTTGTCTATGATGATGCAGGAAATCCTTTGGAATTGGTGGGGTATTGGATAGATATCACCGATCGCAAAATGGCAGAAGAACAATTAATCCGTTTGAGTAAAGCGGTGGAAAGTGCCTCCGATGCGATTTCTATGACTGACATGAATGCTCGGTCTACTTACCACAATCAGGCGTTTTTGCAGGTGTTTGGCTACACGCCGGAAGAACTCAACGCCGTCGGGGGACCGCAGAGTTTGTTTATCGACCAAGCTGTGGCGGTGACGGTGTTTGACGCGGTGATGGGAGGAGACTGCTGGAGCGGGGAAGTTCAGATGCAAACTCGCAGCGGCAAGGTGCTGGATATCTTGCTGCGGGCTTATGCGATGAAAAATGAGGCGGATCGACCGATCGGTGTGGTCAGCATTCATACGGATGTCAGCGCGCGCAAGCGATCGCGGGCGCTGTTGCAATATCGCGTTGTTTTAGAGCAACTCATCGGCGATATTTCCACTCACTTTCTCAACTTGCCCCCCCATCAAGTTGATGCGGGAATCAACCAGGCGCTGCACGCGCTGGGGGAATTTTTGGGGGCCGATCGCACTTATGTGTTTTTGTTCGCAGACGGGGGGCAGAAGATGAGCAATACTCACGATTGGTGCGCCCCGGGCATCGACAGCGAAAGGGCGCTCCTGCAAGATTTGTCGGTGGATGATTTCTCATTGACGGCTCGGGCGATCGCGAAGGGGGAAACGCTTAAGATCGCGAGTTTGGCTGAGCTGCCAGCCAGTGCCGTTGCCGATCGCGATCGCTGGCAATCCCAGAGCATTCAATCGCTCATTAACGTGCCTCTGAGCGTTGGGGGCGCGGCGGTGGGATTTATCGGCTGCGATGCGATACGGGCTGCCAAAACCTGGACGGAAGATGACGTCACGTTGCTCAGAATTGTCGGAGAAATTTTCGTGACGGCGATGGAACGGCAGCGCTCTCAGGAGGAAAGGTTGCAGTTAATTGCGTCTTTGGAGCGGCGCGCGGCGGATTTGGCGCGTTCCAATGCGGAATTAGAACAATTTGCCTATGTGGCGTCTCACGACTTGCAGGAACCTTTGCGGATGGTGGCCAGCTATACCCAACTTTTGGCCCGACGCTATCAGGGGCAGCTCGATGCCAAGGCGGACCGGTTCATCGCTCACGCGGTGGACGGGGCGAACCGGATGCAGCAGTTGATTCAGGATTTGCTGAAGTATTCGCGGGTGGGAACGCGGGGGAAGGCGTTCGCGAGGGTGGACAGTAAAATCGCGATCGCCACGGCGCTGACGAACCTGCAAGTCGCGATCCGGGAAAGCGGGGCGGCTGTTAAGCTGCAAGACGACTGGCCTGCGGTGGTGGGTGACGACACGCAACTCGTGCAGCTCTTTCAGAATTTAATCGGCAATGCGATTAAATACCGGGGCGATCGCCCGCCGGAAATTGAAGCAGGCGCTCGGCGTCAGGATGGCGCGTGGCTGTTTTTCGTCCGCGACAATGGCATTGGCATTCACCCCCAGCACGCCGAGCGCATTTTTATGATTTTCCAGCGCCTGCACACTCAACAAGAATATCCCGGTACGGGTATCGGTCTGGCAATTTGCCAGAAAATTGTCGAACGACACGGCGGTCAGATTTGGGTCGAGTCCGAACCGGATCGCGGTTCTACATTTTATTTCACAATCCCAGAAACAGGGGGCGATCGCGGCGATGGATGAGCAATTTAACTCTAATATTGAGATCCTCTTACTCGAAGACAATCTCGGCGACATCGAGCTGACGATGGAGTTATTCCAAGAGGGCCAGTTGTGCAGTCACTTGAGTGTTGTTACGGATGGCGAAGCTGCACTGGCATTTTTGCGCAGAAAGGGCAAGTACGCGAACGCGCCTCGTCCTGACCTGATTTTGCTCGATTTGAACCTGCCAAAAGTAACCGGACGGGAGGTTTTGGCAGAAATTAAAGCCGACCCCGACCTCCGGCGCATCCCCGCGATCGTACTGACGACCTCAGAGGCAGAAACGGACATCCTCAACTGTTACGACCTCCATGCCAATTGCTACATCCGCAAGCCAGTCAATTTGGATCAATTTATTCAGGTTATTAAGGCCATTGAATATTTTTGGTTCGCGATCGTCAAACTGCCGCCCAAATAAAAAGGGGAGAGGAGCGAAGGGCTGGAGGGCGCGCGAGAAAAGTTTTTAATTTTTAAAATTCTGTCTGCTTCAGCGGCAAGTCGGAAAGGTGAGAAATGCGGGGTTTTCTGCTCGTTCCTCATCTGTGATTTCTTCGCCTCGATCGCTTTTTTCTTGTTTTTCGCGTTTCGGAGTCTCCAGAATGCGATCGGGAACACATCAAAATTTAAAATTTGAGCGGGCCAGCGGGGAGATCGTTTACAATGAACCCATGAGCGAGGAGATTGCCGGCGTGACAGCCAAAGTATTTAAACAAGCGGTTCTTTGCAGGCTCTGTGATGGGAGATCAGCATGAAAATTCCTTTAAAAACCCGATCGGCCAGTTTTTGCCACAGTCGCGCTCGTGCTAAATTTGAAGGGATCGAATACCGCTCGCAGGAGCGAGGACAACAGCGATCGCGCAGGTATGGCGAACCTTTCAGGATTCTCAGCAGCGCAGGAGGGTCTTTTCCCGGAGGCACCGCCTCTACAGGAATTGTACAATTCACTCAGATGCGCTCTCTCTATTTGCGAGAGCGCTAAGAGGTCGTTAGATCCTGTGGAACGAGAAGGAGGCAGCGCGCATTTTCAAAAAAATGCTACATTTCTTTAATTTTCTTTACGTTCGGCAGGTGCCCTAGCTAAACCGAACTCCGTAATTTCACGGAAGCCCGCGAGCAAAAACAGACAAACTATGACATCGAACCCATTCCAGAAAAAGACACGGAAAGCCAGCTCGCGTAAAGAGGAATTGCCCTCGTTGAAACGGGTGCAAGTGCAGGCGATCGCCAAGCGATTTGTGGGGCAGATTCTCTCTGCCAAAACAACATTCCGCCTCCGGTTTGGCGCGCAAGTCTTCCCAACCGCCGCGATTTGCGATCGCGATCGCGGGCTCCACGGCGCGCCGCACTCTGGAGCCCGCTTCTCTTGCAGACTCTTAACCCCGCTGAGGTGATTATGAAGAGCGGATTCATCAAAATCTTATTGGTTGAAGATAACCTGGGAGACGCTGAACTCCTGCAAGAACTCTTGGAAGATGTCCAGTCGGCGCAGTTCTCCCTCACTCACGTCGAGCGGCTCAATCTCGCCCTGCAGCATCTCGACGCCGGGGAATCGGCTGTGCCGTGCCCCTACGATATCGTCTTGCTCGACTTGTCGCTGCCAGACTCCAGCGGGCTTTTCACTCTCAAGCAAGTCATCCTCACCGCCCCCAGCGTGCCGATTGTCGTCCTCACCGGTTGCGATGACGAACAATTGGCGCTGCAGGCGGTTCGCGAAGGCGCTCAGGATTACTTGCTCAAGGGGCAGGCAGATGGGCACTTGCTCGCCCGCTCCCTGCGCTACGCGATCGAGCGCAAGCAAACAGAAACCCGAATCCTCGAATGCCTCGAACAAGAACGAGAACTCAGAGAACTGAAATCCCGTTTTGTCTCGATGGTTTCTCACGAGTTTCGCAACCCGCTGACGACGATTGTCGCTTCTGCTGACTTGCTGCAACAGGTGGGCGAACAATTAACGGAGGACAAAAAACACAACCTCTACCGCCGCATTCAAGGCTCTGCTAACCGGATGAATCAGTTGCTAGAAGATATCTTGACCATCGGCACGACCGAAGCTAAAGAACACTCATTCAATCCCGCCCCGCTCGATTTAATCGCTTTCTGCAGCGAATTGGTCGAGGAATTTCAATTGAGCGCCGAAAGACAGCATACGATTACTTTTGTCAGTTCTGGCTCTTACCAGAATGACCCGCTGTTCGACCAGAAACTGCTGCGGCAAATCCTCAGCAATTTGCTCTCCAATGCCATCAAGTATTCGCCGACAGGCAGCCACGTCCGTTTTGAACTGATTTGCGAACCGACAGCGGCTATTTTTCACATCCAAGACGAGGGCATCGGCATTCCTCTCGAAGACCAAGAACAGTTATTTAGTGCTTTTCACAGGGGACGGAATACTCGCGGCATCCCCGGCACCGGACTGGGGCTAGTGATTGTCAAGCGATCGGTCGATTTACACGGGGGTCAAATCTCCGTCAAAAGTGAAGTCGGCTCCGGTACGAAGTTTACCGTCACTCTCCCCTACCGATTTTAAATTTTATATCAATTTTACATCCATGTCGGTCGATCGCGCCGGACGAGTTGCAAAACAGAGGCCAGTCAATAAAAATAAGCGATCCGCCGCTTTGTAGAGACTGACTATAAATAATCTCCTTTTCTATTTCCTAAAGCTTTCGCGCAGATTTTCTGCCGCCTATTTTGCTAAAAAAACAGGAGAGACGCCTGTTTTTTTTAATATCTTTATCATCCCCAAAAAAATCATTAAATTGGGCGCGGCCTGTCGATCGCGTAGCCTTGGGCATAATCTACCCCCAGGTTTTTCAGTTCTCGCACGATCGCGTCATTCTCGACAAACTCGGCAATCGTTTTAATGCCCATGACGTGGCCGATGCGGTTGATGGCTTCCACCATTGCCAGGTCGATTGGATTTTTGGCAATATTCTTGACAAAATTTCCGTCAATTTTCAGGTAATCGACGGGCAAATTTTTCAGGTAGGCAAAGGAAGACATGCCGCTGCCGAAATCGTCGAGGGCAAATCGACAGCCCATTTCTTTGAGAGCGCGAATCAGTCCCGCCGCTTTGCTCAAATTGGCGATCGCTACCGTTTCGGTAATTTCAAAACAAATCGCTTGCGGCGGGATGCGATACAGGGAAAACTGCTCTTGGAGAAATTCAATAAACTCGTCATCATTGAGGCTCTCTCCCGAAAGATTGATGGCATACCGTGGGGATTGGGGAGCCGGGATTTGGGGAGTTGGGGAGTTGGGGAGGTGGTTGCGGCTGGAGTCGGCATCGATTTTTTTAAATAAGGTGCGGATGACCCAGCGATCGATGACGTGCATGAGGTGATAGCGTTCGGCAGCGGGAATAAATGCCATTGGGGAAATAAGCTCGCCGCTTTCTTCTTGCAGGCGCAAGAGGACTTCGCAGTGATTATCGGTGGAATTGGCGGGTTCTAGAGAGACAATGGACTGGCAGTAGAGGCGGAAGCGATCGTGTTCTAAGGCTTGGTTGATGCGCACCGCCCACTGGGTTTCGCCGCGCTGCCGCGCTAACTCGCGATCGCCTGCTTGGTAAATGTGGACGCGATTGCGCCCTTTGTCTTTTGCCGCATAGCAAGCCGCATCCGCCGCACTCAAAACCGCCGAGGAACTTTGCGTTTGCAGGTTAATTTCGACTAAACCGATACTGACACCGATCGAAAAAGTTTTGTCCTGCCACGCAAACCGAAACGCCTGGATGCTCTGCAAAATAGACTCGGCAATTTGCAAGCCCACCGCTCGCGGACATTGGTAGAGGATCAGGGCAAATTCATCGCCTCCCAGACGGGCTAGAATATCGGTGCGGCGAATGCGAGTTTTAAATAGCTCGGTGACTTGGCGGAGCATTTCATCGCCGGCAATGTGCCCGCAGGTGTCGTTGACGATTTTGAAGCGATCGAGGTCTAAATAGAGCAGGACGTGCTGTAGGTTTTGGCTGTGGGCGCTGAAGACGGCTCCTTCTAGTTGGTACTCGAATTCGCGGCGATTCACCAAACCGGTGAGGGCGTCGTGCGTCGCCTGCCAGGATAATTGCCGCGCTTGGGTGCGCACTTGGGTGACATCTCGAAAGACGAGAACGGCTCCGATGATGCGCCCGTCTGGGGCGTGAATGGGGGCGGCGGAATGGTCGATCGCAAATTCGCGCCCGTCGCGGGCTATTAAAACACTGTGGTTGGTTACGTTGATGACGCGATTTTCCTGTAGGGCGATTTCGACGGTATTTTCGATTGGCGCGCCGGTGATTTCGTCAATGACGGCAAATGCCCGCGTCAGGGGCAGCCCTTTCGCTTCTTCTGCTGTCCAACCGGTGAGCTTTTCGGCAACGGGATTGAAGGATTGTATCCGCCCTGCCGCGTCGGTGGCGATGACGCCATCAGCGATCGCGTGTAAGGTGACTTCGGCGAGTTGTTTTTCTTCAAACAGCGCTTGTTCCATGCGCTTGCGCTCGGTGACGTTGCGCTGCACCGATACCCAGTGCGTCAAAGTCCCGCGATCGTCCATCACCGGCACGGTGTTGAGTTCCACCCAATATTCCGAACCGTCTTTGCGGTAGTTGACAATCTCCACGCGCACCGGTTCGCTCTGAGACAGGGCTCTGCGAATTTTGGCCACCTGTTGCGGGTCGCTATTTGGCCCCCGCAAGTGGCTGGGCGTCTTGCCGGCGATGTCTTGCAGGCTGTAGCCAGTCATTTGGCTGAAGGCTTCGTTGACGTAGATGATGGTGGGATCGGCGGGATCGGCGGGGGAGGGAGCCATAATGGCGATCGCGTCGTTGGCGTTGACGACGGCAGATTCCAGCAGGCGCAGGCGCGTTTCCGTGCGCTGCCGCTCGGCGATTTCGCTCTCTAATTGCGCGATCGCTTGTTTTAATTCTCCCGTTCTCTGCTCGACGGCGGCGTGCAGCGCGTCGATGACGCCCGACATCTCCATCGGATCGAGCACCCGCAGCAGGCTGCTCTGGGTGACGATTCCCAGCATGTCTCCCCCACTCCCCGCTACCACCAATCGCCGCACATACCGCTGCTGCATCTGCTGGTGTGCCACCCACAGAGAATCCTCTGGGCTCAGGCAAAACAGCGGCGTACTCATCACGTCTTTGGCTTGTACCTGCCCCAAATCCAGCTCTAGCGCCTGAAATTGCACGATGTCTCGCTCTGTCACCATGCCCACGGGGAGCGGGGGAGCCGGAGAGCGGGGGAGGGGGAGGGGGGGAAATTTTTCCCCATTTCCTGTTTGCCATTCCCCCTTCTCTTCGACAATCACCACGCAACTGACGCGATGTGCAGTCATCAACTGGGCTAAACTCAGCACGGAGGCGTTCGGGGGTGCCTGTATTACCTCGGCGTTCATTACTTCTTCGACGCGCCGCATTTTCAGAATATTGGCGGGCTGCAGCATCGCTTGGCGAATGCTCTCGGGGGTAATCACTCCCAGCAGCTTGCCCGCTCCGTCCAAAATTGGCAGGTGGCGAATTCGGTGCTGTCGCAGCAGGATCAAGACGGTGAAGATGTCTTCGGCTTCCGATTGCGTCAGCGTCATCACCGGTTGGCTCATAACCTCGACGACGGGAATGTCCCGCAGGGTTTTGCGATCGCGATCGCCCCATTTCTGCGCCGCAATCAGCGTCACGAGATCCCGCTCGGTGAATATTCCCAGCATCCTCTCATCCAAGGGCGTACAAGCCGCCTCCATCACCAGAACGCAGCTCGTTCTCGCTTCCCCCATGAGCGGGGAAACCGGCAGCCCCTCCGCATCGGTTGCTGAGTTGTCGCTTTCCAGCGGACAACTGCTGCGCAACTGCCCCATCAGCGCTATCACTTCTATTAACGGCGTTTGGGGCGGAACCGTCAGAGGATACCGGTCTATCACATCCTCTAAGTCGGGCAAGTAAATGGGTGGTTTTTTTCGCTGCATAGTCGTTTATCTTGGTTGCGATTTTCGCAGGGACAACCCCATCGCTTGAAAAAGGGTCTTCCCTATCGACTCGCTCTATTATTAAAAACCGTCTATTATAACAGGCTTTTGTGTTTTTTGCCAGAGCGGACGGGAAAAAGACCGCTGTCAGGTGAATTTTACTGCAACAGGCGATCGCTCGCCGGAAATTGCTCAGTCAAAAATCTTATCGTAACAACAACTAAAATTACAGGTTCGTTCGCGGCGAACTTCAGCGCTCCCCCCCTAGCGTCTTATCGCGGTTTTCACGCGGGTGGAGTACCGGTAAGAAACCCGGCTTCTTGAAGAAGCCGGGTTTCTGAAATACCTCAGTAGCTTGAAAACTGCTATAAAGCCTTTTTCAAAACTCTTCGCAGCGAAAACCTCAGAATTTTTCGCTAGCCTTTTCAATCTAAAACCCCTTCTAAAAACTTAAAATTAATCTGATTTTTTAACTAAAATTTACGCGCTGACTGACCTGATTTTTGACTCAAACAGTGCGCCAATTTCCCCAATCCCCTTGCTCCCCCTTTTCCCGGCAACGCTCCCACCCACCCGCCACAAGCCTCTTGACAAAACAGCAGGCAGGCAGAAATATAAACCAAAGGGAAAGACACCCGGTTTTTTTAAAAAACCGAGTTTCTCGCCGCCAATTTTCTGAAAATTTTTAATAAAAATTAAACGATATTGAGAAGTGCGATCGCCCGGGCAGCCTGTGAATTAACCGACAGCACCAGAGGCGATCGCTTGCCTTCTCTCTTTGTTGACGGGAAAAATCCGCCCGCCAGCGGAGCAATCGCGGTTCGCCAGAACAGCATACCTTTCAAACAATCGCGCCTTCAGGCTCCCGATCCCACCGCTTGCGGAAAGATTTCGCGCGCGTCTGCTTCCGAACCGATGCGAACCGTAACGCTATTGGGGGCGACGCAAATCTGCGCGTCGAGGGGGAATAAAGTATCAGCCTGATGTTTAGACCAGCCGGCTTCTGCCGCTGCCTGCATCAGCATCGGATCGGGGTGAAATTCCGAATGGGTGTTGCAGTAGGGCCACACGACATCGCCCAGGGCTTGTTCCAGCAGCGTGCCCAGCGCCACGCCAAAGCGATCGAGCGCTTCTTCTGACACGGGGCCAAGATCGTGGCTGAGGTTGGGGAAGTCCCCGGAGGTTAAATACGTCCAGCGATCGCGCAAAATGTTTTTCCAAGTCTCGACAGCCAGTTTGATTTCGTTATTCACGGCTCGATTTCCTAAACTTCTATCTTCTATTTACTATTTTAATCCGGGTTGCAGGTAGTTAAGATTTTTTTAATCTTTATCCCTTCATTAACCTGGCGATTTGTTGCAAAATCTTTACAGAAGAGGGGAGGGGTAGTTCGCCAGCGCGATCGCAACCGTAAAAGCTGAGCGCTGTAACATAGAGTCTCAGCAGTGTCAAGCGAACTTTACAGGAATTCGCAAAAGCGATCGCGCTAATTTTGTAAATTATTATTGCGATAAAATTTAATAAAAACAAACGGCATTATCGCCAAAAATCAGAAACCCGGATTCTTCAAGAAGCCGGGTTTCTAGCCTATTTTCCCAACCTGCGATATAATGCCGAATTGTAGCCAAAAGCACAACCATGAACCCACAACGCCGGCAAGCCTGCCTCACCCTAATTAAAGCCCTGGTGAATTGCCCCAGCGGGGAAGAAATAGCGCTGCTGCAAGAAAATCGCGCCCTGGTAGGCAGCGACTTGCTGCGGCTGGTGGAAGGAATCGCAGCGTGGGCGCGGGCAGAGGGGCGGCAGGAATTGGCAGATTTATTGCGGGAATTGTATTCTTTTATACAGACGCAAGCGAAGGCGCTGCATCCGAGTGGCAAGGAGCGGCGGCAAGGGTATTGGAATCTCATCGAGCAACTGCTGACGTGCCCGAGTGGAGAGGAAGGGGAGATATTGGCAGGGAATGCCGATTTGATAGATAGCGGTTTCCTGCAAGCGTGCAGGGCAGTCGCGGCACTATTCGCCCAGCAGGGAGAAGAAGAAATAGCAGAATTTTTGCGGCAGGTGGCGGCACAAATAGCGGCACAGCTAGGGGCGGGAAGGGGAGAGACGCAGACTCCTCAAGCGTATGAATCTTTTTTGCTGACGTTATTGCAGGCAGAATGGGAAGGCAGGGGAAATCCGCAACCCGTCTATGCCATTCTCCGAGACAACCTCGATAAATTGGATGAAGGATTTAGGCGAGTATTGCGAGAGTGGGCAAGTACCGCATTGAATTACGCCGATACTGAGACGCGGGAGGGCATGGCGGGTTTAATACTAAATCTTGGCGTTCATATTAACGAATTTCCCCTGGGCAGGAGAAGCGAAAATATAGAAAATGCCATTGCCTGTTACCGGGCAGCTTTGGAAGTTCGCACCCGCACGGCGTACCCCGAAGATTGGGCAGCGACTCAGAATAATCTGGGAAATGCCTACAGTGACAGAATCCTTGGGGAGAGGGCTGAGAATCTAGAAAATGCGATCGCTTGTTACCGGGCAGCATTGGATGTTTACACCCGCACGGCGTACCCCGAAGATTGGGCAATGACTCAGAATAATCTGGCAGTTGCCTACAGTGACAGAATCCTTGGGGAGAGGGCAGAGAATCTAGAAAATGCCATC
>CAYOOD010000070.1:0-41099 GCA_964405435.1 uncultured bacterium
CCTTATGGACTTCTTTTTGGCTATTGTAGCATAACTTTAGAGAATTGGTATTATTAAAGAAATCCTGGCTTGGACGTCGGGGCAGCCCTTTTTAACGCAAAAACTCTGTCAGTTGGTGGTGTTGGCGGCGCGGGAAGCGGGGAGCAGGAGCCCGAGACTTCCCCCCGGTACGGAGGCATTTTGGGTGGAAAATCTGGCGCGATCGCGCGTCATTCACCGCTGGGAATCCCAAGAAGAGCCAGAACACTTGAAAACCATCCGCGATCGCCTCCTCAGAAACGAAGAACGCGCCGGCAGGTTGCTGGGCATTTATCAAAAAATCCTACAAGGCGCTGACGTGCCCTCGGATGACAGCCGCGAACAAATGGAACTGCTCCTGAGCGGTTTGGCAGTGAAGCGGCAAGGACTCCTGCAAGTCAAAAATAGAATCTACCGAGAAATTTTCAACCCAGACTGGGTTGAAAAACAACTCAGTTCATTGCGCCCGTATTCTCAAGCCCTCGATGCTTGGCTGGCATCCACCCAACAGGATGAATCGCGCCTTTTGAGGGGACAAGCCTTAATCGACGCGCAAATGTGGGCGCAGGGCAAAAGTTTGAGTGATTTGGACTATCAGTTTTTAGCCGCTTCGGTTGAATTAGACAGGCTCGAAATGCAGCACGCACTAGAGGCAGCACGGCTGAAGGAAATAGAAGCGCGACTGATTGAAGAAGAAAAAAGACTGGAGCAGGAGAAAACCGTTGCCAAACTGCAAAGATTTCTACTCGTTGCCGTAGGAACGGGATTGCTCGTCTCTTGCGGCTTGGCTTTTGGAACTTTCCTCCAGTACCGCCAAGCCACAGAGAACGAACGCCAAGCCAGGATTAGCGAAATTCGGGCGTTGGCGTCTTCTTCTGACGCCCTGTTTGCCTCAAATCGTCGCTTGGATGCACTCGTAGAAGCGATTAAAGCCAAGCGCAAACTGCAAAAATTAGAGGGGGCTTCAGGAGAGAGCGCGACGCGCAGCACTCTGGAGAATCGCGAAGTTGACAGCGTACTGCGACAAGCCGTTTATCAAGCCGACGAATACAACCGCTTATCGGGGCATAAAGCCGCTGTTCTCGGAGTCGATATCAGTCCTGACAGCCAACTGATTGCCTCGACGAGTGTCGATAAAACTGTTAAACTTTGGCGGCGAGACGGCACGGAAATTGCCACATTCGTCGGTCATCAGGCGATCGCCCGGGCAGTTAAATTTAGCCCGTCCGGGCAGTTAATTGCTTCTGGAAGTGACGACGGGACTGTGAAACTTTGGAAACTTGACGGCACTTTATTGAAAACCTTTCAGGCTCACAGCGCCGGCGTGTGGGGAGTGGTTTTCAGCCCCGACGGCAAAACCATTGCTTCTGCCAGTCTAGACAACACTGTCAAACTCTGGAATAAAGACGGCACTTTGCTGAAAACTTTCCGGGGTCATGCGGCTGGGGTAGTCTCAGTGGCATTCAGTCCAGACGGGACTTTGCTTGCTTCCGCCAGTGGAGACAAAACAGTGAAACTCTGGAAACGCGACGGCAGTTTGATGAAAACTCTCAAAGGTCATGCGTCTGTCGTGTCTGGAGTAGCGTTCAGTCCAGATGGTCAAATAATCGCTTCTGCCAGTGGAGACAAAACAGTGAAACTTTGGAAGCGCGACGGCACTTTGATGAGAACGCTCGAAGGTCATGCAGCCGTGATTTCCTCAGTTGCATTTAGTCCGGACAGCCAAAAGATTGCCTCTGCCAGTCGAGATAATACGGTAAAACTTTGGAACGTGGACGGCACAGAACTGACTACTTTTAGAGGGCACAGTGCAGCGATTTGGGGTGTAGATTGGAGTCCTGACGGCAGCTTTATTGCCTCGGCAGGGGGAGAAAATAGCGTCAGACTCTGGCAAAGTCAAAATCTCTTTCAGGTGGCGATCGCAGCGCATAAAGCCGGGATTTGGGCGATCGCGCTCTCGTCGGATAGTTCTGCGATCGCCACCGGCAGCGAAGACGGCACGGCGAAACTTTGGAGCCGAGAAGGCAAAGCGATCGCCACTTTCAGCGCAGCCAACGCGCCAATTTACGGCGTTGCTGTCAGTCCCGACGGCCAGTTTATTGCCGCTGGCACAAATGACAATCAGGTAAAAATCTGGGCTCGAAACGGGCAATCCCTCTCTACTTTAAAAGGTCACAAAGCCACAGTCTTTACCGTAGCTTTCAGCCCAGACGGTCGAGCGATCGCTACCGGAAGTCAAGATAATACCGTCAAAATTTGGCGGCGCGACGGCACTTTACTGCATACCCTCACGGGACATAACGCTTCTATTTGGCAAGTCCTATTTAGCCCGAACGGCGAGTTAATTGCCACCGCCGGAGGAGACGGGACTGTGAAATTGTGGCAACTTGACGGGACTTTAGCCAGAACTTTTCCGCGTCACGGGGCGACAGTGTGGAAAGTTGCCTTTAACCCGCAAGGCACTCTCATCGCGTCTGGCAGTGGAGACAATACAATTAAGCTTTGGACGCTTGAGGGTAAGTTGGTGAAAACTCTCGCAGGTCATGCGGCTGGCGTGTGGGGGCTGGCGTTCAGCCCTGATGGCAATCTTATCGCTTCTGGCAGTGTAGACAATACCGTAAAGATATGGAATCTCGACGGCACGGAATTAACGAATCTCAGAGGGCACAGCGCCGCAATTAGGGGCGTGCGCTACAGCGCTGACGGAACGTTTATCGCCTCCGTTAGCGAAGACAATACGCTGATTTTGTGGAACGTTCAGCGCGTTCTCAATTTGGATTTACTCGCTTACGGTTGCTCAGTGGTGCGAGATTACCTGCGAACCAATGTAGAGTTAAAGGAGGGCGCTAGCGCCGCCGAGGAGCAGGAGATTCCCCATCTGTGCGACGGGATTCAAACACATCGGTAAGGGGGAATGGGTAATGTGCAAGAATAATCCCACCCATTACCCATTACCCATTACTTATTACCAGGAAAACTCGGGTTCGCAATTACTCGTCCTCTGGGTTGAGCCTTATCATGTCCCAAGTCGTATAAGTGCCGATCGGACTCCAAATCAAATAGGGAAGGAGTAACAAAGCCGCCCATCCAGAAATTGGCTGCACGCAGAGTATCAGCACCGCCCCCAAAATTGTCCCGATCGCTCCGATAATCGTGCCGGCTCTGAGGCTGCGCAGCCTGAACATCACGGGGGTGTAGCAAATAATCGCAATTTCTACCAGCAGGTAGAAGCCCATTAGCCACCAAGTTCTCTCGCTTCCCGGCTGCGTTTCCCAGACAATCACAGCCGACCAAGCCCCGCAGATAAAAATAAACGTCCAGATCAGGGGGATAGCTGCCTCAAAGGTGAGCCACCTCGGGCGTCGCAGGCGTCTGAACCAACTGACATCGCTCGGCGAGACTAAGCCGCTCGCTAGCGCCACCAAGAAGGCGACGCCTCCGATAACCATCCACGATTTAATCATTTCCCTACTCTGTGCTGCGTCTTACCCGATAGAGTTATTGTGTCAGGTTTGGGGGGAGGGGGTATCCGTCGCGGGTGAGAAGCTAACGCTCACACTCGCGGGCGATCGCTCACTAGAAACAGGCGGAGGAGAAAATATCGCTAAACTCCTCTATACTGGTTGGTGAGTAGGCTGATTCATACTGATAGAGATTCGCGCCATGCCCACTTACGATTATTTCTGTCCGAGCAACAACCAGAAAGTCGAAGTCATGCACAGCATCAACCAGGAAGTCAAAACCTGGGGGGAATTGTGTGTCTTGGCAAAATGCGATCTGGGGGATACGCCAGAAGACGCGCCGGTGCGCCGCCTGTTCAGCGCCCCGAGGCTGATGGTGCCCGCATCAGACAGCGATTACAAGAGCTTGGGATTCAGCAAGCTCGTGAAACGGGACCAAGGCGTTTATGAAAACGTGACGGCAAAAGAAGGTGAAAGCCGCATCGTCGATCGCGAGGGAAAACCTTTAAAAACTTAAATCTTTAAATCCTTTCGTTAAATTTCGGCTCTGCGATGAGGAGAAAACTTGCCGCCGTGCCGAAATTTTTTCGGAAATCGCGGCAGGGAATCCACCAGGCAGGCGATCGCTTTTGCCGCGATCGCCTTATTTAGATGCTTGTATCCAGACAAGAACTCTTGTTCAACTCAAGCGACTATCAGGATCAGAACCAGCACTACGCCGACGAAGGCGAAAGTCCCCAGTAAAATGCCCATCCCCTGCAAAAATTTTTTCACAGTGCCCTGCCTTTTCTCAAATTTACACTCAGCGGGGCAGCTTCCAAGGGAACCCCCCCCTTCCTTTTAATTAATAGAGGAATGGATCGGTCAATCCCCAGTGGCACATTTTAAAGTGTCACTGTTCGTCCCGAAATGCCGCTACCGCTCTGCTATACTATACCCCCTGTGGGTATCATCCCTCTACAAAAAAGCAGCAACAACTGATATTATTGTCACTTCGGATTTTTAGCATGACTACAGACACCTGCCATCTGGATTGAATCAAATAATGCAAATTAACCTAAAAAACGCTAAATCAATTTACACAACCTCTTATTAAAAGCTTATCCCAGACACATAAAGCGTTTAATTGCGTTATCAACGCATAGACTGTCCCGAAATCATAGGGGGCGGAACGGCGCGATCGCCTTTTCTGAGCGCCCCGCGTCAACTGCCCTGGCGCAAGAATCGAGCCGCCAAACCGTAAATTTACTGAGATGCGGCGGCAAACCCCCCAACGCTTGACTGCATGAGGCTTTTTGCCAAGGGCGCAGGTGGGAAAAAGAAATGCAATAATTTTTTAAGAGCAAGAAGAAATTTTTTTTGGCGAGCCCTTCTCTCCGGGTAGGCTCCTGAATTTACCAATTTTTAAGAAAATCCGCCCCATGCCCCTTACCCGCATTTTTTGGAAATTCGGGCTTGTTTTTAGTAAAAAGCAAGCGACTGCCGCACCACCCAAAATGTGAAGTTATCGCGAGCTATTTTGGCTCACCTATTTTCCTCGAAGGAAGATAAAAAAAAAAGCCTGGTATCTTAGTAATTCTGCGGAATAAAAAGGTTCCCAGATGGGAAAAAGTTCACGCAAACTTTACCAAAAAAGACTGGCGAGAGGGTGACAACTTTACAGAAGGTCAGATACTTTTGAATTGTGAGTCGGACAGGCGTTGTTTCGCGTCTGCCGCCCCCAAATATCTGAAAAACGTAAAAATAGGGACCACTACCATGAAACGCCAAACTATCAACACGCTGTTCGCCTCCGCCGCTGCTACCCTCTGCCTGATTTCTGCAACCGGTCAAGAAGCCAAAGCATTTGGAATTGGTAAATGGAATTACGTCCGCGACTCATTTACAGATAGCACGGCATTTGCTTCGTCTGACAAAACAAGCTCTTTATATCGGACAACAGCCGTTGGCGGGACTGACTTTGAACTCTACGGCATGGCTATCTCGCAAGTCGGCAACACGATTATTGTCGGGATTAATGCCAATCTGGGCAGAGGCGGATGGACGACGACGGACGATCGCATTGCAAAAAATACGGTCGGTGCAAACAAAGGCATCCGCAACGTCGGCTGGGGCGATCTGATCTTCAATTTCTCCGGCAAAGCCACATTCGCAGAGGCGACGGCGAGTGATTTGTTTGGCGTCCGCTTTGCTGTCGGCAGCGATTCGACGCTGACTGCGGACGGTCTTTATAAAAATATCACCACCACCAGCGTCACCAGCAAAAACAGCGGGTGGGGCAGCTTCAATAACTACAATAACTATGTGACGACGCATCTCGGCACGCAAACCCTGAAGGGTGGCAATAAGAACACTGCCTCTCTGGGTGATTTAGCAGCCAACAGCTCCTACTTCAATCAAGGAACGGCGGCTCCCACGACGATTGCCTCTGGAGTTAAAGTCACAAACGATCACTTCACGGCGCTGGATGAAGCAGCTCTGATCGCTCGCGGTTTGAATTTCGCTCAAGGGCTGGGCACGGGCTCGACTCCCATCGGTTCTCAAACCTTTGGCTTTAGCTTTACCCGGACTGAGGAAATGAAGGGTAACTTTATGGCTCACTTGTTTGCTGAGTGCGCGAACGACGGGATCGCGATCGAAGGAGAGATGGTGCCCGAACCTACAACGATGCTGGGAACGGCGATCGCGGGCTTTGGTTTTATCAGCGCCAAATTGCGCAAGCGCCGCCAAGCGGCATCGTGAGCGATCGTTGAGGATGATTTCAATGGGTGCTTTTATTTTCAGGGCGATCGCTTCTCCTGCCGCGTAAAGAGGAGAGATGCGATCGCCTGCCACCAAGGCAGGTTGTCTATGACGAAAAGAGAGCCTGAATTTTCTCTCGAACCCAAACTCGAAATGATTTCACTAAAGCCGTTTCTCCAGTCGTTTTGCTTTGCGCGACAAATCTCGCTATTTCATTCACCGATACGAAAGGAAAGGCAAGGCTGAATTCGCATTCCCTGTATTGCCCCTCTACTAGCTGATAGAATTTTAAAACTCTTCCGTTATATCGCCAGAGTTCGGGAACGCGCAGCGCTGCGTAAATTTCCGACTTGTTAACCGAACTGCTGGTAATGTCTACCTCAATCGCCAAATCCGGCGGCGGGTCATTTTTGAGGTCGATTTTTCTCTTTCCTCTGACTGTCGCTTCGTTTTGGATGTAATAGCAGTTGTCTGGTTCGATTCCTACCGCTACATCTTGGCGCTTTAGAGTCAGCGAACCCGCACTTTTAATTTCTATTGCCAGTTCTTCTGCTAGAGTAAAAATAAAACGGTCTAGCTGAATTTTGGGATTTTCGTGTTCGTAAAGGGGAGTCATAATTTCTAGCGTGCCGCGCTCGTAAGCAAATCGAAAGCCCCTGCGATCGCCTGTTTCTCTGAGCAGGGCTTCAAAGGTTTGCCAGCTTATATTTTCCAGCACGGTTCGCTGTTCCGCAGGAGTTGAGGTTGCCACCATATCGCGATCGCCTTTAAGCAATAAAATACGAAGAGGGCTGAAGCCCTCGCTACGAACGAAGAGGGCTGAGAACGAAGAGGGCTGAAGCCCTCACTGCGAACGAAGAGGGCTGAAGCCCTTACTGCGAACGAAGAGGGCTGAAGCTCTCACTGCGAACGAAGAGGGCTAAAGCTCTCACTGCGAACGGACTCACGCAAAAATGCCGCCAAAAAACTCGATCGCCTGTTTCAGCGCCCCGACAAATACGTCGATTTCCTCGCGAGTATTGTAGAAATACAAACTCGCCCGCGCTGTAGACTGAGCGCCGAGATAGCGGTGCAGCGGTTGCGTGCAGTGGTGCCCCGCGCGAATCGCCACCCCTGCCTGATCTAAAATTGTCGATAAGTCGTGGGGGTGAACGTCGCCGGCGGTAAAAGCTGCCAGTGCTGCCCTGCCGCTGCCGTCTGCTTTTGGTTGGGGACCGTACAGTTTAATTTCGGGAATTTGATTTAATTGCTCGAACAGATAGGCGGTGAGTTCGTGTTCGGTTGCCTCGATATTGTGCATTCCGATCTTGGTGAGGTAATCCACCGCTGCACCCAGCGCGATCGCCTCTGCGATCGCCGGCGTTCCCGCTTCAAACTTCGCCGGCACGTCAGCATAGGTCGAATGGTCGAGAAATACGTCAGCAATCATCTCGCCGCCGCCCAAAAACGGAGGCATCGATCGCAGCACGTTTAACTTCCCATACAGGAACCCGATACCAGTGGGCGCGCACATCTTGTGCCCCGATGCCACCAGCCAATCGCAACCGATCGCCTGCACGTCAATTGCCATGTGGGGCACGCTCTGACACGCATCGATGAGAACTTTTGCGCCGTACTCGCGCGCCAGCGCTGAGATTTCCTTCACCGGATTGATGCAGCCGAGCGTATTAGAAACGTGAACCACCGACACCAATTTCGTCTTATCCGAAAGCAGCGCTTTATATTGTTCCATGTCAAACTCTTGCGTTTCGGTGAGTTCGACAAACTTCAGCACTGCCCCCGTTTTCTTGGCGACAATTTGCCACGGAACTAAATTGCTGTGGTGTTCCATCACCGTGAGGATGACCTCATCGCCGGCTTGCAGGGTATTCAACCCCCAAGCGTAGGCGACCAAATTAATCGCCTCGCTGGCATTGCGCGTATAGACAATTTCTTGATAGGAAGCCGCATTGACAAACCGCGCGACTTTTTCTCGTGCCTGTTCGTAAGCGTCTGTTGCCCGCGCGCTGAGGGTGTGTACCCCGCGATGCACGTTAGAATTATATTCGTCGTAATAATTCCGCAGGGTTTCCAACACCTGAACCGGCTTTTGCGACGTAGCCGCATTGTCGAGGTAAACCAAGCGGTGGCCGTTGACTTCCTGCATCAAAATCGGGAAGTCAGAACGGACTTTAGCAGCGAGAGTTTTTTCTTGAGTGAGGGTCATTTTTTTGTTATTAGTCCTTTGTCCTTTATCATTTGTCCTGTATCACTTGTCCTTTGTCATTTGCAAATGACGGGCAGACGCATGACAAAGGACGAATGACTAATCAATTTGCCGACAAGCCACGCACCGAGAGAGCATCTTTTGCAATGATGCTATCGGGATTTGCTGGATGATTTCTGTAGCAAAGGCGTCAATGAGCAAATTGCAGCTCATTTCTCGGCTCAAGCCGCGACTTTGCAAATAAAAAACTTCCTCTGCATCCAACTGGCTGACGGTTGCGCCGTGGGAACATTTGACATTATCGGCGGTAATTTCCAACTGCGGTTTTGTATCGACTCTGGCTTTGGGCGAGAGCAGCAAATTGCGGCTCAGTTGCGCCGCATCCGTCATCTGCGCGGGTTTGGGAACGAAGATTTTGCCGTTAAATACCGCACGAGCCCGGTCATTGACAATGCACTTGTGCAACTGGCGGCAGGTGCCGTGGGGGTGATTCAGGGCGATCGCGCTGTGGGTATCTGCAAGCTGTTCGCCAGCGATCGCGCTCAGCCCGTTGAGCGTCGTTTCCGTGCCCTCGCCCGTCTGGAAAACTTCCCAATTGTGCCGCGACAGCACAGCGCCCAAAGAGACTGCATAACCGGTATAGCGGCTGTTGCGAGCTTGAGCGATCGCGGTTTTGCCGATGTGAAATGCCTCGCTCGCTTCCCGCTGAACCCGAACGTGAACGACTTCGGCGTTTTCTTCCAGCCAAAGTTCCGTCACCGCATTCGCCAAATAGCTGCCCGACGAACTCCCCGGGCATCCCAGGGTTTCCAGCGTGCTGTAATACTCCACAATCGTCGCGCTGCTGCCCGCCTCTGCCACCACCAGACAGCGGGGCTGGGAAATCACCGACGCTTCCGCCGCTACCGAGAGAAACAACAGGTGAATCGGCGTTTCGACAATCGCATTTCTCGGCAGCCACACCACCGCCGCATCCGTCAATCCAGCAGTATTGAGCGCCGCAAACGCTTCATTGCTGCTGGGGTGTTTGGCGAGATACCCCTCGAGGCGATCGCGATATTGCTCCGGCAATTGCCCCAAATTCCCGGCGATCGCGCCTTCTGGCAAGCCCGCCACCGCACTCAAATGCGGCGCGTAAACGCCATTGACGAATACCAACCGGCTCTCAGCCGCCTCTGGCAGCACCAGGGGAGCGATCGCCCTAGCTTCCACCTGCACCGGCAGCGGCGCTTGGAAATGCACCCCTGTCAGCGCCGACAAATCCGTAAACCGCCATTCCTCATCCCGCTTCGTCGGCAGCGCCAACTCCCGCGCCCATATCGCCGCGCGATCGCGCGCCTGCTGCAGCAAAACAGCCGTTTTCGCATCCAGCGCGAACTCTGGCGGCACGACTTGCTCTCCGGCACGAGCCGCGCGCAGCAGCTCCTCTAAATACCCCACCTCTGGCTTAACTGCAACTTGAATGCTCATCGCGCCACCACCTCAACAGCCTTATCTTCCAGCAGCCAATCGTAACCGCGAGCTTCCAACTCCAGAGCCAACTCCTTCGCACCGCTCGTGAGAATCCGCCCGCCCTCCATCACATGCACGAAATCCGGCACGATATAATCCAACAACCGCTGATAGTGCGTAATCACCAGCATCGCATTTTCAGCATTTGCCAACTGATTCACCCCATTTGCGACAATTTTCAGCGCGTCAATATCCAACCCCGAATCCGTCTCGTCCAAAATTGCCAACTTCGGCTCTAGCAGCGCCATCTGCAAAATTTCATTCCGCTTCTTCTCGCCGCCAGAAAACCCCTCATTCACGCTGCGACTCAGAAAAGCCGGATTCATCTTCACAACCGCCAGCTTTTCCTGTATCAACTCATCAAAATCAAACGCATCCAACTCCTCCAACCCCTTGTACTTGCAGTGCGAATTATACGCCACGCGCAAGAAATCCACATTGCTCACCCCTGGAATTTCCAGCGGATATTGAAACGCCAGAAACACCCCAGCTCTCGCCCGTTCCTCCGGTGCCAACTCCAGCAGATTTTGCCCCTGGAAAATCACCTCTCCACCCGTCACCGCATAATCGGGATGACCCGCCAGCACCTTAGAAAACGTACTTTTTCCAGAGCCATTCGGCCCCATAATCGCGTGAATTTCTCCGGCCTTAATCTCCAAATTCAAGCCCTTCAAAATCTCAGTCCCGTCAACCTCCGCCCGCAAATCTCGAACGGATAAAATCACCTCAGCATTCTCTACAATCATCTCTCTCCTTTTCCTCTTCCTTTGCGCGCTTTGCGTCTAAAGCGGTTTATATTCTCTTTTCGGGGATTTGGGGATTAGGGGATTGATTTTTCCCCAAATCCCCCTTTTCCCGGCACACTCTATCCTACCGTGCCTTCTAGCTTCAAACTCAACAATCGGTCAGCTTCGACGGCAAACTCCATCGGCAGCTTGCTGAAAACGTCTTTGCAGAAGCCGCTGATCATCATCGAAACGGCGTCTTCTGCGGAAATGCCCCGCTGTTGGAAATAGAAGAGCTGATCTTCCCCAATTTTGGAAGTCGAGGCTTCGTGTTCGACTTTGGCGGTGTTGTTTTGCACCTGGATGTAGGGGAAGGTATTGGCTTGGGCATTGTCGCCAATCAGCATGGAGTCGCACTGGGAATAGTTGCGAGCGCCTTCTGCTTTTGGCCCCATTTTCACCAAGCCGCGATAGCTGTTTTGGGAGTTGCCGGCTGAAATCCCTTTGGAAATGATGGTGCTGCGGGTGTTTTTGCCGACGTGTACCATTTTGGTGCCGGTGTCGGCTTGCTGGCGGTGATTCGTCAGGGCGACGGAGTAGAATTCGCCGACAGAGTTGTCGCCGACGAGCACGCAGCTCGGATATTTCCAGGTGATGGCGGAGCCGGTTTCCACTTGCGTCCAAGATATTTTGGAGTTGACGCCCTGGCAGAGTCCGCGTTTGGTGACGAAGTTGTAAATGCCGCCTTTGCCGTTTTCGTCGCCGGCGTACCAGTTTTGCACGGTGGAGTATTTGATTTCGGCGTTGTCGAGGGTGACTAATTCGACGACGGCGGCGTGCAGTTGGTTGGTGTCGAACATGGGAGCAGTGCAGTTGTGGACGGCAATCCCGCGCACCAGGTAGCTGTGGGTTTCGGCAACGTCGATGTTGAATACCAGATCGTCCCACGGTTCGCGGGTGATTTCTCGGATGGGTACGAGGAAGTGGGTTTCGGTTTCTCGCACCATGTCCCAATTTTTATCTGCCGTGTAGCCGATGTGGTAGAGGGGCTGGCGGTTGATGACGCGATCGCTCTGATTGGAGAATTTCGCCTCTCCACCGGGACGAGTCTGAATCCAACTGTGAATGCCCTGGCGGTTGAGCAGTTCCTGCACTTGCTGCGCTAGGGTTTCAGAGGTGGTGCAGTAGCGCACCATTTGGGAACCTTTGCGCTCGCTGATATTGCCATCGCCTGCCAAATAAGCATCGAGTAAAATTTGGGTCTGTTTGGCTCCCAAACTCATCAACTCGGGGCTGAGGGCTTTGTTAGCCGCTCCTTTGCCGCAGTGACGGGCAAACCAGTCGGAATATTCTTGCGAATAGAAGCTCAAGCCCAAAGCGTTTTTCTCGGGTTGCTCGGTGAGGTATGCTTTCCGCCCGGTTACGGTTTCTACCAACTGGCGGGCGCGATCGACGAGAGGCTTTTCCGCCAGTCCAAATGACAGTTGGTTCGTATACTGCCCGTTCGCCCGGTTGTAATAGGTGCTGCCTTCCGCCAGGTAATAACCCAGCAGTTCTACTTCTGCATCGCTGAAATTTTCGTTCTCCCGGGCGCGGAGTTTCGGGACGAGAACAAAATCTCCCTTTTCCAAATCTCCGGCGTTTATCCAGTCGGGTTTGGCAGCAGTCAGCTTTTTCGTGTCAACTTCTGGCAGCCAGCCGTTGCGCGCTTGGCGCTTCACCACCACATCAGAACGCTTGATTGCCAGCACGGGATGTTCGGGGGTTAATCGGAAGGCGTTGTAGCGCGACACGGGGCGAATTGTAATCATTTCGCCTTTGTGATGGCGCACCATCACGGCGCGAACTTTCTGGGAATTGCCGTCGGAGTCGTAAACTGAATCTCCAGGCTTGAGGCTTTCTATATTCACCCAGCCGTCAGGGGTACAAACCTGTTCGCCTGCTGGGTGGCAGCCTTCCAGATAGGTGACAGAGCTGCCTTCATCTGCGATAATCAGCGTCCGCTCGAACTGCCCCGAGTCGCCGTTGTTGATGCGAAAGTAGGTAGACAAGTCCATCGGGCACTTGATGCCTTTGGGGATGTAGACGAAGGAACCGTCGCTGAATACGGCTGAGTTGAGGGCGGCAAAGTAGTTGTCGCCCACGGGCACGACGCTGCCGAGGTATTTCTGCACCAGTTCGGGGTAGTCTTTGACGGCTTCGGCGATCGAGCAGAAGATGATGCCTTCTTTGGCGAGTTTCTCCCGAAAGGTGGTGGCGACGGAGACGCTATCGAACACGGCGTCTACGGCAACGTTGCTGAGGCGCTTTTGTTCGGAAAGGGGTATGCCCAGCTTCTCGAAGGTTTCCAGCAATACGGGGTCTACTTCTTCTAAGCTGTTGAGCTTTTTCTTCTGGGTCTTCGGCGCTGAGTAGTAAATGATATCCTGGTAATTAATCTTCGGATAGTTGACGTGCGCCCAGGCGGGCTCTGCCATTTTCAACCACTGCCGATAGGCGCGCAGGCGAAACTCGAGCATGAACTCCGGCTCGTTTTTCTTGGCGGAGATGAGGCGGACGATATCTTCGCTCAGCCCGCGAGGGATGGTGTCCGATTCGATGTCGGTGACGAAGCCGTACTTGTAGGGCTGATTGACTAGGTTTTTAACGGAACTCATGGCGCGTGTTCTCTAATTCTCTCTAAAGGTGGATGTCGGCAGTGGAAGCGGACGTCAAACCTCAATTCTCAAAGATAACTTGGATGGGGTCAGCGAGTGTGTTCTCTGCCTGCAGCTTTAAGAGCTGTTTCGGGATCGCTTATATATATATCGATCGCTTGTCGAGGGATTTTTTCAAAGGGGTTTTTCGGCTGACTGCCGCCATTCCTCAGCGACACCCGCCGCAAAAGTCCGATCGGGCACCCCGGGGCGCTTGCCAGTAGGCGATCGCGATCGCCCCAGTTCGCGCCGGAAAAGCTCTAGGCGCGTCTGTCGGGTTTTTTCGGATGCCTTTTGGCGGCTGTGTGGTGCGCTCATGCTAGCGGAAATGTGGGAGCCCTCTGAGATTGCGTCTATAATGGGTTAAACAACAGGCGTGTTGCCTAACTCTATTTTAGGGTACTTTAGCAACACTCAAGTTGTCAAAGTCAAAGTGGAATTTTTTTCCACGCTCTTTTAGGCGCGCGAGTTCTGGAACGAAGATGACGACCACTCAGGAAACTTCGACAAAACAAGATATCCTGCAATACATCCTCAAGCAGGGACAAGCCACGGCGGTTGAGCTATCGGAATCGCTGGACATCAGCCCGCAAGCGATTCGCCGCCACCTCAAGGACTTGGAGGGGGAAGGGCTGATCCAGCACCAATCGGTACAGGCGGGGATGGGACGTCCCCAGCACGTTTACCAGTTGACGGCGCGGGGGCGCGATCGCTTCCCCAGTCGCTACGGCGAGTTTGCTGTCTCCCTGCTGGACACGCTAGCGGAAACGGTGGGGCACGAGCAAGTAGGCTCGATCCTGCGCAAGCAGTGGGAACGCAAGGCGATGGAATATCGCGATCGCCTCGGCAAGGGTTCTTTGCAGCAGCGAGTCGCCCAATTGGTCAACTTGCGCCGCTCGGAAGGCTACATGGCGGAGTGGCACGCCCTAGAACCGGCGATCGCTTCCGAAACCGATCGCCCCCGTTTTATGGTCACGGAGTATAACTGCGCCATTTCCGACGTCGCCGAGTCCTTCCCCAGCGTCTGCGGCCACGAGCTAGACATGTTTGCGGCCATCTTTGACGATTGCACGGTAGAGCGGACGCAGTGGATTATCAATGGCGAACACCGCTGCGGCTATTTAATTCAAGGTCGAGACTTCCAGTAACCAGCGCTGCGCGCCCTGGCTGTCCGCCAATTATACTAGAGCCGGACTGGTGGCAGTCGCGGCAGTGATTCGCTTGTCAGAGCGATCGCGAAAAACGCCCGCCTCTTCCCACCCAATTATAACCTACTTATTAACCGGATTTTATCTTATGGCAGAACCCCAGCAATCACCGGCCCAGTTTCTCACCCCCGCAGAATCAGCAGAAGTCGATCGAGCGCTGCTGTCCAACCACGAGAAATTTCTAGCCAGATTGACCATATCCTCGCTGCGGCTGCTCAACCACATCGCCAAAGATACCGGGGTTGCCGTAGAAGATTTAACCGTGCCACAAGTGATTGCCTGGTTTGAGAAAGACGGAAAAATCAGGCGAGAGCAGGGAGTTGACGCGGCGTTTTTAAAGTGGTAAAATCCCGTCATTCTCCGCGCTGCAACCTTTAGTGACTGACAGATAAAACAGGCTTTCCCGTCGATATCGCCTGCTCGATAATATCAACTGCCCGAACGAACCCGCCCGCTCGGCGAATCGCTTCTTGCAGCCTGGAGGCATTCTGCTTGTAACTCTCCACAGACAGCACCCGCTCTATGGCAGTTCGCAATCGGGGAACGCTCAAACGAGACAGAGAAACCACTTCACCCGTTCCCGTCCAAATCAAACGCGCCCCCATCCCCAACTGATCGTAACTATTCGGAATTGCTACGAGCGGCACCCCATAACTCAGAGATTCTAAGGTCGTGCAAGCACCCCCTTGTGTAATGACAATTGCGGCTTTTTTGAGCAATTCTAATTGAGGCGCATAACTGACGACTATCGGCGAACCGGGCAAATTTGGCAGGGAATCTGGGCTATTTCCGCCTCCGAGAGAAATCACCAACTGAACGTCTAAGGGGGCGCACGCCTCAGCAATACACTGAAAAACCCTCATCTGACGATTTTGCATCGTGCCCATAGAAGCATAAATCAGCGGTTGTCCGGTTAATTTTTCAAAGGGAAAAGGCACCGGTTCCCGACTGACGGGATTCTGACAAGGGCCTGTAAAATGGAAGCAATCGGGCAATTCAGCGCGCGGAAATTCAAACTCAGCCGGCTGTTGCGTCAACTGCGCTAGTTTTGAATAAGAATCATTCGGGCTGTCGAGGCGAGGCAATTTCCATTGTTGGCGATATTCCCTCACCACATCCAGAATGGGTTTCCCAGTCGCTCTCAGGATCGCGTAACCCATGCGGTTGCGCAGGCGCGCCCACCCGGCGGGGTTGTAGTGCCAAGGGGTGAAGGCGGGAGGAACGCCGTCTTCTTCGTTGAGCAGCAAACCGCTGCACACTGTAACGAAGGGAATATCCAGAAATTCCGCGATCGATCCGCCTTCATAGGAAATTTGATCGACTAACAAGGCTTCGATCCCTTCTTCTCGCATTGCTGCCGGAGCATCCCGGAGTAAAATCGCCACATCTTCCTTAACCATGTTGGTGCTTGCTCGTATTGCAGCTAACCCGCTCAATTTGCCGAGCTTGGCGTGTTTTTGGGCTGTTTTTTCTTTGGGACTCGAGGACTCTCCGATCGCGCGAAAATTCACTCCCGATGCCAAAACCTGGGCGCGGGCGTAAGGCAGTCCAAATAGAGTGACTTGATGCCCCCGCCGTTTCAGTTCCCAGCCTAATGTAGTTATTGTGTTAATGTGAGAAGGAGATGCAGGACAAATTAGCCCGAAATGAGTCATAGCAATTAGCCATAGGGAGTGAGGGGGATATTACCCCGGCAACTACTGATTATAATCCCTGGTTGGGACGCGGCGGCGACCCATACGGCAAGTAGCGGTTGCCAAACTTAAAGCTATCTGTGATAAAGGTTTTAGGGATAAGGGCGGTTTTGGCCCTGCCCCGGGCGTCAGGGCGATCGCCGGATACGGGCGCTTTGCCTTTTTGCAAAAAGCCTGCACTCGATATCCCTGCTGCGAAAACGGCAGGCTCTCCCGATAGCGGCTTTCTCGCCTCGATCGCTGTCAAAGCAGGCGAATCGCTTTTTTACAGTAAATCTCTCTTTAGATAGATGACAAAAGGCAAATTTTAGAAATTTTTAAGTAGAGGAATGAGGTCGGGCGGGATCGAGAAGTTTTTGTAAAGAAAGGATCAAGACTGGCAGGGTTCGCGATCGCTGCCCTTGAAGGACGGGCTTTTAGGGGTTGAGGGGAGCGGGCGGATAGACAAAGAAATGACGTGAAAAGCCCTTCGGCCCGGGGGAAAACTGACCGCCTTGTCGGTTGGAACAAGTAGGGGAGAGGCGATCGGGGAACGCTACACCAGATCGGTTGCACAACCGTGACAAGCGACGGAGTAACGCCCGTTCTTTCGTAAAATTTTTATAAAAATTGACGCTTCTGAGAATTCAATGTTTCAATAGAGAGAGAGCGCAGACTTCTTTAGAGAAAGTGCCTCCAACGGGGCAAGTAGGAAAAGACAGCGCAGGCGGGTGAAAGCGGGCGGCGCGGTCTTTCTTCAAGTCGCTGAAAATGCCTGATAAGAAATCATTTTAGGGACTAGCGCCCATCAGGGCAACAGTTGAGTGCAATCGGGGGAATCAAAATGAAAAGAATTCTAACAGTTTTGCTAGGTTTGAGCTGGGTAGCGATCGCCAGCGCCAGCGCCAGCGCGATCGAAGTAAACAGCAATACAATCGCTCAAAACAATCCCAATCCAACCACCAACCAACCTGCCGGCACGGCAGCAGATCTCAAGCCGAACGAGCAGGAAATCCAGGCACAGTCCATGCAGGATTCGATCCAGCAAGCCAACACAAGGGTAGAGCGCAAGTCTTTCCGAGCGCGAACCGATCGAGGGCTGGAAAATGACCAACCCGAGCTAGTCGCGCCCCTGTGCGTCGATCCCTGCTTGCCCAGCATCGGCCCCGAAGATGCGCCCCCCGGCGGAGTGGGGGTACACTGGCCGTTAAAGTTCTGATAGAAAGATTGGCCCACAAAAAAAGCAGCTTCGCAGCGGCAAGAAACCCGGCTTCTCAAAGAAGCCGGGTTTCTGAACCTTTCAATCTGCGCTACTGTAGGGATCGGAACTGACTTTCTGATTTGCCGTGCTGCTGTTTCGACGCTCCGCTGCATTCCTTGCCTTGGCTGCTTGCCTGCCGATCGCGCTCACCGCCTGTGCCAATAGCCCCACAGGCAAGTCGCTAGAGCAGTCTTTGGCGGCAGATCCCAGACTTCAAACGAATCCCACGAGCCCCGTCAGCTCGCCGCCGTCGCCCGCTCCCGTCAGCAGCCCTGCTGAGGCGGCGGCGCAACTGCCCGATGATTTTCCTGCAGAAATTCCCCGCTATCCCAACGCCCAACTGCAAGAAGTGAAGCCGCTGGCGGGGGATAGCGGCGAAGAAGGGAAACTGACGCGCTGGACGAGTGCCGATCCGAGCAGTGCGGTGGAAAAGTTTTACCGCCAGCAGTTGCAGGAGAACGATTGGCAGCTCGCCAACCCGTCACCAGGCGATGCTTCCGGCACCCTTCTGGCTCGTCGCGACAACTTGCAGGCGAAAGTCGAACTCGAATCGCCTGCGCCAGGTGGTGCGACGGTATTTGTCGTCAAATACTTGCGATCGCAAGCCGCGACGGCGCAGCCGCAACCTGATGCCTCCACGAGTCCAACTCCTGCAGCTAGCGCGCCTGCCAGCCCGACGCCGAGCGCGATCGCCCCGGAACCGTCCGCCAGCTTCGCCGATGTCAACAAAGCACCGGCACAGTTGCGCCCCTATGTGGAAGAGTTGGCAGCTTTGGAGGTGCTCTCGGCTGCACCCGCCCCCGCCAACAACAAAGAATCGGCTGCCGCCAATCTATTCGAGCCCAACAAGCCCGTTACTCGCCGGGAGTACGCGCGCTGGCTGCTAGCCGCTAACAATCGCATTCACACAAACCAGCCCGCCCGCCAAATTCGCCCGGGCTTGGAAACGGCGCAACCCGCTTTTCAAGACGTGTCAGTGAAAGACCCCGATTTTGCAGCGATTCAGGGATTGGCTGAGGCGGGCATCATTCCCAGCTCTCTTTCGGGAGAGGAGACAGAAGTGCAGTTTCGCCCCGATGCTCCCGTGACGCGAGAGGTACTGGTGCGGTGGAAAGTGCCCCTCGACGCGCGGCGATCGCTCCCCACTGCTTCCGTGGATGCGGTGCAGCAAACGTGGGGATTTCAAGATGCCGCTAAAATCGATCCCGATGCCTTGCGCTCCGTACTGGCTGATTTTCAAAATGGCGATCGCAGTACGATTCGCCGAGCTTTTGGATATACCACCCTCTTTCAACCCAAAAAATCGGTCAGCCGCGCTGAGGCTGCAGCCGCTTTGTGGTATTTTGGCTTTCAGGGCGAAGGGCTCTCTGCCAAAGATGCGCCGCCAGCTAAACAATAGTGTGGTGTAGGGGCGATTCGCGAATCGCCCCTACAGGAGTGGTGAGGAATCACTTCTCAGTTTTCGGGTTTCAGTCAAAATAGTAAGCCACTGACTTTGAATCTTTCCCCGGCTCTGGAACGCCTACTTCCCTACAGAGAATCGGAGATTTCTCTCGGTGTTTTATTTTGAATAATAGCTTATTGAAATCGATCGCCAATACAGAAACCCCGTGAGTAGAAAGATATTGTGGCTCCCCGTAACGAAGCCAAAAAAAATCTGGATTCTGCTGCTGTGTACTGCCCTGATTGTGCCGATCGCTTGGATTCCGGTGCGGATAGCCGTGACTCGCTCCCGCGTTCCAGAACCTCAAGCAATCTTCGTGCTGGGCGGAGGGGCAGGGCGGATGCAATTTGCTGCCGATTTCTGGCGATTGTCTCATTCCAATCTAGACATCTGGATATCAGATGAAGCAGTGAATTTAAACCCTAACAAAAATGTTTTTAAAAGCAGAGTAATTCCAGAACAAAAAGTGCATCAAGACTCCTGCCCGACCGATACTGTCACAAATTTTACTTGCATAGCCGATAAATTTGCAGCTTGGAAAATCTGGCACTTGTATTTAATAACCTCGGACTATCATATCGCCCGATCGCGGGCGATCGCAACTCTAGTTTTCGGCAGCCGGGGCATTATCGTCACGCCGCTGGCGGTGCCTTCCCAGGGGATGCCGCCGGAGTCGCTAGAGCGAATTTTGCGCGATTGCGTTCGCTCTATAATTTGGATTGTGACCGGACGCACGGGGGCGAGTTTTAACCCCCGCCTGCAATTGAGAAATTAGGCAAAATTTTAAGGAGACGTGAAAGTTTTTGCATGTATTTACCAAATTTCGACCGATTGTTTGAAACGATTGAAGAGTTAGTGATGCACCACTCTCCCAGCGGTGTAGAGGCAGAAATTGACGGGCTGCTGTTGCGCCGATTTGCCGAGCTGGGGGTGGAGGTGTGGCAAGACAGCGCCGGGAATGTCATTGCTAAAATAGCCGGGAGAAATGCCAGCCGAGCGATCGCCATCACCGGGCACAAAGATGAAATCGGCGCAATTGTAAAAACTGTCAGCACCGACGGGCGGGTAGAAGTTCGCAAATTGGGCGGCGCGTTTCCCTGGGTTTACGGCGAAGGGGTGGTGGATTTGCTCGGAGACGCGCAAACCATTCCCGGCATTCTCAGCTTCGGCTCGCGCCACGTTTCCCACGAGTCCCCGCAAAAAGAGCAGCAGGAATCGGCTCCCCTGACGTGGGAAGATGCCTGGGTGGAAACGAAATGCAGCGCTTCTGAGTTGGAAGCGGCAGGGATTCGGGCGGGCACTCGCGTGGTGGTGGGCAAGCACCGCAAGCGACCCCTGCGGTTAAAGGATTATATTGGCAGCTATACGCTAGACAATAAGGCGTCAGTGGCGATTTTGCTGGCACTGGCTGAGGTGGTGAAGCAGCCGCCGGTGGATATTTATTTAGTGGCTTCGGCAAAAGAAGAGGTAGGCGCGATCGGCGCGCTGTATTTTACAATGCGGCAGCCGTTGGAGGCGCTCATCGCTCTAGAAATTTGTCCTCTCGCTCCGGAATATCCGATTAAAGAGGGCTCCGAGCCGGTACTGCTGTCTCAGGATGGGTATGGGATTTACGATGAGGGGTTGAATGGGGAGTTGCGGCGGGCGGCTGAAAAAGCCGGGGTGGCAGTGCAGCTAGCCGCGATCGCTGGATTTGGCAGCGACGCCTCGATCGCGATGAAATTTGGCCACGTCGCCCGCGCCGCCTGTTTGGGCTTTCCCACCCAAAATACCCACGGCTACGAAATCGCCCACCTCGGCGCGATCGCCAACTGCACCCGCATCCTCGAAGCCTACTGCCAGCAACTCGCAGACGCGCCGTGAAAAAGTGGGCCATGCCTGCCGGACGGGCTGGGGAAAAAATCCAAAAATTTTTTTAAATTAGGTATTGACAATTCCGAAAACCTTCGTTACTCTAATAAAGGTGCAAGCGACGTGCCCCCATCGTCTAGAGGCCTAGGACACATCCCTTTCACGGATGCGACGGGGATTCGAATTCCCCTGGGGGTACTGAAAATCTTGCAGGCGCGATCGATCGCGTTTTGACAAGATAAAAAATATGGCTGGTTTTCCCAGCCATCTTGCACTAAAAAAAAGGGCAACTAACACGCCCCCATCGTCTAGAGGCCTAGGACACATCCCTTTCACGGATGCGACGGGGATTCGAATTCCCCTGGGGGTATAGAAAAACAGACAGGATGAGAGATAAGTTTATCTTTCATCCTGTTGTGTTTTTGGGTTCTTTGATTTGTCAATCTCCGCGCCCGAGAAGCCCTGTCTCCGTTCGGGAGCATCCGAGAGCATCCCATTTTTGCAATTAGACTGTAGGGGCGATAGCATTCGGGCGGAAAATCTCGTCCTCAAACCGATTAAGCTGCAGCCCGAATGCTTCGCCCTTACCCCACTCCCGATCATCCCGGTTGTGCAGCTACCGGGGTGAGGGCGAAGCATTCGCGTATAAACATTTGCACCTACCCAGAAGATGATTCGCCCGAATGCTTCGCCCCTACAGCCCCTACAGGCTACTGCTTGTTGCCACCCTTCTGCTCGCTGAGCGCCCTCAGCAGGGGGCACACCCGCACCTGCTGCTGAGTAGGTTTGGCAGGGATAATCTGCATCTGCGCCGGCGGCTGGTGCCAGAGTTCCTTGTCGCAGCGCAGGTGAATAACCACTACTCCACAGGTGAGGGCAATCCCCGCAGCATTATTAACCAAACCAACTATAGTAGTAACAGTCGCCTCAAGAATCATTTGAAAGCCTTTATTTGAAAGTTTCATAACTTCACCATCGAGTTGATGGTTAAGTTCTAAAATATGAACTTTCTCTAAAGCAAAAATAGCTTTGGGATTCAAGCGGTGCGAGGCTTTGAGGCTTTGAAAAGGTCAAAAAAATTTCGGGATTCCCGAAGCTATCCCGAAACTGCCGACGCTGAAATTTCCATACCAGTTTTCTTTAACCGCGAAACAGATAGTAATTCAAAACTGCCTATTTTAGAGGCTTTCAGGCTTTCTATCTGTTTCGTGCAAAAAGAAAATTGATACAGCATCCCGAAGCTATCCCGAAGCTATCCCGAAACTTTTTTTAGCGATCGCTTGCAGGCGGGAGGCGATCGCTCTCCATCGTGTTTTAGAGGCTAACAGAGCGAGTCCGGGCTGAGAGTGGCCACGGCTGAGGTCTGGCGTTCAACCGCCCTCTGCCGTTTTAGGATACGATGATTGAGTGAAAGCATCGAGAGCATCCCACTAAAGTAGGGCCTGTAGGGGCGAAGCATTCGGGCGAATAATCTGGCGGTCACAACCGAAAATTTACAATCCGAATGCTTCGCCCTGACGCCGGTATCCGCAGGCACGGGGATGCTCCTGAAGGCATCGACCCCGGTAGGAGTGGCTATCTGCGTGCTTCTCGGCTATGAAAAACAAGAAAAATCTCGGTTTTGGCCCAGTCATCAAGCAGCGAGTCTGGACATTTCTGGAGGCACTGATTGACTATACAAAACCGGAGCTGCGGGCAAGCCGCATCCCCAATCTGACGGTGAAATGGCTCGATAACAACCAGTTGCACGTTACAGGGACGCTCGATCGCCTGCGGCAGTTATACGATCTGAAGTATCAGCCGAAACAAGCCGAAAACACGGCAGACGAACAGAAAAAGCGGAAACGCCAGCTCAATGACGTTTTGACGTATTATCTGAAAGGCCATCTCGGCATCCTAGAGGATCGCCGGGAGGGGGAAACAAGCAACGAGAAAAATCAGGGATTGGGGAATTGGGATTTTGTCCTGCACCTGTGGGGAAAAAGCAGAGGCGAGAATCAGCACGCTTTCGAGCGGGTGTGGGAGGAGAAACGGCCTGCGAAGTCTCCAAAACAGCAGAGGCTCAATGTCACTATAGAGGGGCAGATTTCTATAGACGTGCAGGGCGATAACGTTGCCCCCACTGCACCAGAAGAGGCGAAAACTGCAGGGCAGGCGTCTCGTGTTGACAATAAAAGAGCGATCGGGCTGGAAGCCATCCCCGCCGTGCCGGTGTGGGTGGGGCGCGACGATTTGGTGGAAAAATTGAAGGAAAAATTACTCGCAGCCGATACAACCCTGAAGGTTCTGGCACTCATCGGGCAGGGGGGTATCGGCAAAACCAGCTTATCGGTGAAACTGCTGGAAGCCTTGGGGGTAAATTTGCAACCGCCTGCCTTGACAGAACGCTGCATTTATGATATTGCGCTGTATTTCAAAGCGCAGGAAGGCAGCAGCTTTGATGGCGTGGCGGAATTTCTGCTGCGGGGGTTGGGGATGGAAACAGCGGAACCCTTGCAGCAAACGGAGGAGAAAATCGCCAAAATTCTGGAAGGGCTGACGAAAGCGCGCTGCTTGCTGGTGCTGGATAACCTAGAAGTAATTTTGCACCCAGCCAGCCATCCCCAAGCGGGGCAAGCGACTTCGCCGGATTGGGGGAAACTCCTGAATCAGCTCGCCTACAGCAATCACCGCTCGCGGGTGATTATCACCAGTCGGGAAGTGCCGGCAGATTTAGCAGATGCCCGCGTGGAGGATAGCGAACCCGATCCCGATTTGGTGTGCGTCGAAACCGTGACGGGGATTGAGGATAAGGATGGGGTGCTGCTATTGCAACAGCGCCAGCTCCAAGATAGTGAGGAAGATTTGCGCTGGGTGTCGGAGCGGGTGGAGGGGCATGTATTTTTACTCACTCAGCTAGCGTCGCTCGCCCGGGGGAAGCCGGGGTATCTGCGCAAGCATCCCGAACTGGTAACGAAAAAGGCAGAACCCATCCTGCAAGAGCAGCTCGCGCGTCAAAGCGAAGCAGCGCGAGACTTGCTGCGGCGGATGTGCGTGCTGCGGGTGGCAATTGATATCCGAGGGCTGACGTTTTTGCGGCTTTATACGGACGATCAGGAGGAGTACGGTCGCTTTTGGGTGGCATCTGAGATAGAAGAACCGGCTGAGTTAACCGATGAGGAAATAGAGGAAACCCAGGCAATTGTACAGCGTGTAGTCGATAGCTCGTTGGTGCAGTGTCGCTATGACGAACAGCAGTGCGAGATATTTTACGACTTGCACCGCCTGATTGTGGAGTACCTGCAAGCCCAATGCCAAGACGAACTGCCGCAACTGCTGGAAACGGTTTATAAATTCTACTGCACGGGCAAGAATGTGGAGAATCCAAAAACCCTAGAGGATTTGCGCCCCGTGCTGGAAGCTCAATATTTTGCCTTTCAGTTGGGCAACTACAGCGAGGCGTCTATCTTGGTGATGGGGACGCTAGAGGAATATCTGAGACGCTGGGGGCACTGGACTTTATTAAAAAAGCTCTACGAGCAAATTTCACCTCATGTTGATGAGGACGATCGGCCTATCTGTCTGAGGCAGATTGGCAGAATCCATCGCGATATGGGCAATTGGGATGAAGGTGAAAGATATTTTCAGGAAGCTTTAGCCATCGAACAAGAAGAAAATGATAAAAGCGGCATTGCTTACTCTCTAGCGGAGTTGGGATATATTGAGAACTGTCGCGGCAATTGGGATAAAGCCGAGCGCCTGTACCGGCAATCTTTGCAATTGAGGACAGAATTGGGCGATCGCTCAGGCATGGCATCTACTTGGGCATCGTTGGGAGATATCGAGAACTGTCGCGGCAATTGGGATGAAGCCGAGCGCCTGTACCGGCAATCTTTGCAATTGAGGACAGAATTGGGCGATCGCTCAGGCATGGCAGCAACTATTGGTTGTCTTGGAGAAAACGAACTCGGTAGAGGCAATCTGGATGCAGCCGAACCGCTTTTAAGAGAGGCTTTAGCAAAAATGGAAGAACTGGGGATGGCTTGGCATATTGCTGAGACTAATTACGATTTTGCCCAGCTCGAACGGCGGCGCGGCAACACTGAGCTAGCCGAGCAGCATTTCACTACGGCACGGCAAATCTTTCAGCAATTGGGTGCAGCGAAGGATTTGGAGAGAATCGATCGCGAGTGGGGGCAGGATTAATTGCAAAGTAGGTTGGGGTTCGCTTGTGTTCAACCCAACCTACGCACTACTCAATGAAAATCTTTTACGTTCCAACCTGATAAATCACTGGTCGATATCTGGGCGGGGGAATAAGTTTACCCTCTGCACGGGCTGCTTCCAGCCATGCTTCTTTTGCCAGCAGTACCTCGCGCAGCGCTTCTTCTGGCGTCGCTCCCACAGCAGAGCAAAATTTTAGGTCGGGTATGTCGGCAATATACCCTTCATCCTCTTGACTGTAAAACACATTGATGTGATAGTCTTTCATGGTTCCTCTCGTTCATCCTCTAGTTGCAGATTGTACTGCTCTATCAGCGATAAAAATTGGCGAACTTGGTAGGGTGGCACCTGACCTTTTCGATTTTGAATATTAATGAAGTCTGGAACGTCTGGATGGGTAAAGATATGATGGCTGCCGTTAATTCTGGACAGGCTAAACCCAAAGCCTTGAATTAGCCCTACCATATCATTAAACTGGATATTTTTCGATCCAGAGAGAAGTTTTTCAAGGAGTTTGCGTTTTTTCATTTCATATTTTCATTAGGGGGCGATCGCCCTCTTTTGTCCGGCCCTTTAAACTCGGCTGGCCTTATATGACCGCACCTTTTCCCATTCTACTATCTAGCTTAGCAAAGAAACCCGAATTTTGGCAAGCCTTTTGACAAAAATTTAATAGAGTGTTTTTCATGCCAGGGAGGTACGCAGAAACCCGGCTTCTTAAAGAAGCCGGGTTTCTAGCCGTCACAGCCGTTCGCCAATCAAAATTTATGCGCGAATGCTTCGCCCTTACTCCCAACCGATCGCCACAGATGCGATGGGAGCATCCCACGTTTGTAATTAAGTTGTAGGGGCGATAGCATTCGGGCGAGAAATTTCGTCCTCCCATCGATAAATTAACAGCCCGAATGCTTCGCCCTGACCCAACCAATAAGCTAGATAGACAAAAACGGGATGCCGCAAATGCGATCGCCGCATTAAAAAAGAATCCCGGAAATCATCCCGGCGAGAAGTACAAACCCAATCCAAACATTTTGAGCAAAAATTTCACCGTAAACCGGTCTGGGCAAATCTTCTTGGCGCAAGCGGATGTACTGCCAACCCCAAGCGATCGCCCCCAATACCAGCCCTATCCAAAAACCCAAATGCAGGTGCATGGCATTTCCCAAAACGGCGAGCAAGGCAACCGTACCGACAAAGAAAAATCCCACCGCTTCGGCAGCGTACTTGCCAAAAAACAGCGCGCTGGAATTCACCCCCAAACGGCGATCGTCTTCTCTGTCGCTCATCGCATACACGGTATCAAATCCCAGCGTCCAAAGTACCGTAGCGCCCCAGAGCAGCCAAGTCGCCACATCCAAGCCGCCCGTTACCGCACTCCAGCTAATCAGCACGGCAAAGCCCCAGGCAATGGAGAGTACGAGCTGCGGTACGGGAAACACGCGCTTTGCCAGGGGGTAGCAGACGATCGCGGGCACGGCAGCCACGCACAGCCAAAAGGTGAAAGAATTGAGGTACAGCGCCAGCACCCCCGCGCAGGCAAAGGCGATGAGGGCGACGACGATGCCCGTGGTGACAGACAGCGCCCGGGAAGCGATCGGGCGATCGCGCGTGCGTTCCACCTGCGGATCGATATCCCGATCCCACAAATCGTTCACCACGCAACCGGCGGCACTGGTGGCTAAAGTCCCCAACACGATCGTGCCCACCAGCGGCGCGGGCGGCATCCCTCCCGCCGCCAAAAACACCGCCCAGAGGGCAGGAATCATCAAAATCAGGCGACCGGCTGGCTTGTGCCACCTGAGCAGTCGAATCACGGTATACCAGGTGGGTTCTGATTTTTCTGATGTCAGCATGGAATTTTCTTAGAATTGCGCGAGTTATACGCTCTATAAGATATCGTTAATCTGGAGGTTTGATGTGGGGTGGGAACCCGAGATAAATGGGAATGGTGAATGCAGTTCCTTCAGTCAAAATTCCAGAGCCGGCGGTGGAGCAAGAGCGCATCATCGCGGCGATCGATTTGGGAACGAACTCGCTGCACATGGTGATAGTGCGGATCGAACCCAAGCTCCCGGCATTTACAATTATTGCCAGGGAGAAAGAAACGGTGCGTCTGGGCGATCGCGATCCCGATTCCGGCGAACTCAAACCGGCGGTGATGAAACGCGCCAGCACCACCCTGCGGCGCTTTCAGGAAATCGCCAGAAGTCTGAACGTCGAAACCATCGTCGCCGTCGCCACCAGCGCCGTGCGGGAAGCGCCGAACGGGCGAGACTTTTTGCAGCAGCTCGAAGATGAATTAGGGCTGTCTGTCAGCTTGATTTCCGGGCAGGAAGAAGCCCGCCGCATCTATCTGGGCGTTCTGTCGGGCATGGAATTGAACAATCAGCCCCACATCATCATCGACATCGGCGGCGGTTCGACAGAATTAATCCTCGGAGACGGGCACGAGCCCCGCTTCCTCAGCAGCACGAAAGTCGGGGCAGTTCGCCTCAGTGCAGAATTTGTCACCACCGATCCGATTAGCAACGCCGAGTTTCAATACTTGCAAGCGTTCGTGCGGGGAAATCTCGAACGCGCGGTAGACGAATTGCGAGCGCAACTGCAGCCGGGAGAGCAACCGCGTCTGGTGGGAACAGCCGGCACGATCGAAACTTTGGCGGCGATTCACGCCCGCGAAAAACTCGGCATGGTGCCGAATCCCCTCACCGGCTACCAACTGAGCCTGAAAGATATTTCCACGATCGTCAATCGCCTGCGCAAGCTTTCCAATGCAGAGCGGGCGGCGCTTCCCGGCATGTCGGAAAGGCGATCGGAAATTATTCTCGCCGGCGCTTTAATTTTGCAGGAAGCGATGGCAATGCTGGGCATGGATTCGCTCAGCGTCTGCGAGCGATCGCTCCGAGAAGGGATTATCGTAGACTGGATGCTCGCGCACGGATTAATCGAAGATCGGTTGCGGTTCCAGAGTTCCATCCGCCAGCGCAGCGCTATCAAAATCGCCCAGAAATATCAAGTCGATCTGGAATGCGGCGAACGAGTGGCAGCATTTGCCTTGAATTTATTCGACCAAACTCAGGGAATCCTGCACAATTGGAGTTCGGAAGAGCGGGAGTTTCTCTGGGCAGCGGCAATTTTGCACAACTGCGGCGTTTATGTGAATCACGCCGCCCACCACAAGCATTCTTACTACTTGATTCGCAACGGCGAACTCCTCGGCTATACCGAAACCGAGATAGATGTCATCGCCAATATTGCCCGCTACCACCGCAAAAATACTCCCAAGAAAAAGCACGAAAACTTCCGCAACTTGCCCAGCAAGCGGCACCGCCAGATGGTGTGCCAGTTGAGCGGACTGCTGCGCTTGGCGGTAGCGCTCGATCGCCGTCAAATCGGCGCGATCGCCTCTGTAAAATGCGAGTATCGCCCAGCAGCGCGGGAATTACACCTGCACCTACAGCCGGCACTGCCAGACGACGAGTGCATCCTAGAACGCTGGAGTCTCGATCAAAAGAAAGAAGCCTTTGAGGCAGAATACGGCGTCAAATTAGTGACGGCATTGGAACGGGTGCCGGCGGCAGTTAGCTGATAGGAGAAACCTCTCCCCCCCAGCCCCCCTCCCCTGCGAGGGGAGGGGGGAGAGCGTTCCTCCCTTCCCTCTTAGGGAAGGGGGGTAGGGGGGTTAGGTTACAGGGTGAATCTTCAATCTCAGTTTAACCTAAATCTTTGCTAAAAAATGACTGTGAAACCATCAATTTTTCAGCGCTATCTCATTACTTTAAATAAATACAAGTGGCTGGCACTTGCTACTTTTCTCGCGTGCGTGGGTGTATCGGGCGTCGCGGCGATACAAACCGAACCGCTCCCCAAATATATCGGAGTTGGCGGATTGACTTCTAACCGTCCCTCGGCGACATTTTCAAATACTGCCAATACAATTATAGAGCAGGGCAAGCAACTCCCTGTAGAAGCGCTGCTTGCTGACAATGTAATTAAAGCCGTAGCGGATAGAACCAAAGAACCTGTAGAAAAGGTTCGCAAAAATACCCTGCTGCGCCCTCCCAGCCCGCAAAGACCGACAATTCTTCAGATATTCTATCGCAATGACGACGCAAAAATAGCGGCAGCCGGTGCGGAAGGTTTGATGCTGGCAATGGTGGAAAAAAGCCGTTTAATGAATAACGACCGATTGCAACAACTTTTAGCAGATCTCGACAAGCGGCAGGCGCAACTCAGAGACGAAATAAAAGCCGCCGAACAGAAACTCAGTCAGGGGGAAGAAAAAGATAAAGCGCGGCTGCAGCAAGAATTGGCGGGCAAAAAAGCTCTCGTCGAGAAGATGCAGGCGACGCTGACAGATGCGAGAGCCGCTCAAGCAGAAATCACCAGCAGTCTTGCGATCGCCCAAGCTCCCCAAGTCCTGAATCAAACCGGGTTAAATCCCGTTTTCACCACCTTGGGAACCGGGATTTTAGCGGGACTTTTACTCAGCGGCGGCTTAATTTTAGTGCTGGCGCTGATGGGTAAATACCCGAATCCGAAAGAATTGCGGCAAAAATTGCTGGAAGCTTATAAAGGCAGGTGCCCCGTTAGCGGCTGCGAAGTCGAAGAAGCGATCGAAGTGGCAATCATCGATCCTTACACCAGTTCTGCACCGGGAGAACTATCGAATGCCTTAATTCTCCGCTCCGATTTGGTGAAACTATTTGAGGCAAAATTGCTGGCGATCGAACCGCCGACCTTAACAGTACGCCTCGCTCCTGAAATCGCCAAAACCAGCTACAGCAAACTAGCGGGCAGGCGTCTGCAACTGACTGAAAATGAGGCAGCTCGACCGAGTATCGACGCCCTCGAAGCGCACTGCCGCAAGTGTCAGTGGTTAGAAGAGCGGGCAGCGGAAGTGAAAGAGAAAGCGTAAAATAGCCGCACGGTGGAAGGGTGGGGCTGCGCAGACAAAGCCCGCGCGCGATCGGGCAAGCCCTCCCCACTATCCTCTTTTAGCCTAAAATAGAGGAAAAATGCGAGAAAAGCACGGCAGAAAGTGACCATTCCCCCGTTAAATCAAATCTTGGCTCTTGTCGGCAAGCTGGATGACTCCGAAGGAAATGATGCGCCTCGCGAAAGATTTCGCCGTTTTCTGACAGAGAATATCAGAGAAGTTGGCCAACTCCGAAACTATATTGAAGAATGCCTGATAAATTCAGGCACTCTCCAATACAATCGCGCTCTACAGGATTTAGTCAATCGGCTGGGAGAACTTTTGGAATTTAAAGTTACCTATGGACGCTATCAGGGCGTTAGGGGACAAAACGGTTTTGACGGGCACTGGATATCAAGCCTCGGTGTTTTTCACATCGTCACAGAAGTAAAAACCAGTGAGGTATATCCCATCAAAACTTCTGCGCTTCTAGGATATATAGACGGCTTGATTTCCGACCAGCAGATTCCAAGCTGGGATGAGGTTTCAGGACTTTATGTAGTCGGGCGCATTGATGAAGAGGTTCAGCAACTAGAGAGCAGAATCATCGCTGAGAAGAGAACACACCTCCTGCGGAGCATATCTGTTAAATCGTTGCTATCTCTGGCTGAAATGATGGAGCAATACAGCCTCACTCACAAGGATATCTTATCATTGCTTCGCCCGTCAAGTCCGAGAATTGATGCGGTAGTTGATTTGATGAAACGTTTAGCCGAAAAACCAACAGTCGAGGAAGGAGAAATAACCGAGCCGGTGCCCGATACCGAAGAGGAAGAAGAACAATCAAACGACAGCCCATCCGAACGGAGCCGCCTAACGCGAGGGCAGCGCACGTCTGAAGACGCTTTTTACCTACCCATCCTGAAAGCCCTCGATGAAATGGGCGGTTCTGCTCATATCAAAGATGTGCTAGCGCGCGTAGGACAGTTGATGAAAGAAGTCTTGAAAGAAGTAGACTATCAACCCGTTTCCTCGGACGGCAATCTCCTTCGTTGGCGTAACACCGCTCAATGGGCGCGTCAGAATATGGTGTATAAAGGTCTGCTGAAAAATAATTCCCCGCGAGGATTTTGGGAAATCAGCGAAGCGGGTCGCCAATATCTGGCAAAGAACAAAAATTGATAATTTTATGCAGGATAAATATCAAAAAACTCGTTCTCAGACAAGCTTTTGGGAACGAGTTATTACGAGGCAGCTTTTAGCCGTGCGATCGCCCAGACGAACTCAACGCCGCTATCAATTGCGCTTTCAAACCCATCGCCATCGGCGAGATAATGCGATAATTGCTGCGCTGCAAAGCTTCGCCCCCCCGATTAGCTTGGGCGGTGCCGCTGAGAAATCCGTCCGGTTTTAAATAAGCGGCAAGTCCATTCAGCGCCTTTTCTGCGGTTTCAAAAGCACTAGCGCCTATCAGCCCGCGCCGCGCTGCGATCGCCAAAGCCGCCGCAATTCCAGCCGAACCGGATGTATCTACCATCACCGAGGGCTCGTCGATAAAGCAGCTCCACAAACCACTTTCCCGCTGGTACAAACTCACCCAGTTCGCAACTCGCTGGAGTTCTTGTTTGAGATCGTCAATATCGGGGCGATCTGCTAATACGTCTAGCGTTCGCGCCATGCCGAGCGCATACCACGCAATCCCGCGCAACCAGTTGCGAAATGAGTGCTTTCCTTCGCTCGGAATCCATCGCAAGTATATATCTTCCCCGACAACCAAATATTTTTGCCGATTGCGAAGCTGCGTGAGGGCGAGTTCTTCTAGTTCTGCATCATTGCGCAGGCGAGCGATAACCGCCATCGGATAGGCAACTGTATAATTGCATTCCGCAACCAAATAATAGCGATCGGTGACGCTCCCCTCTGCATCGCGTATTCCCATCCACAAAGCGATTGCCGTGTCAATCGCTGGGTGAGACGGTTGCTTCTGAGCCAGCACTGCCAAGGGCAGAGTTCCTTCAACGCCCATACCCCGATCGTCCGGCGTCTTGATAACCGTTCCTTCAATTCTATAAGCAGCGTCCTCTGGCAGAAAAATTCGCAAGCGTTCGTCCAGAGATGCCGCTGCAATGTCTCGCGGAATAATATCAGCCTTCAGTAGGTCAAATAAACCGTCGAGAACGCACCCTTCCATCCAACCGAGAGGCTGCAAGCTGTTGAGAGAACACAGGCGAAAATAAAATTCCGCCAAGCGGTTGCTGCCGATGGCGAACATCAAGTGAGGGAGCAAAGCAGCGCGATCGTCAATCGGTTCGGTATCTTTATAAAGCAACCACAGGGGAGTTGTTCCTTTTACGACTTCAAGAGCGATGCCTTCTTCCAAAATCGCCGCTGTATCCTCTTCAGCTAAGATTAACTCAAAAATTTGCAACTCCTTCGCAAAGCGAATGTCTAACTCTCCGATCGCTCGTTGGGATTGCGGTAACGCGACCCGGACAATTTTTTCTTCCGGATCGTCAAAAGCTACCGTTACCCGCAGGCGTGCCGGCAGTGGCGTCTGGGGGACTTTTGACCAGCGCAGCACCAAGGGTTTGTCTTGACCGGCGAGTGGAACAGCGATCGCTTTACAGTCTAGGAGAATGCGCTTGTCTGGCGGGGCGATCGCTGTCTCGATTACCTGCGTTGCAACCTGATAAATAACCGAAGAATCTCTCCCCCCAAAACTGCCGATATCTGCCAGAGAATAACCGGATTTCCCCGATTCATAAATTGCCAGACCTGCCGTTGCACTGAGGGTGATGAGAAATTCTCGCCGTTTCATCTTCTGCGCCGCAAATCAGAGAGTTTTTCCCATGATACACCAAAAAAATTTCAAGTTTATATCTCAGACATCATTCTCGCTTAAAGCTCAGCCACAAGTTCCCTGACGGCAGCTTGCTTTAACGTGGCAACAACTGATTGCTCCGAGCAGCTTTAAAAGTTTCTTGACTGTGGGCATCCCCTACAAACCGCCAGTGCCACGGCTCGTAACCGACTCCCTGCGGGTTGTTGCGCGGAAAAGACATCTCAAACCCGTAACTTTCCGCATTCACCAGCAGCCATCGAAACGCTGGCGTGTTCTCGAAAGATTCGCCGAGATTGCGCCCCGGAAACGAGCCATCTCCCAAATCAAGAGCGTATCCCGTATGATGCTCGCTGTAACCGGGGGGAGCGCTGACTTTTGCTCTTTCTTGCCAACTTTGACCGCGTTTTGCTGCCACGCCGTAAAATAGCTGGTGCTGCGTGTATTTGTCGCGAAATCCCGACAAGGGCGCGATCGCAACCCGCTGTCTGGCTGCAGCCGCCACCATTTGCCTAAATGCACGCGCAGCGGCGCGGCGCAATTTCTGCTGATTGCCCACCTCAACTAAGTCCGATCGCGGCGCTTCGGAGTAGGCAAAATGACCGTATAGCGTTGGCGCTTCGCTCCCTGGTGACGTTAGGTTAATTTCAAAAGTTAAGCTAGCGAGTTGAGTCTGGTAACAAGCTGCATTGATTGTGTATGCTGGCAGGGCGATCGCGTGTAAAGGAGTTCCCATAGCCGTTTTTACATCTACTCCTTTATCATAGCCATGTCAGTTGTCTTTGCTGGCTGGCAATCTCGCCCCACCGCATTCACGCGCGAGAGAAAACTGTGGGGAGCATCCCGTTTTTAGTGTGAGCGAGACGCTCACTATCAATCCCAGAGCGAGCTGGAAGCTTGTCCTCCTGAAACAAGGTCTTTTTGCAAAAACGAGATGCTCTCAAACTGTGAAGTTATTTTACGCGATCGCCTCACTTTCTCCTTTGCTGATTCGTGACTTGTTCCCGGGCTCAGCCCGGGAACGAGTGAGTCGGCTTTTGCAGAAAACTCAACCGATGTTAACTTTTACAACGCGGTGCTTTTCTTCTTCAGCCTTGGGTAAAGTGAGGCTGAGGATGCCATTTTTGTACTCGGCAGAAACTTTGTGGTTTTGAATCCGCACGGGCAAGGGAATCACCCGCTGAAATTTGCCGTAGCGGAATTCGGAACGAGTCGAGCCATTTTCTCGCTCAATTGTTTCACAGCGGCGATCGCCACTAATCGATACGGCTTCGGCAGTAACTTGCACGTCCAAGTCTTTTGCTTCCATCCCCGGCACTTCCAATTTCAGGTAAATCGCGTCTGGAGCTTCTTGGATTTCCGCAGCAGGGACAAAAGCAACCCCATTTCCGCGTCCTTCTACCGCCGGTGTCAGAGCGTCAAACAAGCGGTTCATTTCCCGTTGCAAGCTGTCGATTTCCCGAAGAGGTTCCCAACGAACGAGTGCCATAATCCCTGTCTCCAATAGCTAGAATTTCGAGAGGTTCACTGCTCTGGTTCGAGCTTGTTTTTAATCTATTAAACAATCCCTGAAGCAGTGATTCGGTTTTTTGCCCCTGCAGCGATCGCAATTCCCGTACTTTTTGTTATAATCCCGAAAGCAAACCCACAACCTCGGCACGCGGGCATGAAGTACGCCCTATCGCTTCTTGCGTGGTATGCTAGGCAAAAGTAAGCGTTAAAAATGACAGAATCCCTATCAGGGACTGCAATATCTTTCCCTTGAGCGAAAACACTCCCCTTTCCGACTTCAGAACGTGGGGCCAGCGATTGCTGGCCGCTATTATGTTGGGCGGTCAAGTCATCGTTCACCTGCTCGCCGGCAAGATTCACCGCCGCAACACCCTCGATCAAATGGCCGCAGTCGGCCCCGAATCCCTGACGATCGCCCTGCTAACCGCCAGCTTCGTGGGCATGGTCTTCACCATTCAAGTAGCGCGGGAGTTCGTTTACCTCGGAGCCGGCACCGCAGTCGGCGGCGTTTTGGCACTGTCCTTGTGCCGCGAACTCGCCCCAGTCCTCACCGCCGTGATTATCGCTGGGCGCGTCGGGAGCGCCTTTGCCGCTGAAATCGGCACCATGAAAGTCACCGAGCAGATTGACGCCCTCTACATCCTCAAAACCGATCCGATTGATTACCTCGTGATTCCTCGCGTCATCGCCTGCTGCTTGATGCTTCCGATTTTAACCATCCTGTCGCTGCTGACCGGCATGGTTGGGGGGATGCTAATAGCCGGAAACCTCTACGGCATCTCGCAAACGATCTTTATAGATTCTGCCCGCAACTTCCTCGACGTGTGGGACATCTGCTCGACCGTCATCAAAGCCGTCTGCTTCGGAGCCTTGATCGCCGTGATTGGCTGTAGCTGGGGCTTGACGACAACCGGAGGAGCAAAGGGCGTCGGACAATCCACCACGACTGCAGTCGTCACCTCCCTGTTGGCCATCTTTATCAGCAACTTTTTTCTCACTTGGTTGATGTTTCAGGGAACCGGCGGCGCGGTACTCAAGGGGCTGTAAGGTCGCGAGCCACTAAAATAAGAAAGAACGCAATGTTACTTTACATGCAAAGGGATTCCAGCCTGTGACAGCAACCACGCCAACTCCCTCATCGGTACAGACCATTGAACTGGCTCCCAGTTACACGCTGCCGATCGCGTTAGTCCTCGCAGCGATTCCCTTATTGCTGCTACAGCCCTGGATAGCAGGAGCGATCTCCTTATTTGGCTTATTTCTGATGTTCCAGACGGCTACCATCCGCCTGCAATTCACCGAAACTGCCTTGGATGTCTACCGTTCCGGAACTCTGATTCGCCGCTTTCCCTATCAAGAATGGCAAAACTGGCGGATTTTCTGGCCTCCAGTCCCCATTCTGTTTTACTTTAGAGAAGTAAAAAGCATCCATTTCTTGCCGGTTCTGTTTGACCCCAAGATGCTACAGACCTGCCTGGAACAGCGCTGTCCCCGCAAGTAACGAGTGGGAGTGAGGGGGGAGTGCAAAGTGCTGAGTGCTGAGTGCTGAGAAGGACAATTCTTGTCACTCAAAACTCAAAACTCCAAACTCCACACTCAAAACTCAAAACTCCACACTCCACACTCCACACTCTCCCCATCCCCTTTCATCCCCGAAAGCTCCCCTGAATCTTTCAGGATTGCCCCTATTTGCTATGAATCCAGACGAAACCCAAACCCCAGAAGCACAAACCGATCCAGCAGTCGAATTGGAAGCCGCTCCAGAGGAGCCAACTTCACCGACTGAGGCAATGTCAGAGCCAACCGCCGAACCAACCGCCGAACTAACTGCCGAGCCTACTGCCGAGCCAGCGACAGAATCGACGGAGCCTGCTAGTGGCGGTGCCCCCGTGCCCGAAGAGCCTTCGGAAACAGAAACCGGCTCCGTCGCCCAGTTGGAGGAGCGAGTCATGGAATTGCAGCGCCAAGAAGCAGCCTTGCGAGAGGAAATCGCCTCCCTGCAAGCCACCCGCGCCGAACTCATGCAAACTCTGGCTGACACACCTGCAGCGATCGGGCGTTTGGTGCAAGAAGGGTTGAAGGAGCTAGAGCAGCGCAAGCAGACGCTGCAAATATCCGTAGAACAACTCGAACGGCGTCAGGAACGCATCCGCAACGAAATGAAAACCACCTTTGCTGGGGTTTCCCAGGATTTGGCGATTCGGGTTCAGGGATTCAAAGATTACTTGGTGGGCAGCTTGCAGGATTTGGTCAGCTCCGCCGAGCAGTTGGACTTATTGCCCCAGCGGGAACCGGAAAAGTCCGGTGTTAAAGAATCCAAAGCAGAGCCGAAGTCCGAAGCCCCAAAATTTGGCGAGCAAGGGTTTCCCGATCGCGCCAAACAAATTCGGCGGATATTGGATCAATATCGCAACAGCCCGGATTACTATGGCCCTCCTTGGCAACTGCGCCGCACTTTTGAACCGATACACGCGGAGCGAATTTCTAATTGGTTTTTCACCCAAGGCGGGCGAGGAGCCTTGCGGACGATGGGCAGTCGCTTGCAAAATATTCTCATCGCCTCGTCAGCGATTTCGGTACTGCGCCAACTCTACGGCAATCGCGTCCGGACTTTGCTGCTAGCCAACAGCCCCGAACGTCTGGGAGAATGGCGTCGGGGCTTGCAGGATTGCTTGGGCATCACCCGCAGCGATTTTGGCCCAGAACGGGGCGTGGTGCTGTTTGAAGCCCCGGAACCCTTGGTGCAAAAAGCCGAACGGTTGGTGAAAGAGGGACAAATGCCGCTGATCGTGATTGACGAAACGGAAGAGCAAATCAACCTTTCGCTGCTGCAATTTCCGATGTGGCTGGCTTTCGCTCCCGATCCCCAACAGATAGCGGCTTCGCGAGATTTTTAGCAAAGGGAAATTGGGCATAGGGCATGGGGCATGGGGCATGGGGCATGGGGCATAGGGCATAGGGCATAGTGAATAAAATGAATAGAAATTAACCAATTCCCAATTCCCAATTCCCAATTCCCAATTCCCAATTCCCAATTCCCAATTCCCGATTCCCTTTTGCCCGATTCCCAATTCCCCATGCCCAATTCCCCATTACCCACTACCAAATAACAATGGCTCTCTGGTTAGGTTTAAATCTGGGACTGTTACTCGCAGCTTACCTATTGGGTTCGCTTCCGACTGGTTACACGGCAGCGCGCTGGCTCAAAGGAATTGACATTCGGGAAGTCGGCTCTGGCTCGACGGGTGCCACGAACGTGCTCAGAACCCTCGGAAAAGGGCCGGCTCTGACTGTATTGGCGATCGATGTTTTGAAAGGCGTAGCGGCGATCGCGCTCGTTCGCTGGGCGTATTTTCTAGAGGTGACTTCCACACTCGCCGCGCCGCCCATTCTCGAAAATTGGCTGCCTTGGATGGTGACGGGCGCGGGATTGTTTGCCGTGCTGGGGCATAGTAAATCCGTGTGGCTGGGTTTCACCGGCGGCAAATCAGTCGCAACGAGTCTGGGAATTTTGCTAGCCTTATATTGGCCGGTTGGATTGGGAACCCTGGGAGTTTTTGGAATTTCTTTAGCGATTTCTCGCATCGTCTCCCTCAGTTCAATTGTCGGAGCGATCGCCTGTTCGGGCTTGATGTTCCTCGCTCATCAACCCCTGCCGTACTGTTTATTTGCCGCCGCCGGGGGCTTGTACGTCATCGCCCGTCACCGCAGCAATATCGAGCGGTTGCTCGCCGGCACTGAGCCTCGGATAGGGGAAAAAATCTCCCAAGAACCAGAAGCAAGCACTTAAAGAGCATCCGACTTTTGTATAAAGACAAAGGGGGGGAGGGGGAAGGGCGGAGAGGGGGAGTGAAAAGTGCTGAGTGCTGAGTGCTGAGAAGGACAATTCTTGTAAGTCCACACTCCACACTCCAAACTCCACATTCCACACTCCGCACTCCACACTCTAACCTGCTAGCTGCCCTTTAAAGACAATTGCAAGTAAGTCGAGACTTGCGCGAGGAGCCGCTGAATGTAAAAAGGCACCGCTGTCTTGTCGTCCCATTGAACGTGAGGTTCTATCTTCTGGATGAGTTCGCGATCGCTAATCGTTTCATACAAACTCACCAGCGTCTCAGATGTCAGTTCAAACGCGGCTATCAAGCGCTCCATTGGTTCGTAAATCGTCCAGGGTTCCAAATACGCATCGCGCAGGCGATCGCGCGCGTCTGGAATCTCTGGCAAATCCAGTTCAATCTCGTACAAAAACCGCACCAAGTCGAAAAACGGATGAGAAATACAACTATCCGACCAATCGAAATAAACGTAATTTTTATCTGTGACATAGATATTTCGCGGCGATAAATCTCCGTGTACCAGAGCATGAGGGACTCGCAGTTGTGTCAGGTTTTTCCCAATGGCGGTCAGTTGGGGGACAAAGGCAAATAATTGCAGATATTCCGGACGGAATTGTACATTTTTAAATAGCAGGTAAATTTCCCCGGCGAGGCGATGGAGTCTCAGATCGAGCCAGCCTCGGGCGGCGAAACTATCCAGATGTTTAACGGAGTCGATTTGGATTTTGGCAAACTGGCGGAGCGCTGCTTCCCAGTGCTGGATATCGGGAATCTGTTGCAGGGTTTCGCCGCCCACATCCTGCATCAAAATCCAGTGTTTTTCAAAATCTGCTGCCAAAACTTTAGGGAGGTTGTCGGGATAATACTTTGCCAGAGCCTGGGTGAATTCAGGTTCTTGCGCAAATAAGTCTGGGGTTGCCTTGAAATAAACGGTTCCTGCTGTGGTATTCAGGCGCAAAACACAGGCTAGCGCCCAAGATTTCACTTGCTCGATGGGAGAACACGCTCTCATTTGCAAGCGATCGAGTTGCGCGTAAATCCACGCCGCCGCCGCGTCAAACCACCCGGGCAGCGCCCAAGGCACCTCCCGCTCGGCAATATCCGTTGTTTCCACCTTAGCAAACCAAGTTTCCAGCAGCGCGCGGTGTTCGGGAACTGCCAGCGTTAGCTCGTTCAGTTCCTCAGCTCCCACCCAGCAAGCTCCTGTCGGTGGATTCCATCTGGGGCTGTGATTTTCCAGGGCATAGACGCGATGCACCGACTTGGCGGCGCGCTCGACGCGATTGTAAACACAGCGCAGCACCGTAACTTCTACGCCCAACTGAGATTGCATGGCTTGGTTGATGTGGCTGACGACACCAAAGTGGTGCTCTGCGGGCACGAAATGTGGTAAGATCCAGCCACCCTCACCTGATAGCAGCAGCACCGTTCTCGCAGTCGCGTGAGGAAGAATCGTATAGTAGTCAAATCTCAGCTCCGGGACGTGATAAACTGGCTTTGACTCTAAGAGCGTCTTTTCTTTTTGTATGGAAGTCAACGGTTTTCAATCACTAGGAGTAGCGGGCATTATTACTATCTTATCATTCCAGATAAAGACAGCTAGCGTTAGAAGCTTTGCCCGTCTCTTGCCCATCCAAGAACACTATTTTTCTGGAACTTGCCATCTGCTTTCAAGCGTTCTGTAGCTTTTCGTTCTCTGCATAAAATTAGAAGTTCTATACAAGAGAAATGCGCGGTTTATTTGAAAGACTGAGACAATCAGAATTTCCGATGGTTATTATTTTTGAAAAGTGCGCCTGCCGATCGGGAGTTTCAGTCGTCTGAGCAGGCGCGGATATGATATCTTTGACATCCTAATCCAAAAAATTATTTTCTTCCCTTTACTCTGCGCGCTCTGTATCTTTGCAGTTGAGAACGATCGCTCGTTTTTGGGGAATTAAAAAAAGTCATTAAGTGTGTTAAAATAGATTTCGCCGATTTTGGGAAGTGTTAAAGAAGTTTCGCTCGTGCCCTTCTCGTCAGTCAGGTTTGAAATAGAGTTGCAGTGGTTGAGGTGGATTCGCCACTGCATTTCCAACTGAATTGGCGGACTGAGCTGCTAGCTGCCGAGTTCTTTCGATCGCGCAGCGGCGGCTTTCACCGCTTCAATCAGTGCCGATCGCACCCCCGTGCGTTCGAGCTGGGCAATTCCCGCGATCGTCGTGCCGCCCGGGCTGGTGACGCGATCCTTGAGTTCGGCGGGGTGAATTCCCGATTCCTGCAGCAGCGTTGCCGTACCCAGAACAGTTTGCAGAGCCAGTTTCGCGGCGATCGCCCGAGGCAACCCTGCATAAACGCCGCCATCTGTCAAGGCTTCAATCAAAATTGCCACATAACCCGGCCCCGATCCCGACAACCCGGTGACTGCATCCATCAGGGATTCCTGAATTTCGACCACATCGCCCACCGACAAGAGGATGCGCTGGGCTTGTTCCCGGTGGGAGGATTGAACGTACTTGCCCGAGGCGATCGCCGTAATCCCCGCCCCCACCGTTGCCGGAGTATTGGGCATCGCCCGAATCACCGGCCACCCTGGAAAAGCCGCTTCCAAGCGACTCAGGGGAACGCCCGCCAAAATAGAAATCACTAGCGGCTCCAAACCCCCCGTCACCGCGCCGACTGTTTCCGCGAGTTCTGCCGCCACCGGAGCAAATACTTGAGGTTTCACAGCCAAAAGCAGCACTTCCGTAGCGCAAGCTGCCGAGCGATTGTCCCCCGTCACCTGAACCCCGTACTGCTGCGCGAGAACGCTGCGCCGGTGCGGTTGGGGATCGCTGACGACGACTTCCTCCGGGCGATAAATCCGTTGAGCAATAAGGCGGGATAGGAGAGCCTCTCCCATTACCCCGCCCCCAATAATGCCAAGTTCGATCGTCATTTGTCCAAAGTCTTTGATTTCAAGTCCTTTGGAAATGGGAATGGGGGAGGGAGGGAGTGGGGGAGGAAGGGAGGGGG
>CAYOOD010000071.1:0-40858 GCA_964405435.1 uncultured bacterium
CCCCCTCCCGCCCTCTCCCTCTCCCTCACCCTTTTCTATCCCGAACCTCCGGCGATTAAGAAAGTGCCGAAATGGTTTAACTGCAATTCTCTCAATGGCGTGCTCTCTCAACTGCGGGGGAGAGTTTTGCTGTACGGTGCGGATAAATTCTCGCTGAGATTGAGCGAGATTCAGTGCGAAATCGAATACGATCGCCCGCGAAATTTCTGCGAGACTTTCGTGCTGTATACGTTACCGCCTTCGCGCACGCACCTGCAATGGCTGCTCGCCACCGGGCAGGCGCGTCAGGTTTATGTTTGCAATCAAATGCCGTCGATTCCCAGCGCGCAACAACTGTTCTCGCGCCTGCGATCGCATCTGGAAAAATTTCCCAACCAGCCGCTCAATTTGCTCCTGCTGGGGCAGCAGTGGTGGGTGGCTCCCTGCACGTTAGTGGCTGCTTTGCGGGAAATGGGCTATCCCTGTCCCGATTTTCCCGATACTTATTCTATCGAGTGGGAATTGCAGCGCTTGCAGGGGTGGTATTTCTATCCGGCTGCAAACTTAGCTCAATTAAGTTGGGGGTAATAAATAGTGTGGAGTGTGGAGTGAAAAGTGCGCTCGTGCGCTCGTGCGCTCGTGCTGAGTGGAGTGGGGAGTGGAAGAAGAGTCGGGAGTGGGGAGTGGGGAGTGGGGAGTTTAAAAAGAGTAAAGGAGTGATATAATTGAGTAAAAAATGAGAAAATCAGCCAGTTTTTTCTCGCTGGCGGTGCAAGTGTTTCATCGCGACTGCTTCCCGGCGAAAGCGTTCCCAGGCTCAGCCTGGGAACGAGTACAAAAAGAGTGAGGGGTACTAAATTTCAGATCCTTGCGGTTTTAGCCACTTGCTGACAAAAGTATTGAAAGATTGACCTAATTGTTTTTTGACGCGCCACCGTTGGAAAGCTTGTTCGTACTCTTCTCCGTCAGTTTGATAAGTTTTCCATGCCTGCAGGGCGACTCCCAGCCCCCATGCAATGGCAATGTAAAGTGCCCAGGAGAGTTCGTGAGAGGCTGCGAGGTTCAACAGCAGCAGAAATGAGTTGACAATCCCATATTTGATTAAATGTTGCTGCAAGTTGCGGCGGCGGTAAGTATCAAAGACTTTTCGCTGTTGAAAGTCGCCTTGATGGGAGAGCCATTCTTTTTCGGCGGCTTGGAGATTTTCTGGCGAAATGCCCATGTCTTCCGCTATCTCGACTAATTGAGAGCGAGACAATTCGCCGCCTTGCTGCTGGCGGGCGATCGCCAGGTGCAGGATTTGCTGCACGTCGTCTGGGGTGTAAGAAAGCGCGATCGGGGCGTTAGACGCTGGCTGATTCAGTTGTTGAGGATTTTCAGGAGAAATCATTGGGCTTGCCTTACTGAGATTGTGAACCACCCCCCGGATGGGTAATAGTTATATTTTTACTGAACGCCCCCGTACTGACAGGGGGGTTTTCCGATCCGGTTTGCACGAAAGCGCGCTCGCCGCTCGTTCTCTACAATAAAGCTGCAATTACCCCGCTCCAAGTGGAGGCAAGCCGTGAATCTCAGTATAATTGATAACAAATTGCTCATAGAATTGGAATGGTACGAGCAGCTCTGGGCTTTTACCCTGAATAAAACGATGGAAATCCCCCTCGATCGCGTCGAACGAGTCACGGCGGAAGAACCGCAAAGTAACTGGGCAGAAATCCGCGCTCCCGGGACTTTTCTGCCAGGGGTGATAAAAGCGGGAACCTACTATACTGCCAAAGGCAAAGAATTTTGGTATGTCACGCGAGATAAAGATTATTTGACGCTGGAATTGAAAGACGAGCCCTACCGGCGGATTATTTTAACGGTGGATCGGAACGCAGAGTGGATAGAACGCATCAACCAGAGCAAATCAGCCTCTGGCGACAGAACGATGTAAGTGCGATTCGCTTGATTGCGTGCTTGGGCTTCACGCCCTGACGGCTGCGTTACTATTGTAGACAAACGTTTTTTGTGGAGCTGGCGATCGTGACACGCAAAACGACGCGACGCAAATTTCTGGCGAGTAGCGCAGCCGTAGCAGGCTCAATTGTAGGAGTTGCTGCCTTAACCCGCAACCAAAGCAGCACCTCTGCCCCGCCTCCACCGCCTGCGGCAGCCATGCCAGAAAGAGTTTTAGGCAAAACCGGGGTGAAACTTCCCATTTTTGGATTGGGAGGCGCGGGGCAGACGCCCCTATCCAAAAAGGGGCAAGAAAAGGAAGCGGTGGCGATAATCGAAGCGGCGCTGCAATTGGGGATTCGCTACTTCGATACGGCGGCGGATTACGGCCCGAGTGAAGATTATTTGGGGAAAGTGCTGCCGCCGCACCGAGCGCGCGTATTTCTGGCGAGCAAAACCCACGCGCGAGACAGGGATGGCGCTTGGCGGCATTTAGAGCGATCGCTCGATCGCCTGAAAACCGATTACCTGGATTTGTGGCAGTTGCACCACGTCTCCTATGACTCGGAAATCGAGGAAATTTTCGGCAAAACTGGCGCAATTCAAGCCGTAGAAGAAGCCAAACAGCAAAAGCTGATTCGCTTCACCGGCATCACCGGGCACCGCGAACCCGATATCATCGCGGAAGGCTTGCGGCGATATCCCTTCGACGCCACATTAATTTGCATTAATGCCGCCGACATGCACCACCCGCGCCCGTTTATTCCCGGCGTCATGCCAGTGGCGCGAGAGAAAAATGTCGGCGTGATTGCGATGAAAGTTCCGGCTTACGGGCGTCTGTTCAAAAACGGAGTCCTCGACGGGATGCACCAAGCAATGGGATACAGCCTTTCCGTGCCGGGGGTACACTGCTGCGTTGTTGCTGCCGAGACGGTGGAACAGCTCGAATCAAATGTCAAAGTCGCGCGCGCTTACAAACCACTGAGCGAAGCAGAAATGGCGGCGATCGCCCAGCGCGCGGCTGTCGCTTGGCAGGAGAACACCTTTTTCCGCGCTTGGAGTTGAGAGATTGCTACAGGTTGGGTTGAGCTTGGGTTGAGCCACGAAACCCAATCTACTCGCTATTTTTCCGAAAAGCACGAGTCTGCTTCTGATTTTACTCTTTCAAGAATCAGGCCGAGAAAAGATGAGTTAGAGGAAATTTTAATCGTTAGCATTGGTTTATTTGAAAGTCAGCGAATCCAGCCAGCGACTATTATAGAAGCAGCAGTAAAATCGGCTTGAGGAACCCATGAGCCAATCAATAATTCAGTTAGTGGATAAATTGCCAACTGGGGGAGTGACCGTTTCTGTCTTGCGATCGCTGGATTTTGTCGTGCCCGGGGAGTGGAACAATCTCACGGGCTTTGAAAAAACCGTCCGCGAAGTCACGGGCAAGCACAAACAAGAGGCAATTCGGAAAATAAGCGATCGCGCCCTCCGACTCTATAACGACGAATCCGAGGGATACCAGCAAGCCATCTGGCTTTACCAAATCGCCGACAGTGCCGACGCTGCAATCGGCGCAGCGGCGATCGCCAATAAACTCAGCGAAAATATCTCCTTTCTGGGATTTTTAAACAAACTCACCCCCAAAGCCGACACCCTGCAATCTGTCGATCTGTGCATGAAAGTGGTCGTAGAGTTAATGGCGTACTGCATCCTCAACCGCATCCCAATTTACAATCTTGTCGATTTTGTCAGAGCCCTGCCCTCCTACCACAACGAAGCCTTAATGCGAATGGCAGCGCTGGTTTGTTTGGACGGGCTGATTCCCCTCGGGCCTGATTTCATCCAGATCGCCGGCACAGCGATCGCCGGATTGAATCCCGCCAAGCTCGAACAAAATCCGCTCTTCCAAAAAATCGGCAATCTCATCCCCGGCAGCAATTCCCAAGGCAAGCTTAGTTTTATCACTCAAAGCTTCAATGCCGCCACAGGCTGGATGGGAAATTTCGTCGCGGCGCGGCAATTAAAACCACAAGTCATTGTGGCCAATCTGCAAAAGTTCGTCAATGTAGCCGACGATCGCCTGGATTATGTCGCCGCTTTTCTCGACGCCAGCACCAACTATTACGAACACACCGGCATTCAAACTGTCGCGCGCTATTTGGTCAAGCGCTCCGCTCTGGAGGTGAAATAGCCGAGAGAACGCTTTGCGATCGCCCCATCGACTGCACCCGCCCGCCACCCGCTCCCATTAAAAACGGCGGCTAACTTGTCGTTAAGCCGCCAACCGCAAACAGTATTTTTAGGATGCTGGGGTGCAAGGATTCGAACCTCGGAATGGCTGGACCAAAACCAGCTGCCTTACCGCTTGGCGACACCCCATCGCGTTGACGTTAATTATCATAACAGTTGACTCCCAGAATTTGTCAACAACTTTTACAAAATTTTTTTAAATTTTTTGAAATCCCCGCCCCATAAGGGTTTTGAGCTTCTCAGCCGTCAAGGAGCCGCCCTTGGAACCCGCGCGCGCCCGTCGAGGGCGGGCCAGATGGCCGCGAACCGCCGCCCGCATCGATCCCTCGCCGAGCGGTTCCTGCAGGTTTCCCGCTACAAATTAGACGCCCCTCCCTCGCGCACATACCCCTCTTCCAGCGGCAGTGCTTCCAGCAGGTTCTCTGACTTTTGGCAGCGATCGCTAGCGGCTCTGACAATGCTAACAACCGTGCCATAGGCCAATTTTGTCAGGCGGCTGATGCCCCGCAGGCTGGTGCCCTCAGCACGAGCCTGCAACACGCGGCTGACCTGCTCTGGGCTGACTTGACGGCGATACAAGAGCGTGTGAACGTTCTCCGTAAACGTCCGGTGGCAGGCAGGACAGCGGTAACGCTGGCTGCCTTTGCTAGTCTTTCCGTGTTTGTGGGTGTTGGGATGAGCGCAGATAGAGCAGTGCATCGCAGGAAAGAGAGAGCTATACCTTTACTGGTTTAGCTTGCCCCACGCGGCTGTCAGGGACATCTGAAAAACCTAACTTTAAAAAACTTAATGCTCTTGCCAGATTGCTAGCAGCCAGTGCGGCGGACTTTCATCTCGCCGCATGAAAGCTCCGCACGCCTAAAAGTGAAAAAGCATTAAGCATCCGCACTCCGTCCCAAAAATAGGGCATTCTGTTGTATAGGAGTCAGAGAGTAAAATAGTAGACTGCACGTTAGAACCCAGGGCGCTGCGCGATCGTCCGCACGAAACGCCCCCAAGCCAAACCTCTATCGGGGCTGGCACTGGCAGCAAGCGCTTGCGGACATTGCCCAGCCGGCTTTTATCGAATAGAGGGTAGTGCAGCCCGTAGCGATCGCAAGAATATCAAGGTGCCTAACCAATTCACCCGATCCGCATGCACTCAACCCCTCCTGCTCCCACCGACGAGATGTAGAAGCGTTCCTTCGGGGAAATTGTTCGCCCTGTTCGCTCCCAGCGCGGGCGCTTTGCCCCTATATCAGATTGAGCTGACAGCCTGAACATTTGGGGTAGGTTTCCACAAAAAAAACAGCCAGGAAAAACAAATATGCTTGCAAGTATCAGTCCTAAACCGAAAGTCATGGCAGTCGATGATAGCGTTGTCATGCAAAACTTGGTTAAGCGGGCGTTAGAGGACGACTATCAAGTTTTAGTCGCAGACAATGCTGTAGATGCGCTCTCGATGATTTACCACGAGCCGATCGCGGTTTTATTACTGGATGTTTCCATGCCCGGAATTGACGGACTGGAACTCTGCCGCACTGTACGCAACTTGCCTCACTTTCAAAATCTGCCAATTGTCATGCTGACTGCCCGAGATGGGCTGTTTGACAAAGTACAAGGCAGATTGGCGGGGGCAACCGAATATTTAACCAAGCCATTCGATGCCGAACAACTGCGTCAGGTTGTGGGAAAATTTGTCAGTGCCGCTCTTTCACCTGACGCGACACCGACCCTCTAAAACTTTTTGAGATGTGTTGGGAGAGGGGTGAAGTTCTTTTATTCAGGAGGAACGGCTGAAATTCCCCCTGTCACCGCCTTTCGCGATCGCGAAATCTCTCCTAAGTTATGAGTGGCTTGCAGGCTGAAGGGAAGGAGAAGGGTTTTATGCAGGTGGCCAGATAAGCAAAGACTTCAGAAGCCAGCTTTTGGCAGCAAATATTTAACGTTAAATGGGTTTTCCTCCCTTGCAAACTGAAACTGCCTCCATTGAAAGCCCCTCTAATTGGTCTAGGAGAGTTCGCCCGCGCGTGAGAACCAGCGTCTTATTTCTGGACTCGTACAGTCAGAAAAAAGTGACGGTCGTGCGGAAAACGCAGAACCGATTAAATCCCTCGCATCAGCCGCTAAAAACAGCAAAAAAGGTTGAAAGCTTGGCGCGAACTCCGGGAGCAACGCGGGAAAGAAAAAGCTCGATCGCCCTAATGCCGGCCAAAACAATCCCGTGAATGTCCGGAATTTAGAATAGAATGAAAAGGAAAGAGAGAAACGCTTTCCCCGCTGACATGAGGAGTTGAGATGACAAAAATTTTAGTCGTGGACGACGTACCCAGCGAACAAGAGCTGATCTGCCGAATTTTACAGCAGGCAGGGCTGGAAGTGGTGCGGGCGGCTGACGGAGAAGAAGCGATCGCCTGCATTCGGGAAGAACCGCCGGATCTGGTGATCTTGGATGTGATCATGCCCCGCATGAACGGGTTTGAAGTCATCCGAGAACTGCGAGACAGCGAAAATACCAAAACCTTGCCGGTCGTGTTTTGCACGCAAAAAAACACCGAGATAGACAGAACCTGGGGTACGGAGCTGGGAGCCGATGCCTACCTCGGCAAACCTTTTGAACCCCAACAGCTTCTCAATATCGTGCAGAGACTTCTCTAAAAAATGCGGGATTTGGGATGAAAGGAACGCCGAGCCAGTCAGGGGCGATCGCCACTAACACAAGTCTGGCATTCCACAAACACAATGCGGGGGAATATCCTTGGCGAAGGGACTCGAGAATTTATTTCCTGCGGGAAAAACTGGCATTTCTTGCGTTATAAATGCCTAGTTTCGCGCGGCGTGCCTGCCGGAAAACAGATAAATATCTAAAATACTCGCAGCCAACCCCAACCCTAACATTTAAAACCTAAAATCCAAAATCCCATGAGCGCATCGATCGCCACCAGTGCCGGTGCGGACGACCAGAGCGATCGCCCCCACACCGCCTCCCTCCAACAATACCTGCTTTTTGGCCAAGGAGAAAGCCTCTTCGCCATCGAGCTAGTCGCCGTGCGCGAAGTCCTTTGCCTGAGCGAACAACCGATCTCGCCGGTTCCCAATACCCTGCCGTTCGTCTTGGGGCTAACCAATCTCCGGGGCGAAATCCTCGCCGTTGGAGATTTCGGACGCGCGATCGCCGCCGAGCCCGTGGACGCCGATCGCCCCCAAAGTCGCATCCTCGTCATCGAAGCACCCAACCCCGAAGACGTGAGATTGCTCCCGATGCGGTTCGGACTGGCGGTTTCTCACGTCGATGGCGTCTTGCCCCTGAATCCCGATCTGATTGTTTCAGCCGTAGAAGTCAGCGAAGAACTCGCCTTCTTGCTCAAAGGTCTGTACGATTCAGACGGACGCTTGGTAATGATTTTGGATGTAGAAGCCCTCGCCCAATCTCACTACTGGTAACGCAGGTCAAGCTATAAAAAGCCAGGTATGCCGGACAATCCATTACAAAAATTTCCCTAGAAAATATCCGCGCCGAACCCGAGGAGAAGAGAGTAAAATATTCCCCAATGACAGCCAAACAGCCAAAATAACAAATAAAAATTTTTTAAGCGTATGCAATCTGCTGATTTTCTGGCACTGGCTTATACTTTCACCCTGACCGAAACCCACTTAGAGTGGCTCTCTAGAATCGCTAAATTGAGCGCGGCACTGTGCTATTTGGCGATCGCCCTGCAGCAATGGCGCTTCTGGCGGCAGCAAAGCCAACAGCAAAAAACCGAAAAGCGCGCGTTTCTCCTCTCCCTCCTCCCTTTAGCCTTTTTCCTCACCGGAGCCCTGGGATACGCCGCCGGTGTAGCGGGGGGATTCGCCCCATATCTCTCCCCAGAAATCGCCCTTTTGTGGCAGAGCAGCTCCGACGCCCTCCACGCCATCAGCGCCCTGACACTGACAGTCGTCTCCGCGTTTGTGGGTGCCAACTTGTTCGCGCTAGACTGCGCCCAACGAGAGTACCAGCAACTGATGCAACTGGCGATCGACAGCATTCCCGCCACCATTTTCTGGAAAGACAAAAACTCAGTTTACCGGGGCTGCAATCAAGCGTTTGCCAACGATGCCGGCGTGCCGACGCCAGCAGACATCGTTGGCAAAACCGACTACGATTTATCGTGGAAACCGGAAGAAACCGAGTTTTTTCTCAAAGTTGACCGCCAGGTGATGGATAGCAACACGCCCGAATATCGAATTATCGAGCCATTACAGCAAGCTGATGGCACGCAAACTTGGGTAGAAACTAACAAAATTCCCCTGCGCGATCCCAGCGGTAAAGTCATTGGAATATTAGGCACTTATGAGGAAATTACCGAGCGCAAGCGGGCGGCATCTGAGCAAGCTAGACTGTTAAAAATTGTCGAATCAAGCCTCAACGAAATCTATATTTTTAATCGGCAAGATTTGCGCTTGCAGTATGCCAATGCGGGAGCCCTTCGCAACTTGGGATATTCTTTAGAATCCCTGCAAAAAATGACGCCAGTTGATATCGATACTGCCATCAATGAAGCGACATTTCGCCAGAAAATTGCGCTCTTGTTACAGCGCGATCGCGACAAACTCGTCTACAAAACCGTCCACCAGCGCGCCGACGGCAGCGTCTATCCCGTAGAAACAACCTTGCAACTGATCGAGTCGGACGGAGAATCGGTTGTTTTAGCGATCGTCGCCGATATCACCGAGCGCCAGCTTTCAGAAAACGCCCTGCGGGAAAACGAAGAAAAACTGCGGATATTTGTAGAACATACTCCGGCTGCAGTCGCGATGTTCGACTCCCAGATGCGCTACCTGCTTGTCTCTCGCCGCTGGCTGGAAGACTACGGATTGGGCGATCGCAATATCGTCGGCGAATCCCATTACGACATCTTCCCCAACGTGCCCGATCGCTGGAAAGAAATTCACCAGCGCTGCTTGGCGGGAGCCGTCGAAAAATGTGACGAAGATCCCTTTCCTCGCGAAGACGGCAGCACCGACTGGGTCAAGTGGGAAATCCATCCTTGGCGAACCGGTGAGGGCAAAATTGGCGGGCTGATCCTGACAACCGAACTGATCACCGCCCGCAAGCGAGCCGAACAAACATTGCAGGCTTCCGAACAAGCCTTTCGCACGATATTTAATAGCGTTTACGACGCCATATTCATTCACGATATCGACGGAACTATAATAGACGTGAATGATAAAATGCTTCACCTGTACGGCGTCGATCGCGAAGAAGCCAAAAATTTTTCGATTCAAAGAGATTATTCGCAGGGCGATAATTCTTTCGAGCAATTGGCAGAAATCTGGCAGAAAGCGAGCCAAGGAGAAGCCCAATTTTTTGAATGGAAAGCGAGACGGCCAAAAGACGGGGCGATTTTTGACGCAGAAGTATTTTTGCAAAAAATTGTTTTAAATAATCGAGAAGTGATTTTGGCAAATGTTCGCGATATCAGCGATCGCGCCGCCGCCGAAAAAGCCCTCAAAGAAAGCGAAGAACGCTTTCGGCTGCTGGTGGATGGCGTCAAAGACTACGCCATCATCCTGCTCGATCCAGACGGTCGCGTGGCCAGTTGGAACGCCGGCGCAGAACGCATTAAAGGCTACAAAGCCGAAGCAATTATCGGCCAGAATTTTTCCAAATTTTATACCCCCGAAGACATTCAACAGAACAAACCGGCGCGAGAACTTCAGAAAGCAAGAACCCTCGGTCGGTTTGAAGAAGAAGGAGAGCGGGTGCGCAAAGACGGGTCGAAATTTTGGGCCAATGTCATCATCACCGCCCTGCGCGACGCCTCCGGGCAGTTGCGAGGGTTCTCGAAAGTCACCCGCGACATCACCGATCGCGTCCAAGGGCAGGCAGCCCTGCAGGCTTCCGAACGGCGATTCCGCGCCCTCTTCGACCAAGCCTTTCAATTCATTGCCCTGCTGACGCCCGACGGCACCGTTTTGGAAGCCAATCAAACCGCCCTGGATTTGGGCGGATTCCACAGCGCCGAGATCGTCGGGCGTCGGTTTTGGGAAATTCCGTGGTGGGCGGACAAAAACCGTCAGGAGCTGGCAGCTAGAAGTGAGGAGTTGGCAATCGACAGCGAGGAATTAAATGCCTTTTCTCCCACTCCCCACTCCTCACGCAGCACTGAGCACTCAGCACTTTCTACTCACTCCACACTCCTAAAAACGGCGATCGCCTCCGCCGCCGGAGGCAAGTTCTTCCGCGACGAAGTGCTCGCGCGCGCCGCTGCCGCCAAAGACGCGATCGCCCTGGACTTGTCCGTCAAACCCGTGCAGGACGAAAGCGGACGAGTCGTGCTGCTGCTCGTGGAAGGGCGCGACATCACCAGCGCCAAGCAAACTCAGCAAGCACTACAGCAGTTGGCGGCGGAATTGGAAAAACGGGTGGACGAGCGGACAGCCGACTTAGCCGAATCCAACGCCCAACTCAAACAGCAAATCCGCGATCGCGTCCAAGCCCAAGAAGAACTCGCCAAACTGGCAGCACAGCGCCAAGCCGAAGCCGATTCTCTCAACCAAGCCGTTTACAAACTCCTCGGCGAAATCCAAGGAGCCGCCAAAGGAGATCTCAGCGTGCGATCGCAAATCGACAGCGGCATCCTCGGAGCCGTTGCCGATTCCTTCAACTTCCTGATCGCTTCCCTGGGCCAAGTCGTCACCGGCATCCAGCACGTCGCCGAACAGGTACGCGCCGGCACCAGCGAATCGATCGCCAACACCGGCGAACTGGCCCGATTGTCCCGCCACCAAGCCCAGCAAATCGAAGCCACCTTGCAGCAAATCGAGCGCATGGTTGCCTCCATCAGGGACGTCAGCGACCTCAGCAGCCGCGCCGAAAAAGTCGCCCTCAAAGCCGCCCAAACCGCCGGAATTGGCGGAAGCGCCGTAGACCGAACCGTCGAAGGCATTAACGAACTGCGCTCCACCATTTCCCAAACCAGCAAAATGATCAAGCGCCTGGGCGAAAGTTCGCAACAAATCGGCAAAATCGTCACCTCCATTTCTCAAATCGCCGCCCAGACGAACTTACTCGCCCTCAACGCCACCATCGAAGCCGCCCGCGCCGGCGAGCAGGGGTTGGGATTTGCCGTCGTCGCCGAAGAAGTCCGCAAGCTCGCCGAGCGATCGGCAGAAGCCAGCGAGGAAATTTCCGAGATCGTCCAGTCGATTCGCGGCGAAATCGGGCGGGTGATGGAAGCGATGGAGGCAGGCACCCGCGAAGTCGTCGCCGGCACCCAGCTAGCCGCCGAAGCCAAAACTCATCTGGTTGCCATTATTGAAGTCAGCCGAGAGATGAATGCTCTGGTGCAAAATATCACTCAGGCGGCTCAAAAACAGACAGCTTCTGCCGAAGAAATCGCCGACATCGTGCAGGAGGTGAATCAAATTTCCACCACCACCGCTCAAAAAGCGCGAGAGGTGACATCCTCTCTCGATGCCCTGGCAGTCGCCGTCAATCAACTGCAAAGCTCGGTGGTTCACTTTCAAACTTAGTTCGATCGGGTGCGTTTCTGCGATCGGAAACGCACCTGACTGAGCCATTGAAAAGGAAGCGGTGACAGGCGATCGCGTCAGTAAAGACTTAACGAATAACCATGATGGAAACTTTGAGAAACTTTTTTTCAGGAAACTTTATCCCGCACGGACACTGCTACCTCTGGAAACCGGGATTAGTGTGGCTTCATATCGTTTCCGACGGTCTGATTTGCCTTTCCTATTACGCAATTCCGCTAGTACTGGTCTATTTCGTTCGCAAACGGCGAGACTTGCCCTTCAACTGGCTATTCTTGCTGTTTGGTGCCTTCATTGTCTGCTGCGGCACGACGCACCTGATGGAAATATGGACGCTCTGGCATCCGGATTATTGGCTGGCTGGGTTTATCAAAGCCCTGACGGCTGGGGTTTCTGTATATACGGTGCTGTTGCTGGTGCCATTGGTGCCAAAAATATTAGCACTGCCCTCGCCGTCAGATATGGAAAAGGCAAACCAAGCCTTGCAGGAAGAGATTGCCAACCGCCAGCAGACAGAGGAAGCGCTGCGAGAGAGCGAAAGACGATTTCGGGCGATTTTTGACCAGTCATTCCAATTGATGGGATTGCTCAAACCAGACGGCGCTATTTTGGAAATCAATCAAACAGCGCTAAACTTCGTCGGAGGCGATCGCGAACCGGCGATCGGTCGCTTCTTCTGGCAGATGGATTGGTGGCGAGAAAAAAATAGTATTGAGTCTGGAAAGGCGATCGCGGAGGCACCGCCCCTACAACACCTCCCACTAGGCACTCAGCACTCAGCACTCAGCACTCAGCACTCACTCCTAAAAGCAACGATCGCGCGGGCAGCGACAGGTGAATTTGTCCGTTCCGAAGTCGAAATCCAGCGTGCAGACGGGACACTCGCGACAGTCGAGCTGTCTGTCAAGCCGATAGTGGACGAGACGGGTTCCGTCGCGCTGCTGCTCGTGGAAGGGCGCGACATCACCCTCGCCCAGCAGACTGAGCAGGAGCGAGCGAGACTGATTGCCATACTCGAAGCCACCAGCGATTATGTCGGCATGGCAGACATGACGGGAAAGGCGCTTTACCTGAACAAAGCCGGACGGCAAATGGTAGGCATTGGCGAAGATGAGGACATCAGTGCCTATCACATTTCTCAACTGTGCGGGCAATCGGCGCTGGAAATGATGCTCGAAATCGGACTGAAAGCCGCGATCGCCAACGGCATCTGGAGCGGCGAAACGGCACTGCAGCACAAGAGCGGCAGGGAAATCCCCATTTCTCAGGTGGTACTCGCCCACAAATCCCCCACCGGAACAGTCGAGTTTGTCTCCACCATCGGGCGCGACATCACCCTCAACAAACAAGCAGAAGCCGAAAAAACGCTCTCGATCGCGTCGTTGCAGCGGATTACCCGAGCCGTAGACAGCGCCAGCGACGCGATCGCCATCGCCGACGAGAGCGGCTCGATTATCTATCAAAACCGCGCCTTCTCCCACCTGTTCGAGTACGCCACTGCCGACGAACTCAACGCCGCAGGTGGAACCGCAGCGGTTTTTAAAGAGCCAACTCTCGGCAGGCAAGCCGTCGCCGCCGTTATGGAGGGCAATTCTTGGAGCGGCGAGATAGAAATCCGCACCCGCACCGGGCGCGCGGTGCCGGCATACCTGCGCAGCGATGCCATTAAAAGTGAAACTGGCGAACTCCTGGGATTGGTGAGCTTTTTTACCGACATCACGGAGCGCAAAGCCGCCTCCCGCGCCTTAGAAGCCGAGCGAGAGCGACTGCGTTCCCTCATCGACGGCATCCCCGCCTTCCTCTACCTGCAAGCCGCCGATTACTCCGTGCGCTTGGCGAACCGCCGCTTCCGCGAACAATTCGGCGATCCCGATGGCCAAGCCTGTTACACCGCGATCGCCGGTCGCTCCGAGCCCTGCCAAGACTGCCCGACTTTCCGCGTTTTCGACACCAAAACCCCCCAAACCTGGGAATGGTTTGACAGCCAGACCGGTCGCACCTATCAAGTCTACGACCATCCCTTCACCGACATCGACGGCACCCCGTTGGTGCTGGAAATGGGACTCGACATCACCGAGCGCAAGCAAGCAGAACAAGAACGCGATCGCTTCTTCACCCTTTCCCTGGATTTAATCTGCATCGCCGACTTTAACGGCTATTTCAAACGCCTCAACCCCGCCTGGGCAACCACCCTCGGCTACGCCCCAGAGGAACTGACCGGCAAGCCCTTTATCGAACTCGTCCATCCTGACGATCGCGAAGCCACGATTGCCGAATCGCAAAAACTGGCCAGCGGCAGCTCGACGGTTTACTTTGAAAATCGCTACCGCTGCAAAGATGGCTCTTACCGCTGGCTGGCGTGGACGTCCAAGCCCGCTCCGGTACAGCAATTGATCTACGCCGTGGCGCACGACATCACCGAGAGCAAGCAGACAGAGGAGCGCCTCACCCAACTGACGCAAGAACAGCAGCGATTGCTGCAAGAGCTCAAGACTCGGCAAACGGCTCTTAACGAAGCCGCGCTCGTCAGCGAAACCGATTTAAAAGGAACGATTACCTTTGCTAATGACCGCTTCTGCGAAATCTCTGGGTACAGCCTGGAAGAACTCATCGGGCAAAACCACCGCATTATCAATTCCGGCTATCACCCCAAAACCTTTTTTAAAGAAATGTGGGCTGCCATCTCTCGCGGCAAGGTGTGGCAAGGAGAAGTGAAAAACCGCCGCAAAGATGGCTCGTTCTACTGGGTTAACACCACTATTGCCCCTATTTTTAACGCCCGGGGCAAAATCGTCAAATATATGGGCATTCGCTTTGACATCACCGAGCGCAAACAAGCCGAGGAAAGATTGGAGGAGCTGGCAGCAGAGCGAAAAGCCGAAGCCGATTCCCTCACCCAACAAGTACAAAAGCTCTTGAATGAAATCAAAGGCGCTGCAAAAGGAGATTTAACCGTGAGAGCGCCCGTTACCAATGACACGATCGCCCCCGTCGCCGAATCCTTTAACTTCCTGATCGATTCTCTGCGTCAGGTGGTCACAGGCATTCAGCACGTCGCCGAACAGGTGCGCAACGCCACCGGCGAATCGATCGCCGATACCAGCGAACTCGCGCGGGAAGCCCGCAATCAAGCCCAACAAATCGAAGCATCCCTGCAGCAAATCGAGCAAACTCTCAACTCTATTAAAGAGGTTTGCGACATCTGCCAGCAAGCCGAAAAAGTGGCGGAAGTCGCCGCCCAAACCGCCCAAGCTGGAGGAAAGGCGGTCGATCGAACCGTCGAAGGGATTAACGAACTGCGCTCTACGATTGCCCAGACCTCGAAAATGATCAAACGCCTGGGAGAAAGTTCGCAACAAATCGGCAAAATTGTCACCTCGATTTCTAAAATTGCCTCTCAAACCAACTTGCTCGCCCTCAATGCTACGATTGAAGCGGCGCGCGCCGGCGAACAAGGGCTCGGATTCGCGGTCGTTGCCGAAGAAGTCCGCAAACTGGCAGAGCGATCGGCAGATGCGACGGAGGAAATTTCCGAAATTGTCGAGTCGATTCGCAGCGAAATCGGCGGGGTTATGCAGGCGATGGAAACGGGCACGCGAGAAGTCGTCGCCGGCACTGAGCTCGCTGCAGAGGCGAAAAACCACCTGATCGGGATTGTGGAAGTCAGCCGTCAGATGGACGCGCTGATAGAAACGATTTCCGAAAGGGCGCGATCGCAGGTGATTTCTGCTGAAGATATTGCCGGCAGGGTGCAGCAGGTGAGTGCAATTTCTACGACAACGGCTCAAAAAGCCCAAGATGTCACTGCTACCCTCGACGAGTTGGCCACTACGGTCAGTCAATTGCAGCGTTCCGTGCAGAACTTCAGCACCTAGCTTAAAATATAGGTATTGAAAATCAGGGGCATCGCTGCTATGCAGTTCATTTATACGAGTCAGGGAACGCCTTGAAATTAAAAGATTTCGGCTTTCCAGACTTGGCGTTGAAAACAATAGCATTTCTGGGGTTATGTCAGGGAAAACGATCTCAGCACAATCCGGTCTGCTTTGCATGAATTTTACCGACCGACAGAAAATCAGGAGAGCCAAAAATCCAATCGGTTTGATTCGTTTGATTCGTTCCCTAACTCGGCCAGTTTTTGCGCGGATTGCGAGGCTCTGTCTCCCGTCTTTGCTCTCTCAAAACTCGACCGAATCATTCAACCTGCAATCACTCAAGCACTGAATATTTGGGTTTAAATACTCAGAGAGAATACAGTCACTGCTTGAATATTAAGCTCAATCGAGCTAAAAAAAAGGGAAATTCAAACCCCTAAAAAAATTTTTGGGATGTGGGTATTTCATTAAAAAACGCGCGTGCTATCATGGCCGAAAGCATCGCATGGATTGCATTTGTGTAGAGACGCTTCGGAAGAGCGCCTCTACACCACCGATGCACCCGGACATGATATGAAGCCCAGCTATCTCGCAGGGAATCGCGCCCGGTTAACCTGCTTTAGTTTCGGCTGTTTTAAACTAAATTTTTTGAAATCATGCAGGTTCGTGCAAAGAGGAGGATAAATTGGAACTTAACTATCAATCAAGTGACGCAGGGTTGTCGGCGGTAAATTTGACGGCTTCGCTGCAAGCCTTTTCTTGGCAAGCGTGTGTAGCGACAATCGGGATCGGTGCTGTCGCGATCGCGGGTTGGATGTTTGACATCGCCGCCCTCAAAAGCGTCTTGCCCGGTTTGGTGACAATGAAAGCCAATACAGCCGCCTGCTTTATCCTAGGGGGTACAGCCCTGGGGCTGTGGCTGCGCCATCCCAACGATCGCTCGAAGCGAGTATGGGTTCAGTGGTTTGCCGGAACAGTTCTCGCCATCGGCTTGCTCACCCTGATGCAATACATGCTCAGATCCGACTTCGGCATCGACCAACTGTTATTCAAAGCCGTTAACGACACCGTGGGCACCTCTTCCCCGGGTCGCATGGCTCCTAACTCGGCTTTCAATTTTATCCTGCTGGGCGCTGCCCTGTTATTGTTATTTGGCCCCTACACCAACGAGCGAGCGGCTCAGAGCCTATCGCTTGGAGCCTTTTTAATCGCCTTGTTGGGGATGCTGGGCTACATTTACGGCGTCAAGAGCCTTTACGGCATCGGCTCTTACACCCAAATGGCGTTGCATACAGCCGTCGCGTTCGCGGCACTGAGCAGCGCTATCCTCTGCGCTCGCAGCGATCGCGGCTTGATGGCAATTGTCACCCGCCAGAATGCAGGGGGACTGATGGCGAGGCATCTCTTCCCCGCCGCGATCGCCATTCCGCCGATTTTAGGTTGGCTTGTCCTCGCCGGCTACCGTTCCAAATCCTACGACACCGAAATCGCCATCTCTCTATTAGGCGTCCTCAATGTCGTCGTTTTTGGGGTGCTGATTTGGTGGAATGCCAGAACCCTCGGCACGCTCGACGGGCAGCGCGTCGGAGCAGAAGAACAACTGCGCGCCCTCAATGCCGAATTAGAACAGCGCGTTTCCGATCGCACCGCCGAATTAACCCGCTCCAACACCTACCTGCAGCAGTTGCAAGCCGAAATCAAAATCCGCCAAGATGCCCTCGATCGCGCCGCCATCGTCAGCGAAACCGATTTAAAAGGCACCATCATCTTTGCCAACGATCGCTTCTGCGAAATCTGCGGCTACAGCCGCGAAGAACTCCTCGGACAAAACCACCGCCTGATCAACTCCGGCTATCACCCCAAATCCTTGTTTCAAGATTTGTGGGCGACTATCTCCCGGGGCAGCATCTGGAAAGGAGAGCTGAAAAATCGGCACAAAAACGGCTCCTACTACTGGGTAGACACGACGATCGCGCCAATTTTTGACGAGCGAGGCAATCTCGTAAAATATATCAGCATCCGCTTTGACATCAGCGATCGCAAAGAAGCCGAACAAAAACTGGAAAAAATAGCAGCAGAACGCCAAGCAGAAGCCGATTCCCTCAACCAACAAGCGAAAAAGCTCTTAGGTGAAGTCAAAGGAGCGGCAAAAGGCGACTTAACCGTCCGCGCCGACGTCAGCAACGACAGCCTCGGCGCGATCGCCGACTCTTTTAACTTTCTCATCAGTTCCCTCAGAAAAGTCGTCCTCGGCATTCAACAGCTAGCCACCCAGGTGACTGCCGCTAGCAGCGAATCGATCGCCGATACCTCAGAACTAGCGCAGCAAGCCAACAACCAAGCCAAACAAATTGAAGGCGCTCTGCGGCAAATCGAACGAGTCGTCAACTCCATCAAAGACGTGTGCGACGTTTCCCAAAGAGCCGAACAAGTCGCCCAACAAGCCTCTGAAAAAGCCCAATCAGGGGGAGGTGCCGTCGATCGCGCCGTACAAGGCATTAATGAACTCAGAGCCACCATCGCCGAAACCTCCAAAATGATCAAGCGTCTGGGTGAAAGTTCCCAGCAAATCGGCAAAATCGTCACCTCCATTTCTCAAATCGCTTCCCAAACCAACTTGCTCGCCCTCAACGCCACCATCGAAGCCGCCCGCGCTGGCGAGAAAGGGCAGGGCTTTGCCGTGGTTGCCGAGGAAGTGCGCAAGCTCGCCGAGCGATCGTCAGGAGCCACTGAAGAAATCTCGGAAATTGTCCGCGCCATTCAAGAAGAAATTAGCCGCGTCATGCACGCGATGGAAGCAGGCACTCAGGAAGTCGTCGCCGGCACTCAGCTAGCCGCAGAAGCCAAAACTCACCTCATTGCTATCATCGAAGTCAGCCGGGAAATGAACGCCCTCGTGCAAAATATTACCCGCGCTGCCAGCAAGCAAGTCGTTTTTGCTGAGGAGATATCCAAAACCATGCAGCAAGTCAACGAAATTTCCACCACAACCGCCAAAAAATCCCTAGAAGTTCGCGCCTCTCTCGATAGCTTGGGCGTGGCAGTCAACAAGCTCCAAAGTTCCGTGGCAAATTTTCGCAGTTAGACAAGGGACATGGGGAATGGCTAATCGGGAATGACTAATGGGTAATTTGTAATTGGTAAAAAGCTGCAACTCCTATGCCCCATGCCCCCTTCCCCCTTCCCCCTTCCCTTTTTCCCCATGCCCCATTTCCCATGCCCTCTGTCCCATTCCCATTGATTATGAATCCCGACGATTTGAAAGAACTAATCGGCGCATTTATCGCAGAAACGCAGGATTTCATCCAATCTTTAGAAGCAAATTTGCTGGCGATGGAAGCCAAAAATACCGGAAATGAACGCTTGCAATTGGTCAAAGAAATGTTTCGGGCGGCGCATTCGATTAAAGGAGCGGCGCTGATGTTTGGTTTTGAAGACCTCTCAAAAGCCGCTCACAGTTTGGAAGATTGTTTTGCAATTTTGCGCGATAAGGCCGACTTATCTCAGCATTCTCAGGAGACAGTCAGTGCCTTATTGCAGGGCGTCGATCGCCTCAAAAAAATTGCACAGCAGGTGGCAACCGGTCAAAAAGGCGACGCGCGATCGGACGCGGAGGCGATCGCCCGGGTAAAAGCGCAGCTAGAAGCGCACTACGGCAAGGAAACCCCTACCCCTGTTGCCGCCAGCAACCCCGCCATCAATCCCGAAACGGTAAAGGTCATTTTTGAGGTCGAATTAGTGCCCGTACTCGCGCGTTTAGAAACAGAAATTTCCCAAGTCACGCCGGAAACCCTCGCCGAAACTGCCTCCACTCTCAACGAGATTTACTATCAACTTTCAGGCGTAGCTGGGATGTTGCAGCTCCCGAATTTTGCCAAAATTGCCGATCGCCTGCGCGGGGTGATTGACGACAAAGAACTGACTCTCGAAAAGCTGCAATCGCAAGCCTGGGCGATCGCGATCGCCTTGCAAAACGCCCGCGAAGCCGTCTTGCAGGGCAAGCCCATTTCCCTAGAAGAACCCGCAACCGTCGCCGAAACCGTCGAGTTTACTCCAACCGCAGACACCCCACATTCCCCCTCTCTCCCACTCCCCCCCTCCGCCCCTCCCGTCTCTTCCAGCACCGCCTCAGTTCGCCCGACTATCCGAGTAGACTTAGAACGCCTGACAGAGCTAGTCAACTTAGTGGGAGAATTGGTAATCAACCGAACCAATATGGAACTGCAAGAAACACAACTGCGTGCAGAAGTCAAGCGCATCCGGCGGAAAATTTTAGATTTAAATCAATTTGGCAGCCAGTTGCGCGAAGAATACGATCGCCTCGCGGGAGAGAGCTGGAAAGGGGGAGAAAAACACAAGCCAGAAACCACAAGAGCAAAAGAAGAAGAAACAGAAATATCAGCCACTCCCAACCGATCGCTGCTGAATTCCTTCGACAGCCTGGAGATGGATCGCTATACGGAATTTCACGCGACTGCTGCCGAAGTCATCGAAACAACGCAAGCGATCGCCCAGTCTGCCGGCAAAATAGACGACTTGGCGAGCAAATTCGAGCGCAGCACCGATCGCCTGCGCCGCCTCACCGATCAACTGCGCTCCCGCGTCATGCAGTTGCGCGTCGTCCCCTTCAGCCGCGCCGTCGATCACCTGCCGCGCGCCGTCCGGGATTTGTCCCAAACTCGCGACAAAGAAGTCAACTTGCTCCTGCTCGGGCGCGACACCAAAATAGACGAAAGCCTGCTCGAAGCCCTGCGCGATCCCCTCGTCCACCTCGTGCGCAACGCCTTCGATCACGGCATCGAACCGCCGGAAGTTCGCAAAGCCCTCGGCAAACCCAAAAGCGGACAAATCGAAATCGAAGCCCGCCATCAGGGAGGGCAAACCATCGTCACCGTCTCCGACGACGGCAAGGGCATCGATCCGGAAGCAATCCGCCGTCAAATCGTCGAGAAAGAATACGTCAGTGCCGAACAAGCCCGAGAGCTCTCCACCGCCGAACTCTACGATTTCTTATTTTGGCCCGGGTTTACCACAACTAAGGAAGTCGGCGACTTATCCGGGCGGGGGGTGGGTTTGGACGTGGTGCGCACCAACCTGCGACAAGTTCGGGGAACCGTGAAAGTAGACTCCCGCCCCGGAAAAGGCACCAGCTTCATCATTAAATTGCCGCTGATGCTCTCGATTTCCGACGCCCTGCTCGCGAGAGCCGATCGCAATACCGTCGCCGTTCCCCTCGATGCCGTCGAGGAAATCCTCCACCTGGAAGGGCAGCAAATCCACAAAGCCGGTTCTCAACCGATGCTGCGCTGGCGGGGCGAGTTTATCCGCTTAGTGCGCCTGCAAGAATTGCTCCACTACAGCATTCCGCATCCCGATGGCCCTTCTCCCGATCCCATTGCCCAAGATTACATCCCCGTCATTGTTCTCGGCTCTAGCGAAGGCATTCTCGCGATCGCCGTCGAGCGCCTCGTCGGGCAGCAAGAAATCGTCGTTAAACCCCTCCCCGCGCCCCTGTCAAAGCCGAGGGGAATTGTCGGCTGCACCATTCTCGGCGACGGTCGCGTCGTCTTGATTTTAGACGCGGACGATTTGGTCAGTCAATATCATGCGGGCAACAAAACTCAAAAGTCCGAAATCAAAACCCACAAATCTGAAAAGTTGCAGACTTCCGAATTAAAACTTCAGCCTTCTCCGTCACAGCCGCAAATTTTGGTTGTAGACGACTCCTACACCATCCGCCAGTTGCTGGGACTGACTCTAAATCGCGCTCGCTATCGCGTGGTTCAGGCAAAAGACGGCCAGGATGCCTTGGATAAATTGCAAAGCGGCCTGGATTTTTCTTTAGTCATTGCTGATATTGAAATGCCTCGTATGGATGGATTTGAACTGCTCCAGGCTATCAAATCTGACGCTCAATTATCGCGAATTCCCGTAGCGATGCTCACGTCGCGCAGCGGCGCTAAGCACCGCAAAACTGCCCTGGATTTAGGCGCGATTCACTATTTTACAAAGCCTTACAGCGAACCGCAGCTCTTAGAGGTGGTGGCTCAGCTAGTAAAATCTGTCTAGCGTGACAGAGCGTGTTGAGCCGAGCTGAGTAGAGGCTCCTCGCGAGGAACCCCTACAGGAGTGCTGAGTATAAAGAAATTAAATGTTCACTTCTAATTTCTCACTTTTTCTAGTTCACTCAAAACTCCTAACTCATCACTCATCACTCAGCCGAAGCCGAAAAGCACTCAGCACTCAGCACTCATTCCTCAGCACTCAGCACTCATTCCTCAGCACTCAAAACTATGCTAACTCCGAAATATAGCCGCCGATTCCGCACCAAACACGACCTTCACGCCCGAACTCCAACTCAAAAATTAGTTTGCTTTCAGCTAGGCAGTACCCTCATGGCTGTCCCCATCGATCGGGTTGTGCGCGTACTCAAGGAATTTACACCGCAAGGGATGTTAGAGGGAGGGCGCAGTTTGCTGCGCATTCACAGTGAAACGATCGCGATCGTGGATTTATCGATGTTGTTTTTCAGTTCGCCAGAGCCGCGCGATCGCGAGTATTTGATTATTTGCACGATCGCAGGCGGAGATTCCCTACGGGATAGCTCCGCTTCACGCCTCGGCATCCCGACGGCTGAGATGCCAAGTATTCTGGAAGTACCTTTAGACCAATTTAACGATATTCCAGAGCTTTACCGTCAAGGCTTTTCAGGCACCGCCAGGGCGCTTGCCAATGCCGCGCTCGAAAAAATCATTCACGCGGCTGATGGGAAAATTGTATTTTACCTCAATTTGGAACAACTGGTCAGCCAGCTACCGACTTTGTAGGGGCTTTTTCCCGACGCTATCGGCGAGCCCCTGACGCGATCGCCTGCTCTGGCGAGTCAGTGGCTGCTTGTGGACTTTTGCCCGAGGCAACCAGCGGTTGTTTGCGAGGAATGGCAGCAGTTCAGTCAGCAAGCGATCGCCTCACTTGCCAGCACCGGGAAACGCGATCGCCCTTTTCCCGTAATTCTACGGAAATCCTCTCTCCAGAAACACCCTCGATCGGGGGCGTGCGCCAATCCTGACTGCTACTTCCAGGGAGCGCCGCCGCCGCAGCTTGAGAAGTTTTCCGCCCACTTGACAACTCCCCCACTTCTGTCCTCCCTTTTTGAGTTATATTATAAACAATTATCAAACAGCAGGTTACTGCCGATTTGGCAAGCGCTTTGCTCCCAGGGTGCCTTTAATAGCAAGCGGCTCGGCGCGACGAGACTTGCAAAAACCTCCTCGTCTCGGCCTCATCTACACAGAGATTGGCAGCAGGAAAGTTGGCAATCGTCTGCAAAAAATTTAGCGAAAAACGCCAACCTGCTCTCTCGGTTTTAGTCGGACCTTTTTCACTGTGATTTCGGCGACAAAACTGTCCTTTACTGACAGATACTCCCGGCGAGGGAGCCGCTCTTTACAAAAGTTTCATAAAGTTATGTAAGCAAAAGAAAAAAAAGATATAAAAACATCAACCGAGCTGTCTCAAACTGTTATGTTTGACTTAAAACCAATCAATCGCAAATCGCAAGGGGCAAGAAAGTTTAAAAATCGCCGAAAGCCTGCGCGGGTTGGGCGGGAAAGCAAGAGCGCGCGTGCCGGGACAAAGGCGCATTCGGCTTTGGGAGGCTGCCCTACCGGCAATTTCGCCCGGACACGTCTGTAAGTGAACGCCGCAGACGCGAATTTTAAAGAATTTTTGTAGCAGGCGATTGGGAAAAAGTTTTTTAACTCAGATGGGGAGTCAGGCAAAAATGAGGAATGGCTCTGGCTGCCAGAGTCGAAATGAGCGAAAATAAACGCCGCGCGGCGATGGCTGATGGGTCAAAAATATACGGCTTTCTAAAGAGGAATTTGACGATGATAGAAGATGAAGAATTGCGGATTACTTTTAAAGTAGCCAGCGAAGAACACTTGCAGAAACTCGATGAGGGGTTGCTGCATTTAGAGAAAAACCCCGACGATACGGGCAAATTAGATGAAATGACGCGGGAAGCCCACAGCCTCAAAGGGGACGCCAACATGCTGGGGGTTAAAGATGTCGGGACGCTAGCACATCAGATAGAACACGTCCTCGTCACAGTCAAGCGCGGCGAAGCCAGCGTGACGCCAGAGCTGTGCGATCGCCTCTGTACCGGGTTAGATGCCATCCGAGCGCTCGTTCGCGAAGCCGTCAGCGGCGAAAGCAGCGGCGTCAACACCTTTTACGTCCTCGCTCACTTGATGGGGGCTGAACCCAAACCCGCAACGCCGCCGCTGCTGGAGATTGCCGAGAGCCTCAACCAAGTCCCTCCCTCAAGCATCCCATTCGCCAGATTCAACGGAGAAAAACACCCACAGCCGGAGCCAGAAAGCACGCCCGAGCCGCAGTACGAGAGTGCAGCATTAGAAGCAACGGCAGTTTCAGCCGATTCCCCCCCTTCCAGAGCGCCAGAACCGCCTCGTACCGCTGACGCCTCCCCGCCCCGTTCGCCTGCCCAGAAAAGCCCTCGGTATATAGAAGAAGAGGAACTGCGGGAAAGCTTCAAAATCGCCTGTGAAGAACACCTGCAAAAACTCGATGAAGGGCTGCTCTACCTGGAGAAACACCCCGACGATCGCGCCAAATTAGACGAGCTGCTCAGAGAAGCCCACAGCATCAAAGGCGACGCCGGCATGTTGGGCGTCAGAGATGTGGGCACCCTAGCGCATCAATTGGAGAATATTTTTAATGCCATCACCCGAGGCGAACTCGCCGTATCGCCAGCCCTGTGCGATCGCCTCTCTGGGGGATTGCACGCCATCCGCGAACTCGTCAGCGAAGCGGTGACGGGCGATTTCAGCAATGTCAACCTCCCCCGAGTGCAGGCATCCCTCGCGGAAGCCGAACAGAAAACGCCGCACCCAGAAAACGGCGATTCCCTAGCGGATAGCTACGCTTCACCCCACAGCCCAGACGAAGACGCGGAAGAAATCTCCCTTGCCCCTTCCCGCCAGCACTCCCTGCCGCCGGGAGCGCACACTGCCGAAAGAGCGCCAGAACCGGCACTGCGAAATCAAACCGCCGGCGCTGTCGCCATTCGCACGGCAACCCCCGCATCCCAAAACGGAGCAGGGCAGCGCAGCGCCCCCACCAACGGCGACGGCTACCGCATCGACACGATTCGCGTCGAAACCCGAAATCTGGACAGCTTGATGACGCAAGCCGGGGAACTCACCGTCACCAAAATCCGCATCGCCCACAGACTCGCGGAGATCGAGGAAATCGTCAACCTTTGGGAAGAGTGGAGCCGCGATGCTTTCATCAATCGCTTTGCGATCGAAGAATTGGAGCGCGGCGATCGCAACGGGCGGATCGAGCAAGTCCACAGCTTGCACCACCGCACCGAAGAACGGCTCGAGCAACTGGGAACCCTCGTCAACCGCCTCCGAGGAGCAGTTTACGAAGACACCGCCCGCCTCGAAATCGTCGCTGACGAATTAGAAGAAGGCATTCGCACCCTGCGCCTGCTGCCTTTGTCCACGATTTTCAGCCTCTTTCCCCGCATGGTGCGGGATCTCGCCCGCAAGGAAGGCAAGCAAGTCGAGCTGATTGTCGAAGGCTCAGACACCAGAGCAGACAAGCGCATCCTCGAAGAAATGAAAGACCCGCTCATGCACGTCTTGCGCAACGCGATCGACCACGGCATCGAAACGCCGGCAGAGCGCCAGCAACTGGGCAAGCCACTCCCGGCCACGATTCGCCTGCGGGGCTACCAAACCGCCACCAGCATCGCGATCGAAGTCTCCGACGACGGGCGCGGACTCGACATCGAGAGCATCAAGCGCACCGCCCTCAAACGCGGTTTGTATCGCGAAGAAGAACTCGCGGCCATGACTCCCCATCAAATTCAGTCCCTCATTTTTGCCCCCGGCTTCTCGACTCGAACCTTCGTCACCGAAGTTTCCGGGCGGGGCGTGGGACTGGACGTGGTGCGCACCAATGTCGAGCGCCTCAAAGGCACGATTCACGTCGAATCCACCCCCGGTCAAGGATGTACGCTGCGCCTGCAACTGAGCACGACTCTGGCCACAGCTCACGTCCTGCTAGTGGGCTGCGGCGGCATCGCCTACGCCCTGCCGGTGGAGTTCGTGCAAACGGCTCGGCTGGTGCCTCAAGGTGATATTTTTACAATAGAAGGCCGAGAAACAATTATTTTGGACGGCCAGCCCGTGTCAGTGGCGCGACTGGGCGATTTGCTGGAAACTGCCGCTGGTTTCGATCGCCTGCCTGACTCTTCTGTCCCCTTACCGTGTATCATTTTGAAGGTGGGCGAGGAACGTCTGGGGCTGCTCGTCGATGCCCTGCTCGACGAGCAAGATGTGGTACTCAAACCTCAAAGTAAATTGCTCAAACGGGTACGCAATGTTGCCGGGGCAACGATTCTCGGCACTGGCGAAGTCTGCATGGTCTTGAATCCCCAGGATTTGATCAAATCCGTGCGCTCCTCAGCCAGAGCCGCCCTGCCTGCTCAACCGATCGAACAGGCAACAAGAAAATCGGCGATTTTGCTGGTGGAAGATTCGATCGCGACTCGCACCCAAGAAAAACGTATCCTGGAAGGAGCAGGATATGAAGTCGTGACCGCAGTAGACGGATTGGACGGATACAATAAACTCAGAACGCGATCGTTTGACGCGGTGGTTTCTGACATTCAAATGCCGAATTTGGATGGTTTGGGACTGACTGCCAAAATTCGCCAGCACAAAGAATACAAAGAACTGCCGATCGTCTTGGTCACGTCTTTAGCAACAGACGAGGACAAGCGAAGAGGAGCAGAAGCGGGTGCAAATGCGTATATCACTAAAAGTGCCTTCAATCAAGAAGTGCTTTTAGAAACTCTCAGAAGACTCGTATAGACAGAAGGCAATTAGCGTGTCGGTGCGGTTCGGGCGGGCGTCGCAATTGGCTGCAAAGCTAAAAGCTCGCAGCTTTCAGGCTAATTGCGTTCTTGCTACTAGCTAATAGCGTCAAGCGCGTGCCAGCTTGCCAACTCATATGAAGCCATCTTCCCCCATTCGCGTTCTGCTCGTAGAGGATTCGCCAGTTGCTCTGATCGTCCTCAAACGGATGCTCTCTTCGTCCCCCGAAATTGTTGTGGTGGGAGAGGCTCGCACCGGCAAGGAAGCTCTGGCACTGATTCCGCAGCTCCAGCCCCAAGTGATTTGCACGGACTTGCACATGCCGCAAATGGATGGGCTGGAATTTACGCAAGAAGTCATGGCCAATTTTCCGCGTCCGATTCTGGTGATCAGTGCCTCGGTGCAGGCTGAAAATACTCAAAATGTCTTTAGCCTGCTCCAGGCTGGAGCAGTAGACGTCTTTCCCAAACCGCGCGGGGCAATCTCTGCCAATTACGAGTCGATGCGGCAGGAACTCATCGGCAAGATTAAAATTCTCAGCGGCGTGGCGGTTTTTACGCTGCGCCGGAAAAAATCCCCGCCCTCGTCGAATGCGGCTGGCGCTTTTTCTGCCCTAAAGGCACCTGTGGAAAAAGGCAGCGCTGGCTGCCGGGGAGAGTCGGTTGCTTTCTCAAAAGGAAAAAGCGCGCCAGCACAGAACGAACTCGGAATCCGGGACAGGGGAAAAACGAATTCGCTGCTCACTTCGCGCGCCAGCGCCAGCGATCGCGTCTCGACGCCGAAAACCCCGCCCCCTACCCCCCCTTCTGCGCAAAAAACTGCCGGGGACGCTTCGTTTTTTTCGGCAACCGCTTCAGAGAGAAAAGTGCTGGCCATTGGGGCTTCTACGGGAGGGCCTCAAGCCCTGCACGCCATTCTCAGCCAGTTGCCGCCGGATTTGCCCGTGCCGGTTCTGTGCGTGCAGCACATCAGCGAGGGTTTTTTGCAAGGATTGGTGGACTGGCTGGCATCGGAGAGCCGCCTCTCGGTGCGAATTGCCTGCGCTGGCGAGTGGCCAAAAGCCGGAACGGTTTATTTTCCGCCGGAGCGGCTGCATTTGGAGTTAGATTCTCAAGGGCGATTTAGATATTCTTCTGCGCCCCCGATGTCGGGGCACCGCCCCTCTGTAACGGTGACGTTTAATGCGGTGGCTCGGTATTACGGCAAGGCGGCGATCGGGGTACTGCTGACGGGAATGGGTCGAGATGGTGCGGACGGGATGCAGGCGATCGCATCTTCCGGCGGTTTGACGATTGCTCAGGACGAGAAAACTTGCGTCGTCTTCGGGATGCCCAAAGAAGCGATCGCCCTCGGTGCTGCCCACCACGTTTTACCCATCCACGAAATTGCCTCGATGTTGATTGCCAAGCTCGGGGTGAGGAAAATCTAATCGATTTGAAATCGGACAGTTTCTAGCGGTTCTAAATAATAGGGGAAAATTGCCATCTAAGAGACGCCCGTTTTCTTCAATAAAACGGGTTTCTCTGCTTTCAGATCAGTTTGAGAAACGATCGCGCCAGTAGCGCCGGATTCCCCCTTTCCTCCTGTCGCCCGCTCCAACCCCCGCAGGCAACGCGCGATCGCCCCAAAACCCGCCTTTCCCCCAGGGCATGGCGCTTGCGTGCCAATTCTGCGGGGGTTTTCACCCCTAGCGGGCGAGGCTGAATTCGCGCTATTGTGTGATCGAGTGTTGTCCGCCTTCCTCGCGCGTCCGTACAGCGCTCAGTTGCATCAGATGCGGGGGAGAATGTGGAAACGGGGTTGAGAGGGGCTGCAGCCAACCGCTAGCCGATCGCTATTTTGCAGGGATTGCGGAGTCTCGGTTCTCGATCGAATATCCCCGCGCACTCTGGTTCTGGTATCGATCGCGACTTCACGGCCACTTTGCCGTGTACGAGAAAACCTACATGTCTGAGAAACTCTTAAATTTAAATATTAATTTCACTCACCGAGGGGGTGCTGCTGCGAGACAATCCCTGTCGATCGCCTATTTTTCGCGGATTAGATATCGCCGAAATTTTTTTTCAAAATTATTTAAATTTTTTGAAATTCTCTAAAACTGACTTTAACTATCTAAAACATATAAATATAATGACGATTTACCTGCCAGGATACCAAATCTTTAATCGGCTATATGAAAGTAGCAAGTCTCTCGTTTACCGAGCCGTGCGAGAAGAAGACAAGCGAAGCGTTATCCTCAAGGTGCTGAAGCCGGAGTATTCCAGCCGGACAGAATTTGCCAGATACAAGCAAGAATATGAGATTGTACGCTCCCTGAAGCTGGAAGGCGTAATATCCGCTTACAGCCTGGAGAAATACGAGAATACGCAGGCGATCGCTTTCGAGGATTTTGGCGGACAATCTTTAAAAATCTTGATGGCAGAAAGAAACTTAACCCTTTCCGAGTTTTTGGCGATCGCCCTCAACCTCACAGAAACATTAGGGCAAATCCACGCCGCCAATATCATCCACAAAGACATAAATCCCTCTAATATCGTCTTCAACCCGGAAACCGGACAAGTCAAGCTCATCGATTTTGGCATCGCCACCGTCTTGTCTCGCGAAAACCCCACCATAAAAAATCCCCACATCTTAGAAGGCACCCTCCCCTACATGTCCCCGGAGCAAACCGGCAGGATGAATCGCTCGCTCGATTACCGGAGCGACTTTTATTCCCTGGGCGTCACTTTCTATGAAATGCTCGTCGGCACGCTTCCCTTCGCCGCAACCGATGCAATGGAGCTGATTCACAATCACATCGCCGTCGAACCGCTGCCCCCCTGCAAAATCAAGCCAGAAATTCCCAAAGCCGTTTCAGATATCGTGATGAAACTGCTCGCAAAAACGGCTGAAAATCGCTACCAAAGCGCCTGGGGAATCGAAGCAGATTTGGCAATTTGTCAGATGCAGCTAGATGCCAACGGCGAAATCGAAGACGTGACAATCGGCGAAAATGATGTTTCCGACAAGTTTCAAATTCCTCAAAAACTCTACGGCAGAGAAAGAGAAATCGAAACCTTACTAGCGGCGTTTGAACGGGTCAGCAATGGCCCGACGGAAATGATGCTGGTGTCGGGCTGTTCGGGAATCGGAAAATCCGCATTGGTGCAGGAACTTTACAAGCCCGTTACCAAGCAGCGGGGCTATTTTATTTCGGGAAAATTTGAACAGTTGCAGCGAAATATTCCTTACAGTGCGGTGATTAAAGCCTTTCAGGAATTAATCGGGCAACTGCTGACCGAAAGTGAAGATAAACTGAATCAGTGGCGAGAAAAACTTACCGCCGCCTTCGGAGCGAATGGTCAGCCGATCGCCGACGTCATTCCCGAGGTAGAGCTGATCGTCGGCAAGCAACCGGCAGTCGCGCCCCTGCAGCGATCGGAATCGCAAAATCGCTTTAAGCTGGTGTTTCAAAATTTCATCAGGGTATTCAGCCAGCTTCACCATCCGTTTGTGATTTTTCTGGATGACTTGCAATGGGCAGACTCTGCTAGCCTGGAGCTGATAGAGTCGCTGCTGTGCGATCCCGATACTCATTCTTTGTTTCTGATTGGCGCGTATCGGCAGAGCAGTGTGGGGGCAGAGGAGGGCGCTTCCCCAGCCTTTCACCCGCTGATAGTGAAGTTGGGCGAACTCAGAGAATCCGGGGCGATCGTCAATGAAATCTGCCTGTCACCTCTGGAGTTGTCAGCCATTAGCGAATTAATCTCGGATACTCTGAAGTGCGATCGCGAAAAAGCCAAACTCCTGGCAGAATTAGTGCTGGCAAAAACGCAGGGTAATCCGTTTTTTGTGAATGAGTTTTTACACGCACTCTATGCAGAGCGACTGCTGTATTTTGACTGGCCGAGTTTGAATTGGCACTGGTCTATAGAGCAAATTAAAGCGCAGAGGATGACGGACAATGTTGCTGAATTGATGACCAGTCAACTGCAAAAATTAAAGGAAAAAACGCGAAAAGTTTTGCAGGTGGCCGCCGCGATAGGCAATCAATTTGAAATCGAAACTCTGGCGATCGCGATCGATAAATCTGCTTTAGAAACCGCTGGCGATCTCTGGGAAGCTGTTGCAGAAGGGTTAGTCGTGCCCCTGGGAGATGCCGGACAGTCAGAATACAAGTTCGCGCACGATCGCATTCAGCAAGCCGCCTATTCCCTGCTTCCCGACGCTCAAAAACAAGCCATTCACCGCAAAGTAGGGCAAGTGCTGCTGCAAAATGCGCCGCCCGACGAACGAGAGGTGAAAATTTTTGAGATAGTCAACCACTTGAACTTAGGGCGAGAGGCGATCGCCTCTCAGCAAGAGCGCTGCCAATTGGCTGAATTAAATCTCATCGCCGGTCGTCAAGCCAAAGCCGCCGCCGCGCGCTCTCCGGCGATCGGATATTTGACCATTGGCGCGGCACTGCTGGAAAATGAAGGCTGGCAAACTCAGTACGAACTGGCACTCGCGCTTCATGTAGAAGCCTGCGAGGCGGCTAGCGCGATCGGCGATTACCAGCAAGTGGAGGCATTGGCGGCTGTGGTGCTCCAGCAAGCCAAGACGCTGCTGGATAAAGTCAAAGTCTGCGAATTAAAAATCCAAGCTCAGACAGTCCAGAATAATTCCTTGGCAGCCGTCAATACAGCTCTGGAAATTCTGACGAATTTGGGGCTGAGTTTTCCACAGGAACCCACGAGCGCGGATATTCAAATCGGACTGGAAGAAACCGTCTCGCTCTTGGCTGGGCGGAACCCGATCGAGCTGCCGGAAATGAACGATCCGATCGCCCTAGCCGCCGTGCAGATTTTATCGCGCGTCAGCTCGGCAGCCTGGAGAGCGGTTCCCAACCTGTTTCCTTTATTGGTATTCAAACAGGTTGCCTTATCGGTTGAATACGGGAATGCTGCCGTATCTGCCCTTGCTTATGTTCTTTACGGCGCGATCGTCGGCGCGTTTTTAGAAGATATCGATTCCGGCTATCAGTTCGGGCAACTGGCTGTGAGCCTATTAGATCGGTTCAGTATCAAAGAGGTCAAAGTCAGAACGATTGTTTTAGTCCATCAAATGCTCGAACCTTGGAAAAAGCATGTCAGAGACACCTTAAAACCTCTGCGCGAGTTGTCTCGCGACGCGCTGGAAATCGGAGATTTAGAATATGCGGCCAAGGCGGCGCTCAGCCATTCTTATCATTCATTTTTCCTCGGTACAGAACTGGAAGGGCTAGAACGAGAATTCGCGGCCAACTGTACGCTGATGCGCCAGCTCAACCAAGAAACAGCGGTGAATCACAATGCTATCTATTATCAGGCTGTCTTGAATTTGCGGGGACGGAGCGGGGAAGTGCATGACGATTGCGCCGGTCTGCCCCTGCACGGCTCGGCGAACGATCGCGAGGCTCTTTTCTACGGGTATTTGTGCCAGATATTCCTCTGCTATTTGTTTGAGGATTTTCCTCAAGCAGTTGAAAATTCAGAAAAGGCAGAAGAGTATTTGGACAGCGCGACTTCGATCCTGTGCGTGCCGGTGTTTTACTTTTACGATTCTCTGGCGCGACTGGCGGTTTATTCCGCTGTCGAACAGCCCGAACAAAAGCAAATTCTCGCGAAGGTGGCAGCCAACCAAAGAAAAATGAAAAAATGGGCGGAAACTGCCCCGATGAATTTCCTGCACAAATTTTACCTGGTAGCGGCAGAACGGCAGCGAGCGATCGGACACGAGCGATTGGCGATCGAGCTGTACGATCGCGCCATTTCCACCGCCAAAGAAAACGAGTACCTCAGCGAACAAGCACTCTCTGCTGAATTGGCGGCTCGGTTTTATCTGACGAAAGGCAAAGAAGCAACAACCGCGCGACGCACGGCTTTGCTGACGGCTTCGATTTACCTGCAAGAAGCCCGCGATGCCTATCTGCGATGGGGTGCAGTGGCGAAAGTCAGCGATTTAGAGGCGCGATATCCGCAACTGTTGCAAAGAAAGTTTGAAGGGGTGGTTGCGGGCGCGAATCCTCCAAAAGCGTCTATTATGTCAACTTCAAGGGCGATCGGGCGATCGCTCGACATTACTACGGTAATGAAAGCGTCTCAAGCGATCGCCAGTGAAATCGTGCTGGATAAATTGCTAGAAACGTTGATGAAAATTCTCATCCAGAACGCCGGGGCACAAAAGGGGTTTCTCATCCTGTTGAGAGATGACAAACTGCTGATTTCAGCCGAGGCATCAGTGGAACGAGAAGCCGTCGCCGTACAGCAATCTACCCCCGTTGAGGAGTGTGCGGATTTGCCCTTAAGCGCGATCGAATACGTCAAGCGATCGCGCTCCGATGTCGTTCTCAGCGATGCCGCCCGCGAAGGGCCATTTACTGCCGATCCCTATATTGCCCAGCGCCCCGTCAAATCGCTCTTGTGTACGGCGATCGTCAATCAAAGAAAACTCATCGGCATCCTTTACTTAGAAAATAACTTAATTGCCGGGGCATTTACGCCCCAAAGGCTGGAAGTTCTGAGACTGCTTTCCTCTCAAGCGGCAATCTCCCTAGAAAATGCCCTTCTCTATGCCCAATTAGAAGAAAAAGTAGCCGAGCGCACCCAGGAACTCAACGAAAAAAACGCGCGACTCGAACGAACCCTGGACGAATTGAGACGCACCCAAGCTCAACTGATTCACACTGAAAAAATGTCGTCTCTCGGTCAGCTCGTCGCCGGAATTGCCCACGAAATTAACAATCCCGTTAGCTTTATCTACGGGAATGTCGAATACGCCATCAACTATTTCAAAGATTTGCTGACACTGATTCGCGTCTATCAGGAAGAATACCCCGATCCCTCGCCGCGCGTGAAGCAGGCGAGCGAAAAAATGGAATTTGATTTTCTGACGGAAGACCTGAAAAAGCTGCTAAACTCGATGAAGGCGGGCGCTGAACGCATCCGCAATATTGTCGGAGGCTTGCGGAATTTCTCCCGCCTGGACGAAGCCTTGATGAAGCCGGTGAATATCCACGACGGCATCGAAAGTACCCTCATGCTCTTGCAGCCCCGCCTGAGAGAGGAAAACGGGCGTGCCGAAATAGAGGTGATTCGAGAATACTCGCAATTGCCAAAAGTAACTTGTTATGCTTCGCAACTGAATCAAGTCTTTGTCAATATTCTCAACAACGCGATCGATGCGTTGAGAATGGAGCCTGGAGCGTCGGGAGCGGGGAAGGCAGAAAAAAGACAGTGCCCCGCGATTCGCATCCGCACCGAAATGACGAATTCTGATTTTGTTACCGTGAAAATTTCAGATAACGGCCCCGGCATGACAGCCGACGTGCAAAAGAGAATTTTTGACCCTTTCTTTACGACAAAACCGGTGGGGTCTGGCACCGGGTTGGGACTGTCGATTAGCTATTCGATTGTGGTAGAAAGACACGGGGGGAAATTGTCTTGCATTTCAGGACCGGGAGAGGGGGCAGAGTTCGCGATCGAAATACCGACTCGCCCGAACAATCAGTCTCGGTAAGCCGTCACGCAAGGGGCTAGTTCCATTCAAATCTCTCCGCCGGGTTTATGGGGAATGGCTGGCGGTCAATTCGACTGAGCGAGGTTCGTTCCCGATCGCCAGTTCTCCCGAAAAGCTCAAACTTCCTCATTCACAACTAAATCGCCTTTCGCAAAAATTTTAGGAACGTCCAATAGGGTCATCATTTTGTCTCGATAGGGAGCCGTGCCGCGCAGGAATTCGTCGTTACTCGAATGCACTGCAGCCGGAATCGGCGTGATATCCTTCGGGTGCAGGTACGTCACGTCATACACGCGATCGACCACCACTCCTGCGACGAGATCGTCAACGTGAAGTACCATTGCTTTTGATGTCGCCTCGATGCCGTTCGGCGGCAGATTCAAGACGCCGCGAAGATCGATGAGCGTTAAAATTTCACCCCGCAGGTTCATATTGCCGACAATGTGCGGCGGGGTGCAGGGGATGGGGGTGATTTTGCGGATGTCGGTAAATTCGCGCACCATCTCCAGATCGATGCTGAAGTATTCCCCGTTCAAGCCCACAACAGCCAGCGGGATCAGACCGGTGAAATCCTGGCGATCGCTCGGCAGCATGAGATTTTCGGCTCGCGCCCGAAAGATAGCCCGTTCTTCCGGCGTGGCGTTGGGGCAGAACACCCGATGCTCTGCTAGCAACGTTTCGGGCTCTTTGGCGGCAGAATTGTCCTCCCCGCGCGCCAGTTCGGCGACGGGGGAATAGCGGATTAATGGTTCGCGATCGAGCAACATCACGACCCCATCCGCCATTTTGGCCACGCCACTTATCAAGTGGTGGGACTGTCCCGGGATCTTTCGCCCGTAGGAGATTTCGGCTGTCACCTCTTCTGAAGAGAGCTCTTGGACTTCGTGAACTTGACTGACGATGATGCCAATCTGAAATTCTTGCAGCTCTAAGACGACGATGCTGTCTGACAACTGGTAGTCGCGCGATCGCTGTCCGAGGCGGATGTTGAGATCCATAACCGGCAAGATACGCCCTCGCAGGTTGAGGATGCCGGCGATGTCGCGGGGCGCTTCTGCCACTGGCGTCAACTCCGGCAGGAAAAATATTTCCTGAACGCAGGATGCTTCTATCCCGTAGCGCGAACCATCCAGACTGAACAGAAGATACGGTTTATGTGACACGTCTTGACTGGCTTGCATTTTTTTGAAAAAAAAGTAATATCTTTTAGTTAAATTATCCTCGATAGCAGGTCAATTCTGCCAGGTTTTTACTTAAAAGTAACCCAAGTTGCTACGAATAGAGGATTTCTCTGCAATCGGGAATCGATAAGGGGAAATTGGGAATCGGTCAAATCGAGGCTTTGAGGGATGGCTTGTTTATTCCGATTTCCGCCGCTACTCTACCCATTAGCCATTACCCATTACCAGTTCTCTTCTGTAGTGCGAGCTTCCAGCTCGCGCATGTAGCAACTTGAGTTAGCTTTATTTTGCCTGTCCGAGCATTTTTCGCACATAGAGCAGCAATTCGCCGGCTTGCAACTGGTGTTGCTGGTCTACTATAGCATCGGCGGGCAATTCCGAGAGCAGTTCGACCGCCGTAGCGCGCATCTTCCGGGATCTGAACATGTCTCCCTCTCGCTCGTACAGGGAAGCGAGTTCGAGATAGGCAAAGATAGAAGCGGGTGCCAGATAAATAATCCGCTTGAAAAACATTTTGGCGGCTTCGATGTCTCCCCGTTCTTCCGCCAGATGGGCTAACAGATAGTAAGGCTCCGCTGAGAGAGAATCGATTTGAATCGCCAACTGACAGGCGCGATTGGCTTGTTCGTACTGTCCGAGATTAGCATGTGCCTGAGCAATGAGATAGTGAGCGCCAAAATGGCGGGGTTTCTTCGCGATCGCTTGTTCGGCTTTTTGAATCGCTTCCGGATAAGCTTCTTTTTTAAAAAGCGTTTCGGCTTCGCGCATGAGAGCCTCACCGGTTATCTCGTCCGGATTGGCACCTGTTGAGGTGCGATCGGGCTTTTCAGCGGCACCTGCTGTAGGTAGATGCGGCGCTGCAAAAGTTTTCAGAGTCGTTGCCGTTTCGAGGGAATTGAAACTCGGCAGGGCTTTCGATACCGGGTTGCTGGCATGAAGGGATTTTCCGGCAAAAAAGGGATTGAGAACCGATGGCGGCGTGCCCGCGTGAACAGACGCTATTCCGTAGGGAATCGCAGGGTATAAAGGCGGCAGTTCCGACGTGACGCCAAGTGCAGACGCTCTCGGTGCTGTTTCGATCGCGCTGGCTTCCTCACCGCGCTGATAGACGACGGATTCGGGAAATAAGGTCGTTTTGAATCGTCCCAAGTGCTGCCCGTGCAGTTCCGCGTGCGCCGTGAGCAGGTATCCACCCGGTCTGAGAGTATTGTAAAATTTCCCGATGACTTTAGCGATCGCCTTCGCGTCAAAGTAGACAAATACATTCCGACAGATAATCAAATCCATATTGTGCAAGTCGCTGCCGCTATTCGGAAAGCTATCTTGCACTAAATTTCCGCAGCGAAACTTCACCATCGAGCGAACTTTTTCCTTGATTTCCCATTCCCCCTTTCGCTCGATAAAATACCGCCTTTGCAAGTCCGCATCTACCAGGCGGAATGACCACTGACTGTAAACTCCGCGTTTGGCTTTTTCGATCGAGTCTTGATTGATATCCGTTCCGACAATTAGGATATCCCACTGTTCCCAATCGGGCAGCATCTCCTGAAGGAGTACGGCCAGGGAATAGGGTTCCTCTCCGGTGGAGCAGCCCGCACTCCAAATTCGCAGCACCCTAGGAGATTCTCCGAAGGCACTGCGCGAATTCTTGCGCTCGATTAAATCTTTAAAAATGTGATATTCTAAAAGGTGAAACTGGCCGCGATCTCGAAAAAAATAGCTTTCTCCAGTCGTCAACAGCAGCATCAGCTCTTTCCATTCGGCTTCGCCTTCTCTGACATTGGCGAAGCTGTTCGGGTCAGATCCAGCAGCTAAAATTTGGTAATAATGCTCCGGATTAGATAATTTACGAGCCTTCATTCGAGTCCAAATTTTGTGCTGCAAAGCCTTGCGATCTTGTTCGCGGATGTGCAAGCCAGTATAGCCAGATATTAACTTGACAAATTGTTCTATTAAAGCATCAGTCATTAGAGATTTCCTTGGCCCGAAAACCTGGATATAGTTTTAACTTCAACCGCCCGCAAGCCCGATGGCTTTTCAGCAGCGTTCTAGTCTTCTGTCAGCTTTGAAAATACGGATCGCCTCCCCGCAGAAAACGTGTCCCCCATTTCCCCTAATCCCCGTTTTCCCGGCAACCAACCCGCCACAACACTCTTGACAAAACACTCGGCGAGCGAAAAGCACCCCTCGCCAGAGAAGCTCGCCGCGATCGGGACTTCAATGCCGTCACGTTAGCGTCATCATTGGAACGACTCATCCGAAGTTCCGAGTGGTGACACTGGTGGCAAAGCGCCGGTAAAACGCACCATACTGAAATGCAACACCGCCTGGATGGGTGGATGGAGCGCGCCGGACGAGCAGCACAAAAGAGTGGTTTTCCGCCTCCTTCTCAATCGGCTCATCTAATAGTTAATTTTATAGGGGTGCCGCGCGCGATCGCCACTGCGGCGCTTCCGAAGCCCGATCGGCGATCGATTTTCATCCTTTGTCAGAGAGACTCAAACCTGGTAACAGTGGCTTGCAGCGGGTTTCAAGCCCCGGATTCATCCCCCTGAACAATGTGATGCAGCTTTTCAGGAAGCTGGAAGAAAGCCGTAAATCGCGCTCCTGCCGGGGTGCTGCGCCGTTTTCCTTGGCTCCCCTCTTCCCCGCAATCGCAACAGCCCGCCGTACTGAGAAAGCCGCTTACTCGGGCAGTCGAGCCTGAGAGCGCAGGGGAATTTGAATCCAGAACTCAGAGCCTTGTCCGAGTTCGGAGAAACACTTCAGGAGCCCGCCGTGTTTTTCCACGACGATCTGATAGCTAATTGACAGTCCCAGACCCGTGCCTTTACCGACAGGCTTCGTCGTAAAGAAGGGGTCAAACAAATGCTGCTTGACTTTTTCGCTCATGCCGGGACCCGTGTCCCGAATCCGAATCACCACCCAGTGTTGGTGGGAAGATGAGGCTTCGATTTTGTCTAACAGCTCGGTGCGAATGAAGATCGAGCGCGGTTCGCTGGTATTTTCGAGAGCGTCGATCGCGTTGGAAAGGACGTTCATAAATACCTGATTGAGCTGGCCGGGATAGCACTCGACGAGAGGAATATCGCCGTACTCTTTGATAATTTGAATGCCAGAATGATTGCCTTTTGGCTTCAAGCGGTTGTGCAGGATCAGCAGGGTATTGTCGATCCCCTCGTGGACGTCCACAGATTTCTTTTCGGCTTCGTCGAGGCGCGAGAAGTTGCGCAAACTCAGCACGATCTGGCGGATGCGGTCAGCGCCCATCTCCATCGAGGAGAGGATTTTGGGCAAGTCTTCTATGATAAATTCCAAGTCAACATCTTCGAGTCGCTCTTGGATGGCGGGCACGTTCGCGGTACAGTGCTGTTGGTAGAGGGCGAGGAGGTCGAGGATCTCTTCGATGTAGTTCTTGGCGTAGGTGATATTGCCGTAGATGAAGTTAACCGGATTGTTGATTTCGTGGGCGACGCCGGCGACCATTTGGCCGAGAGAAGACATTTTTTCGCTCTGAACCAGTTGGGCTTGAGTTTGCTTGAGATTGTGCAGCGCTTCAGAAAGTTGCTGCGCCTGAGTTTGAGCGGCGAGGGCAGCGGCGTGGGTTTGGGCGTACAGTTCGGCTTGGTCAATGGCGATCGCCAGTTGGTTGACCACTGCTTGCAGCAGCTCCACCTCGCTGTCGCTCCAGGGACGAGGCCCGCTGCAGTGACTGCACACCACCGCGCCGAGCTGTCCCGATCGCGTTTCCACGGGCAAAAGCAGTTGCGAAGTCATGCCCAAACTCTTCAGCAGCTCGCGCGCGTTCCCGTCCACGTCGCGATCGCCGTCTACATCATCGACGCGCAGGAGCTGCATGTTTTCGATTTTGGCGGCCAAAAAGTCAACGTGAGCGGGCGGGCAGTCGCTCAGCAGGCTGGGAAGCTCGGCAGAGCGGGCTTCGTGCGTGACCATCAAGCTGGGGCTTTCCGGGTGCGGCAGATACCAGAGGAAGTGACAGCGGTCGATCTGCAGCAGGTTGCGGATTTCGTGGACGGCGGTTTCGAGAATGGTGTTGAGGTCGAGGGAATTGCGGATTTGGTTGGCAAGGCGGAAGAGCAAGTTTTCTCGGCGCTTGAGCAGGGCTTCCCGGGCGCGAGAGCGGTCGATGGCGATCGCGAGGCTGTTGGCCACCCATTCCAAAATGCTGCGGACGTCCTCGATCGGGGATTGGTCGCTGTACGCCGCCAGCACCCCCACCAGTCGCTCCTCGACAATCAGGGGATAGCCGGCAAAATAACCCTCAGCCATCAGTTTGTCAGCGGCGGGCGCTGACTCGCACTTCGCCTGGGGCAGCAGGTGGCTGTCTTTGGCCTTTTGAGCAGTGCTGATGGCGCGCAACTGCCCGCTGACGGTTCGCAACTGCCCGCTGACCGGCTCTCGGTTGCTGGCGATAAAATTGACGATCGAGGTTTCTCCGGGCGCGTCTTCTTTTGGCGTCGGGCAGCCGCAAGTGGCCTCGAGTTTGAGTTGGTTAGCCGCTGCATTGTAGGTCCAGACGCGCGCTGCGGAAGCTTGTAAGTGTTCGACCACGGCTTTGGCGCAGCGATCGAGAACGTCGGGTAATGGCCCCCCTTGTGCCAGCGCGATTCCCACCGTCGCCGCTAAGGTTGACAAGCGCTGCAGGGCGTCTTTTTCTGTGGCGGGTTCTCGTTTTAGCTGGTCTTCGCGGGCGCGGTTGCGATCGGTTGCGTCCTGCAAGTAAACCGCCAGCCCGTCTGCATGGGGATAGGTTCGCACGGACAGCCAGATCTTCGCCGGCGCGTAAAAAAGCTGGCAATCGACCGCAACTCGTTCGCGTGCCGATCGGCGAACCGCCCGATCCAGATCCGAATCGACGAGTTCTGGCAATTCTTGCCAGATAGACTTGCCGGTTAATTCCTCCCTAGAGCGCCGCCAAAGCAGCTCTGCAGCGGAGTTTAAGTAGGTGAAGCGCCCTTCCAGGTCGAGGGCAAAGAATGCGTCGCTAATGCACTCTAGAGGGTTTACCATCTTTGATTGTGAGTCGAATAGGGACTCTTCCATCTGCTTGCGTGAAGCTAGCTCGTGCAAGAGCGAATCAGTAATGTCAAAAATGATGCCGTCTATCCAGGCGCAACTCCCCTCGCCGCAGTCCGGGATGGATGTCGTGCAGACAGCCCTCTCCAGCAACCACCTGACGCTCCCATCCGGGCGGATAATGCGATAGTCCACGCTATAGGATTCTGCATCAGTTGGGGGATTTTCGCCGCTGTTTTCTAGAGATTTGCGCCGGCTCGAAGCGTTCCTGCAGCACTGCTGCCGCCAGAGCAACACTCGAGAACGGTCTTCGGGATGGATGGCACTCGTCCAGGTTTTCGGAAAGCCAGAAAGTATTTGCTCGTCTGGAGTGCCGGCAATTTCTGCTAGGCGGGTGCTGATGAATTCTAAAGTACACTCCGTCTCGCTGCACTTGAGGCGGTAAATCGCAGGCGGCGGCACCAGCACCCCGGGCAGCCCGACAGGGACGCCCATTTGCTGACCGTGCAAATCGTCTTTTGTTTCCAGCGCGGGGTAGTTGATTTGACAGCTTGTTGCCGAGTGGCCGTCGCCGCCCCGCAGGGCTGTCCAGTGGCTGGCGGCATTGATTAGCCCTGTCAAGGTGACTGTTGAGCTTTAGCTAAAAGTCGGGCAGTAGAGACGT
>CAYOOD010000072.1:0-40374 GCA_964405435.1 uncultured bacterium
CCGCAGAAACGGCTGCTGAAAGTATCCCGGTTGAGGCACCCAGCGCGCCAGAGCCCGCCGCACCTTCTCCAGACGAAGAGATGCCGCCAGTTGCCGCAGAAACGGCTGCTGAAAGTATCCCGGTTGAGGCACCCAGCGCGCCAGAGCCCGCCGCCCCCGTGGCAGTCTCCGAGAGCGAGGAGGTTCAGCCAATTGCCGCAGAAATACAGATGACGGCACCGGATGGAGACGTAGAAAATAACCGCATAGGGAGAGACTATACAGAGGAACAGATGGAAGTGAACGCAGAGGCAGTAGCCTTGTACAACCAAGGCGTAGAGCAATATACTGAAGGGGATTTAGAAGCAGCCCTTGCTTCTTTTAATGCCGCCTTAGAAATCGAAGCAAACGATGCCGATTCTTGGAGCGGGAAAGGCGCTGTACTCAGCGATTTAGGGCGTTTTGAAGAAGCGATCGCAGCATACGATCGCGCCCTCGCCATTCAACCCAACGATCACTATGCGTGGAATGGCAAGGGCAATACGCTCGCAGCTTTAGGGCGTTACGAGCAGGCAATCGAGAGCTACAACCGTACCCTAGAAATCGAGCCCAGTTTCAACTTTGCCTGGGATGGAAAAGGCAACGCGCTCAGCAATTTAGGGCGCTACGAAGAAGCGATCGCTAGTTACAATAAAGCCCTCGAAATCGAACCTGCCGACTCAATTGCCTGCAACAATAAAGGCAGTGCATTTAGTAACCTAGGGCGCTATGAAGAAGCCCTCGAAAGCTACAACCAGGCGATAGAAATCGATCCCTATGACGCCCTAGCGTGGAACGGAAAAAGCAAAGCCCTCTGCGATTTGGGGCGCTCAGAAGAAGCGATCGCCTGTTTCGAGCGCACGATACAATTGAATCCAGACAATGCCGAAACCTGGTTTAATTACGGCATCGCGATGGGAGATTTGGGGCGCTGGGATGACGCGATCGAGCGGTGGGATAAATCCTTAGAAATCAAACCAGATTACCGCCAAGCCTGGATTAATAAAGAGCTAGCCTATCAGAAAATGGGGCGGTACGCCGAGGCACTCGAAGCCAAAAAGCGATCGCAAGATTTAGCTGCTGCATTGGGTTCTGAATCTCCCCAACCCGTTGTTAATTTTGGAGAAACTCCGGGAGGAGATAGCAGCAATAGCCCTGCATCAGAACCTTAAGTGGGAATAGGGCATGGGGCATGGGGCATGGGGCTCATGGCATGGGGCTCAAGTGAATAAAATGAATAAAATTAACGAATTCCCTTTTGCCCAATTCCCTTTTGCCCAATTCCCTTTTGCCCAATTCACAATTCGCTATGCCCAATTCGCCATGCCCCATGCCCCATACGCACCAACTTGGATTAAGATAGGGATAAAGGCGATGGGAGGGTGTGGCAGATGCTCGGCAGAATTTGGCAGTGGCTGGTGCGGGTGTTTCAGCAGTTGACGGGCATTTTCAAAACCAACCCCTTACCAACCCTTGCCCCAACCAGGGAAGCGCAACGAGCCGAGATTCCCCCCCTCAGCGATGCGGAATGCGAGAGTTATTTTTTGCAACTGCTGGAAGAAGTCAATCGCGGCTGGGATGACGTGCGGGTGTTGCGGTTTTTTGAGGGAGTGCAACATCGCGCGAATGCAGCGCGCTGGGCGGCGTGGCTGCGCGGGTTTGGGGAAAAAGTGCTAAATTCTCCCGTGGCAAATCGCGAATTAGGGCGCAGGTTGGTGCTGTTGGGGAGTTTAGCGCGATCGCTCCCTCCCTTGCAAGAGATAGGCGAAATTGCCGGAAAAATCGGCGCTGACTTGCTGGTGCGGGAAGCAGCGGCAGGAAGCGAGAGCACCACCCCTCCCCCACTCTCCCCCTCAGCACTCAGCACTCAGCACTCAGCACTCTCGACACAGGATATAGACGCATGGTTTGAAACAGGGGTAGAGCGGCTGGAAGCAGGCGAGAATGAAGCGGCTCTGACGGCATTTGCTCGCGTACTCGAACTCGATCCCAACCACCACCGCGCTTTGGTAAATCGGGGAAATGCTCTGGCAAATTTAGGGCAAATTGAAGAAGCGATCGCTTCTTACGACCGCGCAATTTCTATTATACCGGATTTTAGAGCAGCGTGGAGCAATAAAGGCGACGTGCTGTTTGATGCGGAGCGCTACGAAGAAGCGCTCGCGTGTTACGAGAAAGTGCTGGAATGGCAGCCAGAAAATTCGGAGATATGGTATACTAAGGGCATGGCGCTAGGGCGAGGGCTAGGGCGTTGGGAAGAAGCGATCGCATCTTTTGACAAGGCGATAGAGTACGATCCCGACGATGCCGAGATGTGGTTCAATCGCGGCATAGCGTTCGGAGTGTTGAAGCGTTGGGAAGATGCGATCGCGTGTTGGGATAGGGCGATAGAATTGCAGCCGGATTATCGCGATGCTTGGGCTAATAAAGGCGTTGCGTATCAGCATTTAGGGCGCATTCAGGAAGCCATAGAAGCGAATGAAAAAGCGATCGCGCTTTATTCGGAGAATGGTGTAGAGGAAGGGAACCCCAAAGGCTCAGAGAGCGCAGAGGAAGAAGAGGGAGTTGATACCTCGGAGAATGGTGTAGATGAGGCTGTATCTTTCCAAGAAGAGGAAGGAGAAAATAACCGCGAAGGCGCAGAGAGCGCAGAGAAAGAGGAGGGAGTTAATCCAGAGGCAGAGTTTTTTTTGAACCAAGGTATTGAGCAAGGTAATGCAGGTGACTTTCATACAGCCCTTGCCTCTTTTAACCGCGCGATCGAGATTCAACCTAACTACCACCTTGCCTGGAATAATAAGGGCAGTGCGCTCAATGACTTAAGGCGACATGAGGAATCCTTAAACTGCTACAATCGCGCGATCGAGATTCAACCTAACTACCACGTTGCCTGGAATGGTAAGGGCGTTACGCTCAATGACTTAGGGCGATATGAAGAAGCAATAGACTGCTACAACCACGCCCTCGATATTCAACCTAATTTCGATTATGGCTGGAATAATAAAGGCAACGCGCTCTATGGCTTAAGCCGATATGAGGAAGCGATAGACTGCTACAACCGCGCCCTCGATATTCAACCTAACTACGATAACGCCTGGAATGGTAAAGGCGTTGCGCTCAATAACTTAGGGCGATATGAGGAAGCGATAGACTGCTACAACCGCGCCATCGATATTCAACCTAACTTCTACCATGCCTGGAATGGTAAGGGCAATGCGCTCGGTGACTTAGAGCGATATGAGGAAGCAATAGACTGTTACAATCGCGCCATCGATATTCAACCTAATTTCGATTATGCCTGTTATGGTAAGGGCAATGCGCTCTATGGCTTAAGGCGATATGAGGAAGCGATAGACTGCTACAACCGCGCTATCGAGATTCAATCTAACTACTACGCTGCCTGGAATGGTAAGGGCAATGCACTCTCTAACTTAGGGCGATATGAGGAAGCAATAGACTGCTACAACCGCGCCATCGAGATTCAACCTAATTTACACTTTGCTTGGAATAATAAGGGCAGTGCGCTCGATGGCTTAGGGCGACACGAAGAAGCGATTGAGTGCTACAACCGCGCCATCGAGATTCAAGCTAACTACGATAGTGCCTGGAATAATAAGGGCAGTGCGCTCAATAGCCTAGGGCAACACGAAGAAGCGATTGAGTGCTACAACCGCGCCATCGAGATTCAACCTAACTACGATAATGCGTGGCATGGTAAGGGCGTTGCGCTCTCTGACTTAAGGCGCTCTGAGGAAGCGATAGACTGCTACAACCGTGTCTTGCTACTGACTGGCAATCAACACTGGCGAGCTTGGGCAAATCGAGGCTGGGCAGTCTTCAGATTCAGAGGCTACGAGGCAGCGATTCAAAACTGGGATGAGGGGTTGCAGGCTATCCAGTCAGCGGGCGATAAAGAAGGTTGCGGCTTATTGCACCAGCAAAAAGGCTACGCCCACTATCAGCACGGGCAGTTACAGCGAAACCGCTCTTCCTACTGGATTAAGGCGAAAAACAGCTATCTGGAAGCGCTGCAACTTTTCAGCGAGCCTCGGTTGCGGGTGCAATATCTGGAAGTCTTGCAAAGTTTAGCGAAAGTGTGTCGCGCTCTCGACGAGCCGGGGGAAGTTGAGACAGCCACAAACACGGGTATCGTCATGCTGGAGCAGTTGCTGCTCGATACCGCCTCGGATGCGATGAAGATTCGCCTCTCGGAGAAATTTGCCGGGTTTTACGACTTGCGGGTAGAGCAACTCGCCAGCTCGCCGGATGCGGCGCAGCACGTTGAAGCGCTGGAGTTGGCGGAAAAGCGCAAGAATTTCACCCTCAGTTGCTATCACTACAGTCGCTGGGAAGAGGCGGCGGCGAATAGCCCGACTTTTGCCCAGATGCAAGCGTTGCTCGATGCGGAGGCGGCGGCGATTTACTGGCACGTCAGCCCAGCGGCGATAACGGCGTTTGTACTCAAGCACGCGCAACCGCCCGTACCGATTTTGGCGGCAGGTGAGGGGGAATCTCCCGCAGCCGCCCGTCAGTTGCAAGCGTTTCAGGAGTGGCTGACGCAGTGGCGGCAGGGGGAGAAAACGAGAGGGGAAGACGGGCTTCTCGATGTGAATTTCGCGGCTGACTCTGGCAATGAGGAGGGGGCTGGGGCTGGAAGGGGGCGCTGGCAGGAGCGAATGCCCGATGAGTTGCAGCGGTTGGCGGAAATTCTGGAAATTCAGCGGATTTTGCCCTTAATCGCCGGGGCGCGCCGGCTGATTCTGGTGCCTCACCGCGATTTGCACTTGTTGCCGTTGGAAGTGCTGTTTCCCGAAGACTGTACGATTTCGCGCTTGCCGAGTTTTCAAATCGGGTTAGAGCGGCAGCACCTCAATCTCGCTCTCTTCTCTCCACCCGGCACAACCGGTGAAGGCGCATCCTTATTATTGGTGGAAAAAACCGATGCCAGACTCGTCTACGCGGATATCGAATCTGCCGTAATTGCCCAGCTCTTCCCCCACACAACTCGCCTCGCCGCCGCCGACGCTGCACCAGAGGCGCTGCAGCAAGCGCTTTCCACGGGTGCGGGCGTCTTCCACTTCACCGGGCACGGCTGCCACAACCCCAATCAACCGCTAGAATCTTCCCTGCAACTGACGGGCAAAGCTGGCTTGACGGCACGGGAGATATTCCCGCTGGATTTATCGCGCTGGCAGCTTGTCTGTCTCTCCGCCTGCAAAACCGGCGTCACCGGCAAAGACGAGCTGATAGATGAATTTGTCGGAATCGTCAGCGCCTTCCTCGCTGCGGGAGTAACGGGCGCAGTCAGCACGCTCTGGGCGGTGCGGGATAGCTCGACTGCTTGGCTGATGCTGCGCTTCTACCAATTCCTCGAAGAAGGCGTGGCTCCGGCACTGGCGCTCAAACGCGCCCAGCAGTGGCTGCGTACCCTCACTTATCGCGAGCTGTGGCAGTGGCAGTTAGCGCTAGCAGGGCGGCTGGCAAATTCCGCCCCCGACTACAGCCAAGATTTGGAAGAGCGCGTCTCCTCCTCTCAAGAAATATTCAATACAATAGAAACAAATAATTGCCCTTTTGCCCATCCTTATTATTGGGCAGGTTTCACCTTTACGGGTAAGGTAAATCCATGAATTCTCTGCTGTCTGTCGCCCGCGCGGATGCCATCACCCTGCTGTCTTTTTTCGTGGCGCTCAGCAAGCTAGACGCGCCGCTGCCCGAGCGGCTGATTCCAGACGTCAACGCGATTGGCGTGAAGTTAGCCGACTATCAGCCTTGCGTGGTAGAGTGCATCCGCACCTTGCTGACAAAGCACGAGCCCCTCGCCAGCAATTATCGCACGGCGCGATCGCACTTGAATAAAAAATATCCGGCGGTTGACGGCAAAACCCGCCCCGGAGAGCCGGAGGATGACGGGGAGCCGCCCTACATGCTCTATTTGAGTAATAATCTACCGCGTTTCAGCGAGTTGCTGCAAGAATCCAATCCTCAAGCAGCGTTGAAGAAACAGCCGGAATCCGCTAAGGCGACATCGCCGTCAGAGGATGCCACCTGGGATATTTCGGTGCTGCCGTTTCCCATGTGATGCCCATTTGTCAATGTAGGGGCTGTAGAGGTTATAGAGGCTGTAGGGGCTGTAGGGGCGAAGCATTCGCGCGAATAGTTTCTCGGTTTATCCAGAAAACTTCAAACGCGATAGCTTCGCCCTGCCACAGCGAATTTTTGGGTTTATGGTGTTTGTTTATCCAGGTATAAACTGTAGAGATTGTGAGCATTTTAGGGGCTGTAGGGGCGATAGCATATAGCCCCTACAGTCTGAGATAGGGCGGATATTTTGCGGAAAAATATGTGTTATCATGCGATAGACTATTCGCGGTGGCAGGGCGAAGCATTCGCGTATGAAGGTTTACACCTACCCAAAAGATTATTCGGAGGTTGTGAGCATTTTAAGGGGTGTAGGGGCGATAGCATTCGCTCGACTAATTTCTTGGTTGATGCCAAAATATTTATACGCGAATGCTTCGCCCTGTCACCGTGAATTTTTGCGTTTCTGCCGAAATATAGCGCTTTTCAGTCAGATGAAGTACGCGCAAGAAACCCGGCTTCTTGAAGAAGGCGGGTTTCTGACGTACCTCACAAGGGAAAGCAAACCGCTATATAGCGGTTTTATTTGAGTCGTGAAACTTCAGAAGCCCGGTTTCTTTAAGAAACCCGTTTTCTCAGTGGTGCCCCGGCGAAGCATTCGCGTATAAAGATTTGCACCTACCCGATAGTTTATTCGCCCCAAAGCTTCGCCCCTACAGCCCCTACAGCCCCTACAGCCCCTACAGTCTGAGATAGGGCGGATATTGCAGATTTGAATATGTATTATCACCTGATAGATTATCGTTGTGGTGTCAGGGCGACGGATTCGCGCATGAAGATTTGCACCTACCGAATAGATTATTCTGGCAAGTGCGTCGCCCCTACAGTGCCTACAAGTTTTACAATGCAAATGCACGCGATCGCTTGTTTGTCAAGCCCCTCAAACCGCTAAAAAAATGACCTATCTATCTTATCCCAGTCTCGACTTATTTCTCTACCACCTGCGCAACCCTTTGGGAGAGGGCGAGGAAAAAATTAAAGCAAATTACGATATCTTTCGCGCTAACTTGCCCGCTGACATCCAACCCGCCCTCGAAAATGAACCCGTGCCGGAAAATCCCGACTATGCCAAATTGCTCGAATTGGCTGCGGGTAAAAAAACCCACCCGATTAAAACCGAAGTGAGCGGCTATCCCGTCGGCGGCTATTATTATCCCGTGCGCTTGGGCGATGTTTACGGGCTGTTGGTGGATTGTTACGTTAATGATAAAATTACCCCACAAACCGTTAACTGGTTTGCCCAACTCAAAAAACAGGCGGCGGGTACAACCGGCGATTTAGGGAAAACTTGGATGATTTCCGGCTGGCTGCCGAAAGATTCTGAGGCGGAGCCCGCGACTATCGCTGCTGAAGCTTATCAAGCGCTGACGGGGCGGGAGTGGAAGCACGTTAAAACGGGCAAGTTCCTCGGCGCTGATGTTTTTGAAGTCGGCGTTTCTCCCGATTCGTGGCAGAGTCTCGACGATACCGATCCTTATAATTGCCCGGTTTTGATTGTACTCTATCCCGACCTGGCATCGATGGATAAAATTGTTAAATTCTATGACGATTGGCTGCGCTTGTTCTGCTACCGCCAGAAAATTCTCTGGGCTTATCGGGAATCTCGCCGCTACGCCGAGTTTCTGCGGGAAAAGTTATCGGGGGTGAATGAAGCGATCGCCTCTATCAACCAGTCTAAAACAGATTTGGGAAAATTGCAAGAGATTTTAGAGAATAATTTAGCAATTTTTGCAAATTACGCGATCGCCCTGAGCCAGTTGGAGATACTCAGCCAAGCGATCGCCACGAATTTGCACAATTATCAACTCTACCTGAATCAAATTGCTGAAAAGTCCAAAAAAACTGGCGAGACGAACCTGCGATTTTTAGAAGAGTTCAGCAAAATTACCAAAGGGCAGTACCAGCCGCAAATCGAAAAAGATCGGGCGAGCTTTAAACCCGGTGTAGCGGTGTTGGAAAATCTCAGCGATACCGTTCGCGGGCTCGTGGAGATTCAACAGGCTGAACTCGACGGGCACTTGGAAGCGCGCGATCGCTCCCTTCAAGAAGCTGTAGCGATCGTCGGCGTGGGCGTCGGAGGAGCCTCTGCCGCTGCCTCTGCCATCTCTCCATTTATAGAAACAATCGCGCGCTATCCAGATAGCGAACAAACCACCGCACCGCCCACCTACATCAGCGCGTGGGTGAATTTTGCGGCAGCTTTCGGGATCAGTATTGTTATCGGTGTCGTATTGAGCGCGTTCACCTGGCTCGTCGTGCGTTTGGCGTGGCCACGTCGTCCTAAATCCACTCGATAAAACACCCGAGCCAGCATCCTACTTTTCCGACAAACTCTCCAGGGAAGCGATGCGATCGGGCAGCCCTTCCAACTGGGCTGCAATCATCGCTTCCTCGCGACAATTGCCAGCGTTGCGCTCGCAGATAGCTTGCCAGCAAGAAGGGCGAGTTCTCGTGCGTTCCCAAGGTAACTGGATGGGAGCACCGTTTGATTGATGCCGTCTGACTTCTACGATCGGGCCGATCATGGCTGTTTCCTCAATTCTTTCCTAGGGGGCCAGCGCGGCTTGTCGCCGTCGCTTACCCCCCCACTTATATATTTCCCGATTTAGAAGATCGAATCAGCATTTTTTGAAAAATGTTTTTCAACCGGTGGGGATCAAGGAAAACACCATTGAGCCCCGATGTTTACCACACTCGTAGCGATCGCGTATTATCGCCTACCTAAGCGGGCGCGCGCGCCGAATGGCCATATTAAGTTAAGGTGGCTTTAACTCTAGGGAGATAATTAAATACCGCGTCGGTATTTTCCCGCAAAATTTCTCTGGAATCGGGGGATTACTCGCGCTTTAAAATGTTAAGTTTTTTTAAGAGAGAAAATAGGATATGGGGCATGGGGGAATGTAATTGGAGCGTTGCCGGGATTGGGGGATGAGGGGATGGAAGGGGTACAAGTATGAGCCGGAGGTTTTAAATCCCGGCGGGGTATGGGGTAGGAACGCTCCCGAATAGAAAGGCGATCGCCCTCCTTTGCTGCTCGGCTGGCAATTGGGAGAGCGATCGCCTCTAAAAGCCAGAAACCGGGTTTCTCGGCACAGAAGCCCCAAGAAACCCGGTTTCTCAACGCGCTAATAGACCTTAATACTCCGGCACAGACGGATCGACTTCCCGACTCCAAGCGGTAATGCCGCCCTTGACATTCGTGCCTTCAATTCCAGCATCCTTGAGAATCGCCAGTGCTTTCGCCGATCGCCCGCCCATCTTGCAGTGAGCAATCAATCGATAACCGTTGAGCAATTCCTTCACCTTCTCGACACCTTCTCCGCGTTCGATATCCGGCAGCGGCACCAAAACTGACCCCGGAATCTTCGCGATGTCGTACTCGTGGGGATTGCGAACGTCCACGAGTACGAAATCCTTCGCCCCGCTGTCGATAAGCTGCTTGAGTTCCTGCACCGTCATCTCGGAAATTTCCATCTTCCGTTTTTCCTCCTCGGCTTTGGCTTGGGTGACACCGCAGAAAAATTCGTAGTCGATGAGCTTCTCAATCACCGGGCGCACCGGATTCGGGCGAAGCTTCAACTCGCGGAACTTCATTTCCAGGGCATTGTACAGCAGCAAGCGCCCGCTGAGGGTTGTGCCTTGATTGAGGATAATCTTCACCGTTTCCGTCGCCTGGATGACGCCGATAATCCCGGGCAAAATCCCCAAAACGCCCCCCTCCGCACAAGAAGGCACCATCCCCGGCGGCGGCGGTTCGGGATACAAGTCCCGATAATTGGGGCCATCCTGGTAGTTAAACACCGTCGCCTGCCCTTCAAACCCGAAAATAGAGCCGTAGACATTGGGCTTGTTCAGCAGCACGCAAGCGTCGTTGACGAGGTAGCGCGTGGGGAAGTTATCCGTGCCGTCTACGACGATATCGTAAGGCTTGAGAATATCCAGAGCATTTTCCGACGTCAGGCGAGTTTCGTACAAGTCAACCTGACAAGCAGGATTTATCTCGTGAATGCGGTTTTTCGCCGACTGAATTTTCGGCTTGCCAACCCAAGACGTGCCGTGAATCACTTGCCGCTGCAGGTTGGAGGTGTCCACCACGTCGAAATCGACGAGCCCGATGCGTCCGATTCCGGCAGCCGCTAGGTATAATAGCAGGGGCGAACCGAGCCCGCCGCTGCCGATACAAAGCACGCTGGCAGCTTTGAGGCGCTTTTGCCCGTCGAGTCCGACTTGAGGCAGGATTAAGTGGCGCGAGTATCTTTCGTATTCTTCTTTGGAGAGCTGGATTTCTTCCAGATTCGGGTTTAGCATGGCGTTGCAGGTAGGGGAAAAAAATTTTATATCTTATCTAAATCCATTGCAAGGCTAGGCAGTTGAAATTTTTAGATTGATTTTTCCATTGAGGCGGGCGAACTGGTGAGTATTTCCTCTGGCTGGAATTGGCGGTTATCGTCGAGGCACCAACTGCGCTCGCCTCTGGCTTTGCCTTGGCGCACAGAAGCGATGAGATAGGAGTAAATTGGCCAAGCATATTCGCGATCGCACTCCGAGGGGATCGCCTCGCTGTCCGTGTGGCTGTGATAAAACCCGATAATTGCTAGCTGGCGATCGCGCGCTTCTCGCTGCGCCCGCAACAGCGTCCTCGGATCGATAACATACCTGCGCTCTTTTGTCAAGTGGCTGGCGGCGGAGAATTCCGCAGCAGTTTCGGCATTCCAAACATTGTCAGCCGGCCAGACTTCCACCACCGTTTTCTCGCTGCCGCTGATAGAGCCGAGGAACAAGCCGCAGCACTCTTCGGGGTAGGTGCTTTCGGCATGGGCGCGAATGGCAGCGAGTTGGTGTGTCAAAAGTTTCAAAACCACATTCGATAGATAGGCGAGAGAGATAGGCGCTGAGCGAGCGATCGAGCTGGGTAAAACTATTGTAAGCGATCGCAACTGGCCAGAGGAAGGGAGGGCGATAAAACGCTAAATATCTAAAAGATAGTCTGGCCGAAAAGTGCCGTTTTAGGGGGCAAGACGCTGCGGCAGCGGTTGCCAGTTGGGATCGCGATCGCTCTTCGGATTGTTCGTCAGCCTTGACAGAAAAGAACCGTCAGCGGCGATCGCGTAAATTTCCGCATTGCCGTCGCGATCGGAAACAAAAGCCATCTGCTGGCCATCGGCGGACCACGCCAGCAACCCATCGACCCCCAAGTCCTCCCTGAGCGTCACCTGTCCAGAACCGTCAGCGCTCACCAAATAAATGTCCCTGCCCGTACCGCCCGCTTTATCGCCCTCGGAGTCAAAAGCGATCTGCCTGCCATTCGGGGACCACGCGGGCAAGCCGTCCTCCCCCGGGCTTTTCGTCAGCTTTGCCACCCCAGAGCCGTCAGCATTCATCGCGTAAATGGCATATTTGCCGTCGCGATCGGAGGTAAAGGCAATTTTTCCGGCGGCAGGGGACCAAGTGGGAAACCCGTCGTCGGCGGGATTGTTCGTCAGTCTCGCGAGCCCAGAGCCGTCGGCATTCATCAGGTAGATTTCCCCATTGCCGTCGCGATCGGAAACGAAAGCAATCCGCCCTCCATCCGGGGACCAAGAGGGAAACCCATCATCGGCGGGATTGTTCGTCAGCTTCACAAGCCCAGAGCCGTCAGCATTCATCACATAGATTGCCCCATTGCCGTCGCGGTAAGAAGCAAAGGCGAGTTGCCGTCCGTCGGGGGACCAGACCGGCACGCCGTCGTCGGCTGAATTGTTCGTCAGTCTGGTTTGCCCGCTGCCGTCAGCGTTCATCACATAAACTTCATAGTTGCCGTCGCGCTTGGAGATAAAGGCGATGCGCTTGCCATCTGGCGACCAGACGGGAAATCTATCTTCCGCTGAATTGTTCGTCAGTCTGGTTTGCCCGCTGCCGTCGGCGCTGGCAACATAAATTTCATAATTTCCGTCGCGATCGGAAGCAAAAGCAATTCGGGAGGCAGGAGGGGCGGGGGGATTCGTGGGAGTGCAACCGGTCGCGATCGCCAGCAGCGCGAACAGGCAAATCAAAACATTCGACTTGGACTTGACGATGCACATTGGATTCTTTTTTTTTGCAGGGGGTCGTGCCAACCAGCATCCTTCAACTGGCCGTTTCTTTTAGGATATCTCAAAATTCACAACTAAGCGATCTGCTTTAATAGAAGGGTTTAAAAAATACGCCATTCCCCCTCTATTTTTTATCGAAGAAATCTTATTTTAATAAAAAAATCTCTAGATAGCGGCTTTATATTTGACGAGTCTCCTCCTGGATTAAAACCTTCCTAAAAGTCAGCGAAACTCGGCGACTTCTGAGAAAAACGCTGCCGCGATATTTATCTCGCTTGCGGGGAGGAATACCGTGCTGCCACTGATAGCGGGCTTCTCCCTGCAAGACAATCAAGCTGCCGGGTTGCAACAGCAGGGGAACTTTTTGAGCCGTGCCAATTTTAGTAAAGTTCATCACGCAGGCGCTGCCCAAACTCACAGAGAGAATCGTCTCGCCAAAGCAGGAAACGCAGTCGATATGACGGGCAATACCTTGTCCGGGCTGGTATTCATTGACGATCGCCTGATCGGGAAGAACGGCAGTCACACCCTCTCGATGAAATCGGCTGGCCAGTTTTTCGGCCCAGTCCGGCAAAGCGCCCAGATAAGTTGCTTGACTGACCGCGCGTTTTTTATAATTGTATTGATATCCATAATGTTGGACTCTTCTTTTCAGCTCACTTGACCAGAACTCGCGGTCAACGCTCGCGAGCAATTCCCCGGCTTCTTCCGGGCTAATATAATCAGCCATGTAGGTCAGTCCCGGGATATCTGCGGGTTCAGCATCGCGGGCAATATCTAAATTCAATTGTAGGGCATTTGCTGGCAACATTGACACCCCTCCAAAAATATATAAATTAACAAAGATTGGGGGCGATATCGCCCGTTCGCGCTTGCAACGACGCCGGCTGCCCTTTGATTTTCAAGTCAGACGACACGAACGCCTCTGAGTTCCGATGAAAATATTTCGATAAGTCTCACATAAATTACTTTTTCACTGTAACGATACTCAACACTGCAGCCGCAGCATCAAGCACTCAGGATTCCACACTCCACACTCTGATGCCCCCGTTGAACAGACAGCACTGCGATCGCATAAGTTTCGCGCCCGCCAAGCACTCAGAGGTTGGCCATATCTGCCCAGCGCCGAATCCCCCTCCCCCATCGGTATAGAAGCTCCGCGAATAGCACAAGATGTAATTTTTTTATTTTCTAGAGGCTGACTTTATTGTATCTTTACAAAAAATCTCCGTTTGCAAAGATTTGGTTGGGACTGTTGTCAAGCTTTCATCGCGTGGTTTAGATTGAGAATTAATAACTCAGAGCAATCGAGAAATAATAGAACTGACTCGGAGCGGAAGCGTCCGATCGCTTTCCCAATCCCTGTAGGTAGATTTCGGAAAGCACGCTACAGGCGGAGCAACCCTGACAAACCCTGTCAGCGAAAAACGTTTTCCCTGCTGCTAGCGACTTTCGACATGAACCGGGGTGCCATTAAAGCCATGACAGAAGAACGCACGCTAGAAGAGGTTGCCGCAGGAAATGAGCGTTCGCTCAAAACGCTGGCGCGGGCGATCGCCCATTCTCGAGGTGAATTTTCCCTCATTTTGGCGCGCTGCCCCGGCAGGCGCTTGCAAGCGTTGATGGAGCAACAGTTGCGAGAACGCTGCGAGCTTGCGATTCAAAAGCTGGTTCTGAAACCGGAAGCCACGACGCTGCTATTTAATATTCAAGCAGAAATAGGGGCAGAACCGCCAGAAGCTCTCATGGTATTGGGGCTGGAGTCGGTGGCAGAGCTCGACGAGCTGCTCAGACACAGCAATCGCGTGCGCGATCAATTTCGGGATTTGTCATTCCCGCTCGTCTTGTGGGTGACGGAGGCAGTGCTGCAAAAGATGATTTGGTTGGCTCCTGATTTCAAAAGTTTTGCCACGCGATCGATTCAATTTCAAAAAGGGGCTGGCCAGGGCAAACGCATCTTGTCAATAAGCGGGGGGTTTTAGCACAATAACTCGGCTTTATTGTTCCTTATTGAGAATCGCAAGTCTATATATAGTGTTTTTCACTCGTGCAAGGCACTATATGTAGAAATTTTAAAATTAGATGCGTTTGCCCTGAGGGGCTGGCGAATTAATCGACTGCTGACAGGGGAGAGGGGGAGAGGGGGAGAGAGGGGGGAGATAAAGAGAAAAGAAAAAAGAGAAAAGTTGGCATGGATTCTTAAGTTTAATTGCGGGCAAAATTCGGGCAAAATATTTACAATTTACAGGCTAGGTTCTCCCGCCGACAGCGCATGCGAACGCCTTTGACGGCTCAACCCCGGCAAAAAAAGTCAAGAAACGCTGACATTTCGGAGCAACCTGCAAGCGATCGCCCCCAAGAATGTGATAGGATATTGTTTCTGTGAATTGGATTTGCGGGCCGTAGAGAGTGCCTGCAAGCCAGCGTCAAAGGAAAGTAAAATGATTGCAACAGCACGAGCTGCCAGCCAGCCCAAAATAGAGGAGTTGAAGGAAGGATTGCCCGCTATTTGCGGTTGGGAGGCAGAAATCAGCGCTGCGACAAACCACAGCGAACCCGTATTCTTGCCTACTACAAATCTCCGCCTGGAAAAGATAACAGCGGGATTTGCCTGTGCCCTGCACATGCACCAACCCACTATCCCGGCAGGCGCAAACGGCGAACTCATCAGTCACCTGCAACACATGTTCAACAATCCCCACGACGGGGACAATCACAACGCATCAGTGTTTGCTTGGTGCTACAGCCGCATGGGAGATTTCATTCCCGAATTAGTCAGCAAAGGTGAAAATCCGCGCATCATGCTCGATTATTCGGGAAATTTGCTGTGGGGATTTCAGCAAATGGAACGGCAAGACATCCTCGACAATCTCAAACGCATTGCCTGCGATCGCCAGTATCAGCCCTATGTAGAATGGCTGGGGACGATGTGGAGCCATGCCGTCGTTCCCTCCACCCCCATCCCCGACATCAAACTGCACATTCAAGCGTGGCAGCATCAATTTGCCGCAATTTTTGGCATTGACGCCCTCAAGCGCGTCAAAGGCTTTTCGCCGCCAGAAATGCACCTGCCCAATCACCCCGATACCCTCTACGAATACGTCAAAGCCCTGAAAGAATGCGGCTATCGCTGGCTGCTGGTGCAAGAAGATTCCGTTGAAAATCTAGACGGTTCGCACTTGCAGCACGACCAGAAATACATCCCGAACCGTTTAGTCGCGCGCAATTCCAAAGGCGAAACGATTAGCATCACGGCACTGATCAAAACCCAAGGCTCCGATACAAAACTCGTGGCGCAGATGCAGCCCTATCACGAAGCCAAAGGGCGGGGACGGCAGAAAATTGGCAGCGTCACGGTGCCCTCATTAGTGTCGCAAATAGCCGACGGCGAAAATGGCGGCGTGATGATGAATGAATTCCCCCGCGATTTCCAACCGGTTTGGGCGGGAATCAAGGACAACGGACGCACCCAAGCAGGCGTCGTAGGGGTGAATGGTACGGAATATCTGGAACTGATAGAAGCAGCGGGCGTCAATCCCGACGACTATCCCGCCTGCCAAGCAGTGAACCAGCACAAGATCTGGCAAGTCGTCGATCCGAATAAGGCAACGCCGGAGGCAGTGGAAAAAGCGATCGCCACCCTGACGCAAACCGACCACCGCTTTCACATGGATGGCGCTTCCTGGACGAACAATCTCAGTTGGGTGAAGGGATACGAAAATGTTTTGGGTCCCATGACGCAACTGAGCGCGGCATTTCACCTGAAGTACGACCCCCTAGTGAAGCAAAATCCAGCCGTCACCAAACAGGTTCAATACCAGCAAGCCTTGCTGTATAACTTGTTGCTGCAGACGAGCTGTTTCCGCTATTGGGGGCAGGGCGTCTGGACGGATTATGCCCAAGAAATTTCCCGGCGCGGTCAATCATTCGTCGATTAATTCGCATTGAGGTTGTGTCTGTTTAGGCTTTGACCTTTAGAGTCGTGTAAAGAAACCCGGGTTCCTCAAGAAACCGGGTTTCTCACCGTTCTAGGCTTGGTTTCTCACTGTCTTCGATCGGATACTTTTCCCCCCTCCTTTAGCACCCTATTCCCCCCAAAACCGCTATTTTATTTGTGGCGGATGAAGTCGTAAAGCTCCACATACTCAGCACCGGGATTGTGCCAGGAATAATCGTATTCCATACCCTGAATCGCGAGTTGCTGGAAGGTTGTCTGTTCTTTGTACCACAAATCGAGCGCCCGATCGATAGCGGATTCTAGGGCGCGAGTGTCTGTTTGGTAAAACACAAAGCCATTGCGTTCTTCCGGCGGGTGATTTGTGTCGTAGTCCCAGTCAAATACCGTACTCACCAAACCGCCAACACCCCGCACAACCGGAACGGTGCCGTATCTCATGCCAATCATTTGCGTCAGCCCGCAAGGTTCGTAGTTGCTGGGAACGACAATGATATCGGAGCCTGCATAGATCAGGTGAGATAATTCTTCGTTAAAACCGAGTTCTAAATGCGCGTCGGGATTGTTGTTAAGATGTTGTTTTTCGTGCCAGAACCAAGAGTTAATTCCTTCCTCAGTGGCCGACCCTAACAGAACAAATTGCGCTCCCCGAAGCAGCGAATAATAAATGGCGTGATGGACGAGGTGAACGCCTTTTTGGTCGTCGAGGCGACCGATGTAGCAAACAATCGGCTTGTCGGTATCGCGCAACCACAGCCGTTCGCGCAGGGCTTTTTTATTTTTCTCTTTTTCTGAGAAATCCTCCTTGCTGTAGTGATAGGGGATATAGCGATCGCTCTCTGGATTCCACACCTCATAATCGATGCCGTTGAGAATTCCCTTAAACTTGTGCTGGTTCAAGTGCAAGGTGTGGCCCAGCCCGTATCCCATATCGCCGTGATGCGCTTCCCATGCGTGGTGGGGCGAAACGGTGGTGACGTAATTCGAGTAAACGATGCCGCCTTTCATCAGGTTCAAGGCAAAGGGGTTGAAGTTATCGCGCAGGCGATCGTACTCGTAATAATACGGTTCTTGATATAAGCCCGTTCCCCAAAGAATATCCGCCCCTGCGAGTCCTTGGTGTTTGAAATTGTGGATGGTGTAGCACACCCGCTGATTCCACATGCCGTGATATTTGTAAATCTCGAAAAGCAAGACCGGAACCAAGCCAGTTTGCCAGTCGTGACAGTGAATCACATCGGGTCGCTTGTTGGATTGCTGGAGAAACTCCAACGCCGCTTTGCTGAAAAAGGCAAAGCGCATGTTATCGTCTTTGCAACCGTAATAACAGCCTCTGTTGAAGAAATTATCGTCGGAATGCGGCTCGATGAAGAAACACAGCCGCCCGTGTACCCAGCCGCAAAAGACGGAACAGTGAATAGAACCGCCGTACCAAGGCACCCACAGGTCGCGGTAGGCATCGTGAAGGCCCCAAATTTGGTCGTAGCGCATACAGTCGTACTTCGGCAGGATAATCTCAACGCAATGCTGCTGGATTTCCAACTCTCTAGTGAGTCCGTAGACTACATCCCCCAAGCCCCCGGCTTTGATGACCGGAGCGCATTCAGAGGCTATTTGGACAATATACATCCGCAATCCTCATACATAAAAGTCGCCATCCCTACAAAAGATAATATTTTATGGCGCTTAAAGGAGCGATCGCTTGGAAACAAAGGAGTCGAGGGCAACCAGCCCTGATTTGGCTCGAGGCAGGGTCGGGCCAGACCAAGCAGGCCACGTCCCGCGCGGGGCGTTTCTGTCCAGTCTGTCCCGCTTGCCGCTGCCAGGGAGAAGGCTGGTCGATAACCCTGCGATCGCACTCAGCCCTGGAAAGAGACGAGATTTCAATGCCACCGCCTCGCGCTGCTGCCTGCAGGCAAACGTCCCCTTCGCGGTCGCGCAAAATTATCTCAAAAGCATTTAATTAAATTTTAATGTTTAGTGTAAGGCTGATTACAAAAAATGTGTTAAATTGAGGTCATAATGAATAATAAAAGCTGCCCAGATAACCTGCTGATATTCTCATTTGAAGAGGACCTATAGCAGGTTACATTTGTAATAGCTACCAGCCAGTTTCGCCTGTAAAATTTCCGCCAAAAATTCGCATTTAGAAGCAGAATCCCAAATAAAGCCATGACGTCCTTGTGACGGAAAGGAAGCGCAAAAATTGTCAATACCTTGCATAAAAACAAACGTAAAAAAATGAGTATCGCACTAGACGGCTACCAACTCAAGGAAACCATCCATGAAGGAGTCAAAACCCTCATTTATCGGGGGATGAGGGAGCGCGATCGCACCCCAGTTATTGTCAAGACCCTAAAATCGGACTACCCGACCTTAGAAGAAATTGGGCGCTTGAGACACGAATATAAAATGCTCCAAGCTCTAGAAATCGATGGCGCGATCGAGCCCCTAGGGCTAGAAAATTATAAAAATGGACTGGCTCTCATCTTAAAAGATTTTGGAGAAGAATCTCTCAAACACCTGTTGGATTCTCGCCCTATTTCTTTAAAATTGTTTTTGGAAATCGCGGTAAAATTAGCCAATGCCCTTGGCAAATTGCACCAAAAAAACACGATCCACAAAGATATTAAACCGCACAATATCCTCATCAATCCGAAAACATTTGAAGTCAGAATCATCGACTTTAGCATTGCCACGCGCCTCAGCCGAGAAAATGCAGCGATCGCAAATCCCCAATTGCTAGAAGGCACCCTCGCCTACATGTCGCCCGAGCAAACCGGGCGGATGAATCGGGCGATCGACTACCGCACGGATTTTTATTCCCTCGGCGTCACCTTTTACGAAATATTAACGGGGCAACTGCCCTTTACAACCGACGACCCGATGGAATTGGTACACTGCCATATCGCCAAACAGCCAGTTCCTCCGCATCAACTGAATCCAGACATTCCTCGCCCCGTGTCCGATATCGCGATGAAACTACTCGCCAAGAACGCAGAAGACCGCTATCAAAGCGCCTTTGGCTTAAAAGTAGATTTAGAAAACTGTCTCGCGCTCCTAGAAGCGACGGGCAAAATAGAAAACTTTATTCCGGCGCAGCGGGATAAGTCCGGGCAATTTCTCATCCCTCAAAAACTCTACGGTCGCGAAGCGGAAGTCGAGCGGCTGATGGATGCTTTCGATCGGGTTAGCGCTGGCAGCAGCACCTTCATGCTCGTTTCCGGCTACTCCGGCATCGGCAAATCGAGCCTCGTTCGCGAAGTACACAAACCCATCGTGAAGGCGCGGGGATATTTTATCTCCGGGAAATTCGACCAATACAAGCGAAATATTCCTCATGCCGCGTTGATTCAAGCTTTTTCCGAGTTGGTCGGTCAGCTTTTAACAGAAACTCCTGAAAAAATAGCAGTTTGGAAAGAAAAGCTGCTAGCAGCGATCGGCACAAACGGCCAGGTTATTGCCGACGTGATTCCCGAAGTAGAGCTGATAGTCGGTTCTCAGCAACCCGTGCCCGATCTCCCGCCCGCCGAATCCCAAAATCGCTTCAATCGGGTGTTCAAACAATTTATTCGCGTCTTTACGAAAAAAGAACACCCGTTGGTTTTGTTTTTGGATGACTTGCAGTGGGCAGATAGTGCTTCCTTGAAATTAATCGAGCTGCTGATAACCGACCCTGAAAGCGAATCCTTGCTGCTGATTGGCGCGTATCGCGATAACGAAGTCAGCCCGACTCACCCATTGATGCAAACATTGGGCGAGATTCGCGAAAAAGGGGCGGCGGTGAATAATCTCGTACTTCAGCCTTTGAATTGCGATCGCGTGACGCAATTAGTCGCCGATACGCTGCAAGAAACAGACCGTTCGCAGCCCCTCGCCGAACTCGTTTTCAATAAAACTCAGGGAAATCCCTTTTTCCTGACGCAAATGCTCTCGACGCTGTACGACGAGAAACTGCTGCAGTTTGACTTCAGCCGAGGTCGATGGAGCTGGGACATCGCAGAAATCCAGGCGATCGGCATCACCGACTGTAGTGTCGTCGAGCTGCTGGCGAGAAATATTCAAAAATTATCTGACGAAACGGTCAGAGTTTTAAAATTAGCCGCCTGCATCGGCAACCAATTTAATTTAGACGTGCTGGCGATTGTCAACGAACAATCCGCGATCGCCACCGCCGGTCAGTTGTGGGAGGCGCTGCAGGCAGGGCTGGTTTTGCCCCGGAGCAATGCTTATAAAATTCCTCTCTTTTTTGACCAATCGGAGCGGGGCAGTTTATTTACGGAAGAATTCCGAGTTAGCTACAAATTCCTGCACGATCGCGTCCAACAAGCCGCTTATTCTCTGATTCCAGAGGACGAGAAAAAAGCCACCCACTTGAAAATCGGACAACTGCTGTTAGAGAAGACGCCAAAAGAAGCGCTGGAAGAAAATATCTTTGATATGGTCAACCAGTTGAATGTCGGCGTGGAATTGCTCGGCAGCAGAGCGCAGCGAGATGAACTGGCGCAATTAAATCTCATCGCTGGCAAAAAAGCGAAGGCGGCAACCGCGTATGAAGCGGCAGTCAAATATTTAAAAGTCGGGTTGGAACTCCTAGCAGAAGATAGCTGGGAGAGCCAGTATGAGTTGGCGCTGGCGCTCCACGTCGAAGCAACGGAAGCGGAATATTTGAATACTAACTTCGCGCGATCGCGATACCTGTCTGAAATCGTCCTCCAACGCGCCGCCACCCTCCTCGATACCGTCAAGGTTTACGAAATTCTCATTCAGTTTTATATCGCGCAAAACCAGATGCGATCGGCGCTTGATACAGGCGTGAAAGTTCTGGAAATCCTCGGCATTCCCCTGGAAACGCACCTGCCTGCCGATCTGACGATCGCCCAGTTAGACGCGCTGCCAGACATGACCGATGCCTACAAACTCGCGGCGATGCGCATCCTCAATCGGATTATCAATCCGGCTTTTATCGCCGCTCCCGAGTTGTTCCCGCCGATAATCTTTACGATGATTCACCTGTCCGTGCAATATGGGAATTCTTCCCTCGCGGCAGTCGGGTATGTTTTTTACGGGTCGATTCTGTGCGGTTTTGTGGGAGACTTCGAGACGGGATATCGTTTCGGACAACTGGCAATGAGGGTGCTGGATAAATTCGACGGTAGAGAAGTCAAACCGATTGTCTGCGCCAGCTTTAACGTCGTCATCCGACATTGGAAAGAACATGCCAGGGAAACCATCGCACCGCTGATGGAAGGATTCAACAGCGGGCTGGAAGCCGGAAATTTAGAATTTGCTGGATTGTGTCTAAAAGACCGCTGCACGCACCTGTTTGTGACGGGCGATCGCCTGGAATCGGTCGATCGACAGCTCGGAGAATGCTTGGATGTCCTGCGCGATCTCAAACAGGATTATTCTATCTACTACGCCAAAATTTGGCGGCAGGTGGTTTCAAATCTCTTGCAGCCCGTGGCAGAACCAGCGCGCTTGAGTGGCGAGAGTTTTGACGAAACAACCATGCTGCCTCATTTGATAGCGACGAAAAATGGCACGTCTCTGTTTTCGGCTTACCTGGCAAAAGGGATGTTATTTTACCTCTTCAAAGAAAACGCGCGATCGCTAGAAAATTTACACTTAGCTGCCGAACATGCCGGCGCAGCGATGGGATTTATCACCCTGGGGCTGCACAACTTTTATTCATCGCTGGCGGCTTTGGCACTGTATCCCCATGCCAGCGCAGACGAACGACAAACCTACGGGGAACAAGTCGAAGCGAATCAGGAAAAAATGCGACAGTGGGCGGAACACGCCCCGTCAAACTTCAAGCACAAATACGAGCTAGTGGAAGCAGTACGGAATGGGATTTTGGGGAAACCTTTAGAAGCGATGGAGTTGTTCGATCGCGCGATCGCAGGAGCCAAAGCACAGGGGTACATCCAAGAAGAAGCCCTCGCCAACGAACTCGCAGCAGAATTTTATCTCGCCCTGGGCAGAGAAAAAGTCGCCCAAACCTACATGACGGAAGCCTATTATGCTTATATCCGCTGGGGATCTGTGGCAAAAGTCAGAGATTTGGAGGAACGCTACCGCCGCTTAATTATCCGCACTCCTGCCAGTACCGCCATCGGGCTCGACGTGACGCGAACCACCACCACCACAACTGGCGGCGATTCCCGACTGCTGGATATGACAACAGTCATCAAAGCCTCTCAAGCGCTTTCTAGCGAAATGGTACTGAGCAACCTGCTCGACAAATTGATGAAAATAGCTATTGAAAATGCGGGGGCGACGAGGGGATGCTGGCTGGAAAAGCGCGAAAGTGAATGGCTGATAGAAGCAGAAGGAGCGAGCCCGAATGAAGAAGTTACTGTGTTGCAGTCCATTTCGATAGAGGCGCGCCAGAATTTACCAATTTCCGCTATTCACTATGTGGAAAGAACGAAAAAAACTCTCGTTCTCGACGATGCTACCCGCGCCCAAACCTTCGCCAGCGATGCGTATATTGCCGCCAAGCAGCCCAAATCTATTTTGTGCGTGCCCGTCATCTATAAAGGCACGCTAAACGGGATTCTTTACCTGGAAAATAACTGGACGGCGGGGGTTTTTACGAGCGATCGCGTCGAGGTTCTCAAAATCTTGTCTTCTCAAGTCTCTATCTCGATAGAAAATGCCCGCCTCTACCAGCGAGAGCAAGAAAAATCCCGCCAGCTCGCAAAATCCCTGCACGAATTGCAGCAAACGCAGGCGCAACTGGTGCAGACTGAAAAGATATCGAGTCTGGGGCAACTGGTGGCGGGTGTCGCCCACGAGGTGAATAACCCAGTGAGCTTTATTTCTGGCAACCTGCATCACGCGATGGAATACGCCCAGAACGCGATCGCGCTGATCGAGCTTTACCAGCAAGAATATCCCAACCCACCGGCTGCGATTGAAGAGGCGATCGCGAATTTTGAACTCGAGTATCTGGTTGAAGACTTGCCAAACACGATCGCCTCTATGCGCGTCGGCATCGATCGCATCCGCGATATCATGCAGTCGCTGCGCAACTTCTCGCGCATTGATTCTGAGAAGAAACTCGCCGACATACACGCTGGCATTGACAGCACCCTGACCATCTTGCAGCACCGCCTGAAACCGAAAGGAGAAAGCAAGGCAATTCAGGTGGTCAAAGAATACGGCGACTTGCCGCAAGTTCTGTGTTATTCAGGGCAGTTGAATCAGGTGTTTATGAATATTCTGGCGAATGCGATCGACGCGATGGAGAGCGATCGCCTCACTTCTGAAAAGAAAATTTGGATTCGCACTGAGTTGGCGAATGGAGAATGGGAGAATGGGAGCAATACCCAATTCGCCGTGATTCGGATTAAAGACAATGGCCCTGGCATGACCGAGGAAGTGCGGCAAAAATTATTTGACCCCTTTTTCACCACCAAACCGGAGGGCAAAGGCACCGGCTTAGGGCTTTCGATCGCCTGTCAAATCGTCGTAGAAAAACACCAAGGCTACTTGCAGTGCATTTCCGCACCCGGACAGGGGGCAGAATTTGCGATCGCGATTCCGCTGCAGCAGCCACTTTAGAAACGTCGTTTCTAGTAAGGGCTTTAGCGCCTGAGAGGCGAAGCGATCGACGGGCTAAAGCCTTACTGAAAACAAAAATGATTACAACCACTGTCCGCCTTTGAAACGCCAGCGGGGAAATAAAATCCGCATCAAACTCTGCGACACCAGATAAATTGACAGCCAGACAAAACTATAGTGCTGGACAAACTCTGGCAAACTGAGTTCTCTCGGCACTGCCGGCAAGCCGATCGCTTTGACGAGGGCAAATACAAACGCCCCCTCCCAAATGCCGGCCAGCAGTTGCAAAGCACCTGGCCAATCAGAATCCCAGCGAAATCTCTGCAGGTAGTTGTAGAGAAAATCCCAGCCCAGCCCGAAAATGGCGAGATATCCCAAAAGGTAAAAATATACCGGACTGGCACCGGAGCCAAGATAGCCCAGGAAAAAGGGCAGCGTTACTAAGACGCCAACAGTGGCGAACAATAGCAGGCGAGTTTGCCAGCGACCGAGGAGTGTAGGAGTCATCTGGATTTTAGAGTTTATTTGAATTTCATTCCCAGATGATCCTAAAATAAAAATCAACCCTGTGTCAGAGGTAGAGGGCGCGTTCGTCTGAACCGCTTCAGCGCCAGAGGGCGCAGAGGGAGTAAGGGAAGAGAATTTAGGGAGAAGTGGGGAGGAAATTAGAGAGTTTGGAAAGGGCGATCGCGTTTGGACTCTGCTGGAATCAATGAGCCCTACTTAGCGAAGCAATAATTGTTTTAAGACGCGATTGCGGTTGGTCAGGGTTCCCTCGTCATTGGGTTTGATTTGTAGGGCTTTGTTGTAGACGGCTAGCGCTTCTTTCAGCCGTCCCAATTGCTGCAAGGCAAATGCCTGTCCGTTCAATGCTGATAAAGTGGCTGTGGGGTTGGGTTGCAGTTCGAGCGTTTTGGTAAAGCACTGTATGGCGGCGTGAAATCGTCCCACTTGGCACAGGGCTATCCCTTGCAGCAACCACGCTTCCCAGAAGTTAGGGCTGAGGGTTACTGCTTCTTCGTAGAAGGCGATCGCGCTCTGACAATTTTCTACATAAAATTGAATTTTCATTCCTTGTTTTAATAAGTTTGTCGCGGATTCGTTTTGTCGAACCTGAGTGAGGTTTATGCCGAAAATCTCGGCCAGGTCTTTTGTGCGGTTTGAGACGTTAATAATTCCTGTCATGGTGGCCGTTCGGTTAAAGGTGTTAGGATTAGTAGGTTGAGCGATCGCTAGCTGGCGATGTTGAAAAAATGCCTTATTTTGTCAGTGCGACTCGATGAAGAGGCTGCACGAATGCCAGCTCCAGATGATATGAATCGTAAGGGTCAGCGAGCCAACTCGTCATCAGAAATGTTGCGAGATTCGCTATTTCCGTAATTTTCGCGACGCGGAAAGGGCAAATCGATCGCTTGAAATGAGGAAAAGTAACAGAAAGTGCGATTGTCGGCTTCTGTTTAACCATCCGAGCCGGTTGGAACCCTGAGATATTTTGAACAAAGCTGCAAAACAATACGGAGAGCGCGCGGCGGAACTCTCCGTATCGCTGCGTTAGGGGGCTCGATTGGCTGCCCACTTCAACCACTGCGCCAGCGAACTGATAGGGTTCAAGCGACGCAGCCCGGTAGCCCGCGCTGCCGCCAGACTGTCAACGGCGCGGAGGGCGGCGTATTGCAAGCCGAGAAAGCTGTCCACGGGGGCGTAAGGGCCACCTAAAGTAATGGCACCGGCGGCATACATGCGGCTGTTGCGATTGCGCATTTCTACCAATTCAAAATCATTGGCGACGCTCAGACGCCCTAGGTGGTTGAGGGGGAGATTGTAAGTGCTGACTAAATCTTCCAGCAGGGGAGAGGCGATCGCGCGGGCGTCGAGACCGGTGGCGTCGATGACGAAATCAGCCGCGAGCTTGATTTCTCCGTTTAACCCTTTCTCCTTGATATAAGTAATCGTACTGTTTGCCCCGTCGCGCTCCACCCGTTCCACTTCGCCGAAGGCGATTTGATACCAGCCTTGGCGCAATCCTGCCGCGACAATGCGCCGCCAATCCCCGCGATCGGCGGTGGTGGTTCCGCCCCAGTCGGCGAGGAGCGACGCTCTCTCCTGCGGGCTGGCTTCTTCCAGAATTCGCCGCAATTCCCCGCCCCAGCAGGCTTTTGGCCAATTGAAGGGCTGAAACTCGTAGTGATTTTCGACTTTTCGCTGGGCGCTGCCGTATTTGTTGCCGGCAGGTTTGGGCGATCGCATCAAGTGCAACACTTGAATATTGCGATGGCGCTGTCTCGCTTCGTAGAGTCGCTGCACGATTCGCGACGCCACGATTCCCCGCCCGCGAATCAGTATCGTGCCGCCATTTTGCTCTAAATGTTGGTAGACGTGGCTGTGGTCTTCGTAGGCATTGACGACGGATTTAAAATCGCCCGTTTTTTCGCGATAAGCTTGCAAGTCTGGTAAAAATTGAATCGCCGGGTAGCCGGTGGCGAGGTGGACGTAGCGAGCCAGTAAAAAGGCGCGATCGCGGCGGTTGGCGCTAGAGCGAGAATAGGCGATCGCGTAGCGCCCGTCGTCGGTTTGGCGAATTGCCCGCACCCGCCCGTAGCGGAAAATACTATCCCAGCCAATCCGATTCGCTTCTCGATCGATGGAGTTGAAGACATTGCCGGCTCTGGGCGTGTAGGTTTCGGCGAATGTCGGCTCGGCAAACACCTGCCAGAGGTATTTCAGGGATTGGTTAATTTGCCCGCTGAAAAAATCGCGCCACGCCTCCCGCAGGGCATAACTGGGCCACCCCCAAATATTATCGGGACAGGAATCGGAGTTCGATCGCAGCCGTTCGTGCAGGGGAATTTGAGAATTCAGGCACAGCCGCCGGTAGCGGGCATAGGGTTCTTTTTCCATGCCGAGGGCGACAATCTGGCTGGCTTTGACTCCCCAAATTCTCAGAAAGTCAGCCCAGATAAAGCTGCCCAGTCCCCCTCCGATCGCCGCATAGTCGATTTCTTCCACGGGCAAGCCGGTGGCGTGGAGCGATTGCACCGGCATTACTTGAGATTGCAAAAAAGCGGCTGGGGGAAATTCTGTTTCTGCTTGTGCGATCGCCGGGGCAGCACCCGCACTGGCGCGCGGATCGGGCAAGTCAGTATCGGGATGAAAAGTAATAGTCGAAGGGAGAGCGGCGGCGGGGGCGGAGGGTGCGGCGATCGCGAACGACACCGAGATTTGATAGGGGCCAATTTGAAGGATATCGCCATTCGCCAGCCCGCAGCGCGCCTGTCTCTGCCCGTTGAGATAAGTGCCGTTGCGGCTATTCTGGTCGATCGCCACCAAGCCCCCTTGTTCCACGTCGATGAGGGCGTGAAAGCGAGACACTTCGCCGCTGCTGAGTACCATGCGGGAGATGCGACGCCCGTCTAGTTCGGCGGGCATCTGGCTGAATTCGCGCCCCAGGGCGATTGGAGGGCTGAGGACGGGTTCGAGGACGTCGCCCGAGATGGGGTCATGCCATCTCAGTTGAATTCGCAACGGTTGAGAATTCATGTAAGTTTAGAGTTTAGATTTTAGATTTTAGATTTTAATCGCGCGATCGCTGGCTTCTCGTGAGGGGAGATAAAAAAAAGAGCCCGCCTGATGGTGGGTGGCGGGATTAGAACCAGGATTGAAATCGGCTTTTTAGGAGACATGAAAGAATCATCTCTAGGTAAGTATCCCTAACCTGTCAGGGAGGTGTAAATCTGCCCGAGGGAATAATTAAAAAATCGTTATAGCTCTCATGCCAACCGCCAGCGTCCCCCCTTCTCCCTTACCAGCTCCCTTGCGAACCCGAGGGAGGAACCACCACACTCGCCGCCGCTGCTAGGGAGGTGCCGCACCAGGGACATCCCAAGTCCAGCCGTTCGTAGGGAGAAATGCGCCCGCAGTGGGGACATTCCAAACCATAGGTGACGTCTGGCGGTTTGGTAGAGGCAATCGGTGGCTGGGGCGCTGGCTGGGGCGCTAGCAATACCGTCGGGGCAAGGCTGGGATCGGCTGTGGAGGTGGCAGCGACTTTGATTTTGACTTCTCCCAGAATCAGGGTGCTGCCTTGATGGAGGGGCAGCTCTCCCCGCTGCAATTGGCGATCGCCCACAAAAGGCGGATTGCTGTCGCGCAAGTTGCGAACCCAAAAATTGTTTTGTTGCGGGTTGAAAAAGATTTCTACATGCAGCCCCGATACCGTCGGATGCGTCAGCACGAGATCGCAGCGAGCCGGATCGCGACCGAGGCGAACCGTTCCGGGATTTTTGCTCGGTTGTGGGTGGCGAATGGTTTCAATTCTGACGCGACCGGCTTCTGTCCATTCTAGGGTTATAGCAATTGTCATCCTTCGTGAAGTCCCCCGTTTTCTAGCGATTCAGAACCCTTGCGCAGGCTTACTCTGCTTCCCCTATCAGGGTAAAAGCTGCCCAATCCCTGGGAAGCGGATGCTGTTTCATCGTAACGAGCATGGCGCGGCGCAGGGCGATCGCTTTATCCGGCGCTTGCTGCAATTGGCGGTAAAATTCTGCCATTAATTCGGCGGTGGGAGCGTCGGGAACCGCCCACAAAGAAACGATCGCGCTGGGCACGCCCGCAGAAATGAGCGATCGCGACAATCCGATGACGCCATCGCCGGTGATGCGCCCCCGCCCCGTATCGCACGCACTCAGCACCACTAATTCGGCATTTAAATTCAGGTTGAGAATTTCAGCGGCAGTCAGCAAGCCGCTATCGGTGGCGGTGGGAGCCAGAGCGATCGCGCCGGGGACGCCCGTGCCGAAATCGTCTAACAACCCGTGCGTTGCCAAGTGAATAATCCTGGCGTCGGGAAATTTTGGCAAAATAGCTGCCTTAGTAGCGCGATCGCCCGTCAGCGCCTCCGTCCCGAGCAACTGGGCGATCGCTTCGGCTTCCTTTTGCGCCCCCTCTAGAGGCGGCAGCGGTTCCGGCGGCAGCCCCGGCTCTGGCGGGATGCTGGGCATCAGGGGATTGCCCACGACGACAGCTTCCAGGGAATTTTCGCGTTTCCCCTGCTGCGCCCTGCGGCGCTGGCGGGTAAATTCCAAGACTTGAATGGAAGGAGCGGTGAGAATCGCGTGTTTTTCGATCGCGTATTTCCCGCTGGCATCCGTCAGCGCCGGGAAGGGCACGAGAAATAACGACTCGTGCGGGATAAAAATCACCCGCTCGTCGGGGTTTTCTGGCAGCAAATCCGCGATCGGTTCGATTAAAAGTTGGTGAAGTTGCCGCAAGCGCTGTAAAGTATTGCTGGGTTTATTATCGCGAACCACCACCCCCAAACCGCGCCCTCTGACGCCCAGAGAATCGCGGCTGTCGGCGACAATTGTTTCGAGAGAATCAATCGAAGTGTTGCGCCCTCCCGCCAGAGCCGTTAAATCAACCGAACGAAAGGTAATTTTTCCCGTGGGCTGCACAACCCAGATGTATAATTCGATTTCGCGTTTTTGGCGTTTCCCCGCAGTATCGATGACATCTTCGATAATCGAATATTCGACGAGGGTCGCATTTTGCTGTCGGGCAATTTGTTTGATTTGTTCGACAGTTGGAGAAGCGATCGCGCTGACGGAACCTGCCTCGGTAGCAGAACGCTTCGCCAGCAATTCTACAAAAGCTCTGGCTCTCCCGCGCTCGGCAATTTCCAAAGCGGCATCGGTTTTGTTTTGAGCGACGAGAACTTGCTGCAAGCTGGTGTAAGTCGCCGCTTGGGTTTCAAAGAAAGAAACTTTGTTGGCATCGTCGCTGCCCAGAGAGGCTCGCAAAGATTCCCACAAAGTAATGCTGGCGTAAAAAGTTTGCTCCGATTCTTCCAGTTTGCCGGCTTTGAAAAGGGCATCACCGAGATTGTTGAGCGCTTGCCCTTGACTGGGGCGATCGCCCAATTCCCGCGCCACAGTCAAGTGCTGCTGGTGATACTCGATCGCTTTGTTGTAATCTTCCAAAGCGTAGTATGCCCAGCCCAGCTTGCCGAGCGATCGCCCGATGCTGGCGCGATCGCCCAATTCCCGCGCGATCGTCAAACTTTGCTGCTGAAAATCAATCGCTTTGGCATAATCCGTCTTGTAAAAATAAGCCATACCGAGATTAGAAAGCGCCAGGGCTTCGCCGCGCCTGTCTCCCAACTGCCGCGCCAAAGTCAGACTTTCTTGCTGGTAGTCGATCGCCTTGTCGTAGTTTTCTCGCGTCAAAGACACGAGCCCTAAATTTCTCAGCGCCGTTCCTGCCAATTCAGGCGCTTTCACATCCCGCGCCATCGCCAAACCCTGCTGGTAATATTCGATCGCTTTGTCGTAATTGCCGAGCGCGCCGAAAGTCGCGCCTAAACCGATTGCGTTTTGTGCTTGCGAGAAGCGATCGCCCAATTCCCGCGCGATCGCCCCACTTTGACGGTAAAACTCAATCGCTTTGGCATATTCGCCAATTTTATAATAAGACAAGCCCATTGCTTGCAAAGCCAGGGCTTCTCGGGCGCGATCGCCCGCCGAACGAGCCCCCGCTAAATATTGTTCGTAGCAACTGGCTTTCGATATTTCTCCCGAATTTTCTGGGGGCAATAAATCATTCTTTAAACCCCCACCTGTCCCTAAATTTTCGCAGTCTTGGATTTCTCGAACAACTCGCAGCAGTGGCTGAGAAATTTCTCCCGCCCTTTCATTCAAAGTTTCCCCACCTAAATTTCCCGGCTGTGCTAATTCCGGTACGGAATAGGCCGGCTGCTGGTCAGGCAGAGGCGGCGAAGAAGGCGGCGATTGAGTTGCCGCTGGGGTAGGCGGTTGAACAGCCACGGGTGCGGGAAGGTTCGGCGGTGCAGGAGACGGCGGCTCTGCCACCACGGGCGGCAAGGGCGGCGCGGCAGGCGGCTCTACCGCCAGCGGAGGAGGCTCGACGGCAGGGGGAGCGATCGCCACCGGAGAAGGCTCGACGGCAGGCGGCTCTACCGCCAGCGGAGGAGGCTCGACGGCAGGGGGAGCGATCGCCGGTGGTTCCGGGATGGATGGAGGCACCGCGCCGATTTCCGGCGGTTCCGGGATGGGCGGGAGTGCCACACCGGTTGAAGGAGTCGGTGCGGGAATCGGAGGAACCAGGGCGGGGCGGGAAATCGGCGGCGGCGCGATCGCTGGCGGTTCGGGAATCGGCGGCAGCGGCGAGCCAAAATCCGTGCCATCGGCGAAATTGAAAGCAATATTAATCCGCCCTTCGGCAAACCCTTTTTCGTCAACCGAGCGATCGGGAACCAGGGTATTGCTGTAGGGAAACTGAAGATTTTTAGAATCTGGAACTCCGTATAAAATCTGCTCTGCCGATTGGAGCAATCCAGCCGTAATGGCTCCTGCCGTGCCGTTGACTGTCGCATCTCCCACTGTAAATAAAGGGGAATTGGCTTGTTTGGGAAGCCCGATAAAAATTGCCCCCCCTTCCTTCCCGGCTGCGCTGGAAATACTGGCAACCGTCCCGTTGCGATCGGTGAAAGTACCTGTAGCCCGAAAAGTATTGTCCGTAAATAGGTTAATAACGCCGCCCTTGCCCGTACTGCCGCCTTGAGCATTAATGTAGCTCACTGAAATATCACCCGGCTCCGAAACCACCGAATTCTCTAACAAGTCGATTCCGGTTCGCAAGCTGACAGCCCCGCCATTCCCCGCGAGGGAATGAGAGTCAATGATTCCAGCCGCAATTTCACCTGCCGCATTCAGGAAAATTGCCCCGCCATTCCCCTCGATCGAAGAAGAATCGAGCCTGCCAGTGCGAGTGTCGATCGCGCCGCGAGAACGAATCTCAATCTTGCCGCCGCCAGAAATCATATCGCTGCCAGAAATATCGCCGCTAGCGTTAAGTATGATATTGCCGCCTTTAGGAGAAGCAGTCGAGTCTAGCACCCCAGCAGCCGTATCGATCGCGCTCTGGCTGGTTAGAGTAATATCACCCCCTTGCGAGGTGATGTTACCTGTAGCAATCTTGCCCCCTGCGTACAGCCCAATATTTCCCCGATAGCCCGTTTCCTCCACAGCATTTTCGGGCATACCGTCGAGGCGAGCCGTGCCCGTTTCAGACAGAGCGATCGCGCTTCGGGAAGTGACGATTTTTCCCGCGCTGGTGTCGATATTGCCATTGCGGCTGACAAGATTAATATCTCCTCCCCCGACACCTGTCGCGTCGATATTCCCTGTGGCGATATCACTGCCAGCATACACAGTAATATTGCCGCCATTCCCGCCATTGCTAGACGCCTTTGCCGAATCCAGAGCAATCGTACCAGAGGTAGCGTGCAGAAAAATTTCTCCAGCATTGCCGCTGACAGCAGACGAGTTTAAAGCCCCTGTTGCGATCGCCCCTGATTCGCTGAAAAGCACGATTTTTCCGCCATTGCCGCTGCGAGAAGCTGCATTCAGAGCCCCTGTAGAAATCTCGCCTTTTGCAGAAAGCGCGATCGCGCCACTGCTGCCATTGCTAGCGCTAGAATCCAGCGTGCCAGCGATCGTATCAATGCTGCTGCCTTTGAGATAAATCTCTCCCCCATAAGACAGAATTGAAGCCGCTTCAATCTTGCCCGCCCCCTCTAAAATTACCGATCCCCCTTGACCGGCAACATTAATTGTGATATTCTCCACTGAAATACTGCCAGGGGATAAAGCGAAATCTCCAGCTTTTTGCTCTGGGAGAGAAGGAGGTAAGAAAACCGAATTAGTCCCCTCTTCTGTAAAAGGAGGGGCTGGGCTAGAGGTCATTCCTGCTGTTAAAACTAACGCAGGCACGCTGAGAGAATTCGCATTCGCTCGATTGATAGTAATATTCCCAGCCGCGATGCTACCTTTTGCTGTTACATGCAGTGATGCACCGCTATAATCCCCAAAAGAAACATCGCCGCCCGCCATCAGTATCAAACCCTGTATACTTTGAAAGCTTGCCGCTTCTTCCGATAAATTTTGAACTGAAAAATTCCCGCTAGAGATAAAATTTCCGCTGGTAGAAATCGCGCGACTGCTCGCAAAAATAAAATCCCCGCCACTGTGAAAAATCGACTGCGGATGAGTCAGCGCCGCAATATCAATTCCCTTCTCGCCCTGCACCGATAAATTGCCACCCGCCCTCACCGCAACAGCACGCTCGGCGCTGTCGCGTACCGTTACCGCATTTCCCGCCGAGAGATTCAAATCGCCCCTCGTTTCTAACTCAGCCTCCACCACAACAAGATTGCCAGCGGCTGACAGCGTAGCCCTTTGAGCATTCAAAGCACTGACTGTGGGAACTTGCGAATTTTGCCCATTCCCAATCACCGCATCCCCACTTTTTACCGCCATCCCCGAACCCACGAGCTGTACCGTGCCGTCGGGATTTACCTTCAATCCAGTTGCACTGCTCAGATTTCCACCCGTCAGCAATTGCGGCAGGGAGAGGGGAGAGGGGGAGGGGGAGAGGGGGGAAGAAATTTCTAAACTTAAAACATGCCCTTCCTGAGAAATGCGAACGGTATTTTCACCCGGAACAGCGGCAACCGTGATATTGCCGCCGGGGGCAGAAAGCGTGCCCGTACTGACAACCGTTCCGCCCAACAAAGCAAGATTTTGTCCTTCAGGAACGGCTAAATTGCCAAAGTTAAAAATCGCTCCGGGCTGAGATGCGCTGAAAACAAAAGCACTCGGAGTTCCCACGAGCGCGGCATAGTCATTAGCAGCGATCGCGTCGAACCATCCCGCGCCAAACCCGATTCTGTTCGCCGTGGTGGCAGTAAAAGCAGCGGGCACGTTTAGCCGTGCATTGGCACCAAAAACTATCCCCGCCGGATTCATTAAAAAAAGATTAGAATTTCCCCCCGTGACCTGGATTAACCCATTAATATAAGAAGGACTGCCGCCCGTGACGCGCCCGAAAATATTGCGGATAGCGGGATTCGATTGAAAGTTGGCAACTTGCTCGGCGCTGAGCCCAAATTGTGTAAAACTGTGGAAGAGATTCGCCCCATCTTGCGATGTGGTGCCCCCGGTGATATCGAGACGATTGCCATTTGGGGTGACAGCGGTGCCGGTGCCGTCCGCAGCGGGTACAAGCGGTTGTGCTTGCGATAGTGCTGGTTCAGGCGCGATCGCGATCGCTCCCGCAAAAGGAAGCGCTGCAAGTAGCAGGCAAATTCTCCTCATGGCTGATAGATGTGCCTTGAATTTTAGATGAGTTAGCCGCAGTTAAAAAAACAGGGCACCGGGCATGGGGCTTGGCATGGCGCATCAATCCCCTTGCTCCCCAAATCCCGGCATCCCCAATCCCCAACGCTCAATCATTGATAGAGCCAGTGACGCACCCCGAGAGCGCTCGAAGCGAGCAGCCCAAACACTATGCTGGCACAACCAGAGGATGTTTGCCTAGAGAGAGAGCACGGATGCGCTCGACCGCCTCAGCAAGGGGAGCATCCCATTTTTGGAGTGCGAACGTCTCGTTCGCTATTGGCTCGATAGGCAGCGAGACGCTCCCACTTCGGAAAAAAGGTGTTTTGACAAAAACGGGATGCTCCCGTCAGCAAGTCACCGGGAGGCGATCGCGAAAATACTGAGAATACAAAGTACAGCTAGGCGTAACGCGATCGCCTTCCAAACGCACCAATCCCATCGATTCCAACTTAAAAGCCCGTACTGTATCTAACTGCGTCGGTGCCGGCGTCGTCACCACTTGAGTAAACGCTGCCGCCAAATCGGGATACTGTTGCAGGTGCCAAAATTGCCGTCGCAGGTAATCCCTGTAAATTTCGGCTGACGTGGGAGACATTTGCAAGAGCTGCTCTAGGCTCAGATCCTCGTGCCAAACGTGATAGAGCGCCATCCGCACCCGATAGGGATGCCCGCCCACCATCGCCATCAATTGCCCGATTTGTTCGGCTGAGAAATCCAACCCGTGCCGAGCCACCAAATCCTGCACCTGCTCTCTCGTAAACTCTGGCAATTCAACCGAAAGCCCCACATTAAAGAGAAATTGATTGACGCTGGGCGGGATAGAAACTTCCGTCGAATAGACGAGCGCCAAGCGCAGTTTCTGCCAGAGGGCGCTGTTGCCATCGCCGTATTTTGATTTTTCCGACCAAGCCCGCAACAGCGCTAAAAAATCGGCGGCTATTTCGGGATGCTGGAAAACGCCATCGACTTCATCTAATGCAAGGACAAGCGGCTCGTCTATTTGCGATAAGATATAAGTCTCGAAGTAATTCGTCGCGTTATAGTTGCCGCCAAAAACCTCATCCCAATATTCAGAAAGGTGGTTTTGCAGTCCCAGGCTTTTGCCAACGCTGGCGCAAAACCACTGCAAGAATCTATCCAAACTGGCGAAAATTTTTTCATCGGCGAGTTGCAAACTCAAAGCCACTGTCCGATAGCCTTGCATTCTGGCTTGATTGAGAATTCTCAGCATTAAAGAGGTTTTGCCCATCTGTCGGGGAGCTTTGATGCGCAGGGCAGCGCCCGGTTGCAAGAGTTTGGCATAGCAGCGTTCTTCGAGGGGAGCCCGTTCTATATAAAAGGGCGAGTGTAAAGGCACAGGTCCTCCGGGCAATTCCGGTTCTGCCTTGCGATTTTCAGGCGGCGGAATTGCTGCGAACTGCGAAAATTCCTCAACCTCTTCCCGGGGGGAGAAATAATCGCTCGGTTCCAAAACGAGGTTAAAAGCTCGAAAGCAGCATTGTAAAGTTTGCTTATCGACTTTCGCTTCGCAGCCAAAAGCTTTCATTAGGGTATCGACAGCTAAACCCGAGCGATCGCTCATCGCTTCTAGGGTATATTTCTTGCCTTGATTTTCCCGCTCTTCCGCTGCTGCTTTGCCTTCCTGAAGTTTTTTCAATCCTTTGGGCGTCAGGATTACGCCGCGCTTGCGTCTGAGTTTTTGTTGAGTCATTGCTTATTGCACCACTTGCGTCTGAGTCTGCCGGCGGTTCAAACTTCTGCGTCACAGTTGGCGTTGGTTTGAACCGACTGAAAAGGTCGATCTGTAAGTTGTTAGTTTTCTCAAGAGAACGTTAACTATTCGCCGTGCGAACGGCGGGACTAATCGAGTAAGAAAGTCCCATTTTGTAGACGCGCCTGTCGGGAGGAGCGATCGCGCTCAAATCTCTTATTAATATTCACTATTCAAGCATGACAGTATTTTTACGGAAGATTTTTGTATAGTTTCTTAAAGAAGCAGCAAAAAGCAGCAATTGACCGTAAAATTACGCATTGTTGTGATTTTCGCAGGCAGAAGCGGTTTCGGTGCGAAAAAGCACGCAAAGCAAAGGATCGCCTCGCTTGCTTGACTCGCCAGCAAACGAAGTGAACAGTATAAAACGCTCCACCTCCCTTGCTTTTACCGAAGATAAGATAGGTTTGCCGAAAATAAGCCATCTTTTCCCGATATAAGGCGAATTTTTCCTGAGATAAGCGATTTTTTTTTGCGATCGAGAACAATTGAAAGCAGCCAAAAGCCTCGCGCAGGCTGAATAATTAAAGGAAGAACTGCGATTTTCTTAACTTCTTCCTTAAAAGCCTAAACTTAGGTTGTTGCGGCGATTTTTCTGCAACAAACTAGAAAATATCAAGGCAAATGCAAACTACTCAATCGCAGGAACAGAAAATGATTGCCAATACGAACAACGTAGTTGATGACAATTCTACCCAAACGCAAGAACGAGAAATGAGCCCCTTTGCTGAAGCGCCCGTGACGCCTCAAGCGTTCGCCGCCTCTGAGCTGCGCAAACCCGTTCTGCAGCGGGGCTCCACCGGGGCAGATGTAGTCGAGCTACAGAAGCTCTTAAATTACTGGGGATATTACTACGGTGCCATTGACGGAATCTTCGGCATTCAAACAGAACAAGCCGTCATCGCTTACCAGCACCGCGTTTTTCTGGAAGAAGATGGCATTGTCGGAAGGCTGACGTGGCAAGCCCTTTATAGCGGCGCTCCGGTTAACATGCCGGTTGTGCGTCGGGGCAGTACCGGAAAGTACGTCAAAATCGTTCAAGAGGTTCTGTACTGGAACGGCTACTATAATTTTAGTATCGACGGTATTTTTGGCCCGATTACTGAGGTCGCCGTGCGCAACTTCCAAATGAATAGCAACTTGTGGCCTGCCGATGGAATTGTCGGTTATCGCACTTGGCACGCTTTGAGCAAGTTGCCTCACTAATCCCTCTTTCTAAGATTCCGGCATCCCTAATCCGACTGCGATCGCCTCGTTTTCAACAAGCGAGGCGATCGCTTTTTTATTTTCCACCCCTCCGGCTGAAAAGATTTTTCCATTTTAATCTCCCGCCAATCTTCGCAACCCAGCTAAAAATCCTCTGCCTGCTTCCTTAACTTTTCTCTTAAAACCCTAAACTTAGGTTGTCGCTCCCGATTGAATCGAGCAAACTAGAAAATGTAAAGACTCATTCACTCACTCAAGCCACTGCAAAAATTATGTTTCCGAATACTATCACCCAAAACGAATCTACTTCTAATGGCGTCCGCGAACAAGAACTGAGCGTAACGGCTCAAGCCACGACTTCAAATGCGGTTAAAAAGCCTGTCTTGAAGCGGGGCTCTACTGGGGCGGATGTCGTCGAACTCCAGAAGCTTTTAAATTACTGGGGATATTACTTCGGAGCCTTTGACGGCAATTTCGGCATTCAGACAGAAGAAGCCGTCAAAGGCTACCAGCACCGCGTTTTTCTAGAAGAAGATGGCATTGTCGGTTCGCTGACGTGGCAGGCGCTTTATACCGGCGCTCCGGTGAACATGCCAGTTGTGCGTCGGGGCAGCACCGGAAAATACGTCAAAATCGTTCAAGAGGTACTCTACATTAACGGCTACTACAACTTTAATATCGACGGCGAATTTGGTCCGATTACGGAGGTAGCGGTGCGGAACTTCCAAATGAACTCGAATTTAACGGCGGATGGGGTTGTCGGTTATCGCACTTGGCACGCTCTCAGCAAGTTGCCTCATTAGTAGAGTGTGGAGTGTGGAGTGGAAAGTGCTCTTCAGCTTCGGCTGAGTGCTGAGGAGAAAAATTCTTGCCACTCCAAATTCACCGCTCAACGCTCAACGCTCCACACTCTCCCGTTCAGTAATCTTGCCACTCCAGTTCTTCCAGCGCCGCCATTGCTTTTGAAGTGGCGGCGATTGCTTGTTTTAAGAACTCCTGCCAGAGCTTTTCGCCCGCTTGCTTGTCGGCAAATGCTTTCGCCTTCGCGTGAGTCCAATTGAAATCCTGCCACCTTTCTCCTGCTTCGGGGATGAAGCCATCTTTATCAGCGTATTCTTGTAGCCTTCCGCTGACGGGGCCAAAATCGAAGATGTGAAACGACATTCGCAAATCCTCTTTTCCGATCGCGCGACAATTTTTCTAAAATGCCGGCACGCCACATTTTTTAAGTATATATACTATTAAAGCAGTCCAGGTATAGCCGCTATAAATTTAAAAGGTTTTCTTAATCTCCTCTAACATAGATTGCGATTGGAAGCAGGCGATCGCGCGTCTCCCTCCTCTTCGCGCCGGCGCTTGAAAGGAAACCTTAAAAATTAATCCGGCTGAAAAATGCAACCGGGTTCAACCTGTGGGGGAGAAACGCGATCGCGATCGCGCTTCACCCAGACGCCAATTTATCAGCCCAGCGAGTCGTCTCCGGCAGCCGATATTTAGGCGTGCAGCGCAAGACATAATCGATCGCCGCTGGCAAACCGATCCGATGGCCAATCGAAACATAAAGGGGATTGACGCCGGATTGCGTCCGCAGCACCGCCCCGATCGTCTCGCCCTTATCCCGGAGCGGCTGCCAACTGCCGCGCTCTGCTGGCAGCTCGTCGTGTTCTCCGATGAAGCGAGACTTGGCCACTCCAACAGAGGGAATATCGGTTAAAACACCTAGATGGCACGCCAGCCCGAATCGCCGGGGATGGGCGATGCCCTGCCCGTCGCAGAGCAACAAGTCAGGTACGATGTTCAGCGCCTCTAGGGCGTCGAGGACGGCGGGCACTTCCCGAAACGAGAGAAATCCGGGAACGTAGGGAAACGCGGTGGCTCGGCGGGCGATTTTGTATTCGAGCAGTTGCAAGTCGGGAAAGCTCAGCAGAGCGACTGCCGCCCGGGCGGTGTTGTTTTCGGAGTCGTAGCCCGCATCGACTCCGGCAACGTACTGTACGTTTTCCAGTTCGCCGGCGGCGGTGACTTCGCCCCGCAGTTGCTCTTGAATGGCGATCGCCTCGGCGATTGTCGCAGGCCAAGCGTGACGCTGGTCGATCTTCATATTTTTAAGCTACATTCAGCAGCGTAAGACCTCCTCTCTATTGTGAATTTTGGCTGTGGAATTTTGCCGGAGCGCATCGCCGTTGAAAAATCGCGTCTTTGTCGGTGTCTTCCCTTTTGGCCACTCCCTGCTTTCCCAACAGCAATCAACCGGAGGCGATATCATTTATAATGTTTGTCAGTAGTGTTTGGCGCGGTACGGGAAGCGATCGCCCGCAGCGCTCCAGCAGGAATGGCCTCTTGCCTTCCTGACTGCCTTCCTGACGGCAGTGGCAGTTGTTGCGGCGGCAGTCAGCCCAGCACTTGCTGAAAATTTGCTGAAATTTTTTCTCTGACGCCACCTTTCCAAGAATACGCTTTCCGGCATTTCTCAGAACCCGGTACAGAAATCCAAGACCAGTGAGGTTACGGTAAGATGAAAACGACAACTGCGACGTACACCCCTACCCTCGTCCTCTACATTGTCGGGGGTTTTGTCCTTTTGTTAGGGGCGATCCTGTTCAAGCCATTTGTCATAGTCAATGCTGGCGAACGGGGCGTGGTCATGCAATTTGGAAAAGTTCAGGACGCGATTTTAGATGAAGGCATCCACCCGATCTTGCCAGTCGTGACCTCTGTGAAAACAATGAGCGTCAGGGTGCAAAAGAATGATGTCAAAGCCGAAGCAGCTTCTAAAGACTTGCAAAATGTCAATATGGATGTTGCCGTCAACTGGCACGTCGAGCCCAAACGGGTGAATGAAGTGTTTCAGCGGGTGGGGGATGAAAATGAAATTATCAGCCGGATTATTTCTCCTGCCGTGTCTGAAGTTGTCAAGGCGGCAACCGCTAAAAAAACGGCTGAGGAAATTATCACCAAACGCACGGAACTGAAACAGGAAATTGACAATCAACTCAAAGACCGGCTCTTATCTTATGGGGTGCTCGTGGATGATGTCTCTTTGGTAAATGTGGGCTTTTCGCCGGAGTTTGCCAAAGCAATTGAAGCGAAACAGATTGCCGAGCAGGAAGCCAAACGGGCAGATTTTATTGCGCTGAAAGCGGAGAAAGATGCCCAGGCAGAAATCAATCGCGCCAAAGGTCAAGCGGAGGCGCAGCGGTTGCAGCGGCTAACTTTAACGGCTGAATTGCTGCAACAGCAAGCGATCGAAAAATGGGACGGTCGCTTTCCGATGGTGATGGGCGGCAACGGGGCGCTACCGTTTATCAATGTCGATGCGAACGATTTAGGAGGAGCAGCCAACAAGCGCTGATGAAAACCTCGAAGTTTGTCGTAGGGTTTCAGCCCTCCTCGGGAGCATCCCATTTTTGGAGTGCGTTCGCGAAGCGGGTGCGTAAGCGTTGCGGC
>CAYOOD010000073.1:0-40270 GCA_964405435.1 uncultured bacterium
CTGAGTGCTGAGTGCTGAGTGCTGAGTGCTGAGTGCTGAGTGCTGAGTGCTGAGGTAGAGTGCTGAGTGCTGAGTGCTGAGGTAGAGTGCTGAAGTGCTGAGTGCTGAGGTAGAGTGCTGAGTGCTGAGTGCTGAGGTAGAGTGCTGAAGTGCTGAGTGCTGAGGTAGAGTGCTGAGTGCTGAGTGCTGAGTGCTGAGTGCTGAGTGCTGAGTGCTGAGTAGGGGAGAGGGGGGAAGGGGAAAGAGCGGCTAGACGAGGAGTATGGAAGAGAAAATCTGGTAATTATTTCGCCCCTGTTCTTTGGCGCGATACAGCGCCATATCGGCATTTTTTATCAAGGTTTCGGCATCGGTGCCGTCGCAGGGGTAGAGGGCAATGCCAATACTGCTGGTAACGTGCAGCCGGTGCTGTTCGATCTCGAAAGTGGGTTGGAGTACGTCCAAGATGCGCTGGGCAATGTGGGCGGCATCGTCAGCGCTGTTCAGGTGCGGCAGCAGCAGGATGAATTCGTCGCCGCCCCAGCGGACGATGGTGTCGCCGTCGCGCAGGCAGCTTTTCAGGCGCTGCGCGGCAATTTGCAGCAAGCGATCGCCCACGGCGTGCCCGAGGGTGTCGTTGATCGTTTTGAAGCGATCGAGATCGAGAAAGGCGACGGCGAGCTGGTTGCCCCGACAGCGGCTCCCCTCGATCGCCGCCGGCAGGCGATCGTCGAGTAACTGGCGGTTGGGCAGCCCGGTGAGGCGATCGTGCAGGGCTTGGTGCCTGACGAGTTCTTCTTGGCGGTAGCGCTCCAGCGCGCCGCCGATACTCGCCGCCACCGCCATTAAAATCGATTCTTCGCTCTCCTGCCACGCTCTGGGAGTGTGGCAATCTTCAAAGCCGACATACCCCCAAAATTGATTGTTCACCAGTACCGGCACCGTCAAAATCGAAACAATCCCTTCCGCTTCCAGCAGTTGCCGTATCTCGTCGGGAAATTCTCGCGCCACTCCCCCCACGGGTTGGCCACTTGCCAGGGCGTCGTACCACGGTTTCAGCCCCGCCCGTCCGCCTGCCAACTCGTGCCAGCGCGCGGGTTCGCTGGTTGCGGCAATTCCCTCTCTCGTCCACTCAATCTCTAGGTTAGCGGCAATTTCGCCGCTTTCTGTATGGGAGCAGTTCTCGCAGATGCTGACGCGATCGACTCCTGCTGCTGCGCCCAGTGTCGCCAGGGCTTCGATGACGGCGGCGCGCTGGTTGGGATTGGTGAGCAGGTGATTCATCGCCTGCGCGACTCCTTGGAGCAGGTTGTCGCGTTTCTGCAAGTCGGCTTCGGCTTTTTTGCGCTCGGTAATGTCTACGACTGTTCCTTCATACCCCAGCAGTTCTCCCTCTTTGTTGCGAATGGCGCGGGCATTTTCTGAAATCCAGATTTTGCTGCCGTCTTTGCGATAAATTTCTGACTCGAAATCCCAGACGGCATCTTGCTGCTGCAGCAGGTGCATGAACTGGCAGCGGCGCTGGGGATCGGCGTAGAGTTGCTGCTGGATGTCGGTGAGCGAGTTTATCAATTCGGCGGGCGAGTCGTAGCCGTATACGCGCGCTAGCATGGGATTGGCGGTCAGGTAGCGCCCATCTGGCGTGGTTTGAAAAATTCCTTCTACGGCATTTTCAAAGATGCTGTGATATTTTTCTTCTGCTTGTCGCAATTCTTCTTCGGTTCGCTGGCGTTCTAGGGCGCTGACGAAGATTTCTCCGACCATTTTTAGCAGGGCGATCGCGTCTTCTGGCCAGGTTTGGCCTGCCCGCACTGATTCGAGTCCGAGAAATCCGACTAGCGAGTCTCGACAGACGACGGGCACGGCGATTGTGGATTGAATGCCGCGATTTTCTCCCTCGTTTCTGGTGGCGATCGCGAGCGCTTTGATGTTTTCCGATCGCCCGTGCCAGACTTGCGGGTGCGGCTCTTTTAGGGCTGTCCACTCGTGCGTCTGGCTTATCTCCTCTCCATCTTCCGACAGCAATATCAGATAACTTCGGTCAACTTTACAGAAGCTTCCGAGCCGCTGCAATGCTTGTTTGATGCCCAGGTCTATTTCGTCGAATTTGAGGTTGATAAATTGCGTGGATATCGTGGCGATGAGTTTCTCGAATTCGCTGCGATATTGCAAGACTTCTTCGGCTTTTTTGCGATCGCTGATATCGGTAATGAATCCTTCGATACCCAACACCTCCCCGCTGCTGTTCGTGACGGCGCTGCCTTTTTCCCACAGCCATTTTTGCTGTCCGTCTTTGGTGCGGATGCGATATTCTACCACATAAGGCTGTTTGAGAGCGATCGCTGTCTCAATGGCATCGAGAACTTGAGGCAAATCTTCAGAATAGGTGATAGAATTATAAGAGATTTTCCGGCTATAACCCGTCAGCTCTTCGCTTTTATAGCCCGTCAAGTTATAGCAGCCCTCGCTGAGGTAAATCATCGTCCATTCGGGGTCTTTGGCACAGGCAAAGGCGATCCCCGGCAGCGAATCAATTAGGTGAGCGAGTTTTCGCTGGCTTTCTCGGAGAGCCGCTTCGGCTTGCTTGCGCTGCATTAAAGTTCCCAATTGGGCGACAGCGGCTGAAACAAGTTCTACCATTCGCCTGTCCTCTTCGCGAGCTTCAAACATAAAAAAGACGAGAGAAGCGATAACCGCGTCGTTGGCGAGGATGGGAATTCCCAAAGCGCAGCGAAGTCCGAAATCTCTGGCGAGTGAAGCCCGCAGAAAGCTTGTCTCTGTCTCGCTGGAAACGTCCCGATGCCACTCTGGCTGTTTCGTCAGCCACACGCGCCCGGGAATGCCGATGCCTAGGGGAAATTTCAATCCCTGGCTGATTTTTCGGAAGGCATTGAGTCGGTGCGCGTTGCCGTACCACGCCCGAGAGCATTCCATACCGCCGCTGTTGCTGCTCTCAATCCAAGCTTCTCCGTAATCCCAGCCAGTTGCTTCGCAGCAGTAGCGCAGGGCGACGCTGAGGGCGCTCTCGAAATCTTCAGCCGCAGCGCACGCCTGGGTGATGCTCTGCAACAGGTGGACTTCGGCTTGGACTCGCCGCTGCTCGGTGAGATTTTGGCAAAACCCGACAATCTGCCGGACGCTGCCGTCACTGCTGAACTCCGGCGTCAGTCTCAAAAGCACTTGCCGCGAACAAGTCCAGATCTTTCCGTCCGCGTCGGCGCATATCTCTAAGGAAATCTCGCACGCGATCGCCTGACGCTGCCAAAAGCAGCGGCACAGGTTTTGCCCGATCGCGTCCGCGATCGCTTCTGGCAGGCACTCGTTCAGGCGATTTCCTCTTTGAAAATCCCCACCCATCGACAATATGGAGCGACACGCCGGATTGACGTTTGCCAGTCGAAAATCGGGAGACGTTACTGAGGCGGTTTCCTTGCACGGTGCCGCCGCCTCGCTCAACTCCACCTCCACGACAAAAAACCCGTCTGACGAGTGTTGCAAGGCGTTCCACAAGGCGGAAGCGTACTCGCGACGAGTCCCGCCTTCCCTCTCGTATTGGCCCACATCTTGCCCCGCTAGTTTTAGGTGGGACATTGCTGTGCTACTAATTTTTTCAAAAAAATAATAAATCCTTAACCTACCGTTATAGATTAGCTCGCTGACGCGGTGCATTTCGGTAGCCAATTATGCAGAATTAAAACTCCCGACCCGATCGGGTCTGGGAACCCCCTGTCTCTGCAAGAAATTTGAATAATTTTTAATAAAAATTAATAAAAATGGCAGGGTTACTGTCAACTCTATCTATGTTGGAAATCGGCGTGCAAGAACGGGACGATCCCGGTGGGGAAAGTCGCAGGCGCGGGGGAGAAAGCTTGAGGGGCTTTTTGCACGTCTGTGTTAAAAAACAAGATAGATTCGGTACAGCCAGAAACCCGGTTTGGTGAAGAAACCGAGTTTCTGAAGTTTCGCAAATTAAAGAGAAACGCCGCGATCGCAGTTGTCGCAGTGCCCGCAACCCCCGGCAGGCGCTTCTTTGGCAAAGCCAAACGCCTCTAATAAAAATTGCCAGCGACAGCGGCGCGCCTTCAGGTAGCGCGTCATGTCTCGGCTGGCGCTGGGTTGCAAAAGCAGCGCGCCGGATTTAACAGCGTTCTGAATCTGGTAGTGAAAGGGATCGCGCCAAGTCAGAGAGCCGGCGCAGTGCAACAGCGACAAAGCGATCGCGCCATCTTTATACTTGCGGGCGACTTGTTCCACTTCGCCAGAAAGCGGCAATTTTTTTGCCAATTCCCCGGCGCTGCGGTAGAGCGATCGCAATTTATCTTCAAAAAATTGCTGTCGCTGCTTGTCTTCGGGATCGAGCCAGCCGGTGGGTTCGCTGATTAACGTTAAAGCTTCCGCCGGTTTGCCATCCCGCCCTGCCCGCCCGACTTCTTGAACGTATTCCGACAGCAGCGTCGGTGCTTGGAAGTGCAGCACCCAGCGGGCATCGGGTTTGTTGATTCCCATCCCAAACGCCGAGGTGCAGACGACAAATTTTAGCTTGCCGCTCAACCAATTTGCCTCGATCGCTCTGCGGAAAGCGGCACTCAATCCGGCGTGATACGCTGCCGTCGCCAACCCCTGCTGCCGCAGCCATTCCGCAAGGGTTTCGCTGTCGCGGCGGGTGCGGGCGTAGACTAATCCGGCTTGATTTTCTCTGGCTTTGATAAACTTTAGCAATTGCCGCCGCCGTCCGGCTGGCGTCCAAGCAATTTTAACGTTTAGGTGCAGGTTGGGGCGATAGGGATTGTTGAGGAAAACTTCCGGGCGCTGCAACTGCAAAACCTTTTCAATCGTTTGCTGCGCTTCCGCGTCGGCGGTGGCGGTAAAAGCGGCGATCGCGATTTTCGTACCGGGGGGTTTGGATTGCAGCAGCGCCGCACGCACTGCCCCCAAGCGCCGGTATGCAGGTCGAAAGGTGTCTCCCCACTGTACCAAACAGTGCGCCTCATCCAAAATCATGCCGTTAATCGCTACTTGCGGCTGAGTCAGCGCCGCCCACACTTTTTGACTCAGCAGGGTTTCCGGCGACAGGTACAGCAAGCGCAATCGGTTATTCTGCACGTCTTGCAAGGTTTTCTGGCGCTGAGTTGCCGGGACTTCTGCGTGCAATAGCCCCGCCGGCAAGTGGCGATCGCGCAATTCCTGCACCTGATTTTCCATCAGCGCCACCAGCGGCGACACTACCAGCGTTAACCCGTTTTGCAACAAGGCAGGCAGTTGGAAACAAATCGATTTGCCGCCCCCGGTGGGAAGCACGATGAGGGCGTCTTTCCCTTGCAACAGGGTGCGGACGATTTCCCCTTGCGGCGCTCTAAAATCCTCATATCCCCAGATTTTTTTAAACGCTGCCCGCGCGGCTTCCCAAGATGCAGTTTCCCCGTTCTTCATAATCCTTCAGGCTGCTATAAATGCCGTGTAAGATTGTTGAAATTGCTATTGACAAGTGAGGTTTTTTTGGTTATGCTTATTTTATAATGGGAATCCGTGCCGACAAAAAAAATGGGCCGCGTTCCGATTTGGTAAATATACCTGTAGGGGCGAAGCATTCGCGCATCAAGTCTGTCGGTTAGCCATCAAAATTTATTGGCGAATGCTTCGCCCCTCCGAAAGGGGGACGGCACCGAAAAAATGGGCCGCTATTTCCATTATAAGAGCAGTATACAAGCTAGGGGAGAAAATGTCTAGTACCCCAGAAAACAAATTGGAAATCGTCGCCCATCGGGGATTTTCAGCGATCGCGCCGGAGAATACTCTCTTCGCATTTGCCGCCGCCATCGAGCGCGGGGCAGATTCCCTCGAATTTGACGTACAGCTCAGCCGCGACGGCGTGCCGGTTGTCATCCACGACGCGACGCTAGATAGAATTGGCGGCACTCCGGGTTTGGTGAGGGAGAAAACCTTAGAGCAGCTAAAAGCGATCGATGTGGGTTCCTGGTTTGACGGGCAATTTTCCGGCGAGCGGATTCCCACCTTAGAGGAAGCGCTGGCTGCCGCGAAACCGATTAAAAAATATATCTATTTTGACGTCAAGCCGCACTGCGAGTGGGCTGATGCAGAAGTCGGTGAATTTGTCAAGATGTTGCACGAGGGAAAGTGGGAGAATCGCTGCGTGGTTTCCTCGTTTAACGAGAGATTTGTCGAGCGGGTTCGTCAGAGAGCGCCCGAGTTCGCATCCGGCTATATTGTCGCCAGTGCCGAGGCGTATCAATCGCAATTAGAAAAGGCGGCAGCGGCGGGAAATAGCGTAATGATTAGCCTGTACGAGCTTTTGCTAGAAAATCCCGCTCTTGTCGAAATCAGTAGGAGTCAGGGGGTTGACGTCGTGGCGTGGACAGTTGATAATTTGGAAGAGGTTCGGCAGTTAGCTGCGAGGGGAGTCTCGCGCATTATAACGAATTCTCTTATCGGGGTTGGGGATTTGGGTTAAAGTCAGGGAGAGGTTAGGTTAAAAGTGGCGATTTTATGAACCGCAAAGGGCGCAAAGGGAGCAGAGGGAAGAGAAGGGGAGGGGGGGGTATTGAGTCGAAAAGACGTGAAAGGGGTTTCACTCGCTGGGAAATTGCGAGTCTGTTGTTGGGGATGGGGATTGTGACGTTGGCGGTGATTGTCTCAGTGGCTAGTTTAATCAGGCAATCCAAGCCGACTTCTAGTAAAATTGAGGCAGAAAATTCTGAGATTCAAGCCCCGGCAGCAAATATTTTTGAAGCCCTGGCAACTGGGGAAGGTAGCGGGGTGAATGGGGGTGAGTTTCAAGATGCGATCGCTCGCCGAATTTCAACGTTTCCTCTGAAAGTAGAGCGCCATGCTTACAGCGACATGCGGCGTTTTATTAGCAAGGGGAAAATGCCGCCGAAAGAGGTGGTAAAAATCGAGGAGTTGGTAAATTTTTTTAGTTATGAGTATCCGCAGCCAGAGGGCGATAGCTTGTTGTCTGCTGTCACGGAAATTGCCGAGGCTCCCTGGAACAGAAATCACCTGCTCGTTCGCATTGGCTTGCAGGCAAAGCGGTTTCAAAAAGAGAGATTTCCTCCCAGCAATTTTGTGTTTTTAATCGATGTATCCGGTTCAATGGCAGAGGCAAATAAGTTGCCTTTGTTGAAAGAAGCCTTGCGCTCATTTGTCAGCCAGTTGACGGAAAAAGATCGGGTGACGATTGTGGTGTATCCCCGGAAAGAGGGTTTATTTTTGCCGACAACACCCGGCAATCAAACCGAAAAGATATTAGCAGCGATTGAGCAACTAGAAGTCGGCAAGAATAGCGTTGGCAGTAGCGGTATTCGCCTGGCTTATGAAGTCGCAAAAAGAAACTTTATGAGCCGGATAAATAATCGGATAATTTGGGTGACAGATGAAGATTTTCAGGCGGGCATCTCTAGCCATAAAGAAATCGAACGTTTTGTAGAGGAGTCTCGAAATCGGCGAATTTTTATCACCGTATTGGGAATGGGAATGAAAGAAATCAAGCATTCTCGCATGGAAGAGTTAGCCGAGCGGGCAAAAGGAAATTACGCTTATTTGGAAAAGCTGGAAGACGCCGAGATAGCCCTGGCAAACGAGAGAGCGGGCACGCCTTATCCCATTGCTAAGAATCTCAAAATCCAGGTAGAATTTAACTCTAAAAAAGTGATTGCTTATCGGTTGATTGGGTACAATCGCACCCCGCACCCAGCGCCGCTCTATAAAAAAGAATCGCACCGCCGGGAAGTACCCTCTTTTAGCCCTAATGACACTCAGGGGGAAGACTTAGGTGCAGGCGAGACAGTTACGGTACTTTACGAGCTGCTTCCGGTGGGGGTAGCGATTGATGTGAATTTGCCGAATCTGGAAACAGAAAAATCGCAAATCGCTCCTGATGAAACGAATTTTTACCGCCCCAATGAGTTGCTGCGCCTGAAAGTGCAGTATCAGCCAATCGAGCAACAAGAAGCCGAGCTAATCGAGCAGCCGGTGCTTGACGCAGGGCTGACGCTGGAGAAAGTGTCGGCTGACTTTCGGTTTTCTGCGGCGGTGGCGGAATTTGGCTTGATTTTAAGAGGGGATGAAAACAAGAAAAATGCGAATTTAGAGGAAGTTTTGCGACTGGCAACCCAGTCTAAGGGGGCAGACTTGGATGGCAAGCGCTCGGAGTTTATCGATTTGGTGAAGAAGAGCAAGGAGCTGGCGGAGTCGCTGCCGTGATGGCAAAAACACCGATTCTGACACGGATGCACGGATACATTCCAGAAATAAAAGCTGCTCCAGAGCCTTTACTCCCTATCGTGCGGAGCAGGAGAAGGGAGAATGAATTGAAGAAAGCAATTTTTTCCTTTTGCAAAAATGGGATGCTCCTCCGCGAGATGAGTCGCTCGCTTTCGAGCCGGGGAATTTATAAAGTTTTGTAAAAAAACTTGACAAAAAGCGGGATAGCGTGTAAGCAGAGAGCGATCGCTCGGCTTGTTCTCCGAGAAAATTTTAGCCCTCGCCCTGCCAATCGGGAAAAAATAGTTTATCATACAGTATTCAAAGGGGCGGAACTGTCGAGACGGCGAGCAGGTGCCATGAAATTGATCAAGCGGACGACCCTTCACTATCAAGAAGGGACATCAGATAAAATCTATGAAGTGGATTTGTGCCAAGTAGGCGATCGCTATGTGGTAAACTTTCGTTACGGACGCCGGGGAAGCACGCTCAAAGAAGGTGTGAAAACGACGCAACCCGTACCGGAAGCGGAAGCACTGAAAGTCTTTGACAAACTGGTAGGGGAGAAAACCAAAAAAGGATATCAGGATGTCAGCGCTCCCGCCCCTGCCGAAGCGAAAGCCGCCCCCGCTGAGGCGAAGAATTTCATTAAAGATGCCGCAGAGCGCGATCGCGAAATCCTGAAGCAACTGGCAGAAGGGGGCTCCAAAAAATGGCCATTAGAACGAATTATTTGGCGTGTTGGCGAGCTGAAAATCCGCGAAGCAACCCCCTTGCTAATTGAGAAAATAGGCAGTGGCAGCGATTTGAGAAATTACTGCATTGCTTGGGCGCTGGGGTGGTGCGGAGGAGAAGGAGCGATCGCAGCGGTTACTAACCTATATCGCAGCAATTCTACTCCCGAATTCGTGCGTCGCATCGCCTTGGAAGCGCTATTGAAACTCTCCGACGAATCGGCGCGAGACGCCCTAATTTCGGAGAAACTAGAAGAACTGCCTTTAGAAGTGCGCAACGCCCTCCGCAACAATTCAGCCAGTGATTTTTCCTCGTTTCTAGACGCCTATCTCAATCGAAGCAATTCCAAGAATTTCCCCGTACTCGACGCCCTGTATCAAGTAAACCACGCGAGCGCGCGCCCGGGACTCCTACAAATTTTACGAACCGCCCCACTGCGCCCCAATTATTTCCAGCGATTTCGGCATATATTTAAAATTGCCGAATACCGCCTCGATGCAGAAGTATTCGGCATCCTCGCCTACCGATTTGATAAAGAGGAGGCGATGTTTAGCGGCAGGAAAAAAAGCGTTTACGAGTGGGCGTGGGATCGGGAGAAGAAGCGCTATCGCGCCGCGACTTATATCGAACAGCTCAGCCATCCTGAATCAAAATTTGCTTTTGGCGAGTACACCCGGCAATACTTGCAGCGCCGCTCGTGGCGCTGGCTGAGAAAATTGGGAGAAGAAAGCGATCGCCACTATGTTAAAATGGCTGCAGGCGTTCTCCTTTCCTATTCCGACGCCGACGCCGAATCTATCTTCTCCGAAGATTATTATAAGTGGAACACCAGCAATTGGACAAGGGTTTTTTCAAAACACGTTGATTGGGATAGTTACGCCGCATACCTGACTTTTAACCACATCCTTTACGAAAATAGCCCCCGCTACATCTTATCGAACAATAGCCAAGCGTGGCGCTGTCGCGAAGGCTACAAACCGGGAAATCCCGAACCGAAAGAACGAGAAGAAGCCTTTCCCGAATTGTGGGAACAACAGCCCGCCGAACTCTTGCACCTGTTAGTAGAAAGCAACTGTCGCCCCGTTCATCATTTCGCCGTCAAAGCCCTGCGAAGTTGCCAGCAATTCCTGGCAGAAATCGACATCGAGGCGATAAGCCATCTCTTGAGTCGCCCCTACGAAATCACGGCACAGCTCGGTTTTGAACTGGCAAAAAAACGCTACAATTCTGCTTCGCCGAATCCGCAATTAGTAATAGCTGCAGCCAACAGCATCCTCTCCGAAGCGCGAAACCAAGCGTATCAGTGGATAGAAGCGCGGCGAGAAATTTTCCTCGAAGATAGCAGCGTTATTGCCGCCCTCATCACCAGCCAGCAAGCCGAAACCCGCGAGTTTGCCCGCCGACTGCTCAATTCCTCGATTCTTTCCGATAAAATTGCCAAACTGCTAATCGGGCGGTTGATTGCAAACCTGCTGGCGCTGCCGAATACCTCCACAGAAGAGGCAAAAGAAATCGGCGAAACCCTGTTAGTCGGTTTTGCGCCGCAACTGCGGAATCTGGGGCTAAATGTCGTTCTCGACTTGCTGAATCATCCCATGCCGGAGATACAAGCAATCGGCGCTCGCATCCTCTTGAATCACGAAACCTCCGCCGTCAATCTCCCGCCGGGATGGCTCGACGCCCTGCTCAATTCCCCTTACGAATCAGTACGGGCAATCGGCGTGAGATTATTCGGGCAATTGCCCGACGAAACCCTGTTGCAGCGCGTCGAATTACTGCTGACAATGGCAACTCACGAAGTGGCAAGTATGCGCAGCGCCATTCGCCCAGCCCTTGCCCGTCTCGCAAATAATAATGCCGACTTCGCGGCCAGACTGGCAACCGCCCTGCTCGAAGTTATACTCTCGCCGGAAAAATATAGTGGCGTTCACAGCGATATCGTGCGGTTGCTGACAGAAGACGCGCCCGTGTTGCTGTCGAATGTTCCCAAAGAAACAACCTGGAAATTACTGCGGGCAAAAGCCAAAGCTGCCCAGGAACTTGCGGGAGTGTTGCTGGCAGCCAATGCCGCTGTGTGGGCGCGAGAATTTGAAATTGCAGAGATTGTCAAACTGGCAAATCACGAAATATTTGCGGCGCGGGAGGGGGCGCGGCAAATGTTAAGAGAAAGTTGCGATCGCTTGCACGCCAGCGAAGCCGACATGCTAGCCGCCGTGAGAATCCTAGAATCGCAATGGCAAGACTCGCGAGAATTTGGTGAGGAATTTTTCAGCACCCAATTCACCGCCGAAGACTTCACCCCCACCATTTTAGTCAGCCTCTGCGACAGCGTGCGCGAAGACGTGCGCCAATTCGGGCGGGAAATGGTAACCCGCCACTTCCAAGAAGCCCACGGGCAAGATTACCTGCTAAAATTCAGCGAACATCCCGCGACAGACATTCAGCTATTTGCCACAAACTACCTGGAAACCTACGCCGCCGGCAATGCCGAACGACTTCAGGAATTAACCCCCTATTTTATCAGCGTGCTGTCGCGCGTCAATCGGGGCGGCGTTGCCAAACAGCGCATTTTCGCTTTTCTCGACGCCGAAGCGCTCAAAAGCGAGGCAGCAGCGCGTACAGTTGGGGAGATTTTGGCGCGACAATCTGCTACAATTTCTATTAAGGATAAAGCCGCCGCCATCCAAACCATGCTGAAAATTCACCGCGCCTATCCCGACATCTCCCTGCCGATTCAAATTAAACCTGTTTCGGAAGTTAGATAAATAGCCCGCTGGGGTATAAATCCCCCAGAAAACTATTCGATCGGTAACGATTATTTAAGTGAGGTGAATGACGTGGAATTTAACTACGCATATAAAGGCAGCACTACAGTACAAAATCGGGGCGATCGCACCGCCATGTCTTTCGCCCCAGACTTGAAACGCGAACCCACTTATTTCGTGGGCGAATTGCGGCAAAACGTCTCCTTTCGCGAAGCCATCAGCGCCCTGCACGATGTCGTCGTCTCCGACTTGCGGTTCAAACCGAAAGACAAAACCGCCTATAAAGAATGGGCTGCACAGAATTATCAGATTGACTGGCAATTAGTATCAACTCAGCGCCAAGAAATCGCCGATCGCGCGAAACAATTACAGCAACAGCTAAACGAACTCAACCGCCGCCAGAGCGATCGCCTCAAACCATTTTACCAAGCCCGACAGCAATATTTCAACTACCTTTACGAAAAAGAACGCGATACTTGGTTCGTCCTCGATCCGGTGATTACCGTACACCCCGACGAAATCTTTTTCGAGTGCTTCAGCCAAGACGAATCCAGCTACGGGCGCTTGGGTGCCAGCTACGAAGTCTTCAAAAAAATTAACGATTTTTCTTGCGGCACCACCAACATCGACTACTCAGCCGCCCTTTACGACGAATTCCAGAAAATCCGCAGTTACAAAAGTACCACCTTCACCGTCGATCCTTCCGGCTTTGAAGTGCAAACCGCCGGAGAAGACGACTACAAAGAAGTCAAAATCGACTTGCCGGATAGCTGGGTGAGGGGCTTTTTGCAAGTCAGTTCTGCCATGTCGCTGCCGATGACGCGATTTGACTTGCACCCGATGGACATTTATAATTTGTGTTTCGTCCTGCGGCGTCACAAAGAACAAAAAGGCCCCCGCAGCATGCGCTATCATTTGAAACCGGGAGAACCCGTGCGCGTGGTATTTGAACCGTGGGGAATTGAGGTAAATTGTCCGCGATCGCCCTATACTGGCAGCAGCGAAACCGTCATCCGCGTGTGGGGACGCCGCCGCCTCCTCATTTTAGAACGCCTCATCGCCGTCGCCAAAAAATTTACCGTTCACCTCCTCGGCACCGGGATGCCGTCGTTCTACGTTGCCGACTTGGGCGACATGTCCTTCACCCTCGGCTTGTCGGGATGGACGGCAAATGACTGGTCAGGCTCTAGTAATTTCGACCTAATGGCTCCCCGCGCCGACGTGGACGCATACACGCAGCAACTTATTTTCGACGCCCTCAAAGAAAACTGGCTGGGAACACCCGACGCGATCGCCGATCGCTTGAAACTCAGCCGCACCGCCGTACTCGGAGCCTTGGGCGCGTATACGCAAGCTGGACGCGCGATTTACGACCTGAACAAACAAGTCTATCGCGTTCGAGAACTCAGCCGCGAACCCCTGCCGGTAGAAAGGCTGCGCTTCACGAGCGATCGCGAAGAAAACGCCACCCGCTTCCTGCGCCAAAACGCCGTAGAAGTCAGCGAATGTACCAGCGACAGCGCCGGAGTGTTGCTGCTCAGAGGCAACGTCCGCCACGGAGAAAAAATTTACACCCCCAGCTTGACAGTCGATGCAGACGAGCGTATAATTCAGGCAGAATGTACTTGCAATTGGCACCAGCAAAACAAGCTGTACAAAGGCCCTTGCGAACACATATTAGCGCTGCGACTGCAGCACGCTCGTCAGAGCCAGTAGACAGCACGCGCTTGATGCCAGAAAAGTGATACAGCCTTGCAATTCGGACGGTGGATCGCCGTCCTTGCGCTCAGTCCAACCACGCATCACTAGCCCGATCTTTACTGTGCGTAGGAGAGGGTAGTATTGCTATTACGGATTGGTTTTCTCAAAACTAATGAGCAATACTACCCTCTCCTACGCTGGCGTTGATCGATCTAGTCCCGAGGGGTTTACGAAGGGGCAACTCACTGGCAAAAAGCGCGTGATTTTTATTTATGAGTGCTGAGTGCTGAGTGCTGAGTGCTGAGTAGAAAAAGATATAACTACTCAGATTCAAGCAAATACATAAATAGCGCTATTTCTAAGTTAAGTTCGAGACAGCCTCACGCCTCACTCAGCACTTTTCACTCCCCCATTCAGCACTCAGCACTCAGCACTTTTCACTCGCCCATTCAACACTTTTCACTCCCCCACTCAGCACTCAGCACTCAGCACTTTTCACTCCCCCATTCAACACTTTTCACTCCCCCATTCAGCACTCAGCACTCAGCACTTTTCACTCCCCTATGTCCGATCGACCCAGAACCCGCCAAGAACTCTACGATCGCATCCGAGAAAGCACCAAAGAAGGCTTTATCTTAGAAGATATGATTCGCCTGGGATTTTGGCCGGCACAAGGCGAAATCCCGGAAGATCCGGCGGATGAAATTCGCCGCAGAACCGAACTGCAGAAGGAACTCAACGAGCTGCGCTCTGCCACTGCCCGCCTCTCCAACGAGCAAGCGCTCCGCAAGCAAATGCTCAAGCAGCGCATGGAAGAAGCGCGGCGCAAGCGTCAGGAAACGAAAGAGCGCCGGGAGCGAGAGCGTTTAGAAAGGGCTCAAGCGTGGAAGCAGAAAAAAACTGAGGATATTGTCTATCTCGGCGAGGAAGTATCCGGCGGGCTTAATAATAAAGAATCTAACGAGGAACGCCTGCAAAGTAAGGGGCTGCCCATTTACAGCACGGCAGAAGAAATTGCTACAGCGATGGGCATCAGCGTCGGAGAATTGCGATTTCTGGCATTCGATCGCAAAATCTCAACTACCTCCCACTACATCCGCTTCAAGATTCCTAAAAAAACCGGGGGAGAACGGACAATTTCCGCCCCCATGCCGCGCCTGAAGCGATCGCAATATTGGATTCTCAGAAATATTCTCGAAAAGCTGGAAATTCACGACGCCGCCCACGGCTTTCGGCGCGATCGCTCCATCGTCACCAATGCCCAGCCGCACGTCGGCTCGGAAGTGATTATTAATTTGGATTTGAAAGACTTTTTCCCCTCCATTTCCTACAAGCGGGTGAAAGGAATTTTCTCCTCATTTGGCTATTCCGAAGCCGCCGCAACGATATTCGCCTTGCTGTGTACCGAGGCAGACGTAGAAGAATTGGAATTAGACGGGCAAACCTATTATGTCGCCTTGGGAACGCGCCATCTCCCCCAAGGAGCGCCGACGAGCCCAGCGATTACCAATATCCTTTGCCGCCGATTGGATAGGCGACTGACAGCTATGGCGGCAGAATTGGGTTTTACCTACACCCGCTATGCCGACGACCTCACCTTTTCTGCCTCGGGCGATCGCTTGCGCGGCATTTGCAACGTGCTCAGACGCACGGAGTCGATCGTCGCCCATGAAGGTTTGACCATTCACCCGGACAAAACCCGCATTCTCAGGCGATCGCGCCAGCAAGAAGTAACGGGCGTCGTCGTCAACACCAAGCCCAATATCGACAAAGACACCCTCAAACGCTTCCGCGCCACCCTCTACCAAATCGAAAAAGATGGCCCCGCTGGCAAGCACTGGGGGCACTCATCCGATTTATTCGCCGCTGTTCAAGGCTTTGCCAATTTCGTCGCGATGTTGAATCCCGAAAAAGGAGCGGAATTCCTCGAACAATTGCAGCGCATCAAACAAAAATATCCCTCTTTTCGCTAAAGGCGAGGTCGAGCGATTGCTTGCATGTTAACTTATGTTAAGTTTTATTGATTTTTGGAAAAGCTTGTGATAAACAGCTTATAGATTCGCGGTTTTCATCTCCCGGCAGGGCTTCCCGAGTTGAGATTATATTACATTTTGTCGATCGCCCGTGATTGATTTTTCTGCGACTGAGCGGCGCTGCTCCTTTCAGGAACGGCGATCGGAATATACTCAAATATAGAGAGGAAAAGGGAGCGATCGCCACACCTTCTCCTCTAGGGCAGCGGGAAAGCTCGGTGCCCTGGCTGCTCGCGCGCGCGTGCAGCGATCGACGACGCCCGGGCGAAACCTTCATCGGCGGCGCGGTTTTTCTATCAGGCACGGAGGCAGTTATGGGCAGTCACAAAATCCTCGTTATCGACGACAGCAATTTCACACCCAAGGCAATCCAAGAAATGTTGCCGCCCGGAAGCGTTGAAATCCTCCACGCCCAAGACGGAGCCGAAGGACTCAAGTTAATCCGCCAACAGCGACCGAGCTTTATCGTTCTCAATTGGCACCTGCCCAAAGTCAGCGGATGGGATATTTTTCAGAAGATACAAACTCACCCAGAATTTCAGAAAATCCCCCTCGTCGTCATCTCCAGCCTAAAAGAAGACATAACGGAGAACATACCCGAACCATTCGAGTATTTTGAATTTGTAAAAAAACCCATCGATAAAAAAACATTTATTCCCGCCTTCAAATCAGCCAAAGCCAAAGCCCAACTGCCTCGCCCCCCTATCAACCAAACGCCTGCCCCACCCGCCCCCGTGCCGACTGGCGAACCCGATAAACTTCTAGTCATCGATGACGGCAGAGCCATTCGCCGGCTCGTGCGAGAGATGTTGCCCGAGGCAACCTATCAAGTCATAGAAGCCAAAGACGGGGCAGAAGGAGTCACGTTAATCCGCCTGGAACGCCCCAACTTGATATTATTAGATTGGCTGATGCCCAAACTGGGCGGCTGGCAAGTGTATCAGAAAATCCTAGCGCAGCCAGAACTGCAGTCAGTGCCCCTCGTGGTGATGTCCGGGCTGAAAGAAGAAGTCACCGAGAAAATACCCGAACCCTTCGAGTATTTTGAATTTCTCATCAAGCCCTTTAACTCCGAGGAACTGCAAGACGCGATCGAATCAGCAAGAGCCAAAGCGAGACATCGGATGCAAATCGCCGCGTTAGCAGACACATCCGGCGATTCATCGGTGGAAACTTCCCGCGCTGACGCCGAGGAAATTCAAACATTGAAAGCGGAGATTCAGGAATTGAAAGATAAAACAGCCAGAATGCAGGATGAAATTAACGGATTAAATCAAAAAATGTCGCATCTTTTTGCATTTATCAAGCAAAAACTGAAGTAATCACCCCAGGTATGATGCCAGTGAATGCTAATTTTAAATATAGGGTTTAAAATTGATTGATACCTTCTCTTAAAATAAGATTTTATTTTGCCGCGCTCTTGCTAGGGATGGCGATTGGGATTGTCCGTTACTAAAGCTTCAGTTTGGGCGATCGCGAGGAGGCGATCGTCTGCACTTACAAATACCAGTTGAACTTCTCGCAGCGACGCAACAGCAGATTGCAGGCGCAGCGCCGACGCCAACTGTACCGCATCATACGCCCGCAGGGGATATTGCACCACCAATTCCCCCGCCTTTTCAACCAGCGCCTCGTCAACTTCGATAACTCGGTACTGATTCTCGAAGTCCTCGCGAAAAGCTTGCAAAACCAAGTCAAAATCATCAGGCGGCACGCTCCCCTCCCGCCGGCGGCGCGACAAAGCGCTCAGCACCTCCACCCAGGTAATCTGAGCGATCGCGGTCGGGTTGCCCGCCGCAGCATCGGTAATGGATTTGATCCAAGTGCTGACCCGCTCGGCAATATACCGTTTCAATAGAGCGCTGGTATCCAGAAAATAGAAATTTACCACGGGCCGCGCTCCTCTATAATCGTTTCTGAGAGAGGCTTGCCCTCTATTTCCACCAGTTTTCTATTCCGCTGACGCTCCGCCAGCTCGGCAGGATCTACTTGACCCCATTTCGGCGGCTTGCGCAGAATTCCTTCGGCATCCAATCTCTCTAAGACTTTCTCTAACTCAGCTTTTACATCCCTCGGCTCGCTTTCTGTTTCCAGGCGCAGGCGCACAGTTTGCCCCTCAGTCAGGGATACGGGATTGACGGGGCGCAAAACCCCATTTTCATAAACGGCTGTAATCACTTCGCTCATGGTTGCCTCTTTGGTCGATCGCTTAGATTTATTCTAATCCCCACTTTCAGGAGGGGCACCCTGTCGCTGCCCTGACAACCAAAAAAAAGCCAAAAAAAAGAGCGCGATCGCTCGCGCTTCTACCACAAAAAGGAGTGAAACTTCCTACTGAGCAACCGCTGCCGCTGTTGGTTTCTTATCAGCTTCCTGATTCTGCAGCGCTACATAAAGCCGATTCAGGGCATTGACGTAAGCGTGCGCGGATGCAACGATAATATCCGTATTTGCAGCACGCCCTGAGAAAATGCGTCCGGCATACCGCAAGCGAATCGTCACCTCTCCGAGGGCGTCAATTCCCGCCGTTACCGACTGTACCGAAAATTCTATCAGCTCATTTGGTACATTGACAACCCGGTTAATCGCCCGATAAACTGCATCCACCGGCCCCGTGCCGATCGCCGCGTCTGTCAACTCTTCTCCTGCCGGCGTCCGCAGCGTCACCGTTGCCGTCGGGCGGGAGCGATCGCCGCAAGAAACCTGCACCAATTCCAACCGGAACAACTCCGGCGGCTGTTGGATTTCGTCATTAACAATCGATTCCAGATCCCAATCGGTAATCTCTTTCTTCTTATCGGCAAACGCCTTAAACTTCACAAAAGCGTTATTTAACTCATTTTCCGACAGTTCAAAACCCAATTCCTTCAGGCGCGTCTGGAAGGCATGGCGACCTGAATGTTTGCCCAGCACGATTTGATTTTCCGTCAAACCGATCGACTGAGCATCCATAATTTCATACGTCAGCTTGTTCTTGAGTACCCCATCTTGGTGAATGCCCGACTCGTGAGCGAACGCATTTGCCCCGACGATCGCCTTATTCGGCTGCACCAACATGCCCGTCAGGCTGGACACCAAGCGCGACGTTTTGTAAATCTGGCGCGTGTCAATATTAGTTAAGGGGGCTTCCGACTCCGCAGGACGTCCTAAAAAGGGATTGAAATACTGACGCCGGACGTGCAGCGCCATCACCAATTCTTCCAAAGCCGCGTTTCCGGCGCGTTCGCCGATGCCGTTGATGGTGCATTCCAACTGGCGAGCGCCGTTTTTCACCGCTTCTAAAAAGTTCGCCACGGCTAAGCCCAAATCGTTGTGCCCGTGGACGGAAATAATGGCTCGGTCGATGTTGCGGACGTTTTCTTTAATGCCCCGAATCAGGGCTCCAAATTCAGAGGGGGTGGTGTAGCCTACGGTGTCGGGGATGTTAATCGTGGTGGCACCGGCTGCGATCGCTTTTTCCAGCACTTCGTAGAGAAAAGCCGGCTCGGAGCGTCCCGCATCTTCTGGGGAAAATTCTACATCGTCTACAAAGGACTTGGCGAATGCAACCATTTCCTCTGCGATCGCCAACACCTCCGATCGAGTCTTTTTGAGCTTGTATTGCAGGTGAATGTCAGACGTGGCGATAAAGGTGTGAATGCGGGGATGGGCTGCCGGTTTGAGGGCGTTGGCTGCCGCTTCGATATCGTGACGGGTGGCTCTCGCCAGCCCGCAAATAATTGGCCCTCCTTCCACGCCCACCTGCTGGGCTATTTTGTTGACGGCTTCAAAATCCCCTGCGCTGGCGTAGGGGAAACCGGCTTCTATTACGTCTACTCCCAGTTTGGCGAGCTGGCGGGCGATCGTCAGTTTTTCATCCACATTCAGCGTTGCCCCTGGAGACTGTTCGCCATCCCGAAGCGTCGTATCGAAAATGATGATTCTGTCTTGTTTGGGTTTCATTTCAAACACCTTGACTAGCGACAAGTTTTCAGCCGTGACTGATTAGCGATCGCCTGCCAGCTCGTTTCCTTTCCCGGAAAAGCGCTGACAGACTCAAGACTAACCGTTAATAATCAACTTTCTCTATGTACTGCCGAATATCATTCAAATCGATGTAGCGATCGGTCGCGTTTCGCAGTTCTCTGGCAATCATCCCTTCCGTCGAAACCACCGTGATGTGAGTATTTTTAGAGCGCAACAGTTCGATCGCCCGCTCGAAATCCCCATCTCCGCTGAACAGCACCACGCGATCGTACTGATCGACCGTATTGAACATGTCTACGACAATTTCAATATCTAAATTTGCCTTTTGCGAATAGCGACCGGAGGCGTCGTCGTAATATTCCTTGAGGATTTTCGTGCGAACGGTGTAGCCCAGACTGATCAGCGCATCTCGGAAGCCCCGCTGATCTTGCGGATCTTTCAGTCCGGTGTACCAGAAGGCATTGATCAGCATCACCTCTTTATCTTTGGTGAAGTATTCCAGCACTCTTCTCGGATCGAAAAACCAACCATTTTTTTGCTGAGCGTAGAACATATTGTTCCCGTCTACAAAAATTGACAGACGGTTCATTGAATTACTCATAGAAACTTAGGTCTATAATTCGTAGAAAAGAATTTAACGTGAATAATTTATTTTAGCAAGCTTTGGCTTAAACTCTGCTAAGATTTGATAATTTCTTCAGGTACGAGCCCTTTAGCTGGCCTGCAAGCGGCCTTCAAAACTGCCAATTGACTGGGTTCTTCGGTGCTTTCCAGTCTGCGCGCAACCGAGAAAGGCGATTTGCCTGGTTGAGTCGAGAGAAAGTCAGCTTGTCAAAGATGACCCACTGGCGGTTTTTTTTCAACTTTAGCTAAGTTAACCTAACTGAACCCTTTATTTTACTGCATAATTGTGCATAATTAAAATCTTATCTATAGGATAGACTTTCGCTCGTCACGGATTGGCCAGGAGTCCGCCACCGGATATGCTCCAGCACGCGGCTGAAATTCCCATCCCCACGAACGAGCCCTTATCTTTCAACTTTACCTCTAATTGTCGAATTTGGATTGATCCACCTGTCATTTTTCTGCCGATCGCCCTGACGCTGCCGATCGGCCCTCGGCGGATGGCAGGGTCGCTTTGCGATTGGTTTTTGCTGGAGTCCCCCGCTGGACGGACTTTCTGGCGGTGAGAGGCGATGCCCCTGCAGGCGGGACATCGCTGCCGAGTCGCCTGCCGCCCCCTAGGCCATATTGCTCTCGATCGCCCAGCGGGCCAGCTCCGTGCGGTTGTGCAGGCTAGTCTTGCCCAGCATGTTAGAAACGTGACTTTCGATCGTCCGCTGACTGACATTCATGGCTTCTGCGATTTCGCGATTTGCCATTCCCCGGGCCACCAACTGGACGACTTTCAGCTCTGTCGGCGTCAGCTCTACGTCAAATGGCACTTGAATTTTCGGCCCGCTATCCGCCGTTTTCGCTTGATGCTGCCGCAGGCGGTCTGACTGTTTCAGCGACGATTCTACTTGCGCGACCAGTTCTTCGGGCTCGAATGGCTTGACCATATAGACGTCCGCCCCCGTATTCAACCCTTTTACCCGGTCTTGGCTTTGACCTTTTGCGGACAGGAATAACACGGGAATCCAGTTCGTTCGCGGGTTCTCCCTAACGTGCTTGACAAAGGAATAGCCGTCCATTTCTGGCATCATCACGTCACAGATGATCATGTCGGGATTTTCTTTTTCCAAGATATCCAGCGCTTCTCGGCCATTTTCTGCGGTAATGACTTCGTATCCCCTAAACTCCAGATAATCTTTGACCAGCAATATCAGGTTGGGATCGTCGTCAATCAGCAACAGTCGCCTTTGCTCTTTTACATTGGTGTCCTTCATTTTTTGCCACTCGTCATGTCTGGTTTTATTATTGCTGTGACTTTTTTTCTCGCGATCGCGCTAGCATGTTTTTATTTATCTCCTGCTTTATTTGCTGTTTCCTGCTCCGCATAAGCTTTCGGCATCATTCCTTTTTAGGAGATTAGAGCCGCTTTGTTCGAGAGTCACAGTAGAGATACAGTAGTCTTCTGTTTTCTAGTATGCTACTATAGTATATTTGCCAGTTTTTGACCACCTCCGCTTACTTTCAGTCAAAATCAATTTTCTCGCTACGAGTGCAATTCGATGCAGGCGCTACTAGGCTCTAGGGAGGCACTCTACCTCCCTTGCCTGTTATAGCAATTCTGCTACAGTCCGATCTCCTGGCTTTTTCTGGCTCGACTGCGCCAGCCTGCCGCACCTTTAACAAAAATTAACAAACTTCCCCCCATTGCTCATCGCCTGCCGTTGAGAGCAGCGATGGAATTTAGGGCGCGCTGCTGCCGGCTTCTCGAGTGGGCGCTGGCAAAGGATGGGTCAAAAAGACGTATTCTTCAACGACGCGATCGCCGATTAAATGCTCTTGTATAATCCGCTCGATGACTTCGGGGGTGGCATTGCGATACCAGACGCCATCGGGATAAACCACCAGAATTGGCCCATTGCTGCAAACGCGCAGGCAATTCGCCTTGGTGCGAAAGAGGCAGCTCGGGCGCTCGTCCGTCACCCGATCCAGTTGTAGCTCTTTCAGGCGCTTCTTGAGATAGTCCCACGATTCCATCCCCGCCTCTAGAGAGCAGCACTTGGGTAGGGTTTGGTCGGCACAGAGAAAAACGTGTCGCTGAATGCGCGCCATCCCCAGGCTTTCGACGCAAGCAGTTAAGGCGTCTGGGGAAGCTGCCTCACAAGCCGAGGGCACTTCGGGAATAGCAGGAGCTGCGGTTTGGTCTGTCATCGCTGTTTTTTGGAGGCTTGCTCAATTTTTGCTTTTTATTTGCGTTTTAATTATTTCCTGCATTGTATTTCTTTAAGCACTTATTTTCTCTTAATTATTGCAAATTAAAATAAATTTTGGTTTCGACGGCTAAGTATTATTACTCATTCGGTGCGGTAGCGGTTCGAGTTCGGGAACCCGTACAGAAAAATAAGTTGCACTTGCGCAGCAAACTCCGGTAAATTAGCACTCAGGAGTTGAGAGTGCTAACTGACCGAAAGGGCACGAGTTAAACTGTCGCTCCCAGAAGGACAACAGCGGTCTCTACCGCGCCCAAAGCGTGACAGTCGCGCGCAACAGGGGGCCGTAGAATCGCCGGAAAGGGCGTCCTTCATTGGTTCAAACAGAATCTAATTAAATTTAACCTGTAGTCGGGAGAATTTTGTATGGCAGCAGTATCTCTGAGCGTTTCCACCGTCAAGCCGCTGGGCGATCGCGTCTTCGTCAAAGTCAGCGCCTCCGAAGAAAAAACCGCCGGTGGCATCCTCCTGCCCGATACCGCCAAAGAAAAGCCCCAAGTTGGCGAAGTCGTGCAAGTAGGCCCCGGCAAGCGCAACGACGACGGCTCCCGCCAAGAGATGGAAGTCAAAGTCGGCGACAAAGTTCTCTACTCCAAGTATGCCGGCACCGACATCAAGCTGGGAACTGAAGAATACGTCCTGCTCTCGGAAAAAGACATTCTCGCCATCGTTGCCTAGACACGGCGATCGAAAAATTCGCCAACAGTCCGGAAAACAAGTAGTCCTTATTATTGACTGAACTCAACACTTATGGCTAAGCGCATCATATACAACGAAAATGCTCGTCGCGCCTTGGAACGGGGCATGGACATCCTGGCCGAATCCGTCGCCGTGACCCTGGGGCCGAAAGGTCGCAACGTGGTACTCGAGAAGAAATTCGGCGCGCCTCAGATCGTCAACGATGGCGTGACGATCGCCAAAGAAATCGAACTCGAAGATCATGTAGAAAACACGGGCGTCTCGCTGATCCGTCAAGCCGCTTCCAAGACGAACGACGCCGCCGGCGACGGCACGACGACGGCAACCGTGCTGGCTCACGCAATGGTCAAAGAAGGGCTGCGCAACGTTGCTGCTGGCGCGAATGCCATTTCTCTCAAGCGCGGGATTGACAAAGCCACCAACTTCCTCGTCGAAAAGATTGCCGAACACGCTCGCTCGGTGGAAGACTCCAAAGCGATCGCCCAAGTCGGCACCATCTCTGCCGGCAACGACGAAGAAGTCGGCCAGATGATCGCTGAAGCAATGGACAAAGTGGGCAAAGAAGGCGTCATCTCCCTCGAAGAAGGGAAATCCATGACGACGGAACTGGAAATCACTGAAGGGATGCGCTTCGACAAAGGCTACATCTCCCCCTACTTCGTCACCGACACCGAGCGGATGGAAGCGGTATTCGACGAGCCCTTCATCTTGATCACCGACAAGAAGATCGCCTTGGTGCAAGATTTGGTGCCGGTACTCGAGCAAGTCGCCCGCGCCGGTCGTCCCCTGATCATCCTGGCAGAAGATATCGAAAAAGAAGCCCTGGCTACCCTGGTTGTCAACCGCCTGCGGGGCGTGCTCAACGTAGCGGCTGTGAAGGCTCCCGGATTTGGCGATCGCCGCAAAGCCATGCTGGAAGACATCGCCATCCTCACTGGCGGGCAACTGATCACCGAAGATGCCGGCTTGAAGCTCGACAACACCAAGCTCGACATGCTCGGTAAAGCCCGCCGCATCACCATCACCAAAGACAACACCACCATCGTTGCTGAAGGCAACGAAGCCTCCGTCAAGGCTCGCTGCGAGCAAATCCGCCGTCAAATCGAAGAAACCGATTCTTCCTACGACAAGGAAAAACTGCAAGAGCGCTTAGCGAAACTGGCGGGCGGCGTTGCCGTGATCAAAGTCGGCGCTGCCACCGAAACCGAAATGAAGGATCGCAAGCTGCGCCTGGAAGACGCCATCAACGCCACCAAAGCAGCCGTGGAAGAAGGCATCGTCCCCGGCGGCGGCACCACCCTGGCTCACTTGGGTCCCCAACTGGAAGAGTGGGCGCAAGCCAACCTCAAGAATGAAGAACTGACGGGTGCGATGATTGTCGCCCGCGCTCTTGCCGCGCCTCTGAAGCGGATTGCGGAAAACGCCGGTCAAAACGGTGCCGTTATCGCCGAGCGCGTTAAGGAGAAAGAATTCAACGTCGGCTACGACGCCGCCAAGGGCGAATTCGCCGACATGTTTGAAGCCGGTATCGTCGATCCCGCCAAGGTGACTCGTTCGGCGCTGCAAAATGCCGCTTCGATCGCCGGCATGGTGCTGACGACTGAGTGCATCGTCGTTGACAAGCCCGAACCGAAGGAAGGCGCTCCTGCTGGCGCTGGCGGCATGGGCGGCGGAGACTTCGACTACTAATTCCCGCACCTTCCCCACCCTCAATGGGTGGGGCTGGGATGCCGAATGTGCTAAATAAGAGAATAGGGTGGGCAGTGCCCGCCCTATTTTGTTTTGGGAATTGTGTAAAAATATCAATATAGGGGTTTTCTTTTCTCGTGAGGTACTGAGAAACCCGGTTTCTTGAAGAAACCGGGTTTCTGAGCTGTACTTCATCCCCCTAAAAACGGCTATATACTTAAAAAGTCTCAGTCACACATGGAAGCTTTGATTTTAGAAAAACCTTTATATAAAACAAACTATGGCGCTGCCTATGTCGGCGATTCGTTGGAATTAATGGATCGGCTTGAAAGTGATTCAATTGATTTAGTAATCACCTCGCCGCCCTTTGCTCTGCTGCGCGAGAAAAGTTATGGCAATGTCGATCAGGCAGCTTATGTAGATTGGCTTTTTGCTTTCTGTAAAAAAGTGCATCGCATCCTCGCCCCACACGGCAGTTTTGTCATCGATCTCGGTGGAGCCTATCAAAGTAAACGCCCAGTGCGATCGCTTTATAATTATCGCCTTTTGGTTAAATTATGTGACGAGCTAGATTTTCGTTTAGCTGAAGAGTTCTTTTGGTACAATCCTTGCAAGTTACCTTCGCCGATTGAATGGGTTAATAAGAGAAAAATTCGCGTCAAAGATGCGATAAATACTGTCTGGTGGCTGTCTAAAACTGATTTTCCTAAAGCCAATGTCACTAACGTTCTTGTTCCTTATTCTGAGCGAATGAAAAAACTTCAGAAAAATCCCGATAAATTTTACAAGCCAAAGGAACGTCCTTCAGGGCATGATATAAGTGCAAGTTTTGCCACTGACAATGGCGGAGCAATCCCTTCCAACTTGTTAGAAATTCCCAATACCGACAGCAATTCTCGATACATTCAACTCTGTAAATCGGTTGGTATTTCCCCACATCCCGCACGTTTTCCTCAAAAGCTACCCCTGTTTTTCATTAATTTTCTGACAGAGCCAGGAGATACAATCCTTGATATATTTGCCGACTCGAATACTACTGGCTCTGCGGCTGAGACTGTGCAGCGACAGTGGATTGCCTTCGAGCAAAATCTATCTTACCTAGCCGCCTCTGCATTCCGGTTTGTAGATGATACTCAAAGTATTCAGACTATTTCAAGTTTATATGAAAAGCTAATGACTGCGCAAGAAGCTATCTATATAACGCAACCCGTACAGCTTAATTTAGTAATCTAGCCAATCTATGTGATTTGTGAAAATCCTTTATTGGAGGCAGAGCCTCATGGCAGGCGTTACCAGGCTCTGCCTGGTAACGAGTTCACGAGTTTATCAACGAGTTCTTTATTTGCGCTTAACTAACATGAATGGGATAGCAAATCCCAGGCAAATGGCACTGATAAAAATTCCTATGTATTGCCAAAAAGCCCAATCACTGTTAACTTTCATAAGCAGCCCTCCTGCCAGGAATAAATAGGAGAGGTGACTGCCCCATAAAATTTAGATAGTGACAAATTCATCAAGTGAAAAATTTTCTTGATTAATCGATAATATCATCCCCAAATATCCGGCAGAGCCCAACATGACATATAGACAAGGGATATCCTGGTTTTTATAAACACATATACTTATCATAGCAGCTATGGCAACTATCCCAATTAACCCGTGAATGTTGACTTTCACTTTATTATCCTCCGTTGGATTTCAGAAGCGACTGCAATGCTCAAAATTTTACAAAGTTGAAACAATCGAGCGATAAGGAGCTAGAGCCAGTCTATCTATATCCATCGATTGATTGCTCCTCTATGATAGGAGAGATAATTGAACTCAGGGCGTCGTCTCTATTGGCTGTAGAGCTACATCGCGGGAGCGCGCCCCGTTGCTTTCCGGCGCAGAGTCAAGATTGCCCCTATAGGATTTATCGCGAGAAAAGGGCGCGCGCCCCCCTCGCCCCTTCTCGCCCCCTCTCTCTAGCTTACTTCGCGCTCACATTCTCCGCTCTCACCAAAGCGGCTAATTCTTTTAAAAGTACGTCCTGCTCCTGCTTTATCGCCTCCAGCCTGTTGAGGATATTTTGCAGCCGATTTTCCCGGCTATTCTTTGAACTCTCCTCATATTTGGCGGTAAATAATCCATTAGCCGTAACTGGAGGAGATTTTTTCACTCCTCCGCCAGAAAGAGAAACAGATCGTTTAAACGGGGCTTTTATGGCAGATAGCAAAGTGTCTTCTATCAATCTGCCAAGAACTTTCAGCAATAGGGCGAATAGCAAGATACCCCCAAGAGCAATTGCTGCACTCGCGATCGGGTGAGTCACTATCCAAAAAATTACCGGATGGGCGTGCATCCAGTCATTGAGAGAGGAACTGACAGCCGATTGAATCCCTTCAGAAAACGAGCGTTCCAGTTCCTGCGCTTTTTGCAGAGAACTCTCTAAAGATGCCTGAGCTTTTTGAGCGGCTTCATTAACGCTGTTAACTGCTTGACTGGTTGTTTCTCCAAGAGCGCTCTTGGCATTTTCTGCGAATTCGGAAACGGTGCCTAAAGCTTGAGAGGAAGCTCGGTCGATCGCAGTGACAGCAGTGCTGCTACTTTGAGCGATCGCCTCTTTTGCCTTGTCTGCTGTTTCCAGAACACTTCCTACTGCTTTAGAAGTTGTTGCGCTGACGCTACTAACCGCTTGAGAAGCTGTTTCGGCTAGAGAAGTCTTGGCTTTTTCTGTGGTTTCAGCAACCGTGCCAACTGCTTGAGAAGTCGCTTGATTGAGGGTATTGACGGCAGAACTGGTGGTAGAAGCGATCGCTTGTTTGGCTTGTTCGGCACTTGCAGACAGAGCCGTTGTCGCTTTCTCTGCGGCGTCTGTCACAGATGTTACCGCTTTTTGTGCTGTTTCACTCAAAAAATCTTTTGTCTTCTGAAATCCTTGAGAAACATCAGGGAGTGCGAATTCCATAATTTACTCGCCGTTGCTTCGGCTCGAACATGCTGTATCAGTTGCGATCGTATCACCTTTCGGGAACAGAGAAACCGGGTTTCTTCCCAAGAGTTGGCCAAAATTTTGCGGCGCATCTGGAGAAACCCGGTTTCTAGGATTGGCGACTGCAGCAGTCTAGAAGTCTAACGACACATCATCAGACTGGTTGCGGAGACGTAGCCGGCAACGGGAGCAGTTATTTCTACCCAGTTGCGCGCCTGTCCGTTTTTATCCGGGACGAGCTTGTAGTCGGAAACCAGCGTTACTCGTGCGTTCGCGGCTATGCCCCCCCGAGAGGCAGACGTGCTGGAGGCATCAGCGCGAACCAACAGACCCTGCGGAGCCTTGCGGACGTCTACTTGGCGGCAAAGGCTCGCCGTCGAACCCGTTGAAGGGCTGGGGGTGGCTGCACCAGAACACATTATCAGATTGGTTTTGTTGTTGGGAAATCCAGTCGAAACATATCCCCGCACGGGAGAGGCGATCTCAACCCAGATACGACCATTCGGTTCGGCGATCTCTTTGTAGCCTTGGACGAGCGTTACCTGAGTGTTGTAGGGTACGCTGTTAAGCAAGCGGGAGCCGGCGCTGGCTTGTTCGCGGACGACCAGACCTTCCCTGACGTTAACGCGGCGGCAGAGATCTGTTGTTGCTTGCGCGACGTGATAGGAACTTCCATTCTCAACGGAGAGCGATTCAACAGCGGTTGCAGGAGCCGTCAAACTCCCCGCACTCAGAACGAGTCCGCTAATTAATGCTGTGGGTTTTGCCCACTGAAAAGAGGTTTTCATCCGGTCAACTCCTCATCTAACCACAATGTTTGCGTTAACTGGCGCGATAACTCGACAGTTATCGCGAAAAAGGGCTTGTCCCCTGACTGTGATGCTGCAGGTGCAGGCAATCTAGCCGCGATCGCACCAAGGCATTCATCGCGACAAAACGCCCCAACTGAGAACGAGCGATCGCCCTTTTGTCTTTCATGCTAACAGCTCTCGATATTCGCTGTTTTTCAATGCAGCCCTGATGGTAAGTTTTCGAGCTTGTGTGGCTTGACTATTTTTTGACTGTTGCTTTGAGTCGCCACTCTCTCGACTTAGGTTCTATGATAATTCAGGCTTTCTTTTTTATCAAGTGCAACGCCGGGAGAGGATTGAATTGTGGAGTGGGCGATCGCCCTGCCTTTTCGTCAGTCCGGGAGCCACTCCGACGCCTTCATCAGTCAGAGGATAAAAATACAGCAACGAGCGGTTTCGTCCGTGCAGCCTATCCAGCAACGCCAGAGATTTTTTGGCCCCCATATCGCCCGACTGTCGCGCGCCGGTCAGTGCCAGCCAATCTGAGTTCGCGATTTCCCCCTACCGGCTTTTACTGCGAAAGCCTGTTCTCACTTTCAATAATTCTCTGTTATTGATAATTCCTGGCGATCGCAAAGAGCCAGTTCGGCGGTGAAGGGCGCGCGGGCGAGAAGAGAGACGGGTTGGCGGGGCTGGCAGGGCTTGTCCTCGTCTGCGATCGGGCAATAGCCTTGCTGAGGAGCTTGCCAATTCGTCAAGGCAAAATAACTGAATCCCTCCACGGAAGTGTACTGTCTATGCGGGCGTTTTCACTCAGCCTTTTTTGGCTCTAATATGAAGTGTTGAGAGTCGAAATCGGCTGCAAGGATAGGACAGCCGCTTTCTACAGTTTCTAGAGTGCGATCGCTCAAACTCTACACTTCCTTGCTTCTGGTATTGGTCGCTACAGGATAAGTTTATTCTCCTTTATATCCTCGGAAGCAAATACAGGTAATAGATTATTCCCTGCGAAAGAAGAAAAGCACCAAGCAATTTCTTAAACTAAAAGTAGTTTTGAATACAAAGACTTCAAGTATGGCTAGCAAAAAGAATCAAGATACAAGCAATCGCGGCTTCGCTTCTATGGATGAAGACAAACAGCGCGAAATCGCTAGTAAAGGCGGCAAAGCCGCCCATGAAAAAGGAACGGCTCACGAATTCACCCACGAAGAAGCCGTCGAAGCGGGTCGCAAAGGTGGAGAAGCCGCCCATGAAAAAGGAACTGCCCACGAATTCAGCCACGAAGAAGCCGTCGAAGCGGGTCGCAAAGGTGGAGAAACTGTCAGCAAAGACCGCGATCACATGTCTGAAATAGGCCGCAAAGGAGGCAAATCTTAATACATTTTTTTGAGGGCAATTTAAAATTTTGCCCGACTTCATTTTCGCAGATTCTCGCCCTATAAATGGGCGGGTTTTGCCAGATTCATTAAACGCCTAGGAGCCCCCCTTAAATGGGCGACCCGATCTTTTTAAGATATTGACTTCTAAATGCTGGAGAGAACTCCAGCATTTTTAATTTTTTCTAAATTTAACATTTTTGGGCTTCGACGAGTCCGTGACGGTGAAAAAATGTATTTACCTCAAGTAGCTGCTAAGGAGGAGCGGAAAAAGAATAATTTTTTTACGGTTTTTAACAAACCCGATATAGCGTTTTTCAGTCCCATGAAGTACAGGCCAGAAACCCGGCTTCGTCAAAGTTGCCGGGTTTTTGTAGTTTCACGACTTAAATAGAACCGCTATAACTGGCTATCGGTGGAAATTGGGACTTGGCTGAAAGAAGCGAATCTTCCCGATCGTTCTCAACACCGTACAGCCTCAATTTTACCGATTACCCATTGCCCCTTACTGATGGCCCACTCCGGCGGGGAAGGGGCTTGTCTCTTGCTGCGGAATCGCCGCGCTTCCCGTTTCTCTTCGCGCCGGCGATCGCTGATATTGGCAGAAGCGAACTTTGACCGGGCGCGTTGAGTCTGAATTTCTTGTCCGAAGTCAGAACTCGCGCCTGCAAAGCTCTATAATAGTGCCGAGGGGTGCGACGCGATCGTTTTTTAGGGCAACCTTTCTCAAAAATAGCCATGAAACCTATCTTATTGAACGCGCCCTTTTTGTTATTAGCTTTTGCTCTTAGTTTTCAAAGTAATTTTAGCTTTGCCCAGGTAGTACCAGATTCTACCTTGCCTGTCAACTCAACCGTCACGCCTTCTGGCAATACCAGCGCTATTACAGGCGGCACGGTTCGGGGCTTTAACCTATTCCACAGTTTTCAGAACTTTTCAGTCCCCACGGGCGGCACTGCCTACTTCAACAATGCCGCTGATATTCAAAATATTTTTGCGCGAATAACAGGAGGGTCGATTTCCCGCATTGACGGCTTAATAAAAGCCAATGGCAGCGCGAATTTTTTTCTGATTAACCCGAACGGAATTGTTTTTGGGCCGAATGCTTCTCTCACTATTGGCGGCTCATTTTTGGCGAGTACAGCGAATGCCATAAAATTCGCTGACGATTCGGAATTCAGCGCGACAAACCCTCAAGCAACGCCCCTGCTAACCGTCAGCGTTCCAATCGGCTTGCAATTAGGAGAAAATTCCGGAAAAATAGAAGTTTTCGGCACCGGAAATCAACTGCGTTACGGCGACGATTTTGCGACAATTCGCAGCGATCGCCCGGACGGGCTCCGAGTGCAGCCCGGTAAAACCCTCTCCCTGATTGGCGGCGAGATTTCGCTAGAGGGCGGCAATCTCACAGCCGAGGGCGGGCGAATCGAGTTAATCGCGCTGAATAACGGGATGCTGCCTTTCGGCGCAAGCGATCGCCCCGCGATCGCCAACCCCGCAACTGCGCCTGCAAATTTGGGCAATATTCACCTCTCTCGCGCCGCTTCCCTAGATGCCAGCGGTTCTGGCGGCGGCGATGTTTTACTGCAGGCGAATTCTATTTTGCTGAGCGAAGGAAGTGTCATTCTCGCAAATACCCTGGGGTCACAACCGGGTGGCTCTGTCACGCTACAGGCGGCTGATTCGGTAATTTTGACCGATACAAATCCTTTAGATTATCCCAGCTCTTTGCTGAGCGAAGTGAATGCCGGAGCGAGTGGAAATGGCGGGGATATTCTCGTAGAAAGCAAGCGGCTGATTCTTCAAAATGGAGCGGTGATTTCATCGGCAACCTTCGGCACGGGAAATGGCGGCAATGTGGCGATCGCTGCCAGAGAATCCGCAGAATTAAAAGGGCTGAGCAGCAGCGGCTTGCCCAGCTTCCTCCTGAGCGAAGCTAATATGATTTCAACGGGAGCAGCAGGAACGCTGACGATTGAAACAGGTCGATTGAGCGTTGAAGACGGAGCGATCGTATCGGCGGCTACTGCGGGCAGCGGCAAGGGAGGCAGCTTGATAATCAAAGCCTCTGCGTCAGTGGAAGTTCAGGGCACCTCGGCAGACGGTTCCTTTTCCAGCGGGTTGATTACCAACACCACCGATACGGCGAATGCTGGCAATTTAAGCATTGCTGCCAATCAATTGCTGATTCGGGATGGGGCTGCGATTTCAGTCAGCAGCACGGGATCGGGAAGTGCGGGTAATTTAGAAGTGACTGCCGGCGAAATCTGGCTGGAAAGCGGCGGCACTCTGGAGGCGATCGCGGTTTCGGGTGCTGGCGGAAACTTGAACCTGCAAGCCCAGCAGTTGCAGTTGCGTTCTGGCAGCAAGATATCCACCGATGCCGGTGCTGGCAATGGCGGCAATATTGCGATCGCCGCACAGACTCTCATTGCTTTAGAAAATAGCGACATTACCGCGAATGCCCTAGCCGGTTTCGGCGGGCGAGTGCTGATTAACAGTCAGGGCATTTTCGGCACTCAGTTTCAACTGTTTCAAACGCCCAATAGTGACGTGACTGCCACCGGGGCGAGTCCGGCTTTGAGCGGCACCGTGCAAATTCAAACCCCGCGCGTCAACGCCAGTTCTGCGATTGTCGATCCCCGCGATCGCCTCGTTGATGTCGCTGCTTTGATTGCCACAAATAGCTGTGCAGCCAGTCGAGACAGCAGTTTTATTATTACCGGGCGCGGCGGTTTGCCCGCCGATCCCACGGAGGCGCTCGCTTCTGGTGTGGTTTGGCGGGATTTGCCTCCTCTTTCAGATGAGAAAACGTCTGTGTCTGTCGTGAATAGCTCAGAGGCAAGGAGAGACGCCGGACAATTTTTGACAAAAAACCCCGAAAAAATTGTGGAGGCGAATGGGTGGGCTTTCACCTCCGATGGCAAGGTGGTACTCACCGCCAGCGCGATCGAATCCACCTCTTACAACCCTTGGCTGACTTCCCCGCGCTGCAACCAATGGTAAGACTTATCACTTTCTGGCCCGCTAACTGAGGCAAGCGATCGCAGTGTCATTTTTTGTTCCCAAGCGCTGGTTTAGGCAAACACCAGGCGGGTTATACACCGGATGATAGGGGAGAATCGACTGCATCCAAACTTTTTGGCGTTTCCCCTGGAGATAGATTTTGTAAGTCAGGGTCTTCTTTAACATTTTTTTTGTACTTGCGAAGTCCCCAGAGCCGAAAGCTGAAAACGTGTATAATTGCTAGAAAATCTTCCAGCAGTTCTCGTTCTGGGCTGTAGGGGCAGTTCTCCCCTGACTGCTGTAAGGGGTTGTTGAGAACTATAATTTCACAATTAGAGCGCGTTGACAACCAGGCAATCAAGTCGAAGCCAAAGCGGCACAATCGGTCTTTGTTGACAACGACAACCCTGCCGATATCGCCGGATAAAATTCGTTCTAATAAGGTCAGTAAACCCTTTCTTTTAAAGTTGAGTCCCGATCCGATGTCTTTGATGACTTCACAACCGGGGTAGTGAGAGAGAAGAAATTCTATTTGTTTCTCGAGGTTTGCTTTTTGAGCCGCGCTGGAAACTCTCGCGTATAAGAGGGTTGGTTTGCTAGTCGGTCGAAGGTTGAGAATTGAGTCGATGTCGTAGCGGCGCTGTCCGTTGGGCGTTTTAATTGTTTGGATTTTTCCCGCTTCTTCCCACCGGAGAAGGGTTCTGAGTGAAACCCCAAGCTTAGCTGTTGCCACTCTGGCTGGGACGTAGTTTGGCATCGGGTAACGCTTTAGCTAGATTTTTTACAGTCTAGGCAAGATGTCAAGCTTTGTCAAGCGATGTTAAGTAAATCGCTTGCTGAAAATATAGTTTTCGTGTCTTCTGAGGTTGGAAGTCGAGCGATCGCGTGGAAACGGCGCGAGTCCCCATCCCGTTGAAGGACTGAAATAATTTTAAACCTGTAAAAGCCGACGGATAGAGCGGCGGCGGATAGCCGCAACTCGCCAGTCGCGGCTATCCAAAATCGCCCCTTACAGGTTCAAATCGGTGACGGCACCCAAACTGCTCGAAGAAACCAATTTGGCATATTTCGCCAGCACGCCCGCCGTGTAGCGGGGTTGAGGCGGTTGCCAAGCAGCGCGACGCTGCGCTAAGTCCTCATCGGAAACGTGCAGGTGCAACAGGCGCTTTGTGGCGTCGATGGTGATAGTGTCGCCTTCGCGGACGAGGGCGATCGCCCCGCCGACGGCAGCTTCTGGCGCGACGTGACCGACCACCATGCCGTAAGTCCCGCCGGAGAAGCGCCCGTCGGTAATCAAGCCGACTTTATCCCCCAACCCAGCCCCGATAATCGCGGAGGTAGGCGCGAGCATTTCTCGCATTCCGGGGCCGCCTTTCGGCCCTTCGTAGCGAATCACGACGACGTCGCCGGCTTGGATTTGACCGGCGAGAATTGCTGCCAAGCAGGCTTCTTCCGATTCAAAAACGCGGGCGGGGCCGGTAATGCTGGGCACTTTCACCCCGGTGATTTTGGCCACGGCTCCTTCGCTGGCCAGATTGCCTTTCAAAATCGCCAAGTGACCTTGAGCGTACATGGGATTTGCCCAGGGACGGATGACATCTTGGCCCGCTGGCGGTTCCTCCGGGACGCCTGCCAAGACTTCGGCAATGGTTTGACCGGTGACGGTGAGGGCGTCGCCGTGGAGCAAGCCGTGCACCAGCAGCATTTTCATCACTTGGGGAATGCCTCCGGCTTTGTGCAGGTCGGTCGCCACATAGCGGCCACTGGGTTTGAGGTCGCACAGCACGGGCACGCGGGCGCGAATGACTTCAAAATCGTCGAGGGTTAAGGGGACGCCGATCGCGCGGGAGATAGCCAGCAAGTGCAGCACCGCATTCGTGGAACCCCCCACCGCCATTACCACGGCGATCGCATTCTCAAACGCCTTGCGGGTGAGAATCTGGCGGGGCAAAATCTGCTTGCGAATCGCCTCTACCAAGACAACGGCTGATTTTTCAGCACTTTCGGCTTTTTCGGCATCTTCGGCTGCCATTGTGGAGGAATAGGGCAGGCTCAAGCCCATTGCCTCAATGGCGCTGGACATGGTATTGGCCGTATACATGCCGCCGCAAGAACCGGCACCGGGGCAAGCCTTTCGCTCCACCGCCATCAGCTCTGTTTCGTCAATCTTGCCGGCGCTGTATTCTCCGACTGCCTCGAAGGCGCTGACGACGGTGAGGTCGCGCCCGTTGTAGTGTCCGGGCTTGATCGTGCCGCCGTAGACGAAGATGGCGGGGATGTTCATGCGGGCGATCGCGATCGTCGCCCCCGGCATATTTTTGTCGCAGCCGCCGATCGCCAGCACCCCGTCCATACTCTGGCCATTGCACACCGTCTCGATCGAGTCGGCAATCACTTCCCGCGACACCAGGGAATATTTCATCCCTTCCGTGCCCATCGAGATGCCATCGCTAATTGTGATCGTGCCGAACATTTGGGGCATTGCGCCGGCGGCACGAGCTCCCGCTTCCGCTCGCTGCGCCAGATCGTTAATGCCCACATTGCAAGGAGTAATGGTACTGTACCCGTTCGCGATGCCCACAATTGGTTTGGTAAAATCCTCATCTCCAAAACCAACCGCACGCAGCATAGCCCGGTTGGGCGATCGCTGCACGCCTTGGGTCACGACAGAGCTTCTGATATTATCTGGCATTGAAGGTTCCTTCCCGTGAAAGCATTTTCGCTATCACCTCTCAGTTGTCTGTTGTCAGGTTTCAAGGCAAGCGGGTATCTGACGTCCCTGGAATGGCTCCTTGAAACCTGAAGTCGAAGCGCTTCTCTCCGCTTTCGAGCTGTCGGTGGCTAGCTATTTCTGATTGTCTGCTTGCTTTCGCAGCTCGGCATCAGCTAGAAACAATTTTTAATAAGCGCTCGCCGCAGTTGCTCCCTGCCGGCAGTCAGGCTGAAAAATTGACAGTGAAAATTTTTTGCCCGAGAAAACGATACATTAAAACCACCTCTGACAAGACATGCTTACCGATAGAGCCCGTGAGGCAGATGTAATGGATGCCAACGAACTTATACAGCGCTATGCCGCCGGCGAAAGAGACTTTCGCGACTTAACACTAATGGGTGCCAACCTCCAAGGGATCGACCTCAGCGGGGCTAACCTGCGGCTGGCGAACCTGCGCGGGGCGAAACTGCGCGGGGCGAAACTGCGCGGGGCGAACCTGCGGGAAGCCATTCTCGCCGATGCCGACCTCAGCGAGGCCAATCTGAGCGAGGCCAATCTGATCGGTGCCGATCTCAGCGAAGCGACGCTCGAAAAAACCAACCTGCACGAAACCAATTTGAGCAGGGCAACTTTGAGTAAAGCGATGTTACGCGAAGCAGATTTAAGTGAATGTATTTTAAGTGAAGCCAAACTGAGCAAAGCCAACCTGCAAAAGGCGAACCTCAGCGATGCGAATATGAGTCGGGCTTTCCTGATGGAAACCAATATGGCAGGAGCCAACCTAGAAGGGGCCAACCTCTCGATCGCCATTCTCAATGGGGCGAACCTGGAATTGGTCAACCTGACCAATGCCATTCTCAATGGAGCCAATTTGAGCGGCAGCAATTTGAGCGGGGCGAATCTGAGCAAAGCAAAACTGAGCGGTTCAAATTTGACGGGAGCGAATTTGAGCAAGGCTCAACTGCGCGTGACGAACCTGAGTTGGTCAACCCTGCGAGAGGTGAACCTGAGTGGCGCGACCCTTTATCGCGCCAAGCTGAGCTGGTCCAACCTGACAGGGGCCAACCTCAGCGATGCCATCCTCATCGATACCAACCTCTATCGCGTCAATCTCCGGGACGCCGAATTGAGGGGGGCAATCATGCCGGACGGCAAAACTCACGATTAAAAACTCCCACAATGACTCAATCCTTTTTAGGAACTGAAATCAGCGCGGACAGATTGCCAGAGGCGATCGACACTCGCAAAGTCATACCCTTGCTCCAGCAGCCAGGGTATCAATTCAGCCGCCGTTGCCGCCACGTCTTCGCCGCCGCAGTAGCCGTCGTGCAAAACGATTACGGAGCCCGGTTGCACTTGCTGCCGCACGCGCTGCACGGCGACGGACACCCCCGGGCGAACCCAATCTTCTGGCACGACGCTCCACATCACCGGTCGGTAGTTCCACTGCCGCAACTGCTGCAAGGTGCGGGGCACAAACAACCCGTTGGGAGGGCGCACGTCTGTGACGGTTCTGCGCACCTGCTGCAAATCCACGCCGCAGGCAGCGGCGATCGCCTCCTGCGTTTTTTCCAAACTCTGCCGCAGTTGCGCATCGGATAGCAGCGGAAAGCTGCGATGGGTCCACCCGTGCAGCCCGATCCAGTGCCCCCGCCGGTACACTTCTTTGGCCACTTCCGGCCACCGCTCCACGCAGACGCCCAACCAAAAGAAACTGGCCGAAATCTCGTAGCGGTCTAATACCTCCAGCAGTTGGGGCGTGTGTTGCGGGTGCGGGCCATCGTCAAAGGTGAGGGCGATCGCCCGATCGCTGCCGTCACCCGCCCACAGGCAGTTGGGAAAGGCGGGCTTGAGAATTTTGTACAGTAAAGGATATAGGGGCGCAAATTGCACGGTCGCGTTCGGTTTGACAGATCCCGTCTTAACTATCTTGCCCTGCACAAACTGCTCATTTTTCTTGGACTTGCGTCTTTTTTTCTCTGCACCCCTGCTTTTGACCGATTTAAAAAATTAAAATGCAATCTCAATTTATGCCAATTGGCCATCTCGGTTTTGAGACAGGGCCGCCTCTCGTCCAGCGATCGCTGCCGCTGCCGATGAGAAAGCGGGATAGTCAAAGCGTCGCGCGCGAGCGATCTTCTAGCCGACAACTATACAGGCAGCCGCTTGACACTCGTGCCGCTGCCACTCGCGCGATCGGAATTTCGAGCGCCCGTCGAGTCGCTGATTGCGGAAAGCGCCCTAGCCAAACAGCTCTACCATTTGCCTTTCCTGCGCCAGATCGCGGATCAGCGACAGCTTCGAGCGGATGTAGGCATTGAGAACATTGGCTTCGTCGTTGTTGAGCGGGCGATTGCTCTTGACTTGGTTGAGCAACCACTGCTCCAAGCTCGCATCGTCCAGGTTCAACAGAATGTTGACTTGGGTGCTTTCAATCAAAGACCAGAGCTGACGCAGCATAAGGGGAGTCATACAACCTCCTTCTAGCGTGAACCCATCTCCTGTTCGGGATGGCGTGAAACCGGTCTTTTTTTGGCCGCAAGCTGGGAGACCGACAGAACCCTTCTTTAGATTTGCTTAATTATTCCAGCCTGCTTCTACCATAGCTGAATATCGAGAGATCGCAAGCGAAAACACACAAGATGCAACAAGACTTACAAAATGTTTAATAAATCGCAATGGTAGTTGACCTGGACAGCCACCGAGAAGCCCCTCCCCAAAACCGCGTCCCGATCGCGCAGATCCCTCCCACTCAGGGGTTTAACATCTAATTTTTTGTTTCGAGCGAGCGGCTTAGGGGTAGTTCGGACGAATCAGAAAGAATTTCACGGCTTTATCGTTCCTGGCAATAAGCAAATTAAATGCAGAATTTCCGAGGGAGAGAAAGAAGTCCAGACATTTTTCTGCGGCCTGACCGGGAAGGGAGCGCCGCCATATTTACCCAGTTTAACTGTCCAATTTCACTGAAACAGTCACAATCTTTACTATTTCCATCTCAAGACGGGTTTTGCCAGGATGGAAGACGATCGCCGAAAAGTCAGGAAAACCCTTGTTTGCGAGGAGAATATGCCGGGAGAATATGCGAATGGAGAATACCGGACTCGAACCGGTGGCCTCTGCGGTGCGATCGCAGCGCTCTACCAACTGAGCTAATTCCCCTCGGGGCTGCACGAGACGCGATTGCTCGCCTCTCAAAAAGATTGTAGCACTACCTCGTCAGCATACACCAGAGATTTATCCACAGATTTATCCGCAATCTCAAATTTAAACTTTTTCACCGCCCCTCCCCTGGCCTCTATTCGGCCTTTGGCTGAGGGACAGCCCGCTGATAGACTTGCTGCACGCGATCCAATTCCAAATCCGACAGGCAATCCACCGCCCAGTTGGCATGGCGCTGGAGCATGTGCAGGGGATAGCTATTGGACACCCCCACCACCTGTATGCCCGCTTGTTTGGCGGCTTCGATCCCGGCAAGAGTATCTTCAATCGCCAGACACTCCCGCGCTTCCAGGTGGAGATCGGGATAGAGTTGCTTGAGGCGTTCCACCGCCAGCAGATAACCGTCGGGTTCCGGCTTGCTAGCAGTCAAATCGTCCCCGGCGACGATCGCGGCAAAGTGTTCGGCGAGGTTGGCGCGATTCAGTACGATTTCGATCTCCCGGCGCAGCGCCCCGCTGACTGCGGCGACGACAATCTGCATCTCTCGCAGTTTGGCGAGGAATTCTGCCAATCCCGGATAAATGGGCAAAGGATCGGTGGTTTCCAGGTACTGCTGGTAAGATTGGGCTTTGCGCTCGATGAGTTGGGCCAAGTAGCCTTCGCTGACAACCCGTCCCCGACTGGCGAGCAAGTCGCGGATGCAGGTGCGATCGCTCCGCCCCAGACAAATCTGTCGGAACTCGTCTCGTTTGGGCCGCAGGTTTTCCGCAATCAGCAACTCTTCGATCAGCTTGGCGTGAATGCGCTCGTCGTTGATGATGACTCCATTGAAATCAAATAAAACGGCTTTCAGACTCATGGACTTGGCAGATCTTAGGTGGGACGAGAGGGGGATGCCCGAGGCTGGGGCGCTGAAGAGGCGGGCTTTTTCTGCGGCACTGGCTGGGGCGCTGCGTCCGGGAGCAGTAGCCCCGCGCAGCTCTCCTTATATACGCATCCGTTCTCCTCAGTTGCCGCTTTCCCAAATCCCGCAGCTCCCCTACAGGCATCTACACGGTCAGCAGTTTCTCAAAAATATCATTCTCTCTGGCGCAACCGGCAAGCGCGATCGCCATCCCAGAGGGGATTCTCTCCGACTCCCTCTGCTGGCGGGAAGGGCAAGCACTTTCAAAATCCGGCTGTCCCCTTCGACAAGGTTCGCGAGACGCCATTTGACGCAGAACGCTCGATCGCACAAAGCATTCTCCCCCGGCGCTGACTTAAAAATAGCGTGGAGTATGCAGGGGCGGCATCTCCAGAAGTCCCCGCCCCAGAGCGTGACGCAAAAGAAAAGTGAAGCAGGAGCTTAACGGAGAAAGCCCGACAGATTTTCAAGAGCATCCCCCCGCTCCTCTTCCTTCTCCTGTTGGCTCTCAGTCTAAGCCAGTCTGGTTGCCGCTCGAATCCCTTGATATAAACTTACAAATTAACACAGAGACGGGAATTGATAGCAATTAGTTCCTCCTCAAATTTTGCCGCCCTGAAATCACTTGACAGGTCAAAAAAAAATTGCTAACTTCAACCTAGCCAAAGGTGCAGGCGGTAA
>CAYOOD010000074.1:0-39315 GCA_964405435.1 uncultured bacterium
CTCCGGGATATATAAAAAAATGTAACAATACTAAGTTAGCCAACTTGGTATTAATAGAGGAATTATTCCCAAATTAAGGATTAAAAATGTTAAAATAAAAAGCCACAATCCCTCACCCAGCCGTTGGTGAGTTGGGTTGTTTTTAGATCGGTTATTATCCTTGTCAATCGGCATAAAAATTCCTCCGAGCGGGTAAATTGCTGGCGCAGCGATCGCCGCCAGACTCTCCGCAGTCTGCCAGCGTCTGCTTGCAGTGAGGATTGCAGTCCTCTTATGTCTTTAGGAAGAAATTTAGGAGCTACTTTTACCCATGTCGGCTGGGGAACGTGCTGCGCTCAACCCACCCTTCACTCTTATTGTAAGGTTTTGCCAGCCAAAATGGAAGGCAGGCTCGTGCCTGCCCTCCATTTGCCGAAGTGCTTAAAAACGGGCGGCGTCTTGCAAGTCCCCTGGACGCACGGATATCACCTCGACGCGATCGCCCCGCTGTACCTTCAATTTCAAGGGCTGACCGATGCGACTTGTTTCTACCATGCTCTGCAATTTCTCGGCAGAAGCCACGGGCTGCCCCTCTATTTCTGTAATCACGTCGCCGCGACGCAACCCAGCCGCAGCAGCCGGACTGTTGGGAATTACCTGTATTGCCAGCACCCCATTAATTTCGGGGATCGTAAAGGGCGAATTGGGGTCGCTATTGGACTCTTTCGCCAGCTCTGGGGTCAGTGTCGTCATGCGAATGCCGATGTAGGGGTGGGAGATTTTTTCGCCCCGCGCTAATTTGTCTTTAATCACCTTAGCTTTGTCGATGGGAATTGCAAATCCAATCCCTTGCGCTTCGGCGCGAATCGCGGTGTTGATGCCGATCACTTCGCCCTGCTCGTTAAGCAGTGGCCCTCCGGAGTTGCCGGGGTTGATAGCCGCGTCGGTTTGGATGAAATCCAGGCGCTTGTCAGGGATGCCAACTTGAGCGCTAGAACGGTTGAGAGTGCTGACAATTCCCAGAGTAACGGTATTGTCCAGACCGAGCGGATTGCCCACGGCGATCGCCCAGTCGCCGACTTTCAAGTCGTTAGAATTTCCCAAAGGCGCGATCGGCAAATTTTGCCCGTTGATTTTCACCACCGCCAAGTCTGAGGGTTCGTCAATCCCCCGCACTTCCCCTTTGAACGTGCGTCCGTCTTTGAGCGTCACCGTCACCGTATCCGCACCGCTGACAACGTGAGCATTCGTGAGAATCACGCCATTGCTGTCAACGATGAAACCCGAACCTTGCCCCCGCTGGTGATATTCTTTCGGCGTCCTCGGAAACATATCTTCCCCGAAAAAGCCGCGAAAGAAAGGATCGTCAAAAAACGGATCGGCGGTATTATTCGCAATCGTGCGCTCGGTGTCGATCCGCACCACGGCGGGACCGACGCGATTCACGGCGGCGGCGACAAAGCTGCGGCTGTCGGATTGCGGCAGGGGGACGCTAGCGACAGCCGGCTGAACTGCAGCCATCTGAGACAAAGATGAGAGCTGGGGAAGGAATAGGCTGGGAAATGCGTGCAAAGCCGTCACCGTCAAGGCAACACTCAACACCACCGCCAAAGCGTGGCTGCCGATTTGCCGCCAAGGATTCGGGCTTTGTTCGGAATCTGACATGGGTTTGTCCTCAAGTGTCTACAGTTTTATCCAATATCTTGATTTTTGATGATTTTGTTACCGCCTATCAAGTCGTCAATTGACGGCCTCGCCAAATTTATAATTAACAAGACTAGAAAATCCACAAGTTCCCCTCGTTCCCAGGTTGGAGTCTGGGAACGAGAAAAGAACGAAGCTGGAAACTTAGCGACTTTCGACGAAATCGGCATCAATGACGTCCTCGCCGCCTGCAGGGTTGGTATCGCCAGCCTGAGCTTTCCCGTCGTTCGGGGTGCCGCCGCCGGCTTGCGCGTAGATAGCGCTGCCGATTTGCATCATGGCTTGCTGCAAGTCATTGCTGAGGGATTTGACGCGATCGCCGTTTTCCTGGCTGATGGCATCCCGCAAATCTTTGACGAGCCCTTCTGCCCGATCGCGATCGCCTGCCGGCACGCGATCGCCTAACTCCCGGAGCTGTTTCTCGGATTGATAAATCAGCGAGTCTGCCATATTCTTGGCGTCGATGAGTTCGCGGCGATTGCGATCGCTTTCCGCATTTCTCTCGGCTTCGGAAACCATTTTTTCCACATCTCGCTTGTCGAGAGTCGAAGCCCCGGTGATGGTAATCGACTGTTGCTTGCCCGTCGCTTTATCCCGAGCCGAGACAGACAGAATGCCATTCGCATCGATGTCGAAAGTCACTTCGATTTGCGGAACCCCTCGCGGCGCTGCTGGAATCCCGTCCAGGTGGAAAGTCCCCAGGCTTTTGTTATCAGCCGCCATTTCTCGCTCGCCTTGGAGAACGTGAATTTCTACGTTCGTTTGCCCGTCCGCAGCGGTAGAGAAAACTTCGGATTTTTTGACGGGAATCGTGGTATTGCGAGGAATAATTTTTGTCATTACGCCGCCGAGGGTTTCCACCCCCAGAGATAGCGGCGTCACGTCCAGCAGCAAAATGTCTTTGACTTCCCCCGATAGCACGCCAGCTTGAATGGCAGCACCCACGGCGACGACTTCATCCGGGTTGACGCCCTGGCAGGGTTCTTTGCCAGTGAGGCGTTTCACCAGTTGTTGCACGGCGGGAATCCGAGTCGAACCGCCGACGAGTACGACTTCATCTAAATCGGAAGCCGTGAGTTTGGCATCTCGCAGGGCGTTTTCTACGGGAGCGCGACAGCGATCGAGCAAGTCGGAACAGAGCGATTCAAATTGCGATCGCGTCAGGGTCATTTCCAGATGTTTCGGTCCGGTTTGCGTGGCGGTAATGAAAGGCAGATTGACAGTCGCTTGAGTGGCGCTAGACAGTTCGATTTTTGCTTTTTCTGCTGCTTCTGTCAGCCGCTGCAAAGCCTGTTTGTCTTTGCGCAAGTCAACGCCTTCATTGCGCTTGAATTCCTCCGCCAGCCAATCGACGATTTTTTTGTCGAAGTCGTCGCCGCCGAGGTGAGTGTCGCCGCTGGTGGATTTGACTTCAAACACGCCGTCGCCGACTTCTAGAACGGATACGTCAAACGTGCCGCCGCCCAAGTCAAAGACGAGGATCGTTTCATTTTTCTTTTTATCCAAACCGTAGGCGAGCGAGGCGGCTGTCGGTTCGTTGATGATCCGCAGCACTTCCAAACCGGCGATTTTACCCGCATCTTTGGTGGCGTGTCGCTGGGAGTCGTTGAAGTATGCCGGAACGGTGATGACGGCTTGGGTGACTTTTTCGCCCAGATACTTGCTGGCGTCGTCAACGAGCTTGCGCAAAATTTGGGCGGAAATTTCTTCGGGAGCGAATTGCTTCCCCACCGCTGGACAGTCAATCTTGACGTTGCCGTTGCTGTCGCGCGTGACTTTGTAAGAAACTTCGGTGGCTTCGTGGGTGATTTCTTCGTATTTGCGCCCGATAAAGCGCTTGACGGAGTAGAAGGTATTTTCTGGATTCATCACGGCTTGGCGTTTGGCGATTTGACCGACTAAGCGATCGCCATTTTTCGCATACGCCACAACGGAAGGAGTGGTTCGCTGTCCTTCAGCATTGGCAATGACGACTGGCTGTCCGCCTTCCATAACAGCCACGCATGAATTAGTAGTTCCTAAGTCGATTCCTACGACTTTAGCCATCGCATTTGCCTCCTAAATTTTCAGGGTGCTATTGGGGGATAAATGATGGGTGAAAAACCTTTCGGTTCAGGGGCGTTTTTGTTAACGCCCCTTCCCAACCTTTCCAAATCATTGACAGCCGCTCTAACCGAAGCCAGTTGACAATCTAATGTTTTTTTAGGTTTTTTGCGGCATCATGGCACCAAAAAGAGCGAAACTATTCGTTTAGCTCAGGTTGACTTTGAAAACTTTATTCTGCTCGCTTTCGGCTTTCGGGAGGGTGAGATTCAGAATCCCGTTTTTGTATTCGGCACTCACTTTTTCATTCTGAATTCGTACCGGCAGCGGTATCACGCGCTGAAATTTGCCGTAGTGAAATTCGCTGCGAGTGAAGCCGGCTTCTTCGGTCTTGCTTTCAAATTTGCGATCGCCCGTAATGGCGACGGCTTCGGCTGTCACTTGCACGTCGAGATCCTTGGCATCCATCCCCGGAAGTTCCACTCTCAGGTGGATGGCTTCGGGGGTTTCGTGCATTTCTGCTGCCGGGATAAATCGTCCGCTCTCTTCTCCGTTGCTCGGAACTCCCAGCCGGTCAAACAGGCGATTCATTTCCCGCTGTAGGGTGTCGATTTCCCGGAAAGGTTCCCAACGTCTGATTGCCATAAACTTTCCCTCCTACATTTGACGGGTTCTCGGTCGAGGCTTTTCTTCCCTGCCTCTTCCTGATATTTAAAGTAGGAAAAACAGCCGTTAGGGGGGGTACGGCTCTGTACCCCGCGCTTTTCGTAATTTCCGCACTCTCGCTTGAAATAGTGCGGAGTGCTGAGTGCTGAGTGCTGAGCAATCAGTGCTATTCGGCCTCGACTGAGTAGAAGTTCAGCAAGAAAATGAGAAACTGAGTGCTGAGTAGAAGTTAAGCAAAAAAGATAAAAGCAGAGCGACATCCTGAAAATTTCCTAAAAATTCAATTAGGAAACAGATGAGTCTTCAAATTTGTAACCGACGCCGATCGCGGTTTTAATATAGGTTGGATTTGCTGGGTCTGGTTCGATTTTCTTGCGCAACCGGGCGACGTGGGTATCGACGACCCGCTCGTCGCCAAAAAAGTTATCCCCCCAGAGTTTGTCAATCAACTGCGATCGGCTCCAGACGCGACCGGGATAGCTGACGAAAGTGGCCAACAGGTTAAATTCTAAAGTCGTCAAGTTGAGAGTTTCTGATTCGTCGGGGCTGCTGTGGCGGCAGGCAACGTGCCGGTCTACGTCTACCGTGAAGTGCTGCGTGCGGTAGATCTGCTGCTGCCCGCCCTGCCGCAGGCTGCGCCGCAACAGCGCCCGCACCCGGGCCACCAATTCGCGGGGACTGAAGGGCTTGACCATGTAATCGTCGGCACCGGTAGACAGCCCGATCACCCGGTCTATTTCTTCGCCTTTTGCCGTCAGCATCAAAATATACGGGTCTTTGGTGCCTGGTTTTTGGCGGATGCGGGCGCACACTTCCAGCCCGTCTAAGCCGGGAATCATCAAGTCCAGTACGATCAAATCGGGTTGCTGTTCGCGGAAGACTTGCAGTGCATTCACGCCATCGCGGCAGTGGCGGCAGGAGAATCCTTCTGCTTCTAGGGCGTGCTGGATCAGCCGCGCGATTTCTGGTTCGTCCTCAACTATCAATATTTCCATAGCGAGCGCTCCCATAAAAAGTCTGACTCTGAATGAATCCCGCCAAATTTTATTATGCCAGGGAAGCAAGGAGAGTCGGATCGGCGCTGCAGTCGCTTGTCACGCGGAATGGCTCAGCTTTGACCAAAGGCTGCGCCGAACTCTGCAAGGCTAATGCAATCAGCGGGCGATCGCCTGTCCAATGGCTGGCAGCTTATCCAGTGAATTTTATCAATTTTTAGGGATTTTCAAGAAGTTATGTTGCGTTTTCAACAGAAAAGCCTTGCCGCTTGTTATTTTGTATACGCGACAACTCAATCACTTGACATTCACCCCACCTGCTGACTTGCTGTAGGAGCCGATCGCACAACAGTCTGCGCGTGGGGCTGTCGTCATTCGTGCCGATAATCGCTATTTTTTATTAGCGACAAGCGGCAGTAAATTTTTTATTTCTGCAATGCGGCTGGCGAAAAATCTGCGCTGTCGATGTGAAGCTCCCTGTATAAGGCAGAGTAACGCTCCAACGTATTACTCTAGGCGGATGCGCGCCCCGATGTCAAGGGTATAGAATCTAGGGAAAATTTATTTCAATAGCGTCCCCGGGCAGTGATATAATCGTCAAACCCTGCAAACTGGCTCTCCCATTGCGCTCGGCGGATGAAAATCTGCGATCGCGAGAAAGCGCTCCGCGATAGCTGCGCTTCACGGGCAGGCAATGAAAGCGGCGCTGCAAGAGCAGACCCTGCGAAATCAAAGCCATATCTCTTTAGTGACAAACCTACATCCAAATTCCACGGGAAGGACATTAAAGGTGAAAATCGGAGCTGATTATCTCGGTAACAGTCGGTGCGAATTTATCGTCTGGGCACCCGCTCACGACGACATAGCGGTGCAAGTCGTTTATCCCGAAAAGCGCCTCATCCCCATGCAAAAGGACGAGGAGGGGTACTGGAGAACACTGGCGGAAGGAATTGAGCCAGGAACGCTTTATTTCTACAAAATAGCCGGGGAAACTGACAGACCCGATCCCGCTTCGCGCTATCAACCCAAAGGCGTACACCAGGCGTCGGAAGTGCGCGATCGCAACACGATGAAGTGGACGGACGCCGAGTGGTCTGGCATTCCCTTAGAGGACATAATTATTTACGAGCTGCACGTCGGGACTTTCACGCCGGAAGGCACGTTTGAGGCGATCGTACCGCGATTGCAAGAATTGCGGAAATTGGGAGTCAATGCGATCGAAATCATGCCAGTTTCGCAATTTCCCGGCGATCGAAACTGGGGATACGACGGAGCTTACCCCTATGCGGTACAGGAGTCTTACGGCGGTCCCGAAGGATTGAAAAAACTCGTCGATGCCGCTCACCGAGAAGGGCTAGCCGTTATTCTCGACGTCGTTTACAATCACTTCGGCCCCGAAGGCAATTACACCAGTCAATATGGGCCGTACTTTACAGAAGCCTATAAAACCCTCTGGGGGATGGCCATTAATTTTGACGACAAATACTGCGACGGGGTGCGAAATTACTTTATCGAAAATGCCCTGTACTGGTTCGAGGACTATCACATTGATGCCCTGCGCTTAGATGCCGTCCACGCGATTTACGACTTAGGGGCGAAACACTTCTTAGAAGAACTCGGCGAAAAAGTAGCGGCTCTGAGCGATCGCGTCGGGCGGAAACTTTACCTGATTGCAGAAAGCGATTCAAACGACGCGCGAATTATTCGCGAAAAAGCATTGGGCGGCTATGGCATGGATGCCCAGTGGAGCGACGACTTCCACCACTGCCTGCATACCTTGCTAACCGGCGAACAAAAGGGGTATTATCAGGATTACGGCAGTTGCGAACAACTCGCCAAAGCCTATAAAGAAAGCTTTGTGTACTCGTGGCTGTACTCGAAGAACCGGAAAAAACTCTTCGGCAGCGACGCCAGCGATCGCCCCGGGCATCAATTTGTCGTTTGTACCCAAAACCACGACCAAGTTGGCAATCGCATGTTAGGCGATCGCCTTTCTCACCTAGTCTCCTTTGAAGCTTTGAAACTCGCCGCAGGAGCCCTGCTCGTCTCTCCCAACATTCCCCTGCTATTTATGGGAGAAGAATATGCAGAAGACGCCCCTTTCCTCTACTTTGTCAGCCACGGCGATCCCGATCTCGTTGAGGCAGTCCGGCGAGGGAGGAAAAGAGAATTTGCCGCCTTTCACGCAGAGGGCGAGTTTATCGACCCCTTCGAGATAGAAACCTTCCAGAAATCTAAATTGCAATGGGAGAAGCGGTACGAAGGCAAACACAAAGTCATGCTGGAGTTTTACCAACAGTTAATCCAGCTTCGCCGTACCATCCCGGCACTGAAAACCCCAGACAAGCAAAATCTAGAAGTTCGGGCAGTCGAGGAAGACAAACTTCTCTTCCTGCGCCGCTGGAGCCCTAGCGGCAGCCAAATCCTCTGCCTGATGAACTTCAATAAAAAAGAGGTGAAAGCTCGACCGTCTTCTGGCGGAATCTGGCGCAAGATTTTAGATTCGTCCGAGCCGAAATGGATGGGTGCCGGCTCTCCCCTGCCCGAAAAGCTCATCCGCGAACAGGAGGTGACTGTGGCACCCGAAAGTTTTGCCATCTACGAGCTAGACACCCTAGCTCAGTAAATGAACCGAGTCAATTTTGATGGCGAGATCCGGGCGGGCTCTTCCCGCCCTGTATTGAGCAGAGAAAGAACATTTCTCCGAATATTTTTTTGAGTGAGGCTTCGACTATGCGAATTCCAACATCTACTTATCGAATACAATTGAATTCAGGGTTTAAATTCGAGGACGCAAAAAAAATTCTTTCTTACTTGGCAGACTTAGGAATATCCGACTTGTATGCGTCGCCCATTTTTAAAGCCAGACAAGGAAGTACCCACGGCTATGATGTCGTCGATCCCACTCAACTCAATCCCGAACTCGGGACGGCAGAGGAGTTTGAAGCGCTAGCCAGTGAAATCAAGCATCACCAGATGGGATGGTTGCAAGATATCGTCCCAAACCACATGGCTTATGACAGCCAAAACCTGATGTTGATGGACGTGCTAGAAAATGGCCAAGATTCCGATTATTCGGAATATTTTGACATTTACTGGGATCAGACCTATGAAAATATTAAGGGCCGAGTGCTGACCCCGATGCTGGGGAACTTCTACGGAGAGTGCTTGGAAAATGGCGAAATTCAGCTCCAGTATGAAGAGTCTGGCTTGAGCGTCAATTACTACAGCTTGAAATTGCCTGTCCGCATAGAATCTTACGTCCGCTTGCTGAATCACAATTTGCACCATCTCGCCAGAGCGCTCGGAGGAAGGCGTCATCCAGATTTTGTCAAATTACTGGGCATTCTCTATCTGATAAAAAATGCGCCCAGCGAACCCAAAGGCAAAGAACGATACGACCAAATAGCCTTTGTTAAAGGGCTGTTGTGGGAACTCTACACGCAAAATTCTGAGGTCAAGGAATTTCTAGACGAAAATATTGCTGTTTTTAATGGCGAAAAGGGCAATCCAGATAGTTTTAACCTTCTCGATAATTTGCTAATGGAACAATTCTACCGACTTTCTTTCTGGAAAGTCGGGGCTGAAGAAATCAATTATCGCCGATTTTTTACCGTTAACGAATTGATTTCTGTGAAGGTACAGGATATCAAGGTTTTTCACAAGAGTCACGTTCTAGTCAGCAAGCTCATTGATGAGGGAAAAATCACCGGCTTGCGAATAGACCACATAGACGGGCTCTACGATCCCACGGAATATCTCAAACGGTTGCGGCAAAAAACCGGAGATACTTACATCGCGGTTGAGAAGATTCTGGAACTCAAAGAAAATTTGTCTCCTCTCTGGCCCATTCAGGGAACGAGCGGCTATGAGTTCTTGAATTACGTTAATGGGATTTTCTGCCGTCAGGAGAGCGAACAGCAGTTCAGCGATTTCTACATAAAGTTTACTGGGATTAAAAAGCCTTACGAGGAGTTATTTGTCGAGAAAAAACACCTGATTGTCGATAAGAACCTGGCGGGAGATGTAGACAATCTGGCTCAAATACTGAAAAAAATAGCGGGTAATTTCAGGCGGGCTAGCGATTTTACGCAGAACGGTCTGAAAAGAACGCTCTCGGAAGTGCTGACGCTTTTCCCGGTGTATCGTACTTATGTGAATGGGGACGGGTTCAGCGAAGAGGATCGCAGCTACATTAAGGAAGCGATCGAAGAAGCAAGGGGGCGAGTCCCGCTGCTCCTGAACGAACTGAACTTTATTGAGAACTTGCTTTTGAAAGAGTTTCAGAAGCCATTCACGCAAGAAGAAACCGATCGCCTGCATTTTATGATGCGGTTGCAGCAATTGACCGGCCCCCTGATGGCGAAAGGGATTGAGGATACGCTATTTTACGTCTACAATCGGCTGATCTCTTTGAATGAAGTGGGGGGCAATCCCGGAAAATTTGGCATTTCCATTGACGAGTTTCACGAATTCAACCAACATCGCATCATCCACTGGCCCCATACGATGAATGCGACGGCGACGCACGACACCAAACGCGGAGAAGACGTGCGGGCGCGGCTGAACGTGCTTTCGGAAATCCCGGAAGAATGGCAAAAGCAGGTCAAGAACTGGAGCGAAATCAATCGATCGAAGAAAAGCACGGCGGGCAAGCGATCGGTTCCGGTTTGCAATGACGAATATTTCTTGTATCAAACGTTGGTTGGGGCTTTTCCGTTTAATGACAGCGAACGGGCTGAGTTTGCCCTTCGGGTGAAGCAATACATGCTCAAGTCCGTGCGAGAAGCGAAACTGCACACGGCTTGGCTGCGCCCTGATACGGCGTATGAAGAAGGATTCCTCGATTTTGTCGAGAAGGTGTTAGAGCCTTCTGACTCGAATGAATTCCTCAAGGAGTTCCTGCCTTTCCAAAAATGGGTGGCTGGCTACGGCATTTTTAACTCGCTTTCTCAGACGTTGCTGAAAATTGCGGCTCCGGGGGTGCCCGACATCTATCAGGGGACGGAGTTGTGGGATTTAAGCATGGTCGATCCGGACAACCGCCGTCCGGTTAATTTCGACCGGCGCATTTGGTTTCTACAGGATATGAAAGAGAAATCCAAGGTAGATATTCTGAAGCTGATTGAGGATTTGCTGTCTAATAAGGAAGATGGGCGGATTAAGCTGTTTCTCACTCACCGCGTTCTTCAGGCGCGAAAAGAGTATTTGGATGTTTTCCTGAAGGGAGATTATCAACCCTTGCAGGTTAGCGGCAAGTTCAGCGAGCATCTGGTGGCTTTTTCGCGGAGCTTTAAGGGGAAAACGGCGATCGCAGTTGCGCCCCGTTTCTTTACGAAGCTCGTGGAATCCGGGGAGTCTCCCCTTGGCGAACGAGTCTGGGCAGATACTCAGCTACAGTTGCCGTCTGGAGCGCTTTCTACCTGGCGAAATGCCATCACGGAGCAGGCGATTTCAGGCGGTGAGGCGATCGCGATCGCCCAAATTCTGGAACACTTCCCCGTGGCATTGCTCGTCAGCCAGCCCGAGAGGTAATCGTGAATGGGTAATCCGGCAGCTCTAGCCGATTACCTGTTCCCTTTTCCTTCTCCTGGCTGCTCGTCGCAACGTGGCTGAAGGGAATTTTTGCGATCGCCTGCCTTTCAGGCGCGTTTGTAGCGCTTTTAGACGCGGGGGATGACAGAATTGCAATGCTGCCGGCTCTTCCTTTTGGCCGCATTTTGTCCCTCCCCCGCTGTTGAGTTTTGCCGCCAGAATCCGAGTCATCTCTCAACCTAGAAATCGTCAGGCGGATGCAGTCAGAAGTTTGGCAGATTCATCAACTCGACTGGGATTTTTGATTTAATTTGAGCAATAAAATCCCGTACAAGAGAAGCAAACTTGTTTGAATGACGACAAAGCCAGTCATAATGGCCCTCCTCGATCGATACTAATTTAGTAGTTTTGTGCCCTTCGGCGCGTTTTCTGGCATCCTCCGCTAAATCCTGCAATATTTTTATAAGGCACAACGCTGCGCAAATATAATAATTTTTATTAAGGGGATTGGACAGCGCGGGCGTGCGGTCGGCGATCGCGCCTTTGCCGAGGGACCGAACCGAACGGCAAAAGCTTCTTCAGGCAAACCCCTGGCGGGAAACAATAATAGGGGTTCGCTCAGATGCCGTGCCTCCTGGCAACCTCTACTTCCTTCTCAATCCGTTGGAATTTAGCCGCGCGGTTATTTTCCCCCTGCAAACTCACCCTCTTCAAGACTCCACCTGCGGATAAACCGAGCGGATTCCCTCAAGGCTCCGGCTTTCTAAACATATTTTAGCAGTTGACTCAGGGGTTTTTGCAAGGGAGCGCGGCTTGTGACGAGCGATTCAATGCGCAAAGAACGCTCGTCACGTTAGACACCTGCGCTATTCAGCATTCCGCTGAGTTTGATTGCCCGGTGGGGTAACGTTCGCGTCGTAAAAGTGGCTTTGCCGAGCTTGTTCGCGGGAATCGGAGCCGCCCTCTTGTCGATCGGCTTGAGCGTTATAACCGACGGTGGAAATGTCGGCGTCAAAAGCATCATTTTGTTGACCTTGTTCGCGAGACTCCTCGTAATTTTCTCGGTTTTCCTTCATATCTTCCCCAGTCTCGACATCCTCAGTCGTTAGGTTTTCATTGGTTGAGTAATTCATCGCAGAGACTCCTAACAGGTAATTTTTCTAATTCTAGAGAAATAATCATATTTTTATACCTATCTAAAGCCGTATTTTTGCTGCCGCGCTAGCCGATAAGATTTACACTTCTTCCTGAAAGATATTCGCTTTTTGCGAATTGAAAACCAGTTGCAGGCTATCTTCCACCAGCACCGCAATGGTGCTTTCTCGGACGCTTTCCTATTTGTACCCTAGATAACGCTATCACTTAACGTTAGCTCATTCTTTCGGCACAAAATAACTCCATTCCTTAGCTAGAAGCTAGGAAACCCAAGTATTGGTTATCTTTTAAAAATCACAGTTTGGAGAAAACTTTTTTTAAAGGGGACTGAGTTAAACGCTCGGATAAGTTTTTTTAGGGCAATTTCAATTGAATTCAAGCTATTTGCGCCTTATAACAAAGGGGCTGCATTAATTGGGTATTTTTCCGATTGGCCAGAAATCTCCATGCAAAAAGACGACCGAGGATATTTTCGCACTCGGGTCGAATTAGAGGACGGTATTTATCAATATAAATTCCGGGTTCAGTCAAAAAGCTGGTTTCTCAAACCGGATGAGTGGGTAGAAGTCAATGACCCCTACGTTACGGAAATCGAGCCAGAAACAGGAAACGGCATCGTGCGGATTGACAAGGGCAAGCGGATTGTCGATACTTATATCTGGCAGCACGACGACAAGTTTTTACCGAGCGATCGCGAGTTAGTTATCTACGAGCTATACATCGGCGATTTTTCTGACGCTGAGGGCAACCCGCAGAAACCCGGACGGTTTAGGGATCTCGTCGAAAAACTCGATTATTTGTGCGAGTTGGGAATTAACGCGATCGAGCTGATGCCAGTCAGCGAGTGCGGTTTCCAGTATAGCTGGGGCTACCTGACTCGGAACTTTTTTGCCCCACAACCCAGCTACGGTTCTACTACAGATTTAAAACGGCTGATTGACGAATGCCATGCCAGAGGCATTCGGGTTATTCTGGATCAGCTTTTCAATCACTCTTCAGAAGAATGCCCGCTCCACCAAATTGACCGCGATTGCTGGTATTACCACGACCGCCACCATCCAGAAGACCCGTTTTATTGGGGGCCGGAATTTAACTACGAAAAATTCGACGACAATCTCGGCATCCGTCCTGCTTGGCAATACATGGGCGATGTGGTGCGGTTCTGGATTGAAGAATATCACATTGACGGGATTCGCTTCGATGCCCTCAAACAACTGGATAACTGGGATTTTCTGCGATGGATTGTCGGTGAATGCAAGCGAGCGGCTGGAGTAAAGCCACTTTATACGGTTGGCGAACACGTTCCCGAAAAAACCAACCTCGTCACCCCCGAAGGGCCGATGGATGCCTGCTGGCACGATAGTTTTTTCCATCTCGTAAATCCGCACTTGTGCTGCGAAATGTTCGATATAGAGCAACTCAAAACTGTTATCGACCACAAGCGACAAGGATATCCTGCGGGAGTTACCAAAGTTGTCAATTACATCACCAATCACGACCAGAACCGCTTGTTTGCCGATTTGGGCGATCGCGGTATTTTTAATGACGAAGCCTTCAAGCGAGCCAAGCTGGGAGCGGCTCTGTTGGTGACGGCATCTGGGATTCCCATGATTTGGATGGGTCAAGAATTTGCCGAGTGCAAGCACCGAGAGCCGAACTTCCCCAAAAAGCTCGACTGGGATTTGCTGAAAAACGAGCGCAATCAAAATTTGCTCGAGTATTATAAAAAATTAATTGCCATTCGCAAGCAAACTCCAGCCCTCCAGACGGATTGCATTGAGTTTTTCCACACCGATCCGGAGAGCCGAATCCTGGGGGACGTTCGCTGGGACGAGGGAGGGTCGCAGGTGATTGTTGTGGCCAATTTTTCTGGAAAATGTTTTGAAAAGTATCGGGTTCCGTATTTTCCAACGACTCAGAGAACTTGGTATGATTGGAGCGACAATCGTCAAGTAGAAACCCCTGAAAATCAGTTAACTATTGAATGGCAGGGGTGGGAAGCAAAAATCTTTTTGTCTCACCAGCCCGAAAAAGTGCCGCAAGGGAGTGGCGATTGCGAAATGACGTCGGTTGGGCGATCGCTTCGTTCGCCGTGACGACTTCTGTCTTCCTCTCTTCCTCTTCGTTCGCAATGACGACTTCAGTCGTCTTGTCTTCTAAGCAGATGAGAATAAATAATTGCAGTGATGGCGATTTTTGGGGAGCATCCCGTTAAAGTAGGGGCGATAGCATTCCGGCTGTTATCGCTGCCTATAACCGCGTAAGGTTCAGCCGGAATGCGCAAGCCCTCGACTGGACATCAGAGTAGTTTTACAGGCATCGGGAGCATCCCGATTTGTGGCAGTGGGGGATAGAAGCCCGCACCTTAAAGAAGCGGCTTCTAGCCGCACTACTGCCGTAGGGTTGTGCAATTGATCCTGCATAATTACCGATCGCGGTTGACGACTTCAGCCGTCACTGCAACCGAAAAGAGAGGTATTAGGCTGCGGCTGGGATTTCCAGCAAAAGAAACGGCGGTCGATCTGGAAAAGCCCGCTTCAAAAGCGGCATAGCGACGTTGTAAACGGGAATATTGTTACTCGTGCGCCCCTCCGGGCTGCCGTGGTGGGCGTGCCCGTGAAACACGGCACTCACTTGATAGCGATTGAGGGGATCTTCGAGACGGCTGGAACCCAAAAAAGGAAAAATTTCCGGGGGTTCGCCCTCAACGGTTGCCTGAATGGGGGAATAGTGCAGCAAGGCGATGCGCTGGGGAGTTTGCAACTTGGCGAGGGCGGATTCCAATTTCAGCGCTTCATCGACGGTTTCGCGCACGAAACGTTTGATGCTTTCTTCTCCCCACGCTCCCAACGCCCAGCGACCAAAACCGCCAGCAAAACCCTTGATTCCGGCGAAACCAATGCCGCACACTTCGCGAGCTTCCCCGTCGAGTAAGGTGACGCCGGCGTCGCAGAGAATTTGTCGGACTTCGTGTTGTTGTTCCGATTCAAAGTCGTGATTGCCGAGTACCGCCAAAATGGGGAGCTTGGCTGCTGCGATCTCTTTGGCGAGGATGCGGGCTTCCTCTGGCAGTCCGTAATCCGTCAAGTCTCCGCACAGCAAAAGTACGTCGGCATTTTCGGCGATTTGCTCGAAGAGCGGCTGTAAATTTCCCTTGGCTGTCTGCGTGCAGTGGATGTCCCCGACTGCTGCGATTCGGACTGTCTCTTTCGCGATCGCCATTCTTCCCTCCCTCCAAATCTTATTTTCACGTTTTCTCTTCGATAGTGTGCAGGATTAGCGGGGACTTTCAAGCCCCATTAGGAATAGTTTTTATTGGTTTATTTTGGGTTTGGGGTTATTTTTTTCAGCCCAGAGATAGAGGATAAAATTTGATGGAGCGAATAACTATGATAGTTAAAGGTAAATGTTTGGTCGATGAAAGTGTGTAGGAGGCGCTGCCAAAAACCGCGAAATTATCAAAAAATTCAAGGGGAAGCTCATGCAATGCCAAGGTTTAAACGCAAACGAACTCGATCCGAAAAGCCGCGCTTTTTACTTTCAGGCACTCGGCGCGTTGATAGAAGCTGAAATCCCGTTTCTCGTGGGCGGCGCGTATGCGTTTGAGCGGTATACGGGTATTGCACGCCACACGAAAGATTTAGATATCTTCATGCGTCCGCGCGACTGCGGGCGATCGCTCGAAGTGTTCCGCAATGCCGGCTACCTCACCGAACTGACAGCGCCCCACTGGCTGGCGAAAGCTTTCAGTTGCGAGAATTTTGTCGATATTATCTTCGGCGGAGCGAACGGTTGCGGGGAAGTTGACGAGTTGTGGTTCGATCGCGCGGTGGAATCAGACATCATGGGGATACCCGTGCGACTTTGCCCAGTCGAAGAAATGCTCGCCTCGAAGGCGTTTGTGATGTCGCGCGATCGCTTCGACGGTGCCGACGTAGCGCACTTGATTAAAGCCTGCAGCGATCGCCTGGATTGGAAACACCTGCTGAATCGGTTCGGAGAACGCTGGCGGGTTCTGCTGTGCCACCTGATTTTATTTGGCTTCATCTACCCCGGCGAGCGATCGCGGATTCCCGACTGGATTTTCAGCGAACTGTTGAGCCGCTTGCAGGAAGAAATGAAAGCCGCTCCCCCGACAGAACTGCTCTGTCAGGGCACGCTTTTGTCCCCCATACAGTACAGCATCGACGTAGAACGCTGGGGCTATCAAGACGCGCGCCTCGCGCCTCGGGGCACCCTATCCCCCCAACAAGTGGCGCAGTGGACTGACTCGCTGAAAAAACACCATAAATCGAGTTAAACCGGCTGAACAGTGAAAAGCTGAAAAATGGGTCTCTCCTTTCTGATTGATTGGTGAAAATTCCTCCCGAAATCGTTCCCAGGAGACAGCCCGGGAACGAGAAAACGAGAACCCTCCAGACCAAATAAGAGAAAAAAGTTTCGGAGTTATATCATGCGGCGCAGCACGACAATTGAGCGCGAGGAAACCGGGATAGCTTGATCGCTGGTAAAGAAATTCCCCATTTGGATGAAGCGAGGCTCCTTGGTATCAATGACCACAGCCCACTCCCTTTCCTTTAGTCCGGGCGGCAGAGTAAATTCAATGGTTTCCCAGTGAGCGTTAAAGAAGACGAAAAAACTCTCGTCAACAATGCGCTCGCCTTTTGGCCCCGGGCTGGGAATTTGGTCGCCATTGAGGAAAACCGCGATCGCCTTGGAATAACCCACTTGCCACTGCTCGTCAGTCATCTCGCCGCCATCGGGGTTGAACCAAGCGATATCGCTGACGCCTTTGCCGTGAATCGGTCGCCCTTGAAACCACTTGCGCCGCCGAAAGATCGGGTGCTGCTGGCGGAAGTAAATCAGTTCGCGGCTAAAATCCAGCAACTCCTCATTGCCCTTTGCCAACTTCCAATCGACCCAGGAAATTTCGCTATCCTGGCAATAGGCATTGTTATTGCCTCCCTGCGATCGCCCCATTTCATCGCCCATCAGCAACATCGGCACGCCCTGAGAAAGCAGCAGAGTGGCGAGAAAATTCCGCCGCTGCTGTTCGCGCACTTGCAGCACTTCTTGGTCGTCACTCCACCCTTCGTGGCCGCAATTCCAAGAGCGGTTGTGACTTTCCCCATCCCGATTTTCTTCTCCATTTGCCTCATTGTGCTTGTCATTGTAGCTGACGAGATCGTTGAGGGTGAAGCCGTCGTGACAGGTGACAAAATTAATACTCGCATTCGGACGACGCCCGTTGACCTGAAAATACAAGTCGGGGCTGCCAGTGAACCGATAGGCAAACTCGCCCAATCTTTCATCTTCGCCGCGCCAAAAATCCCGCACGCAGTCGCGATACTTGCCATTCCACTCCGACCAACCTACTGGGAAATTTCCCACTTGATAGCCGCCTTCTCCCAGATCCCAAGGTTCGGCAATCAGCTTCACGTCTGCCAGTACCGGGTCTTGGTGAATGATGTCAAAAAACGCCGAGAGACTGTCAACGGAATAAAGTTCTCGCGCCAGGGCCGAGGCTAAATCAAATCGGAAGCCATCGACGTGCATTTCCGTTACCCAATAGCGCAGGCTGTCCATGATTAATTTCAGGACTTGGGGATTGCGCATGTTCAGGGAATTGCCGCAGCCTGTAAAGTCCATGTAGTAGCGGCGGTCGTCGTCTACCAAGCGGTAATAGGCGGCATTGTCGATGCCGCGAAATGACAGGGTAGGGCCTAAATGGTTGCCTTCTCCGGTGTGGTTGTAGACCACATCGAGAATGACTTCAATGCCGGCAAAGTGCAGCGCCTTCACCATTTCTTTAAACTCGTTGACTTGCGCTCCCGGCGTTTTCTCGGCAGTGAAACCGTAGTGGGGAGCGAAGTAATTGATAGAATCATAGCCCCAATAATTGCTCAGTCTTTTGTCAACCAAAAATCCCGGACGGGAGAGGAAGTGATGCACGGGCATCAGCTCGACTGCCGAAATTCCCAAGGATTGCAGGTGTTTGATGGCGGCTGGATGTGCCAGTCCGGCATAGGTGCCGCGCAGTTCTTCGGGGATATCCGGGTGCAGTTTGGTAAACCCCTTGACGTGCATTTCGTAAATGACGGTTTCGTGCAAGGGGGTTTTGAGCAACTTGTCATCGCCCCAATCAAATGACTGATCGACGACGATAGACTTCGGCACTAGGTGAGCGTCATCGAGTTCGTTAAAGGTCAGGTCTTTTTCAGCTTCTGGCGCGTCCCAAGAATAGCTGAAAAGTTCCGGGCGATCGCTGCTGATTTCGCCGTCGATCGCCTTGGCATAAGGGTCGATTAACAGTTTGTTGGGGTTGAAGCGGTGCCCGTTTTGCGGGTCCCAAGGGCCGTGGACTCGAAACCCGTAGCGCTGGCCGGGGCCGACTCCCGGAACGTAGCCGTGCCAGATGAAATTGCTCACTTCTGTCAGGGGCAAGCGAATTTCGTCGCCCTCTTCGTCAAATAAACACAGCTCGACACCTGTCGCATTTTCCGAATACAAAGCAAAGTTTGTGCCCTTGCCATCCCAATTTGCACCCAGAGGATAGACATGACCGGGCCAGAGTGGTACATACATAAATCTCGTCCTGAAACACTAATAGTTCGGCAAAATTAATTCGCTGAAGCGTTGAAAATTACGGCAACAACTGCGCGTTTTGCGAGCGCTCCAGCACGATAAAATCGCAACCTCTCTCAACTGCTGGTCAGGAAGCTCTCTCCTCGCTTCTCCTCAGATTCTGCACTCCTTACCGCGAAAAGTACCAGCCTATTTTCCTATCACTAACGCCGTTTTCTTCGTCTTTCGCAGGCGGGTCGCCATTCTTTTTTTGACTCGAAGTTTCTTTGGGGACGACGTTTCTCGTGCTAGGCTTTCGGCGCGAACTAATTTACGGAACCGCGATCGAGGCGTTTCCCTCTTCAGATTCACCACTTTTTTTATTTTCCATCGCTTCTCCATTAATCAGGTTACCGTTTATTTTTTTCATTCTTTTACCCGAAGAATGAACTTAATGGAGTAAGAGCTAGTGCCCTAACACGAAAATTATAAAGGCATTCGGGTCGCTTTGTCAACCAAAAGGCTGAAATCGCTGAGCGAGAGCGCCGTCTCCTCCTTTAGAAAGAGAGCGGGAACCTCAGCGAAATATCATTTTTTTGATGGGGCGGCACTTGGGCGGTTGAGAAAATCGCGGCAGAATTTTTGTCTTTTGGAGTTGTTGTAGAGAAGTTTTGCCTTCGACGCGACAGACCGATTGGCAATGGCGCGATCGCCAGCGCTGCGATCGCCACAGGGCATGGAGGAGGAGGCTCTGGGGAGAGGCAGGGGTAATGAGGAAAAACGGAATTGTGTTGATTGCCCATTCGCCCTGCCCTACATGCCCGACGTCCCCCTACAATTGCAGCAGCCGTTTTAAGAGAATTTCTACCCAATCCGGGCGGTGCTTGAGTTGGTAGCCCAATTCGTAGATGAGTTTATCCAAAAGATATCCATCCAAAAGCACTTGCAGTTCCTGGTCGGTTTTTGGCAAAAAGTTGTCTTGGCTGGCTGTTTGCAGATAGCTCTTCAGAAAAGCAGCACTCGCCCAAGAATACCAAAACTCCGCCCATTTCTCCATAACGGGGAGATTGTCAGGGCGCAGCGTACCGCTTTCGACTTCAGAACGCAGCGCCTTGTTGACGGCGTAGTTGAACGAGTGCAGCATTCCCACCACGTCGCGCAGGGGCGATCGCTTCATGCGCCGTTCGCTCAGGCTGCGAGACGGTTCTCCCTCAAAATCAATGAGGATGAAGTCTTTACCCGTGTACAGCACTTGCCCCAAGTGGTAATTCCCGTGATAGCGCGATCGCGCGGCGGTAATTTTCAGGTTGAGAATGAGCTGAAAGCGTCCCAGAAATTCTTTTTGGCGGTTGAGAACCGCATGGGCTAACTTTTGCGTTTCGATGGGAAACTCGTGCAAGCGCTGTCTCAACAACAGGAAGACTTGCCCCATCAAGGTGCGGGAGTATTGATAGATCGATCGCTGGTAAAAGGTAGAAAAAGGTTCTGGTGCGAAGTCGGGATTGTCTGGATCGCGCGTCAGCGCTAGATGCAGTTCGGCAGTGCGCTGCCCTAACAGGTGAGCGTTAACCAGGTAGGAACCGAGGGTTTGAGAAGCCAATTCCGGAATTTCTGCAGCTTGCAAGTCTAACAGCGAACCTGTCGGAACCGGCACTTCGGCAATTTCTGCCTGCAGCGCGATCGCCTGCTCGAAATAGTCGCGCACGGCGTCGAGGGTATACTCCCAGCCCGTCCGAGTATTTTGGATAAATTCTTGCAATATCCCCAGCGTCGTCACTTGGGTTTTCGAGCGGCGGTACTCCAGCGCTCCTGCCATAGAAGGAAAGTTTTGGAAGAGTTTTTTCTCATTCAGGAAGCGCTCGATCTCAATTTCGGGATCGATGCCTTCTTCAACTTTTCGGAAAAGTTTGAGGATGAGGCGACTGCCGTAAACCGCCGTTGTATTCTTGTGTTCTCCCTTCAAGAGATACGGTTCCAAGTAAGCTGCTTCTCCGAAAAGCTGCGGCAGTAAATCCGTGCCTGTGGCAACCAGTTCTCCGGCGCTGCCTTTGTAGGTGCGCTTGGAAGCGATCGCCTCCAGCGGTAAGGTCAAAAAGTTCTTGTCCGCCGAGGCATCATATAAAATTCCCGCTTCATTTTTCCCTTGCACCTGAATCCGCACCACCGCATTTTGCGGCATTTCTGCTAAAACGCGCGCTGCGTCTTCCCCTTCTGCATAAGTGAGCGGCAGCAGGTAAGTTTCTGGCTCTCCCTCCGTATACTCCACTTCCAACAAAATTAACTCAGCTTCCATATCCTTGTAGGATACCGGAATCGCTTCGGCAATCTCCACTGATTGAATCGTTCGGGATTTGCTGAAAAACCAGCTACAGGTAGGCAGGTAATCTGTTAAAATCGACTCCAGCGTGGGTTTCACCTGCGTTTGGGAAAAAACGCGCTGCCACTTGCCGCTAACCGTTAGCGCTGTCAGCTCTGCTTGCGATCGAGGCTGCTGAGCTTTACTGGGTTGCAGTTTGAGCGCAAACCAGTAAAACGAGTAGGGACTCAAACTGAGGAAATAGGGCGAATCGCCAATCGGCGGGAACTCGGAGCGCCCGAAAATCTCCTCCGGCACCATATCTTTAAACGGTGACAGGTCTAATTTGACCGTTTGCACGAAGCGCGATAAATTCGCGACCACTAAAATATGTTCCCCCGCATAAGTGCGCGTAAAGGCGAGAACTTTGCGGTTGTCCGAGTGCAGAAATTCAAAACTTCCTCGCCCGAATGCCTGAAAGCGCTTGCGCGTTGCCAGCAGGCGTTTCATCCAATACCAGAGAGAATTGGGATTGCCCCGCTGCGCCTCAACGTTGGTGGCTTCATAGTGATATTCCGACTCGACAATCACGGGCAAGAAAAGCCGCTGGGGATTGGCGCGACTGAACCCGGCATTGCGATCGGCGCTCCACTGCATCGGCGTGCGCACGCCATTGCGATCGCCGACATAGACGTTATCTCCCATGCCGATTTCATCCCCGTAGTAAAGCACTGGCGTGCCGGGGAGAGACAGCAGCAACCCATTCATTAATTCTATCTGGCGGCGATCGTTTCCCAGCAGGGGAGCCAACCTGCGCCGGATGCCTAAATTAATTCTCGCTTGCGGATCTTGCGCGTAAACCCGATACATGTAATCCCGATCTTCATCGGTGACCATTTCTAGGGTCAGTTCGTCGTGATTTCGCAGGAATAGCGCCCACTGACAGTTATCGGGAATCACCGGCGTTTGCTGGAGAATGTCAATAATCGGGAAGTTATCCTCCACGCGCAGCGCCATGAACAGGCGCGGCATCAGGGGAAAGTGAAAATTCATGTGACATTCATCCCCATTTCCGTAATAAAGCGCCGCATCTTCGGGCCACTGATTGGCCTCGGCTAGCAGCATTCGATTGGGGAATTTTGCGTCTACTTGCGATCGCAGCAGTTTCAAAAATGCGTGAGTTTCTCCCAGATTTTCGCAGTTCGTTCCTTCCCGCTCGTACAGGTACGGCACCGCATCCAAGCGCAGCCCGTCTACCCCCATTTCTAACCAAAAATCTAAAACCTCAAAAACGGCTTTCCGCACCTCTGGATTTTCGTAGTTCAGATCGGGCTGGTGCGAGTAAAACCGATGCCAATAATAGGATTTTGCTACGGGGTCCCACGCCCAGTTAGAGGTTTCAAAATCTTTGAAAATAATCCGCGCTTCTCGGTATTTTTCCGGCGTATCGTTCCAAACGTAGAAGTCTCGCTCTTTGCTGCCCTTGGGTGCCTTGCGCGCGCGCTTGAACCACGGATGCTGATCGGATGTGTGATTGACGATTAATTCGATAATCACTCGGATTCCGCGCTGGTGGGCGGCATCCAAAAACTCCTTGAAATCTTCCAGCGTGCCGTAAATCGGATTGACGCTCGTGTAGTCGGAGATGTCGTAGCCGTCATCCTTCAGCGGCGAGGGGAAGAACGGCAGCAACCACAGGGCGGTGACTCCCAAGTCTTGCAGATAATCCAGTTTTTCTGTCAGCCCCCGAAAGTCGCCGATTCCGTCGCCATTGCTGTCGGCAAAAGCGCGGACGGGCACTTCATAAATGATGGCGTCCTTAAACCAGAGGGGATCGTCCTTCAATAGCGCGTGAGGGTTTTGCATGGAATATTTTTCATTTTTAAACGACAGATCGCTGTTTAATTTTACACCAGCTAAACTCATCTGTTCCCCTGTCAGGAGAAATAATCATTGATGCCAAAAATCTATCTCCGCCGGATTGATGATAGTTTACAAATTTTAAATTTTCATCAATCGCTAGATAGATGTCGCTTGGCTTCGTCTGGTCAATACACCCGTTTTGCTGTAATTTCTTCCTTTAGGGGGATGCCATTTCTGCTTCTGCTGAGCGGTTTTTAGCCCGGATCGGCATAGGGGTTATGGGGCGAGGGGGGACACCCTGCGGAGGAGCGCGCCGGAGCGCGATCGAGCCCCCCTCCGGGGCAATCCGTGCCAGCGATCGCTCGCCTGCCCCAGAAAGGCGCGATCGCCCTCGCGCGCTCCAGCCGTTCTCTCCTGTCAAGAGAGGCTGCTTTTTGTTAAGAATTGTTTCTACTTGGCTGCAATTATTCTTATTTAATTGCTAGCGCTTCTCCGGCGCTTTTTAAGGCTTTTTCGGTGATGTACCCTTACCCCCTATCATACCACTCTTTTTATTTCCTGTCAAATTCTCGGCAAGTTTGAGTTTTAAGCGGGCCATTTGGCATTTTTCCCGCCGCCGCCGTCCCTGCTCCTTGGTGGCCTGACAAAGCGCAAAAATTGTTAAGAATTGTTGTCAATAACGCCGAGCAAGGTATGATTAAAAATGGCAAGTTAAATCCCCAACCAATAAAACAACATAAAGGTTGTTTTAAGCGCCGCTCAAACCGCACTTAAACAACAAAATTATTTATTAAATAAAGATTTGCCGTCGATTTTGGAGAAATAGGATGGAATGTCACAAATGCAATACAAACTGCTATAAGCCAGAGGGCAAGCAAAAGCAAGGCTTCTTGAAGTGGCTGGGAAAAAGTCAGGAAGTCGCGACGCGAGGCAGCGAGAGACTTCCCCAGATTGCGTTAGTGGGAACGCCGAATGTGGGAAAAAGCGTTCTGTTTAATGCCTTAACCGGCACCTATGTGACGGTTTCCAACTATCCGGGGACGACGGTAGAAGTCTCGCGAGGAGAAGCAGCGATACAAGCGCGCCGGTTTGCGGTGGTGGATACGCCGGGGATGTACTCGCTCCTGCCGATTACCGAAGAAGAAAAAGTCGCGCGAGACTTGCTGCTGAGCGAACCGGTCGATTTGGCGATTCACGTCGTCGATGCCAAAAATCTAGGCAGAATGCTGCCGCTGACGTTTCAGCTCATCGAGGCAGGATTGCCGGTACTGCTCGCCGTGAACATGATGGACGAAGCGCAGCAGTTGGGAATAGAGATTAACCGAGAACAGCTCGAGAAGAAATTGAAAGTGCCAGTGGTGACAATGGCAGCGGCGCTGAATGTCGGTTTGACGGAATTAAAACAGAAGGTTTGCGAATATGTCAAGTCAGGTTGCCTATCCGGAGCCAATTGAGAGAGCGATCGCCAAAATCGAGGCGCTGCTCTCTTGCGAGTACGAACTCTCCCTGTCGAAAAATTACCCGCTCTCTAAGCGCAGCGTCGCTTTGCTGCTGCTGCAAAAAGATCCGGCATTTTGGGAGGAAATACGACAACACGAACGCCAGGTGCGGGAGATAGAAGCGGCGATCGCGACAGCCCAAAGCCAGCTAAACGAGCCCCTGTCAACCGCGATCGCGACTGCCCGCCAGCAACTCGCCTGGGCGATCGAGAAAAACGTCCTCAGCGAACCCGCGAACGAGAGAAAACCCCTAACCGAACGGCTGCACCAATTAACCGTCAATCCCGTTACCGGGTTTCCCCTCCTCGTCGCCATCCTCTACTACGGCGTTTATAAATTTGTCGGCGAATTCGGAGCCGGCACGATGGTGGACTTCATCGAAACCTTCTTTGAAGAAAATATCAACCCAAGCGTAAACCATCTAGCCGCTCAAATTTTCCCTTGGTCGCCGCTACAGGATTTAATTGCCAACGATTACGGTATAATTACCCTCGGCATTCGCTATGCCGTCGCGATCGTCCTCCCGGTTGTCGCCACCTTCTTTTTGATGTTTTCCTTCTTGGAAGATAGCGGCTACCTGCCCAGGCTATCCCTGATGCTCGATCGCCTCTTCAAATGCCTCGGCTTATCCGGGCGCGCCGTCATCCCGATGGTGCTGGGATTGGGGTGCGACACGATGGCAACAATGGTGACGCGCACCCTAGAAACCAAACGAGAACGGCTGATTGCCACCTTTCTCCTTTCCCTTGCCGTTCCCTGTGCCGCTCAGTGGGGCGTGATTGTCGGACTGTTAGCCCAAAAGCCAGCAGCCCTTTTAACCTGGGGCGGATTCATCACGGGAATTTTCATGGTAGTGGGTTATTTAACCGCCAAGCTGCTTCCCGGAAAACAAGCCGGTTTTTACATGGAAATCCCGCCTTTGCGGATTCCCAAACTCCAGAACATTCTCGTGAAAACCTGGGTGAGAATGAAATGGTATTTTCTGGAAATTCTCCCCCTGTTTATCTGGGCATCGATTTTTATTTGGATCGGACGCTTAACCGGACTGTTTGACGTCATAATCAAAGCCATCGAACCGATCGCGCTGGGGCTGGGGCTGCCCAAAGAAGCCGCGCCGATCTTCTTGTACGGATTTTTCAGGAGAGATTACGGAGCCGCCGGACTATTTGACTTGCAGCAGCAGGGAATTTTTAGCGGCAATCAATTGCTCGTCACTGCTGTGATTCTCACCCTGTTTCTCCCCTGTATCGCCCAATTTCAGATGATGCTGAAAGAGCGGGGTGCTAAAACCAGTTTGGCGATAATTGCCTTTATTTTCCCGTTTGCTTTCCTGATGGGATATGTAATGAATGTCGTTTTGAATGTTTTGGGAGTGAATTTGTAAATGATCGCACTGGCATCGGCAAGCAATGGCGAGAGCGGCACCGTGGCGGCTCTGAAAACCGACGATGAAAGCACCCTCCGCAAATTAATGGCAATGGGCGTGATTCCGGGAATGCCAATTATTTTAGAGCAGCGGTTCCCGTCGTACATCATTAAAGTCGGCAGAACGAGGGCTGCGATCGATCGCGAGATCGCGCAGACGATTTACATCCGGAAACTTGCAAGTTAGGGAATGGATAAGGGGTAATGGGTAATTGAAATGGCTCATTACCCATTCTCTATTCAAAGTCGAGGGCTCTCCCGACTCCTTGGTGATAAGAAAAACTAATATTTTTGGTGAAAGCCTTGCAGGAAAAGCATTTTCCATGCCATGAGCCATAAGCCATAAGCCCGGAAAAGCCCGGTTTTCCACCACAAAGTCAGGAGAGCCAAGTCGAGACAGTGCCAGCCCCATTCAAAAAACTGGACGAACCAGCCATCTCATGTTATCCTGGACTCATTCCATCCAGTAACGGCAAAACTTATGTCAGGGGTATTGCTTGCAGGTATAATTTACCCTCCTGTTTTATCTTTGAATGGCGTTATTTTTATCATGGCTTGCTTGCTTCCGGTTAAAATGTTCGTGTTTTGGATATCACTCAGTGCAACTTACAAAAATAAAATGGGGTTTTACGGAGTCTTGAATCGGTGCTTGAGGGTTAATATACCTAGCTCTTTGTGGGAAATTTCTTTTTTAATAACTTTTCCTCAAGGAATTCTGATGTTCCCCTTAACTTTCCCTTTATCAGTAATCGGGGAAGCAGCAATCGTTCACCATTTAATTGAATTGGGTAAATGGAATAGAAATGCTTGTTCCTATTCTCTTATAAAAAATTTAATCAGTTTCGCACTACTTATAGTGTTATTCATTCCTGCCAGCATAAATTATTTTATGCACCTTAATCCGGCTTATTTGGTGCATTTTGAAAAATCTCTATCTAATTCATTAGAAAAGCTTTTAAGATATGAAGAAAAATTTTATTTAGAAAACAATCAATTTCATAAAAATCCTCCAAAAATAATTTACGCAAGCTCAGATACTTACAATCTTCTAACCAAAGGCTATAAATTAGAATTTTTCGCAGATTCGGAAATGTTTACAGTCCGACTGATGCCGAAAAGAGCATCCCTGAAAAGCTATGCGGGCGCAGTTTTTGTAATTGAGAAAAAACCTGCCAAGAAATTTATGAAGAGAATTTGCAGCCGTGAAGCTTTTGCGATCGCACCTCCGCCAACTCCTCAACTCAATAACACTAAAATTGGCCTAAAAATTCAATGCCCTCCCGATTCTCTTTTCTTATATTAGAATTTTGCAGGCTGCTATCCTCACTTTCTCACTGCTCACTTTTCTTCCACTCCACACTCCACACTCCACACTCCACACTCATCACTCAGCTTGCTTCTGCGACTCATCCACAGGGGGCAGTTTCGGGCGGATGGATTCTCGCGCCAGCAGGAACATGCCGGCAACACCCAAGCTCACAAACCAGATATATTGATACCAGTAGGAACGAACGCGCTCCAGGGCGCTCATATCCGGGTGCAAGCTGCTGGCATACACGAGTAACAATAGGATTGCCAGGGCACCAAAGCCGACAAAAGCAAGCCCTACCTGAATGCGGGCGGGCTGGAGTTCCGCATCGCTGACGCGATCGAGATCGGTTTCGGCTAGCTCGGTGAAATAGGCGATCGCTCCTTTCGAGGCAGCCTTGACAATTGCAGACAGCCGCCCTCGCTTGACGGGTTCGGCAGTTTCTACCCCCCTCGGGGAAAGCGATGCCTCGGTTTCTTCTGCCTCCGACTCCGGCGGAATAGAAAGCCGCAACTCCAAAGATTCGCGACTCGGCGGTTCGGCAAATTCCGGCATCTGGGGCGCATCGGGCGGCGTGCTTTGGCGTTCCAATTCCATTGCTATATACTGAAAAGCTGATTGTTAATGGGGATGGGGCGTGGGGCACTCATTACTCAGCCGAGGCATCGAGAACTCCTGTAGGGGCTTTTCGCGAAAAGCCCCTACGCACTCAGCACTCAGCACTCAGCACTCAGCACTCCTTACTCAGCACTCATCCAATGCCCCATGCCCCATCCCCCCTATTATGAAGCAGACGCTTGCAATTCGTCGAGGCGCGCCAAAACCTCAGCGCTGTGTACGGCGGGATTCACCCCCACAAAGGTTTCGCGCAGGATGCCATCGGGATCGATGATGAAGCTGTGACGTGCCGACATGTAGCCGAGCCAAGAGCCGTAAGCCTTGCTGACGCTGCCCGTGGTATCGGCTAGCAGGGGAAATTTCAGCCCTTCCGAGTCGCAGAATTCGGCGTGGGAGTTGACGTCATCGGCGCTGACGCCCAAGATTTGAGTATTTTTCGCCAGATATTTGGGCAGATCTTGCTGAAAGCGGCGGGCTTCCAGGGTGCAGCCAGAGGTGAAGTCCTTGGGATAAAAGTAAAGTACCACCCACTGACCGCGATAATCAAAGAGCGATATTTTACCGTCGCCGGTATTCGTCGGCAAGGTAAATTCCGGCGCGGGTCGATCGACGGCAGGCAATGTGCCGCCCAGGGCGTCGGCTGGTGCAGCGACATTGAGCCAACTTAGAAAAGTCAGACAACTGGCAAATAGAACGCAAAGTATCGTGCGACGGGAGATCATGGCGACCATTGAGATTTATACTTTACACAAGTTTATACTTCTGAGAATTGCGGTTAGAAGACGCCCGTTAAAATGCACTTGGGGAAAGTGGCGATCGCTCCTGCACCCCAGCGGGCAGCGCGATCGGTCGCGAGGTGAAATGAATGTGGCGCAAACCTTGCCTGCAAAGGAGCACTTATGACGCGGTATGCCTTAGTGGTTGGGATTGCTGATTACGACGGATTGCCCAGCCTGACAAAGCCCAGCCGTGATGCAGAAGCGGTGGCACAGCGACTGGAAAGACACGGCGATTTCCAAGTAGAGCGCTTGCCGAAGGAGTGGAATGCCGAAAAAGAATGCTACGAGGTGGTGCCGGAGCGCGTCACGGGCAAGCAGCTCGGGCAGGCACTCCTGCAGTTTCTCCAGCAGGCGAAAGGAAGCGAAGCACTGATATACTTTAGCGGTCACGGCATCACAGTGGTGGACGAGCTGGGACAGCAAAAAGGCTATCTCGCCGCTTCAGACTGCGCGATCGCCCTCGAGGGCAAGCAGATTGTCGGGCAGCAACACGGGGTTTCCCTCGACAGCCTCAACGACGTCATCGAGCAAGCGGAACTGAGCAGTTTGGTGGTTCTGCTCGATTGCTGCCACGCGGAGTATTTTTTAGAAGGGAATTCCCTGAAAAAAACCCTCGACGTTTTCAACCACAAACCCGATACGCACCTGATCGCGGCTTGCCGCAGCTTCGCCACCAGCGCCGAAGCCAAGCGCTATGGCTGGGGATACAGCATTTTCACCACTGCCCTGCTAGAAGGACTGCTGCCAGAAAATGCCGCCAGCGACGGACAGGTTCGGTTAGACGACTTATTTGCTTTCATTCTCAGGAAGCTCGAGGATAGAAATTGGCTCTCCGATGCAAGCGACTCTCAGCAACCGATCCGCATGGGTTCCGGTTCTTCCCTGGTTTTAGTCAGCTATCCGCCCAAACAGACGCCGACAGCAGGGGAGGAAACCTGTCCCTATCAGGGCTTGCAGTCGTTTGACTGGTCCCGATCGCGTTTCTTTTTCGGACGCCGCCAAGTCACGGAAACGCTGCGGCAAAAGCTGGAAGTCGCCAATTTTGTGCCGATTATTGGAGCCTCCGGGAGCGGGAAATCTTCTCTCGTCAAAGCCGGTCTGATTCCTTCCCTGGAAGCCCGCAGTTGGCGCGTCCTCGACCCCATCCTGCCGGGAAGCGAACCGCTCGAAGAGCTCAAACGTGCTTTTGCCCAGCTCTTGACGCCCCTGGACTTCCACGAAGTTTATTCCCTCCTCGACAAAGCACCGGACTTGCAGCCGTTGCTCAAACAACTGCCGATTTCAGAGCGGGTTCTGTTGGTGGTGGATCAATTTGAGGAGGTGTTCGCCCTCTGTCCGAAGGAAGCCGAACGGCGTCGGTTCATTCAGTTGCTCTCTCAAGTCGCTGAGATTTCTAACAGCCAACTGGCGATCGCGATCGCCATGCGCGCCGATTTTCTCGAACCCTGTTTGAAATATCCCCTGCTCACTCAGCTCATTCAAGATCGCGCCGTTTACATGCCGCCGTTGCTAGGAGCGGATTTGGAGAGCGCGATCGCCTCCCCAGCACTCCTGACCGGTTTTCAGCTCGAACCCGGCTTGCTCGATGTCATCGTTCAAGACTTCCAAGAAAGCGACAGCTTGCCCCTGCTGCAGTTTGCCCTCACCCAACTGTGGCACCAGCGAGACGCTCAAACCCGTCAATTGACTCTGGCGCAGTACCGACAGCTCGGCGGCGTTTCTGAGGCACTGAACCGACACGCCGAAAAGTTGTATGCAAGTTTCACCGAGCAGCAACGCGACTGGATTAAGCAGGTATTTTTAAAGCTGGTACGCGCTTCTGCTGCTAAAAAAGTGACGCGACGGCGGCAGCCGAAATCTAAATTGCAGGAACTTGCCGGCGCGAACCCAACGGATCGAGAAGCTCTGGGCGAGGCGATCGAGCATTTAGTGGCAGGCGGCTTGCTGGCGATCGCTAAAAAACCCGACGGCGAAGCTTGGGTGGATTTAGCCCACGAAGCGGAGATCGAAGGCTGGCAGCGTTTTGCCCGCTGGTTCGAGTTTGACAAAGGCGAAGATTTCCAGACGGATTGAAGCCCCCTCGCCGAGCCGTCACCGTGCCGGGACTTGCCCGCCACAGGCTCGTACAATCTAGAAGTCTGCTGGGAGGCGGCTGGAAGCGCTCTCGCTCCCGACCGGGTTTGCTATGATTGACGAGGAGCGATCGCCTCCTTTCTCCATCTCGACTGCCTTTTTCCTGCGATCTCTCCTCCCGTCACCTCTGCCTGCAAATGCCAGCGTCTGAGGCTCCTCCTCTCGGCCAATACACCCACTCACTTCGGCTGTTTCTCGGTGAATTCGTATCGCGGCTAGCCCCTATGTTTTTATCAGGAAGTTCGCTATTTATTTACTCGCTACTAGCTGTTTTTGTCGCGATTTTTTTGCTGATTATTTTATATCTTATTTCTCAATCTATCGAAAACAGATTATCCCGCCAACTTCAACAGCGAGAAAATTCTTATTCCAGCATGTCTGATGAAAAAAAATATTCAAAAAAAACGGTTATTCAAACGGAAATCTCTGAGCCTTACCCGACCTTTCCGCCCGTGCCTATTCCGCGCAAGCGCTCGAACCAATTAAATCGGTTGCTTTTAATGTTACTAACTCTCTTTACCCTAATTTTACCGATTTCATTTAAGTACGTCGCGGAAAACTATCCCTTAAATGAAAAACCAGGTTCCGAAAGAATAGCAGTCGAAAGCCCCAGCACGACCAGAGAGCCAACGATATTGTGGGATGTGGCTAGTTATGACAGACTGGCCCTTTATTTGCGTCAAAAAAATTGGGAAGCTGCCGATAAAGAAACTTACGAACTGCTTTTGAAACTCGCCGGCGATAAATCTAAAGCACGCGGCTATATAGACCTGAATGAGTTTGAAAATTTGCCTTGCAGCGATTTAATAAAACTTGACGATCTCTGGCGAGAAGCCAGTGATGGAAAATTGGGATTTAGCGCCCAGCAAATCATTTATAAAAATCAGGGGCTAGACTGGCAGCAGATGTATGCCGAAGTCAAGTGGGCTGTCTTCCAAGATGAAAATTTTGTTCTGCTCGTTGACAGACAACTTAACTGGGAAACCCGAAAACTGGAATACAAACTCGGAATGGAACCGAATTTTAAAAACCCGCCCCCCGGTCACCTGCCAGTCACGATCGGCACAGTCAGAGGCAAAGAGTTCCCGCAGTTTGCCGAACTTTGCGGGTTTTAATACACTCAGAGGACGGCTACAAGAAAAAAATTTTTTTCTATAGCAGTTCATTTTTCCCGCTCTCCCCCTCACCCGTTCCCCCCTCTCCTTTTCCTTTCCCTTTTTCGCGTTCAAACTCGCAAGAGGGTATCGTCCGCAACCCGGGCAAAATCAGCATCTTTTAGGATAATGTGCCGTTTGGAATCTAAAGTCAGGCTTCCCGATCGCTTCAAGTCGCCCATCATGCGCGTGACGGTGACTCGACTGGTGCCGATCGCTGCAGCAATATCTTGGTGGGTGAGGCGAATGCTCAGCCGCGTTCCCTCCGGCACCGGTTCGCCAACTTCCTGTTTCAGCAGCAGCAACAACTGATGGATGCGATCCTCGACACGCCGCAATCCAGCGATCGCCAGCATCGCTTCCATCTGCCGCAACCGCCGGCTCACTTGCGGCAAAAGCTGCTGGCACAAGTTGGGCGATGCCTCGATCTTGCTGACGGACAATGACACGAGATAGACTTCTGAAAGCGCCTTTGCTTGATAGGTTTGCAGGAAAGTGAACCAAGGGCCAAAGCACATCGAAGGCCCCACCCAGCCCAGCAGCGCCTCTTCACCGTTCGGGTAAAGCGTACTCAATTGCACGATCCCTTTGCAGACTTGCCAGACACCTTCGTACAGCGAGGGGATTGTTTCCCCTTTTTTGTAATAGTGCAAGCGGCGATCGACGCTGGCGTCTGGGCGGTCTATTTCTGCGATGTTATTGCCAATTGGGAACATGCCTGTAAACCCCAGCAAGAAAACACTGGTTTTAAAATTTCTATTCTACTCTAAACTAGCAAGGTAAAGCTCTGGTAATCAAAAGATTACCGATAAACTAAATTTTCTAGTTTGCAAACCAAAGGATCGCGCCCGTGAAAGCGCTGCGCGATCGCACAGAGCGTACTGGCGCGACAAATTTCTTGCCATCAGGAGAGCGTCACGAGCAAGGATAGCGGGGTTGGCTCAGTCCCAAATTTTCTATTATCTAAGATTTACAATTCGCGTCACTGCTCGTTTGTCCCATTCTCCATTTCAGCAGGCGAAACCAATGGCTCCTCTGTCGCCAAAGACAGCGGATGCAGCAATTGAGCGCGCAAAGCCAGCCGCGTTTCGGGATTGATATAGCGCTGCTGCAGGGGTTGCCACGTTGCCAAAGCCCGATCGCGCGTTTGTACCAGTTGTTCGGCTAGCGCCGGCAGCGCCCGATCGACCGGCTCGTCCAAAACATCCGCCAGCACCTCAGCGAGCACCGTACTGTCTTGAAGATCGCCCAAGACTTCCTGTATCGCCTTCATATCTTGCAAGTAATTCGCATAATCCGATCCGTAAAGCGGTGAAAAAAGATTCATTTGGTAGCGCGTTCGCTTGACTTGCTTGCGCAAACTGTGAAGAAGTTTCCCTCCCTCGGCTGTCGCGCCCGATCGCTCGCGATCGCCCGTCTGTCCATTCTCAGACGCTTTCAGTTCCAGCCCCACCAGCCAGCCGGGATGCAGAAACAACCGGCTCACTTCCGGCAGCAGCAAATCCGGCAGCACCTGCTGCACCGGCAAAAAGGCGATGTCCTCATAAATCGGCTCCTCCAGCCATTCCTTGAAAGCCTGTTTCAGCGATTTGTAGCGCTGGTGCTTCAGAGTTGCCTCGACACCAGCCAGAGCTTCCCGGCGCTGCTTGGCCAATTTTTCCAACGCCTTCTCGAGCGTCTCCCCTTCTTTTGACGGCAAATTCGGTTTATAGCGGTTTTCCAGGGCATCGAGCAGCACGTCTAAATCCCGCAGCGTGCCCAGACGGCGGGCGATTTTAGCAATTTGTTTCTCCCGCGCCGCTTTCGGCAAGTCCACTGCTGCCGAAAAGCCCGTCACCGCCGATCGCAACCGCCGCATCCCTACCCGCATTTGGTGCAAGGCTTCCGGATCTCGGTCTTTGAGTACGTCCTCTTCGTGTTTGAGGGTTTTGTGGAAATGTTTCTCGATCGCCAAGTGAGCCCATTCTCCAAGGGTTTTGGCTTTGGGGAGTTCGCGTTCTTTCATCACAGCTTATGGCTCCAAATGTTCAGTGTGGTGCAATCAAGAGCCGACTGCAGGGGCGTCAAGGATTGCTTAGTTTAGCGCCGTTTTTAGGTTGAGCGCTAAATGGTAGTACCCCTCATCCTACCGCAATCGCTCAGTCAAGCAGGCGGCGCGCCCCCCGTCCGCGCGATCGCAGCGATAATTAAAGAAAGAGTAATCCCAGCGGCGATCGAATTACATGACCGATTGCCCATTCCCCGTTCGTCCGCTGGAAAATTTACAGTCGGGAAAAGCCACCTAACTCAACTGTCCATCCCTGCTTTGACGCCGCTCTTAACTGAGGCACCATGAAACGCAACTCGAAATCTGCATTCAATTACACCTCTCTGGCACTGTTTGCCGGTATCTTTATTTTGGGCATTGGGATCGGCATTGCCTTTAGCTCAACCGCCAACTTCAGCCCCGCCAACGTTGCCACCCGCGAAGTCATCGATCGCAGCGCCCCGAATCCCGAGCTGTGCATTCCCTACGGAGCCAGTGCCGTCGTCATGGACACCCGCATCTTTATGACGCTCAACCCCTTCAGCGTCTACGTCGCCCAGCCCACCATGCGCCCCGGATGCGTCTTGCGCACCAATAACTGGGCAGTTCTCGAGCAAAAAGGACTGATCAAAGGCGAAACCGTGCGCGATTGCAAAAATCGCATGAATACCTTTGGCTATACGGGGAATCTGGAAGGAGGTTCGCCGCAGATTGACTGCGTTTATCAGAATGACTCCGCCAAGAATTTATTCCTCAATCAACCGGGAGCGGGTGTCGCCGCGCCGGAAACCGACAGATTCTAAACCGTTCGACGTCAAGTGCCAAAAATCAGAAACCGGGTTTTTTAAAAAACCCGGTTTTTAAATTTTCGGTTTATCTATATCAATCTGCTGAGGATTTCTCTCGGCAAGTTTAAAATCCTAAGAGAATTTCGCGATCGCCTGCTGACGCGATCGCATCTCGTCAATGCTGCGCCATCCCCTTTTCAATCCCTGCTGAGCAGCTTCGAGCCATCTTTACACAATCTTTAAAATCACAGCCTTGACAAAAACTGAATTTTATGAGATAGATATACAGGCAGATTAAAGCTTAAATTGCCAAATCGACAGCGATCGCTCTAGAAAGCGCTTGCGCTTTCTAGAAACCTGGAATGGTTCAGTCTATTGGTATAAAAGTCGAGCCAGCGTCTTGAAAAAAAAGTCAACTCGTGCTATAGCGTTCCTAATTGATTTGTGAAAACAACTTCCTTAATCCTTACCCGGCACAAGCCTGGTAGCACTTAGGTTGTAAGCTCTGGCCCAGCCAGTATGGGTTTCACGACTCAAATAGAACCGCTATATTTACAAACTCAAACTTTTTTGCAATCAAATCCTATATATCTCCGAACAGGTAAGTCGCGCCAACCACTGAATTGCTCGATCGGACGAAGCGCTCTGAACTCCTGACGGCGAGTTCTGTTCGCGCGATCGCGCCAGAAAGCTGCTAAAAATCCCTGGCACAGTTAAGCGAACTCATCCTTAACGCTCACTTCTCTCACTTTTCTCACGTTTTGAAAAAATTCTGATGCGCGGCAACGCTCAAACAACCTACTTTTTTCGAGAACAATTTACAACTCTATTTCGTCAATACTTTAATTTTCCTCACGCACTACTCTATCTGAGTCACACATCGTGAAAAACCCGTCACAGCAATCTCAAAAAATTTTATTCGGGGCTTGACACTGCCAAAAATCCTCTTTAAGATGTATGTCAAATTAAAAATCAAAAACAGGTAAGTCTTGTAGATGAGCCAAAATAACGCTGACGATAGACTGTCAAAACAAGCCTGTAGCCAAACAGGAAAGCGATGCAGAAGAGTTAGTGGAAAACGGGTTTCGTACTGCAAGCGAGAACGGAGCCGATGGGTGAGAAACCTTCCTGCAACTGCCGGAGTGCTTTAGCAAGAGCGCGAGAATGACGCTTTGTGACGCAATCCAACTGCACGCCCGTAAAACCCCTGCCGACGATCGCGTCTGAGAATTGAGCGCTCGGATTTCCGAGCCAAAAATCAGTCTCGCCTTTATCACCGAGCCTCTGGCTCGGTTATTCCCGCTCAGATAGAAAATTCCGCCCTTTGTTCGGAAGGCACGGGCCAAAAAAATATCCACTTTTTTATCTCACCAGGAAACGGAATCCCCCATGTCTACTCAAATTGATAACGCAGCAGTGCATCAAAATTCCGCTCAAAAGCTCTCTATCACGATCGTCGATCCAACAGTCAAAAACTGGCAGGAATTGGCTCTGGGTGTCGCTTCCGGCACTCCCGTCTTTATCCTCGATCCCGCGCGCGACGGCATCGCCCAAATTAGCGAAATCCTGAGCAACTACAGCAATCTAGAAGCCCTGCACGTTATCTCCCACGGCGCAGATGGCAAACTGCACCTAGGCAATAGTACCCTAGAAAGTAGCAACCTGGAAAACTACCAAACCTTGCTGCAACAGTGGCAGCAAGCATTGACGCCCAACGCTGATATCTTATTGTACGGGTGCGACGTCGCCGCCACACAGACGGGCGAAACCTTCATCTCCGCACTCGCCAGCGTCACCGGAGCCGATGTCGCCGCCTCCACCGACATCACCGGCGCAACAGGGAATTGGACGCTAGAAGCCAACACGGGCAGCATCGAAGCGGAAGCCATCAACGCCCCCGACTACCAGCACGCACTCGCCGCCCCCACTGCGGTTGCTGACACCGCTGCGATCGCCGTCGGCACCGCCAAGATCGACCTGCAAGTCCTCGCCAACGACACCGACGCGGACGGGGACAAAATCAGCATCTCTGGCATTACCGCAGCTCCCACCAACGGCACCGTCTTCATCAATGACTGGATCTATGCTGCTGGAGACTTCATCAGTGTCAACGGCACAGCTAGCAGCCGCATCGCCCGTCTCAACAGCGATGGCAGCCTCGACACCACGTTTAACCCCAGCACGATCGATGACTACATCTATGCGCTTGGTATAGATAGCAGTGGCAAACCTGTCATAGGCGGGGACTTCAACAGCGTCAACGGCACGACTCGCGATTATGTCGCCCGCCTCAACACGGATGGCAGCCTTGACACCACCTTTGACCCCGGTTCGGGGACGAATGGTTCCGTCATGACGCTCGCCATAGATAGCGGTGACAAACCCATCGTGGGCGGCTACTTCACCACCTTCAGCGGCACAGCTCGCCGTAAGATTGCCCGCCTCAACAGCAATGGCAGCATGGACACCACCTTTGACCCCGGTTCGGGGATGAATAACGACGTCCTTGACATCGTTATAGATAGCAGTGGCAAAGCTGTGGTGGGCGGGAACTTCCTCGCTGTCAACAACACAGCCCGCGATTATATCGCCCGCCTCAACACAAATGGCAGCGTCGATACCGCCTTCGGCACTGCTTCGGGGCTGTATGACATGGTTAATGCGATCGCATTGGATAGCAGTGGCAAAATTGTGGTGGGCGGGAACTTCACCGGCTTCGACAACACAGCTCGCCGCCGCATCGCCCGCCTCAACGCGGATGGCAGCCTCGACACCACCTTCAACCCCGGTTCGGGGATGGATGCGCGAGTCTCTGCGATCGCTATAGATAGCAGTGGCAAAGCTGTGGTGGGCGGCTACTTCACCAGCGTCAACGGCACAGCTCGCAGCCGCATCGCCCGCCTCAACAGCGATGGCAGCCTCGACACCACCTTCGATCCCGGTTCAGGGATGAATAGCGACGTCAAAGCGATCGCTATAGATAGCAATGGCAAACCCATCGTTGGCGGGGCTTTCACCACTGTCAACGGCACAACTAGCAACTATATTGCCCGCTTCAACACCGATGGCACTCTCGACACCACGTTTAATGTTGGTTCCGGGATGAATAACTACGTTAGAGCGATCGCCCTAGACAAAGGGCGCAACATCATCTACACCCCCACCCCCGGATTCAACGGCGTCGATACCTTCACCTACCAAATCACCGACGGCACCGCCACCAGCACCGCCACCGCCACCGTCGTCGTCAACGACGCCCCCGTTTTGAATATCGCCGGCACCCCCTCCCTCAGTGCTATCAACCAAGGCGACACCAACAACACCGGCACCCTCATCGCCGACATCATCGTTGCACCAGGCGGCACCGTCATTACCGATCCCAACGACACTCTAGGAGATCGTCCGCGCGGCATCGCCATCACTGGCTTAGACACCACCAACGGCACTTGGGAATACAGCACCGACGGCACCACCTGGAACCCCTTAACCGCCTCTCCCACATCGGCGCGACTGCTAGCATCCGACGCCACCACCCGCATTCGCTTCCTTCCCAACGCCACCTATAACGGCACCCTCACCAACGCCATCACCTTCGCCGCCTGGGACCAAATTATCGGCACCAACGGCGGCACCGCCGACGTCACCGCCGACTTAGCAGCAAACGGCGCTTCCAGCACCTTCAGCACTGCTACCGACACCGCCACAATTGTCGTCAACCCCGTTACCAGCGTCACCAACATTACCTCACCGCAAACAGACGGGATTTATGGTGTAGGTACAGTCATTCCCATCACCATCACATTCTCAGAAATTGTCAACATCACCGGCACCCCACAACTCACCTTAAATACCGGAGCTGTTGCCACCTACGCCACAGGAACGGGAAGCGACACACTCACCTTTAATTACACCATTGCGGCTGGAGAAAACACCGCCGATTTAGACTACAGCGCCACCACAGCCCTTACCCTCAACGGCGGCACCATTAAAAACGCTGCCGATACTGATGCCCTCCTCACCCTCCCAGCTCCCGGTACTGCCAATTCCCTCGGCGCAAATAAAGCAATTGTTATCGATGCAATTGCCCCAACCGTCACCATCGAACAAGCCACAGCACAAGCAGATCCCATTTTTGCATCCCCAATAAACTTTACCGTCACCTTCTCCGAAGCAGTCACCGGATTTGACTCTACCGACATCGCCATCAGCGGCAGTGCTGGCGCAACCACAGCCAACATCACAACTGCCGACAACATTACCTACAACGTTGCCGTATCCGGCATGACGCAAAACGGCACCGTAATCGCCACCGTCAACGCCGGAGCAGCCGTCGATGCCGCAGGAAACACTTCCGCTGCCTCCACCAGCACCGACAACACCGTTAACTACAGCGACAGTAACGATACTTTAATCGGCACTCCCGGTAGCGACACGATTGCTGGAGAAGCGGGTAACGATTCGATAGCCGGAGAAGGCGGCAACGACAATATCGACGGCGGAGCCGATAACGACACCATCGACGGCGGCGAGGGTAACGACATTCTCTCTGGCGGCGACGGCGACGACGTTATCACGGGCGGCGCGGGCGCAGATTCCATCAACGGCGGTATCGGCAACGACAATATCGACGGCGGAGCCGATAACGACACCATCGACGGCGGCGAGGGTAACGACATTCTCTCTGGCGGCGACGGCGACGACGTTATCACGGGCGGCGCGGGCGCAGATTCCATCAACGGCGGTATCGGCAACGACAATATCGACGGCGGCGAGGGTAACGACAT